>CALMIO010000015.1 GCA_937864035.1 uncultured Pseudomonadota bacterium | reverse complement strand
CAATGGCTTATTGTTGTTGATTGCGGCAGTTTTGAGAGGATCGGAGAGGAAAAGATCGAAAGATTAAAAACGGCAAATATCATCAATATCGATCACCATTTTTCTAACGATGGTTTTGGCAAATTAAACTGGATTAATCCAGTCTCATCATCTGCTAGCGAAATGATCTATGAGCTCGCTGTCGCCCTAAAGTGCGAAATCACCCCCGAAATCGCAACCGCACTAATGTATGGAATAGTTGGCGATACCGGCTCGTTTCGCTATAACTCAACTTCGGCGCGGACTCTAGAGATCGCAAGGAAATTAATTGCCGCCGGAGCAGAAATAACAAAAGTGCATCAAGCAATCTTTGCCGATTTTCCCCTGAATGTCACTAAACTCAAAGCAGAAGTTATTCTAAACGCTGAATTTATTTTTGATAACCGACTTGCACTCGGAGTCGTAAGTGATGCCTTGTATAAAAAATTTCATTGCACCGAAAAAGAAGTTGATGGACTAGTCGAAAACCTGCGTGACATTAAAGGTGTCTTAGCAGGAGCTTTAATCAAACAAGATGGAGAGATTTGGAGGGTAAGTTTGCGGTCGAGCAAAGAAAACTTAGACGTGGCGGCAATCGCCGCTGGTTTTGGCGGCGGCGGACACAAAATGGCGGCCGCCTTTCGCTGGAGGCAAGATCTAGGAAAGTTAATTGAAAAGTTAAAAGAAGAATTTCAAAAAGTATTTGCGCGACTTGATTGAAAGAATTTTTCCTTTCGCTAAATCAATTTATAATCAAAAATGTATATAATTTAAAACATCTCAAGGTAATTAGGCGGTGACCTCACAAAGCGGTATTTTGCTAATCGATAAACCAATAGGGATATCATCTGCCCAAGCTTTAAATATAGTTAAAAGACGGTTAAAGCTTGCCAAAATCGGACACAGCGGCACCCTTGATCCATTTGCCAGCGGCTTACTTGTCGCGCTTAGCGCCTCCTGCACTAAACTTGCTTTCGCTCCAGAAGCTGGACTCAAAGAGTACGAGGGAGAAATTACTTTTGGCACCGCCACCGACACAGATGATCTTACCGGCAAAATCATAAAAGAAAGCTCCCATCTTCCGACGATTGAAGAGTTAAAAAAAATGATTCCAGAATATATAGGATTTATAAAACAAACTCCGCCGATTTATTCGGCTCTCAAAATTGGCGGCAAACGATCTTACCTCCTAGCCAGAGCCGGCGACGACAAATCGAGGACTTT
>CALMIO010000014.1 GCA_937864035.1 uncultured Pseudomonadota bacterium | reverse complement strand
TGATTTTGAAGAAATTGAAAATTATTTTTTGAAATTTAAAAATTATTGTTTTTTTACAATCGGCAAGCGATATTTTAAAAGGCAATGGTTACCGGATCGCGATCTTGTCCGTATAATTTTAAGTTTTTTAGGAAGTTTTGTTGTTAAAAATGCAAAACCTACCCACTTCCAAAAAAATAAAGGTGGCAAAATTTTTATAAGGATAACAAGCTTACTAAAATACTTTTTATTTTCTCGGTGAAATTTTCGAGCTAAAACTAAAGTGGCGCTGGAAGAATTTTAGAATAAAACTGCCAAATAACGCTTGGTAACATAAAATCTATTACGGTATCCCCATTCCTCCTCCGCCACCCATTGCTACACAGTTCAAACCATCAAAAAATGTGTCTGGAGGGCACTCGCCTCCGCTACCAACATCGGGATCTGAGCCGCCAGCGCCGCCTCCACCGACGCCGCCAGCAGAGCAGAGACCAGAATCTATTGGTATACTTTCAAAAAGAGCGTTGTTAAGACTGTTATAACAAAAAACCTTTGTGCCAAGTGGATGATAAGCGCCACCAACAAAATACTCGCCGCTATCACTCAAATCCACCAAAAGAGCCATCTCAATATTCTTGCTTGAGCGAAAACCGGAAAAATCAGCAACAGCGCTGTCGGTCATTAGCTCGCCTAAAATCGCTGGATTTATCGAACCATCAAAAATAACAGCGGTAACCACGGTAACTAAGTTCCTCAGATCCGATTGGGCAACAACATCATAAGCCCTTTTGCGATATTCAGAAAAATTGGGGATGGCGATAGCAGTTAAAATTCCGATTATGGCAACAGTCACAAGCAGTTCAATCAGAGTAAAACCTCGCGTTAATTTAGATTTAGGACAATCTTTAGCTTTCATCAGCAATATTTCTAAAAATCTTATAACAATTAATCGTAAAAATATTCCGCCAATAAAAGAATTAAGAAACAATCAACTTGAGTTGATAATATAAGCCAATTTCTCACTTTTTATATCGACAAATTTAATAAAAATTTTGAGATCTCAAGACTCAATTAAATTATTTTTTTACGCAAAGATCTAAAAGAATCTTTGATAACAGAAATTCGCTACC
>CALMIO010000013.1 GCA_937864035.1 uncultured Pseudomonadota bacterium | reverse complement strand
CAACTGGAGCAACCGGAGCAACGGGCTCGACAGGAGCCACCGGAGCTACGGGAGCCACTGGTCCGACAGGTGCCACCGGAGCTACGGGAGCACAAGGAGATCAGGGTGATACAGGACCAACCGGTGCAACTGGAGCGACGGGAGCCACTGGTCCGACCGGTGCAACCGGTGCAACAGGTGCTACGGGAGCAACTGGAGCAACCGGAGCAACGGGCTCGACAGGAGCCACCGGAGCTACGGGAGCCACTGGTCCGACAGGTGCAACCGGCGCTACTGGACCAGCAGGGTCAACAGGACCAACAGGATCAACCGGACCAACAGGCCCCACTGGATCCACAGGCCCGACAGGTCCAAACTCCTATACGATCCCATTTATAGGAAATATTGTTAGCATCAATTCATCGGCAACTAGATTTGCTGCCTCCTCTGGTAGCACAGCAACCATAAATGCTACTGAAAATGTTATGCGATCTACAATGCCAACTGATTGCACGACAGCAGATATTTATTTTAATGTTGTTACCGCTCCTAGTGCGGGTACAAGTAGAACTATAACTCTTATGGCTAATGGTAGCGCTACAACTCTAACCTGTACGATTGCGGCTTCCACTACGTCTTGTAATGGCTCAAGCAGTGTTTCGTTATCAGCTTCAGATCTTGTTTCTATAAGGTTGACCGCTAGCGGCGCACCTGCTAATACACCAGCTTCTTTTGGTTGGACATGTAATAAATAGCTAAGCAATTTTTACCCTTATAAATCAAGCCTTGATCTGTTATTTTTAGTGAAGGTCTCCTTTATCTTTTTTATCTCTAAAGCTTTTATTTTTTACTAAACATGACAACATTTATTATTTTTGCAGGGATCATTTTCTTTATAGCTGTGTTTGTCGCAGGTATTTACAACCGGCTTGTTTCTTTGCGAAACCGTGTCAAAAATGCTTTCGCGCAGATCGATGTTCAGTTAAAAAGACGTTACGATCTGATCCCAAATTTAGTTGAAACTGCCAAAGGGTATATTAAACATGAAAGAGAGACTCTTGAAGCCGTAATTCAAGCTCGTGCTCAAGCTGTCAGTTCTAATCAACTAGCGGCCGCTAATCCAGCCGACGCTGGGGCTATGCATTCTTTAATGAAAAGCGAAAATGCTCTCTCTCAAACTTTGGGCAGATTGTTTGCTCTTTCGGAAAACTATCCGGATCTTAAGGCGAATGCCACTATCAACCAGCTTATGGAAGAACTTTCCAGCACTGAAAATAAAATTTCGTTTGCTAGGCAGGCTTACAACGACATGGTAATGACTTACAACAATACCCGCGAAGTTTTTCCGAACGTTTTTGTGGCGAATAATTTTGGATTTCAACCAGCCGCTCTCTTTGAGATTGAGAATAAAATGGAAAAAGAACCCGTTAAAGTAACTTTCTAGGCTGAATATTCTGATGGATTTTTTTGAACATCAGGAACAAGCGAAGAAAAGAACAACTTTTTTTCTGTTGGTTTATGCGGTTGTTTTGCTCTTCTTAGTTGTTGCTTCTTATTTTTTACTGATTTTTGCTTTGCCAAGCGCTTCGGCTGATAAACTTGGCTGGTTGAAAGAATTTTCTCTTTGGCAACCGCATCTTTTTTTAATCTGTCTCATAGCCCATTTGGGGATAGTTTCTTTGGGAGCGGCTTGGAAATTTTTTATCTTAGGCGAAGGAGGAGATCGCTTGGCGATGGCTTTGGGAGGAGAGCCAATCAATCCAGTTACTCGAGATCAGAAAGAGCGTAAACTATTGAATATAGTCGAAGAGATGTCGATTGCTTCCGGCGTTGTTGTTCCGAGAGTTTTTTTGCTTAAAAAAGAAACTAGCATTAACGCTTTTGCCGCCGGACTTGATCCAAATCGTGCCGTGATCGGGATTACTAAAGGAGCGCTTGAGCAATTAAATCGTGACGAACTCCAAGGAGTTGTGGCGCACGAGTTTAGCCATATTTTAAATGGCGATATGCGGCTCAACTTAAAGATGATAGGAATCTTGCACGGTTTACTGCTGATAGCCTTAATCGGGCGATTTTTTTATGAGATCGGCACTGGTTCGGATAAAGAATATGATGAATCGGAAAAATGGTGGTCAGTCTTTGCTTTTTTCGGAATTGGACTTTTCGCCATCGGCTATGTAGGGGTTTTTGCGAGTTACCTTATTAAAGCCGCCGTTTCGCGGCAAAGAGAATTTTTAGCTGATGCCGCCGCCGTTCAGTTTACCCGCAATCCGGACGGAATAGCGGGTGCCCTGACTAAAATTAAAAATGGTGTTGGCGGCGAAATTAAAGCAAGTCAAGCGGAAGTCGCAAGTCATATGTATTTTAGTAGAGGTGTTAGCCATTTTTTTTACGCTCTTTTTTCTACCCACCCCCCAATAAGCGAGCGGATTAGCAAAATTCGCGGCTTCTTCTCGCAATCGGCGATTGAACAAGGAGCCACGGTTGAATATGAGCCTTTGCCGGTTCAAGAGGGAGCGGTTAGTTTTGCTGTTCCTTTGAAAGATAAAGCGCAAAATGATCTTCTCCCGAAAAGCACTCCAATTATTGATTCTGAAATAACTTTGATAGGAACGACCAACGATCGTTCTGTCAGCAAAGCTCGCGCTTATCTTGAGCAACTGCCAGAGGAGTTGGTTGATGCTTGCCATAACATTTTTGGCGCGCGCGCCGTTGTTATCTCTCTGCTTATCAACCACGCAGAAAGCCAAGGCGCTCAATCTGTTTTAGAGAGTCAACTTGATGGCATTTTGGAGCCATTCCTGCTTGCCGAAGTATTGAAGGTTCAAAATATTATTAAGCGAGATTTCGCGAATAACTTTGATTCAGAGTTAAAGTTAGTTTTGCTTGAACTTGCCTTGCCAACCCTTTATGGGCTTTCTTTGGATCAATATCGGCAGTTTAAAGGTTATGTTGAAAAGTTGATTAATCTAGATCAAAAACTGGATTTTTTTGAATTTATCATGGCAAAAATTATTTTTGTTCCTTTAAAAAGATATTTTAAAGAGCAAAAAGATAGCGGCCAAAAATATCAAAGCTTAGATGATTTATCTGAGCAAGCTTTAATGATTTTAGCCGCTGTTAGTTTACGAGGCAAAACGGATATTGAATCTGCTTGGAAAGCTTTTGAGCGCGGCGCCTCCGTGATTGCTTTCAAGAGTGATCGTGAATTTTTTGAAAAGCAGAAGAAATTTATGACTCTTATTGAGCTTGGAGCGGCGCTTGATAAGCTCGCTTTGGCGGCGCCGCTGGTGAAGAAGCAGTTTTTGGCTGGGGTTATTGCCGCTACTAATTATGATGGTTTTTGGAGTGATGATCAAAAGATGCTTTATAGAGCAATCGCGACTACTCTTTCCTGTCCGATACCATTAGCGGCTTGATTGTATGAGAGATAACATTTCTGATAAAACGTTTGATCTGTTCGAAGTTATTTTAGTTGAGCCTCAAGAGAGCCTGAACGTGGGTTCGGTTGCGCGCGCCATGAAAAATCTAGGGTTTTCTCGGCTCTCTTTGGTCGCTCCTAGGGGATATTCTTTTGAAAAAGCGAAAATCACTGCCAGATGGGCGGAGGACCTGCTTGCGCAAGCGAAAATTTATAACACCTTTGAAGAATCTTTGTCTGAGGCGACAGAAGTTGTTGGTTTCGCCGCGAAAACCGAAAGCTTTGCCTATGAAAATCTTCTTTTTGGAGATTGGCTTGAAAAAGTCTCGCCAGCGCTAAACGGCAGGGTGGCTTTATTGTTTGGTCCCGAAGACAACGGCTTGCACCATTGCCACCTTAAAGAGTGCCGTTATGTGGTAAGGCTGCCTTCTCATCAGGATTATCCGGCTTTTAACTTAGCGCAATCGGTTTTGCTGGCACTTTACGAGATAGCTCGTCCAGAGCTATCTGTTGCCAACAGGAACAATCTGGGCAAAGCCAACGAGCTTCCGACTTGGAACGAGTTTTTTAGGCTGGATGCGATGATTGACGAGATAATTTTAAAAAGAGATTTTACTAGGCGCAATTCCAATCCGCGAGTAGTTTATGAACTTAAAAACCTTTTGCGCCGAACCGCACCAGATGCCCGCCAAGCTCGAATTTTGCTCTCTTTCTTCTCCGAAATCCTCAAGGGATTAAAATAACACTGTTCTATTTACATTCACTTGTTAACTGTATTACTCTAGGCTGATTAACTTGAGATAAAGCTTTTTGTTTTTTATGGCTCAACAATCCCCTGGTTTTAATGATAAACATCAAAATGCAAGAAAAGAACCGGAAGTAAAGGGGATTAAAGTTAACCTACCTTTGCCACCAAAATTAGAGCTATCCGATTTAGCCCCTCAAACAGAAGAGTATCAAAAATTATTAAAAGATATAGCCGAATTTTATTTAAACAACCAAAACAATTCTTATAAAAACCACAATTTTGGACCTCAAACTATCAAAAACCTTAACAAGTTAGCTCTTCTTGATTCCAATCAAGATTTAACTCCTCAAGGTCTCCGTGTTTTTGAGATGATTTGCGATCTTCCTAAGGACACTCTGCCATATTTTGCTCATCTTTTTAATTACGCCGCTTTATCGTTAAAGCCTCCAGCATCAAATTTGTTTTTTCAGCATTTGGAATGGATTAATGATCGCGGAGATCCTGATATTGGAGATTCGCGAGGGCGAGATTTTCAAAAGCTTTATTTAGCAATTATCGACTCTTTGTTTGTTCCGCATCGAGCTAGCGAGGAGAGATATGAAAATAGAGAAAAGCGGCTGAGCGTTAACTTTTTGATAGATCTTTATTTGTCAAAAAATCCAAAGTTAACCTCCGAAATGATGGAAACCTTAAAGCAAGAAGCATGGTACGGTTCTCACCCTTTTTTAAGTGCAAATTCAAGAAGCGAAACCGCCGTTTCTGAAACTGCCAAGCTTGTCGGTCAAGCTAGGGTCCATAGTTATACTCTTTTTAGAGAATTAACAATGGAAGCTAGAAGGCTTCCAAATGGATCTCCAAGTTTAATAGCGAAGTTTGGCGAAGATTGTTTTGAAATGGTTCAAGGTGTGCATTCTTCCAAAATTGAAACCCATCCAGGAAGGGGTTTTTTATTAACAGGACCAAAGATTAAAAAGATGTTTTTTTTAGATCACTCTTCTAGTGATCACCTGTGGGAATATAAAGCCTCTTATCGATACGCAAACGAGACTTTTGAAGCTTTTAAAGAAACTTCATTTTTATTAACGCGGTCTTATTTGGTTGTTATCAATAAAGATGATAGATTTAATGTTGATGGCATTAATTATAGTTATCTTATTAATAACGATCACCGAATTGGCTCTTACGATGATTCGGCATTTTTAATTCCAACTAAGATTATAGAAAGACTGCTTGGCAAATCTCTATACAATCTCAAAGATGGACCTAAAAGTGGTACTAAGGATCTTGGAGATAGCTCTCAACCTGTTTCTTATTTAGATTTAATAAGAGTGGCAACAATGGCAAAGATGCCCCCTCTTAATATATCTTCCGGTTCGGTGCTTTTTGGCGGAATGAGCAATGCCTTGCCTGTTGGCTGGGAGCCGCTTCTTGCTTGGGAACGAACGGATAATTCTAAAACATGGAAAGATATTTGGGGACATCATCATCTTGCTTGGTTAGTGCGAAAAACTAATGTAGAAGATCGCGAGAAAGTTTTACAACCTTTTGCGGATTACCATGATCTAGTAAGTCAGGTTGTAAAAACCTATCAACAGCTGACAAATTTATTTTTTCTTCGTTATGGGGCGTATAAAAACCAGCTTGTGCCATACTCAGCTACAACCCAAACAGAATTGCCTTTGATGCTGGATTATTTGCTTAGATGGCATAAGACAGGACATGAAAAGGGATTAAAAATTAGGGATTTTCCAGTTCTTTGTGTGTTAAAAGCGTTCCAAGATCCATCAAACGCTCTTCCACTGGTTGATTCTTATAATTTATCTTATTATCCTAAACCTAGCTTGAATTTATCCCAACTGTTAGGAGAAGATGACAGCGAGACAGATCTGCTTACTGTCTTTTGGGAAAGAGAAATAATGAAATCGGTAGTGTCAACTAATCGCGTTGAAACCGGAGCTCATTTATTTTTAATGGGCAGGGACTACCTTAAAGATCCAAGAGTTTTAAAAGTTTAAGTAGGTAAAATTTCATGAATCTTGCAATTATTACTGAACGAATTACTTTACCTGGCGTTGAACCAGATGTTAAGCCTGATGCGCCACCAGTAGAACCTAGTTACCCTGCTGAGCCAGAAACTCCCCCCGTTCAACCAGCGCCATTGCCAAAACAAGATCCACAACCTTGTCCTAATCCTCCCGGTTCGCCATGTCCAATGCCTTAAAGATAAGCTTGATATTTTTCAATCAACGCGTGAGATCTAAAAACTAGAACGCTCTAGTGTATTAATTAATGGTTTGATAAGATTCATTAGTTGCTTTAGAGAGTGTCTTTAAAAATTTTTTTTCGAGCGAGCTAAATACTCTATTATTTTTAACTTTTTAACGAAGCTTGTTTTGGAAAATCATTTTTCAATCTAGTTATCAATTATAATAATTTTGAGATTAAAAAATAATTCATATCGGCATTTTTTGTTGTTTTTCTTATTGGCGGCAGGGGGGGCTTTTTTGCCAGCGTGCTCGGTCAGTAACACCTATAAAGAGAAATTAAATTCTTTTCATCAGCAACAGCTTGTTTCCCCCCAAGTAAGCGAAGTTTTGATGGGAAATGGAAGCGAAAACGATCTTGTTAGCTGGTGGAATGTTTTTGCTGATTCCCTCCTTACAAAGTTAATCGAGAGAGGAATCGAAAATAACCGCACCCTTGCGGCCGCAGTCGCCAGGGTTGAAGAGGCGCGTTATCTAAGGGACGAGGCGATCTTTGCAATGCTTCCTCGTGTCAATGCCGCTGTTGGCTATAATCGCAATCTTGCCAGCTTGGCGGCTCTGCGCGGATTGCCAGCCGGATTTCAATATCAAACTCTTTACAACGCGGGTTTTGATGCCTCTTGGGAGATTGATCTTTTTGGCAGGTTGCGAAGCGATCTTCGCTCTCGAGACGCTTTGCTTGAGCAGGCTGGTTATACCCTGCGCGATGCGCACATCAGTTTAGCCGCCGAAATTGCGCGAAGTTATTTTTATCTTGCTTTTTCACGAGAAGAACTGCGCGTTCAGCGAGAAACTAAATTATTCGGCGCTCGAACGTTGAAAAAAACTTGCCTTTAAAATCATCTATGAATATACAAAAGATAGTAGAAGTTGTCAGAGTCTGATTCAATATAAGCAATTTCAAAAAATAAAAAAAATTAATTTTCTAAGATGGAGGCTTAAGCCAAAAAACACCTGTGGCTTTCGCGGGGAGATGTTTTGGCAATAATTTAAAAGAACTAGCTTGATTCATATCAGCCAAATGTTTTAAAATTGCCCCGTTCAAGCCTATGAAAGTTTGGTACACTACGCTACTATGAACACATGAATCAATTTTTATTGAGAAACGAAAGAAAGAAATAAATAAATTGTTTTGGCAAAAATTCCTGAATTTATCGAAAAATTATATCGCCAAAGCTATGAACTTATATGTAAAAGAAAAATCAATCAATTCTGATCAACAGCCGATAGAGATAGTCGAGCGAAAAAGCCTTGGTCATCCCGATACAATAGCCGATGGTATAGCTGAATCTATTTCTATTGCGTATTCCAAGTATTGCCTCAAAAACTTTGGTGTAATCTTACACCATAATGTTGATAAAGCGATAGTTTTAGGTGGTCAGTGTGATCTTGAATATGGACGCGGTGAGCTACTGAAGCCATTTCGAGTATTGCTTGCTGGCAGAATGAGCCGTAGTTTTGGTAATCAAGAAATTGATATCAAAAATATCCAAATTACAGCAGTAAAGAATTATTTTAGGAAGATTCTTTCTAGATTAAATTTTAATAGTGATTTAGAATTTCACACTTTTACTTCTTCAAGTTCTAGGATTCCTTATTGGTTTAATCCGAGGACTATTGATGATTTACCAGAGCGCAAAAATCCACACGCCAATGACACAGCCACAATAGTCAGCTTTTGGCCTCTTTCGGCGCTTGAGCAAATAGTCTTGGCGAGTGAAAGTTTTTTTTATGAATTTGACTCAGAAGTATATCCGCGTTTTGATTTTGTCGGTAGTGATATAAAAATTATGGCTTTGCGCAGAGAGAAAACTGTTGAGCTTATTCTCTGTGTTCCTTTTCATGCTGATAAGATTCACTCTCAAAAAGAATATTTTGAACACAAGGTGTTTGTAGAAGACAGCATAGGGAAATATCTAAAAGAGAAATTTGACAACCTGCTCAACATAGCCATTCAAGTTAATACCCAAGATCAGAAAATTAGAAGCGAAAAAGACAACGGACGTGGACGCTATCTTACTGTTATTGGTTCTGCGCTTGATTATGGAGAAGAAGGAATCAGCGGCAGAGGGAATAGATGCCGAGGGTTGATTTCTTCTTTGCGACCATCAACCGTTGAGTCGATTTATGGGAAAAATCCTGTTTATCATGTTGGGAAGATATATGCTCTCATTTGTAAAGAAATCGCGCGACAAATAGGAACTCGTTTCGATTGCGAAGCGACTGTCATTGTTACCACTCGAAATGGTGATTCACTCTATTTGCCCCATAACATTGTTATTGAAGTATCAAAAAGAGTTGACAAAAAATTACTGGGAGAGATTATCACTAGCCAGTTGGAAGAAAGAAGTTGGACAACCCGTATTGTAAATGACGGCGAATTTTTGCCTGTAAATGAATTGCGTTATGAAAAATAGAGAATCAAAATTTCAGTGTTCTGTCTATATGAAAGAAGAAGGTGTGAATGTTTATAGCGAAAGTAATCGCATTATTCATTTACTAGAAGGAGATTTTGCTCCTTTTATTCCAGAATGGAGAGTTGAAAAAAAAGCAGGCAACCAATTGCCAAGATTGGACTGTTGTTTCGACAAAAAACAAGAAATTAAAATAGGCGAAAATGACAGCTTCTTTATTTCCGGTGCATTTGAAGAGTTTTTGGAATCTCATACTATTCCGTACTTTATCCACTATATTCTGGAAGGACAAAGATCTAAAAAAGGTAAAACGACTATTCATGCTGCAGCTGTGTCCAAAAACGGGAAGGGAGTTCTTATACTCGGTAAACAGGGCTCCGGGAAAACATCCATAACTTTAGAACTATGTAGAAAGTATGGTTATTCTTTAATAGGAAATGATCTTGTTTTAATCAGCTCGCAAAATAACATCGGTTATCTGTATGGGGGAACAAAAGTTTTTAGAATAAGAGCAACAACAATTAAATACTATAATAAGGATTTAGAAAAATTTTTTCTGCCCAGCAGTAATGATGAATGGACAAGAATCGCTATTGTAAGACCGCAGGAAATTCAAGTTATAACTGAAAAGTCAGTAGTACCGATTCAGGCGGTTTATTATGTCCATCTTTATCCTTCCGAATATCGCTTTATTGTTAAAGAAGTTGAAAGGCTGTTTAGTCGAGTCTATTTATATCAAATCTTTTCTGAGTATATCAGAGGTTCGGCTATCATTCCTTTGATTGGAAAAGATTTAAGATTTGGCGATTATATCCCATCTTTTGATACAAGAGAAGCTTTCGCAAAGCGGATCAAACTGATCGATTGGATAATTGATAATAAAAATTACAAATATATTGCTGGCGAACTTGTGGATATTTGTAATTTTATTACTAGCAATCTATGATTCAATATAAAACGTTAAAAGAAATAGAAAAAAATATTTGGTGTGAATTTATTCTATTCCTGCAGTTAATCTCAGCAAGTTAGTTAAAAATCCATCATTAGAATATAATACCTAAAAGACATTATAGAGGCTTAAGCTAAAAAACACCTGTGGCTTTCGCGGTGAGATGTTTTGGCAATAATTTAAAAGAACTAGCTTGATTTTTATGGACTAATAGCTTACTTCTTTTTTATTCAAACTGGTAGAAATTTGGTCTGCTAGGTGAATTAAGTATTTCGTTAAATTTGCCAGTACGTTTTAGTAGCTTGGTAAAATCAAACAAAAAATCTATGCCACAAATAACAAGTAAAAGGTATGACATTATTGTGGGGATACCTACATACAACGAAGCTGATTCAATATCTAATACGGTATCCAAAATCGATAGGGGTCTGGTTAAGTATTTTCCAAGACACAAAGCCCTTATTGTTAATGTGGATAGTAAAAGCCATGATGAAACAAGATATGTTTTTTCTAACACCAGAACAAAGACAGAGAAGGTAACCATCTCTGTCAATAGACGCGGCAAGGGAGCGAATATATTTGCTTTGCTAGAGCTTAGTAAAAAGCTTAATGCCAGATATGTTGCTACGATAGATGCAGATATAACAACTATTACAGAGAAATGGTCTAAAGAGTTACTTGATCCTCTTGTTAAAGGTAAAGCTGATTTTGTAAGCCCAATTTATACCCGCAACCGATATGAAGGGAATACGACCAATCATTTTTGTTTACCTATATTATACGCATGGTTTGGGCTAAAGGTAAATCAACCTATTGGTGGTGATTTTGCTTTTAATCATAATTTTATTAATTACGTATTAAAACAAAAAAAGAATAGAGATTCATTTTTATACGGCATTGATATTTTTCTAACTCTTCATGCGTTAGGTGGAAATTTCAGATTGAAGGAACAATATTTGGGAAGAAAAGTTCATAAGCCTAGTTTCAACAAGATTGTTCTTATGTTTCAACAGGTCGCATCGACTATGCTCTTTGTTTTATCAAAATATAAAAACAAAGACGGAACTTCAAAGCTTGACAATACAGCAAAACATCAAGTAAGGATAGATTCCTTTATTCGCAAACCAGAATTAACCAAAATTCGAAGTCTAAAACAATATTCGATTCAAAAATTGCAAAAAGTATCTAAGAAAAAGCTAGCAGATTATTTAGGTCTAGATGTATCAGAGACGATAAGAATAAAAAATTCAAAGTTATTGATTTCCGAAAATGAATGGGTGAAAATTCTATTTCATGTTTTAAAATACATTCATAACAATAAAATAAAGGAGAAAACCGTTGTCGATATAGTTTTTACGATCTCACCGTTTTTCTTTTTACGTACGTTGAAATATTTTGAGGAACTTAATGAAATAACCAATAAAAATCATATAGATAAACTTATTTTTAGGCAGGCAGAAAAACTACAAAGTCTTTTTACTGCCCATCTATCGATTGTTGACCTCAATAAAAAAAAGAATTATTTTAGAAATATAGTATGCTTCAAACAGGCAAACAGCAAAGAAATCAAGGACCAATAAATCTTCAATACTCTGTCAAGCTCACCGCGATTCCCAATATTCCTCTTATCAATGAGGGCGATGATTTAGGAGCCACCATTCTCAAATGCGCTAGAGAGAACGAAATTACATTAGAGAATGGAGATGTATTAGTCGTTACTTCAAAGATCGTTTCAAAGGCAGAAGGACGTCTTATGCCGCTGTCTCTTGTTCAGCCATCAGAAACAGCGCAAGAGATCGCTCGCGTCAGTGGGAAGGATCCGCGAATTGTCGAACTGATGATGCAAGAGTCGCAGATTATTAACGCAGAGCTTGGCATCGTAGAAACTCTGCACAGACTTGGCTTCATCTGCACGAGCGCCGGAATTGACCGAGCAAACACCGGAAAACCCGAAGATGACAAAGTGAGTTTGTTGCCTCTCAATCCCGACGAAAGCGCGCAAAGAATTAGAGACACGATCTCACAAGCAACAGGAAAGCAAATTGGCATTATCATCAACGATTCTCTTGGCATCAAGTATCGGGTCGGTTCGGTCGGACTAGCAATTGGCGTGGCCGGGTTGCCTGCCGTTCTCAAAGGAACTGTCAATGAAACTGATCTTTACGGTAAAAAAAGGAATGTTAACATTTCTTTCGCCGACGAGATCGCCGCGGCAGGATCACTTCTTATGGGACAGAGCAATGCGGGATTGCCAGTTGTCCTTATCCAAGGACTGAGCTATCCAGCCGGGCAAGGAAAGCTTGCCGATCTTCTTGCCACTGAACAGTTGAAAAATGACCTAGCTAAGAAAATGAAAGGCTCCTTATAACTTTCGCTGAGCGTCAATTTCTTCCTCACCTGCGTTGCATGCGATTGCGAGGCATTTTTGACAAATTCTTTAATAATTATTGTAAGAGTCAGCCGCGGATAGCGATATAAATCTACTTAGTTGTTGGACGTTTGGTCGAAGAGATATCTGCGTAACGCGTCGAATCGCGCTTCTCAACTATTTATTTCCAACCGGCACCAAATATCTGATCGTCTTTTGTCTTATATCGTTTTTTAAAATTATTGCTTTGCATGCTGCGCGGTAGCCAAGATAAACTAGAAACTCGGTTGGTTGAAGCGCTCGGGTATTTTACCAAAAATAAAAAAATCGTCTCTTCAGTTTGTTTGATCGAAGATTATATCAAATAATCTTCTTTATCATTTCTCGCTAAAAGATTTCTAAAATATCGCTTAATGGTATTTTTGAATCATGTCTGCTCAATAATTTTGATAATTAGTATAGCAACTTATTTAAGATTTGAAGCGATTTTTCAGTTGCTCCTTTAGGGTCGGAGTGAACATGGGTTTCTATTGACAGAAAGACACCAACATCTTTAAATATATTCCGTATATTAGAAATAATGTGTTTATAGTTTATAATCCCTTCGCCTAATGGGGTATAATTTTTAGCTTCATCAAAATTTTTAAGATGGAAGTAGCCGATCAAATCTTTCAGCTCTTCTAAATCTTTTTTAAAAACTTGCTCTTTAATTTTGTAAAAATTAGCTATATCAAACCAAATACCGAAATTTTGATTTGAAAATTTACGAGCGATTTTTTTTATATCGCTCATTTTGTGAATATAACAAAGTGGTTCGTTCTCCAAAAGAAACCTTATATTTGACTTCCTGGCTTCATTTAAAGCAAAATGAAAGAGAGGGTCTGACGCAAAAGAATACTTTGCTGATGATGATCTAAGAGAGGAAAATAATCTAATATTTTGAGTACCGAGCGCTTTCGCAACCGCGATAGCCTTGCTAATATATTTTCTTTTTGCTGTTTCATCTAATTGGGTGTCAAATCCGAACGTATCAATTTTCTCATTGGATTCACCATTATTATTGCTATTGTGTGGATACCATTTAAATAGCGGCGAAGCAAATGCCGAAACTGAAATACCGTTTTTCAATAGACTTTCACGGACTTTTTCTACTTCTGATAACGAATAATGAATAATGTTTCTCTTTTTGATTGTTCTTAGTTCAACATATTTTATGTGACATTTTTTTAGAAACTCAATCACATTATTAAGGTCGTCACTTATTTCATCGTTAATAGTAGTGATTTTTAGTTTATTTTTCATATCTAAATTTGATCGCCTTCTTTAATAAATTCACTATTGCTTCAACATTTTCATCTTTCACTCTCCTACCAGTCCACAGCTTAAAAGCCTGAATACCTTGATAAATCATCATATAAATTCCGGGACAAGTTTGCGCGCCGTATTGTTTTGCCAATTTAAGAAATTCTGTTTCAAATGGATTAAAAACAACGTCAAAAAAGGCAATAGTTTTAACTTTAGATTTTCCAATTTTTTCTAGGTGATTTTTAGTAATAAGAGAATTATTGATATTGGGATACATACCAACGGGAGTTGCGTTTATAACAAAGTCAGCGTCTTTAATCGCAGAAATGATATTTTGATCAGTTAGAAGTTTGTCTTCAATTTTTTGGTGATATTTTTTAAAATGTTTTTTAAGTTTCTCTACTCGTTTAGAGTCAGTGGGTCTTATTAGTAAAACTATTTGTGATACCTTGGGAAGACCTCCAATAATTGCTCGACTGGCGCCACCAGCGCCAAAAATTACTATTTTGTTGCTACTCTTTATCGCGCGGAGTTTTTTCTTTATTGCGGCAACTGCTCCTATGCAATCAGAGTTATATCCGACGAGTTTTCCATTTCTATTTACAAGTGTGTTTATAGCTCCGACAAATTGCGCCGTTCTGTCTATCGAATCAAAATATTGCATCGCTAATTCTTTGTACGGCAAAGTGATGTTGGCTCCAGAGATGCCGAGAATAGGTATTGCTCTCAAGGCATTACCCAAATTTGTTGGATTGGTTTTGGCTACCCTAAATTTAAGGTGGCTATAATTTTTGATTCCAGTTAGCTCGGCAAACCGGCAAAACATAACGTCGGAGACGCTATGTTCAACAGGATCTCCGATTAAACAAGTTATGGTCTGGTGATGAGACTTTTGCTTGATCATTTTTAAAGGAGTTTGTCTAGAAGATTTGATTTTTTAAAGATTTTTCTCGTAAAATCAGCTATTTGAATATTTATGTGGTTAAATCTAAATCACATCTTTTTTAAGTACAAAAAGAACTTATCTTTAGCAATACCATTATCATTGTACAGTCTGAGTTTCGTTTTAGCAAAGTTCCGGAAGTTTTTGGTCCTATTGATAGCTTTTTTTGTAAACTCTTTAGCATGATTAATTATGTAATGTTTATAACCATCAGTGATTAGCCCATCATAAGTTCTGAAAGAGCCAGAATAAATAACGCCACTGCGTTGCCTTCGCCTACTTGCTGTTTGATTGTTTGTCTTAAGGTCTTTCTAGTATCATCAATCACGAGCTTAGTCAAAACCTTGTAATTTCGTTTTAAAATACCCCCAAAAAACCGAATTTTCCAGCATAGCTTTTTTGCCATCACGATAGCCTTTCCTATGTGTCCGCCAAAATCGGGACTCATTTACTTGACGCTCGCCCGAGAAATCTAGTTGCGTCTGCTTGGCGCAATATTCGGCTATCTTTTCTCTTACTTATATAGGATATCTTGTCTGCTCTGCGCCTGTTAACTTCGAGCGTTCTCAATGCTTTTAATGATGGTAACCTCCAAGGCAAAATATTTAATCGCCTCTTGGATTGCCTCATCGCTAACTTTGCTGTAGCTAACAAACTTTTTCTCTATTCTCGCCATATTTGTCTAGTTTATTATACAAAATCTTTTAAACAATCTCTAAAAAATATTTATGAATATTACATCGCTTAAAGATAACTTTGATAGTTTTCAATAAACTATAACGCTCTAGTGTATTAATTAATGGTTTGATAAGATTCATTAGTTGCTTTAGAGAGTGTCTTTAAAAATTTTTTTTCGAGCGAGCTAAATACTCTATTATTTTTAACTTTTTAACGAAGCTTGTTTTGGAAAATCATTTTTCAATCTAGTTATCAATTATAATAATTTTGAGATTAAAAAATAATTCATATCGGCATTTTTTGTTGTTTTTCTTATTGGCGGCAGGGGGGGCTTTTTTGCCAGCGTGCTCGGTCAGTAACACCTATAAAGAGAAATTAAATTCTTTTCATCAGCAACAGCTTGTTTCCCCCCAAGTAAGCGAAGTTTTGATGGGAAATGGAAGCGAAAACGATCTTGTTAGCTGGTGGAATGTTTTTGCTGATTCCCTCCTTACAAAGTTAATCGAGAGAGGAATCGAAAATAACCGCACCCTTGCGGCCGCAGTCGCCAGGGTTGAAGAGGCGCGTTATCTAAGGGACGAGGCGATCTTTGCAATGCTTCCTCGTGTCAATGCCGCTGTTGGCTATAATCGCAATCTTGCCAGCTTGGCGGCTCTGCGCGGATTGCCAGCCGGATTTCAATATCAAACTCTTTACAACGCGGGTTTTGATGCCTCTTGGGAGATTGATCTTTTTGGCAGGTTGCGAAGCGATCTTCGCTCTCGAGACGCTTTGCTTGAGCAGGCTGGTTATACCCTGCGCGATGCGCACATCAGTTTAGCCGCCGAAATTGCGCGAAGTTATTTTTATCTCGCTTTTCTTCAGGAAGAATTGCGAGTCCAACGAGAAAACGCCGATCTTCAGCGCGAAACTTTAAAGCTGATAGAATCTCTTTTTGCCGCTGGCACTGTTAACGAATTTGATACCGCTCGCGCCAGGGCTCTTTATAACTCGACACTTGGATTTATTCCAATACTTGAAAGCGACGTGCAAGCGACGATTTATCGAATCACGGTTCTTTTGGGAGAGGAAAAATTTGAGATCGAAAATGAGTTAAAATCGTTAAAACAACCACCCAAAACTCAAGCCAAAATATTTGTCGGAGACGCGGCTGGGTTGGCGGCTCGCCGACCCGACGTTAGGGCGAGCGAAGCGGCTTTGCGAGCTTTTGGATTTGCCGCCGAAAGATCAGCTCGCGACTTTTTGCCGCAAATTACTCTAACTGCTGGCTGGGGGTATCGCTCGCGTCGTGTCGAAGATATCGGCGAAAATATAGCAGAGAGTTGGCAATTTATGCCTCAGATCAATTGGCAGATCTTTGATTTTGGCACTTTGCGATCCCGCTATAAGGCGGCTGATGCACGAGCTAAAGAAGCGTTAGCAAATTACGAGCAAGCGTTGATTACTGCTTTGCGAGAAGCGCAAACGGCCATTTTTGATTATGCTAGAAGAATAGAGCAAGTTGAGTTTTTAAAAAATTCGGCCGAGTCAAGCAAACGTGCTTATGAGATATCTCGAATGCGTTACAAGGAGGGATTGATAGATTTTTTGGCTGTTATTCAAGCCGCTCAAGATGCGCTTTCTTATCAGGTTAGTTCTGTTCAAGCTGAGCGCGATGCCACAATAGCGTTGATAACTCTCTATAAAGCCTTAGGAGGCGGCTTCGATTATTTGCAAACTGTAAAAAAATAATTCTTCTTCTTGTTTCCATTCTATAGTTAGCTTGTTTTCTATAGCTAGCGATAGAATAATGCTTTTTATAATTTTTTAAAAATTATCTTCCCCAACGCTCGAACAAACCTTCAGCAACTTCAGCTGTTTTATGAGCTGTGTAGCCGGCACCCAATACTCCAGCCACCGCAACAGCTGTTATTAGCGCGATTGGCGCTCCCAATGCCGCTACGCCGGCGACTGCGAATCCACTGGCGCTACCAACTGCGAAACTTGTTCCAACTGAAAGACCAGTAACAAAAAACTCTTTTCTAGTTTCCCTAAAATTAGTTGCTCCTGAGGCTCTTTCGTTAAGATATGTTTTGAAAATTCGCGCTCCCGAAGTTGCTAAGGTAATAATTCCACCTATTGCCCTAGCTGAGCCAGCCATCATCCTCCAAATAGGAGGGGTTATTTTGCCGGGCATAAGTGATTTCGTGCTGACAGTTATCATCTGTCCAACTCCAAAAGCGGCATCACCAGCAGCTCTTTTGATTCTATTTCCCAGTGGAGCATTTCTAATGCTTCTTTCAGAATCGATGGTCCGGCTTGATTGATCAAAAGAGCCGCTTTTTTTCTTCGATAAATTACTAAAAATTCGATTCGTGTCCATCTTTCCCCCTTTGGTTTTAAAATCTTGATGTTTAAGCGGCAACCAGCTTGAGCGTATGAGCGTAAAGTAACCGCTGTTTTGCCCTCATAAATATAATCGGAGATTGACGATTTTTGTTTCCAAAAATTATTTGGAATTTCTCAAAATTTTTTAGTTGTTAAAGGACAGGAAAATGGCGAAAATGGAGGCGAAAATGGTGCCACCCTCTTTTATAAATGATTTAAAACAAACTTTAATTACTCGCCGGTTTTTATTTTAAACTTATCGAATTTAAAGAGACAGGATAATACGGTTATTTAACAAATAGAAAACAGGGTGGCACCTTTTTTATTGCTTTTCCAAATATTCACCAACGTACTTGGCGATGCCATCTTCTAGCGTGGTCATCGGAGCGCGATATCCGGTGGCGCGCAATTTATCGATCGACCCTTCGGTAAAATATTGATAGTGACCCTTTAAATCGTCCGGCATCGGTATATATTCGATTTTTGCTGGCAAATCCAAAGCCGCAAAAAGAGCTTTCGCCATATCGTTCCAACTGCGCGCTTTGCCAAAGGCACAGTTAAAAATTCCGTGAACTTGCGGATTTTCATACAACCACCAGATAACTTTGGCGCAATCTCCTACATAAACAAAATCTCGTTTCTGTTCGCCATCAGCAAATTCGGGTTTTTCTGATTTAAAAAGCTTAATTAAACCCTCTTTTTTAATCTGATTATAGGCGTGAAACGCGACGCTCGCCATTCTACCCTTGTGAGATTCACGCGGCCCGTAAACATTAAAAAATTTTAAACCAGCTATTTTTTTGAGCCAACCATTCTGTTTGGCGTGTAAGTCGAAAAGATGTTTTGACAATCCATAAAGATTAGTCGGTCGCAGGGAATCAAGTTTCTTTTCGTCGTCTAGAAAACCGTTTTCTCCGGCTCCATAAGTGGCAGCGCTGGAGGCATAAATAAACCGGTAATCTTTCGCTAGCGACCAAGCCGCTATTCGCTTGCTGTACTCATAATTGCTTAGCATAACCTCGTCGCCGTTGGTTGCTGTTGTTGAAGAATTAGCGCCTAAATGAAAAACCCCAACTTTTGCAGTCGAAGTTTTGAAAGAAAGTTTATCTTGATCTATCAGCTCTAAAAAGCGATCTTTATCGATAAAGTCGTAAAATTTTAAACCAACTAAATTTTTCCAACGCGCGCTCTCTTCGAGTTTATCAACGATAATTATCTGATCAATTCCTTGGCTATTTAAAAATTGGGCTAAATAACTCCCTATAAATCCAGCGCCACCGGTTATAATATACATAAGCTTAATAAGACCAATTTATCTAAAATTAATCTCGCTTATTGCTACGCCCAACTCTCTGGTGTCGTTATTTATGCCGAGCCTAGCTGGCGAATTAACTTTTGAATTATATAGCACGAAACCGCCTCCTAAGTTAATTCCCCCTTGAGGCAATTTCCAAGAAAAAGTCTGCCATTTTCCGGGCGTTTTGTAAGCAAAATTCTCTAAAATTTCGCCGCTTGAAAGTTTAATTAAGGCGATCTCTTGATTAAAAGGAGAGAATAATTTAACGCTAAGCTCTCGCAAAGGGTTGATGCCGGCAAGATCGAGCTTTGTTAATCTAGCTGTTGTCCATAGATACGGTTCTTTTTCGTCGAGGTTTTTGGGGATCAGCAGAAGTTTTTCTCCTTGATCTAAGACAAACTCAAGTTTTGGTAGTTTTTCGGATAATTTATCAATGTTTGAGAACGGATCTAATCTTGCGGCGATTTCTTTGTTTAAAGGTTGTGATTTCAAAATTGCTATGGCTGGATTTTGAACTATCCGTTGTTTCTCTTGGTTACCTTCAATTTTAGAGTGAATCTTATAAAAAGGCTCAAAGCTTTCCGCTGTCAAAGATCTTTGAGGCATTAAAATAAAATTAGCTCCAGCCACGTAAAAATCAGCCGGGTTGAAGTTCGTTTCCGAAAATTTAGCGCCGAGAGACCAATCGGGCGGCAACCACAACTGGCCGGCGGCGGAGACTCGCCCTTCGGCTTTAGTGGCGGCGCGAGCGAAGCTTAAAGCTTCCATTCTTGATTCCGGACGGGTCAAATCCGCCCGCCGATCGGCAAGAGTTTTTATTAATGGCTCCGCGACCAATAATAAGCCGGCGACCGCAAAAATTAATTTTTGATTCCATTGTTTAGCGCGATTAAGAACACCATCAACAAATCCCAAAGCCGCCACAATCGCCGCGTAAGGTAATAACACTAACATATTTCTTTCGAAATTGACTTTTTGAGCACACATTAAAACAAAATAAGAGGTTGGAAACAAAAGAAATAAATACATCTCTGGAGTTCGTCTAAATTGCCGCACCAAAATAAAAACTCCGAGTAAAATAAAAACAACCGCCGCCACCCCAAGACCCCGGAACGAGAGCCACTTTAAATAAAATAATACTTGCGCCAGTCCCGGTTCGGCAGAATGCCCCACGTGACCGGCAATTTTATAATGCCAAATTTCGTAAGCGAATTGATCGAGGAAAAGAGGGAGTTCTTTTAAAATATACGGAGAACCAGCAAGAAAAGCAGTCCCAAGAGAAAAGATCGCCAAACTAAAAGCTAAAAATTTGTTCTCTTTTTTTGGGGTTAGAGCCGCCAATAACAAAGGCACAAACGCTATTGGCAAGGCGTTGTATTTGGTTGAAATTGCCAGCCCCGCTAAAACTCCGCAAAGCGCCAGCATTCCCATAGAGTTTTTTTTATGTGCTTTAATGGCGGAGAAAGAAGTAGCAAAAACAAGAAATACCATCGGCGCATCAACTCCAATGATTGCTGAATTGGCTACAAAGTCAGGCGAAAGAACAAGCAGTAGAGCGCTTATGATACCGATTGTTTTGCTTCCGGCTAGTTCAATTGCCGTTAGGTAGCAGAGTAAAATTGTCAGCAGAGAGAGCAAGACTGAAAAAGATCTGTTTATTTTAACCAACAAAGGATGAGAGGCGCTAAAAGCGTAACCGCCAATTCCAAATTGATCTTTAGTCACGATCTCTTTAACTGATTTCAAATCGCCCCTGCTTGCTCCAAATAAAAACGAACCGGCAAAAACTGGAAGACGTAAATAAAAATTAAAAGATGGTTTGTGAAAATAGCGTGGATTAAAATCTCCGCTTTGAGCCATTCGCGCCAGCCTGTTGAAATGATGGGCCTCGTCTTCGTTGTAAAAAAAAGGCATACCGCTGTAAATCGTGTGCGTTCTGAGAAGAATTGCCAACAAAATAACCAATAATAGGGGTAAAAATTTTCTCTCTTTCACTTTGAATAACCAAAAACTAGTAGAAGCTCGATAAACATAATGGCGATTTTATGTCTTAGTCTTTAGACTCTAAATTATATAATATTTATTATAACTGGCAGAGTAGGGATATTTTAGTTACGCTTTGATATTGATTATGCCACGAAAAAAAAAGAAATTAAAAGCGCCCGGAACGGAAGCAGGATCCCTTATTCATACCGGAGAAAGTCGCCTCGAAGCCGTAAAGATATCGGTTTTTTCATACGACCAGAACGAATGTGCGGAGCTTACAACCAATGTTGTTGAAGAAGCCGTGAAATTCGCGGCGGCTCGAGAATACGCTTGGTTAAATATTGATGGAGTTCATAACATTCAACTTGTCAATGACATTTGCGAACGTTACAACGTTCATTCATTGGCGCGAGAAGATATTTTAAACGTTAACCAAAGAGCCAAGTTAGATGATTACGGTTCGCACCTCTTTGTAACCTTGCGTTGCCTTGAATATCAAAACGCTCTTGAAAGCATAGCCGGAGAACAACTTAGCCTTATTTTGACATCTCGTTTTGTGCTCTCTTTCGGCGAGCGACCGGGCGATCCTTTCGATGTTATTCGTGATCGTTTGCGTAATAATAAAGGGCTGATTCGTTCGCAAGGAGTTGATTATCTTGCCTATACTTTAATTGATATCGTTGTTGATAGATATTTTTTTGTGCTTGAATTGCTAGGAGACAAGATTGAATCAATCGAAGAGGTGGTACTGCGGGGCATAGAAGGACAGGAGGGAATAATCAAAAGAATTTACGATATCAAGCGCGAAACAATTATGGCGCGTAAAGTTGTTTGGCCGCTTCGTGAAATGTTGGCTCATCTTGAGAGATCTGGTTCGCCGCTTATTACTCCACAAGTTAAGATTTTTTTGCGAGATGTTTATGATCACACGATTCATCTTTTAGATACGGTTGAAGGCTATCGTGATATGTCAACAGGCATTCTTGAAATTTATCTAGCTTCCGTTAGCTACAAACTGAACGACGTTTTGCGGGTATTGACTGTAATCTCGACGATTTTTATACCGCTAACATTTATTGTTGGCGTTTATGGAATGAATTTCGAATATATGCCGGAGCTGACATGGCGTTGGGGATATTTTGGTATTTGGTTTATTATGATCGGCATAGCTGTTGGAATGTTGTGTTATTTTAAACGACGAGGCTGGATTTAGCTCTTTATTTTCTCAAGATGAATGAATCTTCTTCTAAAAGCCTTTATTACTTTTCTCTGTTTTCTGCTGTTTATGTAGCTTTTTTAATATTTGTCGGTGCTCTAGTTAAAAGCCATGAAGCCGGCTTGGCGGTACCTGATTGGCCAACCACTTATGGGGAAAATATGTTTACCTTTCCAATTTCAAAATGGGTTGGACCGGTGTTTTACGAGCATTTCCACAGGCTAGCGGCGTCGTTTGCTGGTATTTTAACAATTGTTTTGACCATTTGGATCTGGCTTAAAGAGAACAGGCGTTGGGTTAGGGAAGTTGTTTTGGCAGCGCTTTTTGCGGTTATCTTGCAAGGTCTACTTGGCGGCTTAACGGTTATTTATAAATTGCCAATTCTTGTATCTTCGGCTCATGGCAGTTTAGGGCAATTCTATTTTCTTCTAGTTTTGACGGTTGCCTTTTCCCAGTCACCGCTTTTTGCTCGCTTAGCCGGCAGCGAAAAAGAAGTTTTTTCTTGGCGCCTTTTTATTTTGAGTTTCTTTTTTTGGGGTTTGATTTTTGTTCAGTTAACCATCGGCGCTCTTCAGCGCCATGGCGAAGCCGGCTTGGCAGTTCTTGATTTTCCGACCGTCGCTGGCTCTTGGCTGCCAACATTTTCGATGGAAATGATCGATCGGATCAACATTGAAAGGATGAAACTTGGTTTGCTTGAAGTTGATTTTAAACAAGTAGCGATTCATTTACTTCACCGCTATCTTGGGTTTGTGATCTTCCTCTTTTGGCTGTTTATCTCTTTTAGCTTTAACAAAAAAGGGTATTTTGAGCTTCGATCTTTGCGAACTGTCGGCAGATTGCTGACGCTGGCAATTGTTTTGCAAATTGCTCTGGGCGCTAATGTTATTTGGTTTTTGCGGGAGCCTTGGCTGACAAGCGCTCATGTTTTTCTGGGAGCTTTGATTTTAGGGCTTAGTTGTTTGTTCTGTTTAATTCAACTGACGGCGGCGAAAATTATTCGCTGACGAGCTATTTAAATTTATTTTTTTCTCTTAGTTTTTGATCTCTTTTTGGGCGCTTTGCGCTTAACGGCAACCTCCGCGCTCACGCTTTGGCCGGTAAGATTGTAAACTTGAATTTCTATACGAGTGGTGCCCAGTGGTAGTCCTCCAACATAGGCTTCCCAAATGTTTGTTCCTTGCGTTGGCATCCAGTCGCTTGTAAAAACCTTTGATTTTCTTTTGCCGGATTTGCTTTTAACTTTTCGTTTGTTAATGTAACGGTAAACAACCGCCGACAAGCCGAAATTATCGCTAGCTGTTCCACGGATTGTGATTGAGTTTTTAGTGGTAGTGTAACTTGTTTTTTCAAGACTTAAACTAGGCGCTGACATGGTGGCGTAAGGAATAGCGATGCTTCTTGCTTGCATGTCACCGGGTAATACGCCGATTTTTTGTAAAGAGCCGGTACTAAAGTTGATTCTGTAAAATTCCGAGTAAGTAAAACCGTTTTTAGTCAGAACCGCATAAGCTTCGCCGCTAGTTGGCGATATATCGAAACCCGCAATTTCTGTAAAATCAACTCCCAAAGCTCCCTCATTAAATACCAACCCTGAGCTTGGAGCAATTGAACCGTTTTTAGAGCCGATAGTGCCTAAGATATTAAATCTTGAATCAAGGGCGTAAACTACAGAAGAGATTGCCCCTAAAAAATTATTTGTGTGGGCGATGGCAACTATGTTTGGTTTTGGAGTGTTTTGATCTCCTCCATAAAAAGAGAGATCATTTTCAATGGTTATGACACTACCCGTATCAGCGCTAACCGTAAAATTTTTACCAGTATCGCTTATGATACGAACGCGATCAGTTGTTGGATCAAAATCAAATCCAAAGTGCCCGCCTGAAAGGGGAGGATTAAAAGCTGAGGCGCCGATCGGACTTGCCAAGCCGTTTGTTAAATCAATCTGATAAATTCGACTCGAGCTTCCAAGTCCGTACAGTTTGTTATTTGAAGGTCTAAAATCAATCGCCATTATGATTTCAGCCTGTTGCAATCCTGATATCGGGAGAGAACCCATTGAAGTTGCCGGTGCATTTGAATCAAACATCGTTAGGGTGTTTTCGTTTCGGTTAAGGGCAATGATTGGCTCGGCAGTGACAGCCTGAATATTTGCGATACTTGAGCATAAAATAGCCATTAACGAGCCGCAGGAGGTTAATATTTTAGATGGTTTATTCATAATAAACATTTTGCCTAAGTTGTCGATTAAAATTCGAAATTTCGCTTAACACCATATAAATCATCACAGCACAGTTTTTCGCTTCATCTTAAAAATTCGGCTTAAACTAAATACCAATTTGTCCGATTGATCATCTAAAGGAATTGCCTAGTAAAATCTTATTGTAAGTTATTTTGGTTTATACGGTCTTTTTCGTGTTTAACAGATGGATATTGCTCAACTTTTAACCTTTGCCTACCAACAAGACGCCTCTGACTTGCATATCAGTGCTGGGGAGCCACCTATGATTCGTACTTCAGGCGATATGAAGAAAATCAAAGTGCCGCCGCTAACGGCTGAGCAAGCTCATTCTATGCTTTACGACATAATGAATGATTCTCAGCGAAAACACTTTGAAGAGTATAGCGATCTAGACTTCTCTATGCCGCTTGGCGAGATAGCTCGTTTTCGTGTCAACGTCTTTCGCAATCAACGTGGCATGGGAGCTGTTTTCAGAAAAATTCCCACAAAAATTTTATCGCTTGGCGATCTGCACATGCCTGATATTTTGGCTGATATATCTCGCAAAGAGAAAGGGTTGGTGTTGGTTACGGGACCAACTGGTTCCGGTAAATCAACCACCTTGGCGGCGATGATCGATTTAATCAATGAAGAGTTAGAGGGGCATATTTTAACTGTTGAAGATCCGATCGAGTTTGTGCATAAAAGTAAAAAATGCCTTGTTAATCAACGCGAAGTTGGTCCGCACACCAAAAGTTTCGCAAATGCTTTAAAAGCGGCTTTACGTGAAGATCCAGATATTATTCTGGTAGGTGAGATGCGAGATCTTGAAACTATTCAGTTGGCGTTGACGGCTGCCGAAACTGGCCACTTGGTTTTTGGCACGCTCCATACCTCGAGCGCGCCGAAAACAGTTGATCGTATTATTGACGTTTTTCCTCCGAGCCAACAGGCACAAGTTAGAGCGATGTTTGCCGAATCTATTCAAGCGGTCATTACGCAAACGCTTTGCAAAAAGGTTGGTGGTGGGCGAGTGGCGGCTCTTGAGATATTGATTGGAACGACAGCCGTCCGCAATTTGATTCGCGAGGGGAAAATTCACCAAATTCCTTCTATTATGCAAACTCAGGCGGCGGCAGGAATGCAATTACTAGAAGATAATTTAAAAAGATTAGTCGCTCAAAATTTAATTACTAAAGATACTGCGATTGAAAAAAGCGGCAATCCTGAATTGTTTAGTGAAATGGAAGGGTAATTGATCTTTTTCCAATTTTGATGGAGCTCTTTGATGAATAGTAGTAGTAACCCAGCATTGGATATAACAAAACTTTTAGCAGTAATGGTTCAGCATTCGGCTTCCGATCTTTATATTACTGTTGGTAGCGCTCCGATGTATCGAGTTGATGGAGTTGTTCGTCAAGCTGGATCTCATATTTTTTCGGAACTTGACACGGAAAATTTAGCTCGCAGTGTGATGAACGATAATCAACAAAAGATGTTTTACGCGACTAACGAGCTTAATTTTGGGATTCACTACAGCACGCTTGGCAGATTTCGTGTCAATGTTTATCGTCAGCGCGGCGCGATCGGGATGGTTATCAGATCAATCAAATCAAAGATATTAACAATTGAGGAACTCAACTTGCCTGAGATTTTAAAAAGTATAGCAATGACCAAGCGAGGTTTAGTTCTGGTTGTTGGCGCCACTGGTTCAGGCAAATCGACCACTTTGGCGGCGTTGATTGATCATCGAAACGCTAACAGTCCAGGGCATATAGTTAGCATTGAAGATCCGATTGAATTTGTCCACGAGCATAAACGCTCGATTATATCACAACGGGAAGTTGGTTTAGATACTGAGAATTACGAGGTTGCTATTAAGAACGCTTTGCGTCAGGCCCCCGATGTTGTGTTTATCGGGGAAATTAGGGACATTGAAACGATGGAGGCGGCTCTGACTTTCTCTGAAACCGGACATTTGTGCCTTGCAACTTTGCACAGCAATAACGCCAATCAAGCGATGGAACGAATAATGAATTTTTTTCCGGTCAGCCGCCATCCTCAAATTTATATGCAACTCAGTCTTAATTTGCGGGCGGTTATCAGCCAGCGACTTTTAAAATCAGTTGATGGCTCGCGAATTGCGGCGATTGAAATCTTGCTTGATAGCCCGCGCGTTAAGGATCTTATTTTGAAAGCGCGCATTTCTGATCTTAAAGAAGCTATGGAGCAAAGTAAAAATATTGGAATGCAAACTTTTGATCAAGCGCTTTTTGATTTATATATTGCAGGCAAGATCTCTCTTGACGAGGCTTTGGTTAACGCCGATAGCGTTAATAATCTCCGATTGGCCATTAAATTAAAACAATCAGCTTCAGCGCAAGCTCTTGATCGTAACATTAAAGGGCAAAAAGTTGTTTTAGATACCGATAAATCGGTAGAAAACTAAGATCGTAAAAATTTCGATAGTTTGCAAAAAATCAACCTGATGGTGTATTTTTGCTTCTATGTCAGAGAAGCAAACACCAGCGCTTACCCCACAACAAAAACAGCTAACGGTTGAACGTCGCAGTCCGCTCACTCTTTATAAAGAGATTGCTGTTGGCGCCGAAGCTGGCTTCCTTCATTTTTTAAGTTACGAATTGAAAACTTTTTTATTTGGAAATCTTTATGGAGCTCTTGGTTTTGGGGCACGAGCATTGTTTTATCCATCGCTTTTTGCGAAAGCCAAATCTGGAATCGCTTTTGGCAGATCTTTGGTTTTAAGAAATTCTAAGAAGATCTCTTTAGGTGCGAAAATTTTACTCGACGATTTTGTTGCGCTTGATGCTCGTGGTGAAGGCGCTTTTATTGAGATAGGAGATTTTGCAAGTATAGGCAGGTTTTCGACCATTGCCGCCAAAGGAGGAAGTATTAAATTAGGTAGCGGGGTCAACATCGGTTCATATTGCCGAATTGCCACCAATACGAAAATTGAAATAGCCGAAAGTGTGCTGGTTGCCGCTTACTGTTATATTGGACCGGGGAATCATCAGTTAGGAGGTGATAGTGAGACTCCTTTGATTGCCCGTCCGATGGAATTAAAGGGTGGGGTAAAGATCGGAGCACGCTCTTGGATAGGGGCGCACGCAACAATTTTAGATGGAGTCACTATTGGCGAAGGATCGATTATTGGAGCTCATTCGCTAGTTAAAGATAATATTCCGGCTGGCTGTTTAGCCGCTGGAACACCAGCTAAAGTTATCAGAAAAATTTCTGAGAAAGCGTAGTAGGGAAGCTTTTAAGGTTAAATTATAATCCTTAAAAACATCCCTTTCTTTTCTATTTGTTAGCTTTTGCTAAGCTGTTATTACTTAACAACAATCTTTTTTGTTTTTTTCTCTGGTTGTTTTTGAACGTTAATTGTCAAAACCCCATTATTTAGCTCCGCAGAAACCTCTGATTCTTCATTGATGTCTGCTAGAGCGAGCGCGCGCGACATCGATCGGCAGCATCTTTCACAAACAAGAAAGTTTTTATCTTTTTTCTCGCTTTTTTCAGTTTGTGATACTTGAACCAGCAACTGATTGCCATCAAGAGTGATATTTACATCCTCTTTTTTCACGCCCGGCAAATCAGCGTGAATAACATATTTATCATCCTGCTCTTCAACATCGATCGGAAAACCGTGAGTTCCAGAATTTTCAAAAAACTTATCGCCCCAAAAGCTAGGCCATATTTTTTCTAAATCACGAAACCATGGGTCCCTAGATTTACTGAAAATTGATGGTATGTAGTTCATAAAAAACCTCCAAAATTTAAACAATTAATAAACTCTTTTAAATTACCAACCGCAATCTATAGATGCGCATTGTTAGGTTGTTTTTCAAGGGTCAAATAAGAGAAAAATTGAAATTCAGTTATAAATGGCGCAAGCGGATCTTAATCAATTCAAATAACATTTTAGCGGAGTCAGTTAAGAGGTTTATTTTTGAGCCGGGTTTATTGATCCAGTTAATTGGAACTTCAGCGATTGGAAAATTTAATTTTCGCGCCAAAAAAAGAATCTCGAGATCGAAAGCGTATCTGTTGATAGTTGCTCGAGAAAAGATCTCTTGTGCGGCGTTTCGAGTAAACATTTTAAAACCACACTGTGTGTCAGCGATTCCCGGAATTAGTATTAAATTCGCTACCGCGTTAAATACTCTGCCCATTAATTTTCGATAAAAATAAGTTTTAACTTTAGTTTCTCTGCTTGGCAGGGCGCGAGAGCCGATCGCTAACGCCACTCCGCGGCGCATTGCCGCTAAAAGCCTTTCAATTTCAGCGAAGGGAGTTGCCCCGTCAGCATCCGCGAAGATAACATATTCTCCAGCCGCCGCTAACATTCCACTTCTAACCGCGTGTCCTTTACCATAGTTTTTTTGACTGCTAATCGGTTTGATATTTGGATTGTTTTTAGCAAGCTCCTTGATCAAGACGGCTGTGCCATCAGTGCTACCATCATCAACAATGATAATTTCATAGTTTACTTGCTTGCTTGATAAATATTGGTCAATTTCTAAAATCGTTGGTTTAAGCCTAGTTTCTTCATTATATGCTGGAACAATAACCGATATTTCAATTGCTTTTTCTGATGATTTGTCCGAATTTTCCATAAGTAAGTTTTTCTTGCTATTAGGCAAACTAATTCGTTCCTGTTTAGGAGTTTACGGCCGAATTAACCGGCGGCGCCTCCCGTTCGATTTGGTTTTCCGCCTGCGCTTGGCTAATGAGTTTTCTAAGCTTTAACATAATTAGTAAGCCGGGCAGGGCTACAACTAAATATTGTATTAGATGTTGTGTAATGACCATTGAGAGGGCGGTTTCTCGAGTTATGCCCATAACTTGTAGAATATGGCTTGAAATCGCTTCGATTGTTCCAAGTCCGCCCGGAGCCGCCGGTATTAAGGAGCTAAAATTGACCGCCACTAAAAATACGGCGCATTCTGGCAGAGACAACATTTGATCGAAAGCGTTTGTCACGCAGTAATAAACCCCAAGTTCGACGCTCCAAATGGCTCCGCTCCAAAGAGCGATAATTATGATTGAAACTGGATTGATTAAAGGTTCTAGGCCTTCCAAAAATATTTTAACTCGCTCTAGGGCGTAACGAGTGGCTGGTCTGGTTGTTTTAGAAGCTTTTTTCTCGATACTTCCGAAAAGTTTGTGTCTAAAAAACAAGACGATAATGGTTGCCATTGAAATTCCAGCAAAAATCATGGAAACCAAAAAGAGTCCCTTTGAGTAACTGTAATCATGAAGCGCCGCCGAAAAGATGAGAAACATAAAACTTATTGTCAAGCCATCTGCCAACCTTTCGCTGGCTATAGTGGCAAGCACTGTAGTGCCGCGTTTACCCATAATTTTCCCTCCAACGTGGGCTCTGACGAGCTCGCCCGCTCTAGCTGGCAAGATATTGTTCATGAAAAAGCCCAAGATAAGGACTCTTAGCGAATCAAAAAACGCCACTTTTCCCTCTGGGAATAAAAACAACCAACGAATAGAGCGGAGAATATAAGAGAAGCTAGTCAGAATAATTGCCGCGATTACCCACCGTGGGTTAGTGTTTTTAAGGTTATTAGATAAATCCACCCAATCGATTCCTCGAAAAGCGATCCAGAGAGCGATAAGGGTGATCGACCAAGGCATTATTATGTGGGTTAATTGTTTTTTCATCAGTTCAGGTAAGTTATCAACTATTAGATGGTTTGCCAATTGACGGCTTGTGAGATAAAGTTTTATCTTAATATTTTGCTTATTATTTGGTTACGGGTTAAAAATAGGGGAAAAATACAATAAAAGCATAATTTTTACCTCTTTAAATAAAAGTTGTAATAGCGCCCTCTTTATTTAATTAACTAAAAATGTCTGATTTTGTAACGATTGCTGGTGGTAGAACTTTATCCGGGACTATTAAGATTAGCGGAGCGAAAAATGCCGCTCTGCCTCTTTTGATAGCCTCTCTTTTAACCGGCGAAAAATGTTCTTACAAAAATATTCCGAACCTTGAAGATATTCACAATCTACTTTACTTGCTGGAACAGCTTGGAGCAACGCATAATCACGATATATCAGATCTGAATATTACTGTGCCGAGATTGATTGCTAATGAGGCAAGCTATTCGTTGGTCAAATCTTTGCGGGCTTCCTTTTGGGTTTTGGCGCCGCTTTTAGCTCGCGGCAGTTCGGCGCGAGTTGCGATGCCGGGAGGAGATCTGATCGGCACTAGAGGAGTTGATATCCATTTAGACGCGCTCGCTAAAATGGGAGCTGATATAACAATCAAACACGGAGTGGTTTATGCCACTGCTTTGGGTGGATTGCGTCCGGCGCGAATTGAGTTCAGATTGCCATCGGTTGGCGCTACTCATCAAGTTATGATGGCGGCCTCTTTGATTCGTGGCGAGACAAGAATAATTGGAGCCGCGCGCGAACCAGAGGTTGTTGCTTTAGCTGACATGCTTAATCAAATGGGAGCAAGAATAGAGGGCGCTGGCACTTCCGAGGTTATAATAAATGGTGTTTCAGAGCTTGGAGGCGCCGCGGTTGATGTCATAGGCGATAGAATAGAAGCTGGCACTTATGTTTTAGCTGGACTTCTTTGCGGCGATAATCTTAAGGTAGAGGGAATCAATCCATATTTTCTCTCCGGTTTTACTGAGTTGCTTGATCAAATGGGAGCTACCTTGACTATCAATCAAGATAGTTTGACTGTATCAAAGTCTCGCCACTTGCGAGCTGTTTCCGCTAAAACAGATTACTTTCCCGGATTAGCAACCGATTTTCAACCACAGTTAGTGGCAGCTTTGTCGCTTGCCGATGGTGAAAGTGTTCTTGAGGAGACTATTTATGATAGTCGTTTTGGTCATATTCCAGAGCTGTGCCGTTTGGGAGCTGAGATTATCGTCGATCAAAGAGCTATTAAAATAAGTGGTGTTAAAAGTTTGAGCGGCGCCAAGGTCGAGGCTGGCGATATTCGTTCGGCGGCGGCTTTGGTGCTTGCTGGTTTGGTGGCAGAGGGAGAAACTGAACTTTACGAACCTATACATCTTCGCCGCGGCTATGAAAATTTTGCTGAAAAACTAAACGGTGTTGGAGCGAGGATCGGTTTTATGCTTTCTAATCCGGAAGATTGTCTTTTGGTGGGTTGTTAAATTTATTTACCCTGCTATCTTTAAATTATCAACAGCTTTAATTCTCCCTTAATTTTTGATATCTTACTTATTTTGATTCTTGCTTGCTTTGATATTTTTCAATCAGACTTGTTATGGCTGGCACTAATAAACGAAAGGTAGTTATTACTGGTGTTGGTGCATTAACTCCGATAGGTAGCAACTCTGCCACCTCTTGGAGCGCCGCCATTCAAGGTGTTTCTGGAGTTGGCAAAATAACTCGCTTTGATGCCTCGCAGATGTCAACAACCATTGCCGCCGAAGTTAAAAATTTTGATCCCACACCTTTTATTGATCAACGTGAAATTAAAAAGATAGATCTTTTTTCGCAGTATGGCATAGCGGCTGCGAGTGAAGCGTGGACTAACGCCGGACTTGACGGACACCGTTATTCGCCAAATCGCTCTGGTTGCGTGATGGGAGTTGGCATTGGCGGATTGACCACGCTTGAAAAATATCATGCCGCTTATCTTGAAGGCGGTCCTCGTAAAATCTCTCCATTTCTAATTCCAGCGATGATTAGCAATCTTTCTCCGGGCAATATCGCTATTAAATATGGTTTGAAAGGGGTCAATTATGTTATTACCAGCGCTTGCACCTCTGCCACGCATGCGTTAGGCGAAGCTTACCGAATGATCGCAGATGATTTGCAGGACATGGTTATTGCTGGTGGAGCTGAAAGCACGGTAACACCTATTGGAATCGGAGGATTTTGCGCGTTGCGCGCCTTAAGTTCTCGAAACGATCAGCCAGAGCGGGCATCACGGCCTTTTGACAAAGATCGTGATGGTTTCGTGCTTGGGGAAGGGGCGGCGGTTCTTGTTTTGGAGGAGGAGAGCATGGCGCGCGCGCGAGGTGCGCAAATATTAGCAGAAGTTGTTGGGTACGGTTTTTCTTGCGATGCTTATCATATTACTGGTCAATTGGAAGATGGCGCTGGAGCGATCGCTTGCATGCAAAACGCTTTAGCCGATGCTAAGTTGAATCCGGAGCAAATTCATTACATCAATGCTCACGGAACTTCAACCGAGATGAACGACAAAACTGAGACGTTGGCGATAAAGAAAGTTTTTGGCGATTGGGCGAAGAAAGGGCTAATGGTGAGTTCGACAAAATCTATGACTGGTCATCTGCTTGGAGCCGCCGGAGCGATCGAGGCTTTTTTCTCCGTGATGGCGCTAAAGGATGGAATTATTCCGCCGACGATCAATCTTGATTCTCCAGACTTGGAAGCTGGCTGTGATCTTGATTATGTGCCTCATCAGGCGCGCCAACACAAAATTCAGTACGCGCTTTCTAATTCGTTTGGCTTTGGCGGCACTAATGCCACTTTGATTTTTAAAAGAGTTTAGAAAAGCTCGTTTTTTGGCGTTTTCGCGGCGTTTCCTGATATTTTATTTTTTGAAATTTAAATTTTTATGGTTGTTTATTCAGGTAGGACGTCTCAAGCGCCGATAGAAGAAGATTTTCGTTTGCCCGCCCATGATTTTGAAACGCCCGAGTGCTTGCGGGGCGTTGAGCATAAGTTTGTCGATCAAATTACCGAAAAAATTCTGGGATCTATAGTAAGAGATAAACATTCGTTAGAAGGCTTTACGTTTCAAACGTTAGAGGAGGGTTTAAAACGGACGGTTCGTTGGAGCGGGTATTGGAATAAAGAGCGGCTTGCTTCCTACAATAGGGGAGAGCTTGAGCCGGCGCCCGAGTTTCGCGACGCCACTCTTTTAGGGCACCTTTTAAATTTGAGCGGTGTCATAGAACGGTTTTTGAAAACGGATAATAGATTCGGGAAAGTTGATCCTCTCTCAGCTGCTTGTTTAAGGCTTAATTGCTGGCTGCATGATCTTGGGGAAACTATAGTTGGAGATATTATGAATCCAGTTAAAAACCAAAATCATGAACAGCTCGAAAAAGAGAGCTTTCTATCAAATATCAAAAATTTATTGCCGTTTCTTGATGGTTTCGAGCGGGAGTTTGTTTCGCATTTTTATGATCAGATTAGCGCTCCCGATCGCGGGTCGGAGAATCAAACCAACGATCTTCACAGAACTTTTCGTTATATTGAAAAAATCGACTGGGCGCGTTCTGCTTTGTGTCTTCATCATTCGCCGCCAATGAGAGATTTTAATAATTTTTCGTGCCGCAACTCTATACTTTATGGAGATTTTAGCGATCTTCGAGAAGCGATTGATTATAACCCTAGGTTGGCGCTGGTGATAGAAGGGGAGGTTTTGGATTTTCAAATGATGATAAAGGAGATCGAATCTGAGGAGCAGTATCGAATACGGCAATCTATTTGGTCAGGCTTGAAGGGAGGTTTTATTGGAAATATTCAAAATTGCAGTTGGAATTTAAATTACGATTTACTGAAAAGCGCTATTAGCGAGGTTCAAAACAAGCTTGAAGGATGTAGCGCCACTCAGCCGATAATTAATGGTGTTACATCTTTACCGCCGCTTTAAAAGTTCTTTTTATTTAGCCACTGTTTTTTGTTTGGCTGAGGGACAAATCGCTTGCAAGGCGCATTGATTGCAAAGCGGTGAGCGCGCTAGGCAAACTCGCCTGCCATGAAAGATCATCTGATGGTGCAATCTTCGCCATAAAGAAGGCTCGAAGATTTTTTTCAGATCTTCTTCAATCTTTTCAGGTTTGGTGTGTTTTGTCAGCCCGAGCCTGAGTGAAACTCTTTTAACGTGAGTGTCAACTGGAAATGTTTGGCAAGTGCCGAGCTCTCCCAAAATGACGTTAGCCGTTTTGCGGCCAACTCCGGGCAAGCTTAGGAGAGAATCGAAATCGCTAGGCAGTTTGTTATCAAAAGATTCCCTTATCTTTTTTGAAAGTTCGATGATATTTTTACTTTTTGTTTTATAATAGTTTACCTCTCTAATAATTTGTTCAACTTCGGCTGGCGGCGCCGCGGCGAGCGTTTTGAAAGAGGGAAATTTTTTAAATAAAGTTTTGGTAACTTGATTAACTTTGCGGTCAGTGCACTGCGCGGAGAGAACGACGGCGATTAAAAGCTGATAGTGGTTTTTGAAGTTAAGCTCTGACTTTGGCTTTGGATAGAGCCGATTTAAAATTTTTACTAACTGTTGTAAACTCTGCTCGTTCATGCTGGAGAGTTAATCAATGTCTAAACAAAATGGCAAATCGACCGATGGGGGCGGTGGTGTAAAATCGTTGGCTGCCAACCGCAAAGCTCGCTTTGATTACGAAATTCTCGACAAACTAGTAGCTGGCATAGTTTTGCGCGGCGGAGAGGTAAAATCAATCCGCCTTGGAGAATTTAATTTAGAAGAGAGCTATGTTCGCCCGGAGAGAGGCGAACTGTACTGGATAGGGGCCTATATTAAGCCTTATCTAATGGCTGGACGCGAGGAGCTGGAACCGACGCGTAAGCGAAAACTTTTGCTTAGCAAGAGAGAAATTGATAAACTAGTAGGACAAGTTTCGACCGCTGGGCTTACCATAGTGCCCCTTGCTCTTCTGCTTAAAGGAGGTCGGGTTAAACTTGAAATTGGACTGGCTCGCGGCAAAAAAAATCGAGACAAAAGGGAAGCTATCAAAGAGAGGCAAGCTAAGCGAGAGATCTCTAGGCTTGTGAAAAGAAGATAATTTTTGTACGCGGATTTAATAAAAAATTATTTTGAAAGTTTAAAACACTAATATCTACTTTAAGGACATATTGAAATATTATGGCTCCTGATTTTGCTTCTCATAGGCATACAACATTGCCGGGGCGTTTAGAGTTTGCTCCGCTTGCTTTGAATATGAGCGCGAAAAACTCACAGCCAGGCAAGCCAAACGAAGATTATGTATTGGTTGATAATCGCACACAATGTTATGTCGTTTGTGATGGCGTTAGTCGAACCCCCTTAGAAGACGGCTCATATCCAAATCCTAGTCCAGCGGCCTTGGCCGCTAAAATTGGAGCTGAAGGTATTATGAAGTTCTTAGTAGGTAATCTTTCTTCAGATTTAGAACCAAAGCAGATTATTCAAGGGGCTGCTAAAGCCGCTAATCAGCAAATTGCAAGACTAAATAAAAAACTGTTTAAGGAAATTGATTATCGAATTAACGATTTTGCCGGAACTTGCTCGATCTTTGGTTTTGTCAAGGACGGCAATTTTCACTGCGGCATGATAGGAGACTGCGTTGGTTATTATGTAAATAAATCCAACCAGCAAAATTTGGTTCGATTTACTCAATCGCAAACAGTAAAAGTGCGCCAGTATGGGGAAAGTCATTCGTCAGAGTTTAAAGATAAAAAATCCTTACAATTATTTTTTCGCAGTCAATTAAGAAATAATCCGGATAACGAATATGCTTACGGTGTTTTAACCGGTGAGGAAAACGAGAAGAGAAATGCTTTGCAATTCGTGGAATATCATAAAATTCCCCTTCAAGATATAGCTTACATCTTGCTTACTTCTGACGGTCTGGATGATTTTTTGAAGGATAAGCAAGGATCGATGGAAAACTTGCTTTTATATCCGCACCAGATTATTGATTCGGCAAACGATTTTGAAAAAAACCTCGGCAAAGAAGGTGATGATAAAACTTTTGTATTGGTTGATTTTCTTTTTAACCTATCAACATATAAATAAACTTTTTTAAAAACCTTTTTTAAGAGTTTTTCTTTTATTTATTTTTTTCGCCGACAGCAGAGGGCATCGAGCGACCATTTTCCGCCGCCGCTAATCATCAAGGCTAAACTCATCCCAAGCATCAATAAGTGAAATTCAAATCCTTCGCCCGCTTGCGCTCCGCTCCAATTCATAAAAAAACCGTGTTGCCAATGCATAGTAATAGCGCCGCACATAATCAAAAATATTCCGAAGGCGCAAAAACGAGTTAACGCGCCAAAAATCAACCCCAAAGCTCCTAAAGACTCGCCCAAAATAACCAGCAAGGCGACGATCCAAGGCAGACCGGCTTTTGTTGTCATAAAATCAAGTGTTGCTGAGAACCCATAGCCGCCGAAATAGCCGAGAGTTTTTTGCAAGCCGTGAGGCAACATAACGCCGCCAAGGAAGACCCTTAAAATCAAGAGTGATAAAGAACAGCAATGTGAGCAGTTCGATCCCATAAATTTAATTTTTTTTAAAATTTAAAAATATGCTTAAATATGGCTTTCTAAAAACCAGAGACTTTTATCAAGCATCGCTCCAAGATCTATAAAGAGATCGGCGGTTATCAAATCGCCATAGCTTTCGCTTTCTTCTATTGCGGCGCGAACATTTTTAGCGATTAAAGCGTAGCGATCAATCAGCAATTTGATGGAGTTTTTATCGGAGATGAATCCGCTTTTGAATTCGGGCAGGCGAGAGCTAGCGGCCGCCATGCGAGCGGTTCCTTCAGCTGGATATCCTAAAGTGACGGCGCGCTCCGCTACAATATCAACCGCTTTTTCCACCTCTTCGGCGAGTTCATCAAAAAACTTGTGCAAGGCTATGAAATTTGCGCCTTGCAAGTTCCAATGAGCCTGCTTAAGTTGAGTGAAAAGATCGCTAAGATCAGCTAAAGTTTGGTTTAAAATTTTAGCTATCATCAGCGCGTTGTTTTTGCTGATATCTATCTTTGTTTTGCGACGCTCCGCCATAAGCAATAAAATTGAATAAGATGATTTGTTATTAATTACCTAAGAATGAATGTTTTTTTTGATCTTTACCGAATTTCTCTGAAATTTCAATACTAGAATTGTGATTTGTTTTTGGTTTGAAGGTTAGGGATGTTATAAAAAATTCATATTTTTCTAAATTTAATGTTTAAGCCAGCAAAATCACTCTTTTCAAACGAGGTCTCTTTGCGGCTCGCCATTTTGGTTGCCGCTTTGGGTTATTTTGTCGATGTTTATGACATAGTGCTTTTTAGCGTAGTGCGCACGGAAAGCTTAAAAGCTCTTGGTTTGTCCGGTGAGGCATTGATCTCTCAAGGTGTTTTTCTTTTAAACCTTCAGATGATTGGAATGCTTATTGGAGGTTTAATCTGGGGAATTGTTGGGGATAAAATTGGCCGAGTTCAAGTTTTATTTGGTTCAATTTTGCTCTATTCGGCGGCTAACATTTTTAATGCTTTTGTCGGCAATGTTCTAGAGTATAGTGTTTGTCGCCTGCTTGCCGGAATTGGTTTAGCAGGTGAGTTGGGAGCGGGCGTAACTTTGGTTAGCGAGCTTATGCCCAAAGAAAAGCGCGGCTTAGCGACGGCTTTTATAGCGGCAGTGGGAGTTTGCGGAGCGATCGGCGCGGCTCTTGTTGGCGATCTCTTTCCGTGGCGGATATCTTATATTGTTGGCGGCGTGATGGGTTTGATGCTGTTGGTGGCGCGCGTTACCGTTAATGAGTCTAACATTTTTGAGGATTTGAAAAATAACGATCGGCGGGGGACGGCGCGCGGCTCTCTGAAGGTTCTTTTTTTTCCGCTGAAACGTTTTTTAAAATATCTGGCGATTATTATAGCTGGTTTGCCTATCTGGTATGTGGTTGGAATTTTGGTTACTTTTGCGCCGGAGATCTCCGTCGCGCTTGGTTACAAGAAAAGCGCTCAAGCTTCGATGGCGGTTCTTGTTTGTTATTTTGGCCTTATGTTTGGCGATCTAGCCAGCGGCGTTTTTAGTCAAATTCTTAGAAGCCGCAAAAAAGCCATAGTTTTTTTTCTTCTGATGGCAAGTTTTTTTATCGCCCTCTTTTTCGCCGCTGGCGGCGACGGTTCAGTTTATCGATTTTACGGATTGCTTTGTCCGATCGGTTTTTTTATTGGTTATTGGGCAGTTTTGATTACGACAGCCGCGGAGCAGTTTGGCACTAATATTAGGGCGACGGTGGCGACTTCTGTGCCTAATTTTATCCGTGGTGGGGTAGTGCCAATGACCATTTTGTTCGAATACGGCCGGGGCTATTTAGGGATAGTGAACAGCGCGATTTTTGTCGGCGTTTTGGTTATTTTGTCGGCGCTAGTAGCGATAAATTTTTTAAAAGAGAGCTTCGGAATCGATCTTAATTATGTTGAGGATTAAAACTTTTCTCTTTTGCTGAACGTCGCAACCGCTTTGGCGAAAGCTCCAAAAAATCCCTCTAAATCTCCGTCCTCCATCGCTTCTGGGTGTGATTGGACGCCAAAGCAAAAATAATCAGACTTAATGTGTTCGATGATTTCAGGGATATTGTCGGAGATCGATCTTGCCGATACGATAAAATCTTTGCCAATTGTTTTTGCCGCTTGGTGGTGTCCGGAATTGACGTTGGCGATTTCTTTGTTGATGATTTTATGTGCTTTGGAATTTTTTTGAATCGCTATCTTGTGAGCGTTCTTATTGACCAAAGCGGCGTAACTTTCACTGTTATGGTTGATTGAAGTAATGTCTGGCAGATGCTGGATCAAACTGCCGCCGCTTGCCACTGTCAGCAGTTGGCAACCTCTGCAGATGCCCAAGATTGGTTTTTCTTCTTTCAATGCCATTTTGCAGATAGTCAGTTCAAGTTCGTCGCGTCCCGTATCTTGCGCTTTGGTTTCTTGATGCGGCTCTTCGTTATAAAGAGATGGTTTTATGTCTTCGCCGCCAAGAAGCAGTAAGCCGCCGGCTAGTTTGTAAATGGCGGCGATTTGTTCTGGAGTCATCAGCGGCGAGACGAAAAGCGGAATCAGGCCATAGCGGGCGCATTTTTTAACGTAGGTTGAGGCGCAAGCGTGATAGAAAAGATCGCCTTTAAAATCGCTGTCTTGTTTAGTTGCAAAGGGAACGATGATAAAGTTCATAAAGCGTTTTTAAAATAAGAAAAAATCGACAAAGTTTCTTCAAAAATTCTCCAATTTTTTTGGAATTTATGGTATAATAAATTATTCTAGGTTATTATTAAATTCTTCCGCAAATACTTACTCTACGGAGGTACTGAGTAAAATTTAATTTTGTGGAAAGTGTTTTTTCGGGGGTGTCAAGGTTTTGACGGGATTTTGTTAGGAAAGGAGAAGCATATCTAGGTTGCCGTTGGCCTAGTAAAAAAACGGCTAAAATTAACTGCAAACGCAGACAGCTTTGATTATGCGCTAGCCGCCTAATCAAACAAATTTGATTTGTTGAATAAAAAAACAAATCGGTTCTTAAGTTTACATGCTCGTGGTGGCTTAAGAGCTTAAAATTTACGAGCTAGCCGCAAAACAACTTCCGGTTTTGAGGTGAAATTTAGGAAGTTGCCTTAAGGCTTGCGTGTGAAGAGCGCGGTTTTGATGGCGAGATAAAAAGCGGGTAACTGCTTTTTAAATACCTTCACTAAGTATGTAGAAGGCCTTTTTTAAAATTTCTCGGACGCGGGTTCAATTCCCGCCACCTCCAATTTTCCCGCTCGGCGCTCTGGCCCAGGGGCGGCTGCCCCTCCCGCTCGCC
>CALMIO010000012.1 GCA_937864035.1 uncultured Pseudomonadota bacterium | reverse complement strand
AGCGTGGACTACCAGGGTATCTAATCCTGTTTGCTCCCCACGCTTTCGCGCCTCAATGTCAGTCACGATCCAGAGAGCTGCCTTCGCCATCGTTGTTCCTTCTGATATCTACGAATTTCACCTCTACACCAGAAATTCCACTCTCCTCTCTCGTACTCTAGCCTAGCAGTATTCAATGCACTTCCTGAGTTAAGCCCAGGGCTTTCACATCAAACTTACTAAACCACCTACGCGCGCTTTACGCCCAGTAATTCCGAGTAACGCTTGCACCCCCTGTATTACCGCGGCTGCTGGCACAGGGTTGGCCGGTGCTTTTTCTGCAGGTACCGTCATTTGTTTCGCTCCTGCTAAAAGAGTTTTACAACCCGAAGGCCTTCATCACTCACGCGGCGTTGCTGCGTCAGGGTTTCCCCCATTGCGCAAAATTCCTAGCTGCTGCCTCCCGTAGGAGTCTGGACCGTGTTCCAGTTCCAGTGTGGCTGATCATCCTCTCAGACCAGCTACCGATCGTTGCCTTGGTAGGCCATTACCCTACCAACTAGCTAATCGGACTCAGGCTGCTCTATTCGCGACTTGCGTCTTTACCAATTTAAACCGTAGTAAAAATTGGACTATTCGGTATTAGCTAAGCTTTCGCCTAGTTATCCCCAGCAAATAGGAGCATTACCTAAGTATTACTCACCCGTGCGCCACTGTACTCATCCTTGCGGACTTTCTCGTTCGACTTGCATGCCTGAGGCACGCCGCCAGCGTTCACTCTGAGCCAGAATCAAACTCTCAGGTTAAAAAAATTTGCTATGTGTATTTTAGCGGCACTTGCACGAGGCAACTGCCAACTATTTCACATGATGACTTGTTGTCATTAAGCTTTGATTTAACTCTTAAGAGAGACTCTCTCATAATGTCCTTAAAAAACATAACGGAAATTATCTGTTGTTGCGATTATAACAATCACAACTAAATTATTTAAGTGAAGTTTTACCCTCACCTAAAAATTAAAAGCTGCATGTTTTTCGAAAAATTATACTTGCAATATGAAATTTAGGAGCGCTTTTGCAAACTATCCTAAAGCTCTTTTCAGCAAATCGCCTTAAGAGCAAATATACCAAGCGTTTTTTCGAAAACATCACTGACTAAATCTAAAATCTAGTCAGACCTCTACCCATAACCAAAATTGTCGCGATTTTTACCGAACAGCAAAAAACCAAAAAACCTTAAAAAAATTAAAATTTTCTGGTAATAACTAGCTATGATAATAACAGAGCAAGATTGGGTAAAAACTTTTTCAAAGAGGTTTTGACCCATAAAAACCGCGGAAGGATATAATAAACATATTTAAAAAGGAATTCAATAGAAAAGTGAAAGTTTTTTTAACAAATCGTTAAGATTCTTTTAAAGTTGACGCCTGACTATCGCCAAATGGCAAAATTATTGGAAAAATAGTAAATTATCTCTTAAAATATTAAATCAGCAATTTACTAACTTTAGCCCGCTTAAACCTAAAACCAGTATGACAATCAATCAGCAAGCTTACAAAGAGCATTATCATAAGTACCAATAATGAAAGCGCTCCAAATCCAGAAAATTTAATGCAAAATTTGCCTCCGCAACCAACCCTCCCCTGTGAAGTTTTAGCTGTTGCCGGCCACAGCCTCAACCCAATACCATTGCCGCCATCTCAGCAGATAACGGGCTACACAATAGAAAAAATAATAGGCGCTGGTTCAAGCGGCGAAGTCTATCTGGCAAGCGAGCGCGTTTCCGGCGCCATCCGTTATGTCGCCATTAAAATCGCTTCTCAAGAAAATCCCAACAGCGGCATGAGGCTAATACGTGAAGCTAGCATTTTAGCAGGCTTAGATCAGATCAAAGGCGTTTTATTCATATACAAATCTGGCGAAACTCAAACAGGACGCCAATATATCGTTACGCCTTTTGCAACTGGTGGTAGTTTAGACTCAGCCATAAAGCAACAATTCTTCTCACCAACTAAACTGAGGGATTGGCGAGAGAATAAACTTTTACCAATCTTTGAAAAGATCGCCGAAGGACTCAGTGAACTATGGGAACAGAAAAGAATCATTCATTGCGACATAAAACCAGCCAATATTTTCTTAGATGAAAAACACACCGCTCTTTTGGGAGATTTCGGATTGGCAATGGTTATTCCAGAGCCCGCAAGTTCAACCAAATTGAAGTCGATAGTCGGCACGCCGCACTACTTGGCGCCGGAAGTCTCTTTCAACCAAACATACTCGATCAAAAGCGACATCTGGGCGCTTGGAGCTGCCATGCTCGAATCCTTAACCGGCAAACCTCCGCTAAAGGAGCTCCGAGATCGCGAACTGCAGATGCTATGTCAAAAAACAATACCGCATCAATATTCGCCAATTCACCATTTTAATCAGACAGATTGGGAAGAAATCAAAAACAATCTCAAATCTCTTAAAGGAGGAAATAACTTTAAATTATTAGCTCAAATCACTCTTAAATGTCTCCATCCAGAACCAGATAAACGTTATCAAAATTACTCTGAACTTATAAAAGATCTACAAAAACCTAAATTGCCATCTCGTCGCCAAGCGTTCACAATCTTAGCCCTTGCTATGATTGGCTCGGCAACCGCAGCGGCAACTTACACCATGCTCCGTGAAAACCAGAGACAAAAAGCAATCGCCAACAAACTACTTGAGAAATTCACCGAGGATTTTAGGAATGCCCTAAGTTTGCTAGCGCGAAATCAAACCGCCCAAGGACAACAACAGATCAACGCATTAAAATCAACCGCCAACTCTTTACCTCAAGAACTAAGGATCGTCAAAGACTTTAATTTAACTAAAAACCTGCAAGAAAACTTGTTAGCGGTTGAAAATCAAGATGGTTTTCGCCGCAATCAACCTCAATTTTTCGGCGCCGCCGCCGACATACACTATGACGAACTGCGAGCGATAGTCAGCGAAACACGACGCCTTTTTAATAACGCGATCAACGCTCCGCTTATTTTACTAAAAGGGAAAGCTTATCATCCGCTTTCTCCAACGCAAAAAAATAATCTGGCAGAGATCTACTACATCCAAAGCTGTGAACTTATAATACGGGAAATTTTCGAAAAAAGAAAATCCTCTCAAGCCGCCACGCCAGATAACCAAAATGAAATAATCACCAAAATTAAACAACTTGCAAGCCAACTAAAAGCTCTCTCGCCAGAAAGGGAGTTTTCCGCTCTCGATCTGCTGATAAACAATTTGACTCTTAAAAACACTGCCGTTTCAACTCAGGTAAAGATCGAAACTTTGCCAGTAAGTGATGCTTATCTAAGTGGTTTAATCTGGCTTTTAATAACAAAGCCACCGGAAGAAGCGCTCGCGCGGCGCGCCTTTGCCGCCGCTTATGCCACCAACAAAAATTTCGTTGATGCCGCTTTGGGTAAAGCAACAGCTGAAGCGCGCCTAAAATTATATTTTGACGTGCAAACAACTCTTAATGAACTAACACCGAGGCTGCAAAATAATCAACGCTACTTATCAACCGCCGGCAGTATTTATCTACAACTAGCGCCCAGCGCGGGCGAGCTGGGCGCTCAATTTAATGAACGCGCTTATCAATATTTTAGCGCCGCACTCAAGCTGGAGCCTCTCAGTAAATATTACAAATTACGACTTGCCGAGGCTTGTTTCAGGCTCGAAAAAAACGAAGAAGCCGAAGAGATGCTAAAAGAGCTTGAAAACGATCCAAAGTTTAAAAATGCCGCCGAAAATCTTCGTTATCGCTTTCCATAAACGCCATCTCTACCGTACTTCGATAAATTTTTAGACAGCTCACTAATTCTCTTAAAAACACTTAATATTTTCACTGAGCAAACTCTGAAATTACACTCAAAATATTAAGTTTTACCGTAAACTCCCGAAGTTAGAGAGCGGGGAAAGTTTTCTTAAAGGGGGATTTATGGGCTTTTTATTTCGTGCTCAGCGCGAGCTATTCTTTTATATCATCTTAATCGCCACAACTAATAATCAGTTGTTTGCCCTACCAATAAATGATTATAAAACAGAGCGGCGACCAAAACCCAAAGCGCCACCTCCATGCTGGGCGCTCGAGATAGATCCTGATCCAGAACGTTTCTGTGAAAGTTGTTGTCTGCTTTATGACGGCAAGGATTATTCTTACGACGAGTGTTACAAAATCTGCATGTTGCCAGTTAATTCAGCCGGCAAGCAAATTTAGCGATCGCGCGATTTAACCAACAACAACTAACGATTACCTTTTTTCTCAAATCGCCCTTCTGTTCTCTTCGCCATTTTCTGATCTTTTAATTCCAGCAAATGTTGAACTTGTTCGGCAGTTAGGATCTCGCGGATTTTTATAAGCTTTTCAAAGTGCGCCCTCTTTAAGTCCGCTTGCAAATTGATCAGCTCCTCAAGTTTAGAACGGATATTATCGGGAGTTTGGTTTTTGTCCGTTAGCAATTTAGCAAATTCAGCTCGTTTTGTACGGAGGGCTTCTCGTTGCTTGCTTATAGCAATCCGATCTTGATCGTTTCTTAGAGCTTTAAGTTTTTCGCGTTGCTCACCTGTTAAATTTAAACGCTCAGCGAAACAAGATCCCTTCTGACAACTTTCGCCGCACTTGCAAACTCCCCCTCTTTTTTGGCACTCGCAATTTTTGTCATGCTTACTTTCTGCCATCTGCAAACCAAATTTATTTTTTGGATGGCGCTCAAAACCTTCTCCAAACTTATGATTATCAGCAGAAGCGATCTGCCCTATTAGCGCCAAGCATAAAATCGCAACCCATAAAATTTTATTTTTGCCCATCAATTATCTCTCCCCTTTAAAGTGGTGAAAAAATCCTTGTTTAATAGGCTTACAAAATCTCTTCTTGTTGGCAAGGCTCTTTCGGTTGAGCAAGGCAACAATCAAATCCTTCTGCGGGAGTTTTATCGTACAAAAGAGGATTTTGGTTTCAGGTTAGATGGAGCCGAAAAGCTCAATTTTGCACTCTCGAAGCTGGCTTAGATGATCATTAGTTACATTTCCATTGGTCAAATCAACTCGCGCGCAAGAGCCACGTCCGGGATAAAGCCTGTGATTTGCTCCGACCGCGGCATAACCGTTGACCAAAAGATATCTGGTCGTGCCCGGCGAGTTGTTAGGGTAACTTCCATGAATTAAATAGGGATTGATAAAAACGATGTCTCCCGGACTCATTTCAAGAGTTGTCACCTTATTTAGATCAAAGTACATCGATAAATCGGGATGGTTGAATTTATAAGGAAGCTCAAGATCTTTTCCGTGTTTCTCTTTATCAAACGGCGCGATCAAAATTGGTCCGTTATCTTTTGTTATTTGATCGATCGCCATTAAAGTCTGCACGAAACTACCGTTGCCATTAATATCACTCCATTCGGAGTCCCAAGATCTGCGATGCTTAACATCTTGATGCCAAGCAAAATCAACTCCATCGCCGGCATACTTCGGGTGAAGCTGGCAAATAAGATGATCGGCGTAAGGTCTCGTTTTTTCAGGAGGTAATCCGATATTTAAAATATTATAAACAGCTCCAAGAATTTTAGGGTGGCGGCTGTTTTCAAAGATCAAACCATCTTCATCAAGAGCTCCTAGCCAATTGATTCTTTTGATAACATAACATAGTCGCGCTCTTTATAATCTTCTGGCGGCTTGCCTAAAACAAATATTGCCGATTTATCTTCTCCATTTTTTAATTCAATAGGAGCGTTTGCAGTATTTTGATATTGTAATTGGCTCTCTCTTAAACGATCACCAAAACGGCGAATATGCGAAGTGATTCGATCGGTTAATTGCTGAATCGTTTTGTGATCGATAACTTCTTTTAAAACTAGATAACCTTCGCTAGCATACTCTGCTAGTTGTTGCGAGCTTAAAGCAAAATTATGTTTGGCAGGAGGCAAGCTGAATTGTAGTCTGACACTATGAAGATACATTTGAACAACAGATTCGTTTGCCGTAACTCAATCAAGTTACAAAGTTTTAAAGAGTGTAATTAAGAAAAACATACCACAAATACTGTTTTTAAAAAATGAGGAGAAAGATTAGAAAACAAACTTATGTAAGGCAAAAAAAGATGAGAAAAGAAGTGTCATAAAAATAATAAAGCTTGGAATCAAAACTGGTAAAACCATCGATAGTTCAAATCGGTGTATTTAAGGGAAATTTATCCCATCTCCATTTCGCCGCCGCCAATTTCACCTACTCCACCATCACCCTCTATTGGATCTGGTAACCCTTCAACTTCACCGCCATCAACAATTAAACATGTAGTAACCGGCTCAGCTATCCCGCCGCCTGAACCGCCAGATGAAGGTGATGGAAGTTTAAAAATCCCTGAACCGATTGCAGAGGCACCATTATAACAGAAAGTATTTGGGCTTTTTGAGTGCTTTGCTTGGCCAAATAAGGCGTTATAATTTCCCGTCAGATCGCCAAGAAAACTCATACTAACATCCACACCCTCCGTTTGATGAAATCCGGGCAAAACAGCTGTGCACAAAGGAGCGCCAGATACAGCGGGACCGCAATTAGCAAAAGTTTGATTATCAACATAATAAGCCTGCTGAGCAGAAAGAGCATTATTTAGGTCATTTTGCGCGGCTGCGTTATAAGCCTTTATTCGAAAGTTTTCAAAAGATGATATTGCTATCGCAGTCAAGATACCTATTGTGACAACAACCATCAGCAATTCAACTAAAGTAAAACCTGACGAATAAGGTAGTTTCATAGAGGGGGGTAGCATCATGCTTATAGTATCGGCATATCAAGATATCAATTTTAGATAATTAAAAATTATGAGTGTAAGAATTTAAGAAAAATCTGTATTACATTTAAAAAACCAAGTAAAATTAAGTAATTAACAAGTAAATAAAAAATTAACTTAAAGCAGATTGCAATTGAATATTTTTACCATCTATTTCGTCTAACTTTTTGTAATCAGTTATTTGCTCTCTCTTTAAAACTAAGCTAGCAAGTTCGCATTCTTGCTAAAATTAAATATCAAGAGAGGGGTTGTAACGCTTATTTTTCGGGTTTTTCTAACTTTGCCAAGAGAAAAGGGCGGCTGAATTTTCCAAGCTCGGATTATTTTGACGCCCCTACTCTTTTACCCTCTTGTTTATAAGCGGAATTTTTTAGTTTTTAAAAAATAAAGCAACTATGCGAAATTTAGACTCATCACCAATGTTTAAGTTGAGCACTATAGATAGCGAAGGTCTAATTGAAGCGCCAAATCATACCGGTACCCCAGAAAGAAGATTGTTGCTTGGAATTCTAGAACGAGCTCTTTTAGATTACGTCGGCAATGAGGAAAAAGAAGCGTTAGAAGCTACTGAGTGGCTTTTCGCGCCAGATAATGAAAAAAATCGCCGAACACCTTTTACTTTCGGCTGGATCTGCCATCAACTAGATCTTGACACTGCTGATATCTCGGAAAAGATCCGCAAAATGCCAAAACGAGGCTCAAGCAAAATCGCTCCTTGGTATCTGACAAAAAACTACGGAAGCGCTAGATAGTTTCAGACTAAGCGCACACGCGCTGGCCGCAACGAGTAACAATCAACTCAAAAACTAGGAAACCCTATAGCCACGATCTAATAACCATCCATAAAAATTACGAGAGAGAACCTTGGTAATGGCCGCTCCCGGAACGGCTAAAATTACTCCGAGCAATCCAAACAACAATCCACCCGCGAGAAGTGATAAAATAATAGTCAGTGGAGAAAGCCCAACTTGAGAGCCAACTATCTTTGGAGTCAAAATCGCCGCGTCAAAAGATTGCAACCCAACAACTACCAACAAAACATAAAGGACGTTATTCAGATCACCATACGTTGCCAAGCTCATAGTTATAGCCAAAATCAACCCAATCAAAGGACCAATATAAGGAACCAACACACCATAACCAGAGATAGCCGCTAAAATAAACCAAAAATTAAGCTTTAAAAAAGCGTAAAAACAAGCATACAGTATAAATAAAATTGTGCCTACCAAAAGTTGTCCACGAATATAGGCGCTAACGTACTGATCAATCTCGGCAAAAGCTTTCTTAACCACTAAACGACGTTCATAAGGCACCAACTGAATAACGCTTCCATGCCACAAACGCCAATCGGCTGAAAGATAAAAAACTACAAATGGCAACAATAAAAGATTAGCAATAAACATCGTCGCCGAATAACCACTCGTTAAAACTCGAGCCAGTCCGTTAGACAAAGTTACCAAAGCGGCTTCGCCAATCGCTGGCAGTTCAGCTTCCGCAAAACCGCGAATACGTTCACTCAGCTTAAAACGTGCCAAATACTCCTTGGCTTTTAAACTAGCCGCGTGCGCATAAATTTCGAAATTAGAAGTTAAGGCCGCAAATTGATCGCTAAGTAAAGGTAGAGCCGATAAAGCCAAAATCAAAACCAATAAGAGAGCAAAAGATATAATAGATAAAGCAGCAAGCGAGCGTTTAAGACCACGATTTTCTAAAAGATCGACTAACGGATTAATAATATAAGCCAAATAGTAAGAAACAACTACTAAAACAATAAGTTCGCGCAATTTAAAAGAGAGCCAAATCAAAAGAGAGATAGCAACTACCACAATAACCCAAAGCGGCGGCAAAAGGGATTCTTTATAAGAATTTTGCTGATTCATTAGTTCAAAAAGATACCACGATCAAAAGCGGCTTGCCAGCAGAGATTAAAATTGAAAATAAGAGGAAAACGGAGCGCTGAATGGTTTTATGCTATTTCTCAAAAATTTCTGATAAATGATTTTTAAAGCCGAGAAACCTTGTTTGTCCTGCCCAAAATTTCTAATCTTCCCCGCTGGTAGGATCAAAATAAACAATTGTTGTGCTCCAATTAAAATTTAAGTATTGAAAAACAGATGGCTAGTTAACTGAAAGCCCAATCATCAAAAAGATCTCTGACGAGCAATTCTTTTTCTTTTACCTGATAAGAAATAGCAAGGCGCGATTCTCAAAAAATTTCAAGACAGCGCGGATCGATTTAGTTATTAATAATAACTGATAGAATCATGCAATTTTTTTGAAGTCTTATTAAGATTCAAACTTAATAAGAACGTTTCAACAAACAGTGGGAAATTGGAGTTTAACTAGGCGCTTAAATTGATCTAGGCACTCACCACGTTCCGGCCAAATAATTTATCAATCGCTTGAAATAACTGCTCCGAAGGAGCAACTTTAATATCTGCCGCCTTCTCGTCTTTTAGCTTAATCTGAACCTTTTGCCCTTTGTTTTCAAACCACAAAACTAAAGGACAGTTGCCGGGATGGTTGGAAAGCAATTTCCGCAACTCTTTAAGCCGCTCTTCTGGCTTATCATTGCCGCTAATTTTAACCACTACCGAACGCGTGCCAGCAAAACGACCAGTATCAAAAAGCGTAATCGATTCAACAATAAATTGAGAACGCTCTCCATTTGCATCAACCCTACCCTCAAAGATCAAAGGATCCTCTTTTTCAAGAAGTTCATAATAGCTCTTGTAAGTATCAGGCCAAACAAGAGCCTCTATCGAGCCAAGCCAATCCTCCAAAGTAAACGAAGCATAACGATCTCCCTTTTTGGTGTTCTTTAATCTTAAAGTCGTTACTAAACCACCTATTTTAACCTTAGCTCCATTAGTAAAAGACTTTAATTTCTCGGTCGTTACGAAACCTCCATTAGCTAAATGTTTTGAATAACGCTCTAATGGATGCCCTGATATATAAAATCCTAGTGCCTCCCTTTCATAAGCTAATTTCAGATTCTGCGGCCACTCGTTTTGATCGATCAAAATCCCATAATCGCTTTCAAGCGATGGATGATCGCTAGCAAATTCTTCAAACAAAGAGCGTTGTTTCGAGGCGCGCCGTTTCGCACAATCAAGGTTTAACGCAAAGAAACGATCCATCGCCTCAAAAGCCCCACGACGAGAATTAACCAATTCATCCAAAGCGCCGCTTTTAATCAATCCTTCAAGAGTTTTGCGGTTAATAAGATGAGAATCTATTCGCGCTGCCAAGTCGGTAAACGATCCAAAGGCTCCACCAGAAGAACGGAGCTGACATAAATGCTCAACCGCCTTGGCGCCTATCCCTTTAATCGCCTCCAAACCAAAACGAATTTTACCATCGGCAACTGTAAAACCAGCTTCACTATAATTAACATCAGGAGGTAAAATAGAAATTTTTAACCTGCGGCACTCGTTAAAGTTCTTAAGAGTCTTGTCAGCATCGCTCATCTCATGGGACATTAACGCCGCCATGTACTCAACCGGATAATGCGCCTTAAGGTAAGCAGTTTGATAAGTAATCAAACCGTAAGCCACGGCGTGAGCTATGTTAAAACCATAACGGGCAAAAGTTTCGATTTGAGTAAAAATCTCTTCCGCCTGCTCGCTTTTGATCCCGCCAGCAACACAACCATCAATAAAACGACTTTTTTGTTTCGCCATCTCTTCGGGAATTTTCTTGCCGATCGCTTTTCGTAAAAGATCAGCTTCAGAAAGAGTATAACCGGCTAAATCTCGCGCTAACTGCATGACCTGCTCTTGATAAACCATAACCCCATAAGTCTCACTAAGGGCGCTTCGCATTTTCGGATGAATGTAGGTAACAGCTTCGCGCTTATGTTTGCGGTTGATATAATGCTCAACCATACCGGCATCGAGCGGACCCGGCCGATAGAGCGCCACGATTGCCGAAAGATCCTGCAGAGAAGTTGGCTTAAGGCGCGCAGTAATATCGGTAATTCCCGTTGATTCAAGTTGGAAAATACCTACCGTTTCACCAGCTCCTAAAAGATTAAAGGTTTTTTTATCATCCAGCGGCAAGAAATTTAGATCTAGCTTGATACCCCGCGAGACGGTGATAAGTTTAATAGCCGTCTCAAGAACCGTTAAAGTCTTTAATCCTAAAAAATCAAACTTAACAAGTCCGATCTTTTCAACCGCGTCCATGTCATACTGAGTAACATCTTTGCCGTCCTTATCAACCATTAGCGGTAAAAGATCTATAAGCGGCCTATCACCAATCACAACTCCAGCGGCGTGGGTTGAGGCGTGCCGAGTCAATCCCTCAAGTTTTAAAGCCAAAGAGATCAGCTTTTCGCCGGCTCCCTTGGCGTATTCTTTAAGGCGCGGCTCCATCTCTAAAGACTCGCTTAGAGAATAATCAAAACCTTGGCGCGGAGCCGGTATCAACTGTGCAACCTTCTCGGTTTCGGCGTATGGAACGCCAAGAGCCCTGCCAACATCCTTAATGGCGGCTTTAGCTTTGAGAGTTCCAAAAGTGGCGATCTGGGCAACTCGATCTGCCCCATATTTTTGAATCACATATTCAAGAACTTTTTCCCGCCCATATATGCAGAAATCAACATCAATATCCGGCAGAGCAACCCGGTCAGGATTGATGAAACGCTCAAAAATACAACCGTACAATATCGGATCGATCTCCGTAATTCTCAAAGCATAAGCCACCAACGAACCGCTAACACTGCCCCGTCCGGGACCAACGGGTATCTGATTATTTTTCGCCCAGACTATAAAATCAGCCACCACCAAAAAATATCCGGCAAAACCAGTTTTTGAGATCATCTCAATCTCGTAATTTAATCGTTGCCGATAGTTATTTTTATCGGCATCGGTTAATTTTCTACCGGCAACGACAAATTGCGAAAAACGCTCTTCAAGCCCAAGCCGGGCGTCGCGTTCCATCTGCTGGGCAGGAGTCATGTTATCGTCCGTTTGAAAACGGGGCATATAATGAGTTTTAAAATCAAATTCAAGCGATGAGCGATCGGCAATCAAAAGCGAATTGCGAATCGCCTCCGCCGCCCACTTTTCATCGCCAAACTCCTTCAGCATTTCGTCTCCGCTCTTAAGATGTAGACGATAACCATCGTGCCGCAAACGAGTTGGATCGGTAATCTCTTTTTGAGTGCTAATACACATCAAAACTTCTTGCGCCCAATGATCATCTTCATTCAAATAGTGACAATCGGTAGTGGCTACAATAGGAAGACCGTAACGCTCAGCATAGTGAATTGACAACTGCCGCTGTTTTATAACTTCCGCCGTTTGATGAGGTTGAATCTCAATAAAATAACGATCCCGATAATTGGTCGCATAAAACTCAATTATCTCTTTTGCCCAAGCTTCATTGTCAGCTATAGAGGCCTCTCCAAGCTCACTACCAAGACAACCGCTTAGGACGATAATCCCTTCCGAGTAACGGGCTAACAATTCATGATCAACTCTCGGCTTATAATAAAAACCCTCTTTGTAAGCTAAGCTAATCAGGCGACAAAGATTTCGGTAACCATCAAGATTTGAAGCAATCGCCGTAAGATGATATCCTGCGTCTCTAGCGGCCGAACGACTTTTATCAAATCGCGATCCCGGCGCCACATAGAGCTCGCAACCTATAATCGGCTTAATGCCAATTTTTTTGGCCGCTTGATAAAATTCAATCGCTCCGTGCAGATTACCATGGTCGGTAATTGCAACCGCGGGTTGATTTAACTTGTAAGCTTTCTCAACTGCTGCGGTGATTTTATTAGCTCCGTCAAGCAAGCTATATTGAGAGTGTAAATGGAGATGTACAAATGATGTCATTAGTAAAACAACCAGAGAAATCTCAAAAAGATAAATCGCAAATCCTTGCTAATATCCCTAGCGAGCTGAGAGTGTATGTTACGCCAACCTTATTCGCGAAGGAAGAGATCGGATTAACTCTTGGATCGACAACAGATCATAATACAGTCTCTTCAAAATCTCTAGCGGAATTTAGAAAAATACAGACTTTGGATTATCAAAACGTAGTCGTTTACCCTGTTTTAAATCAGCGCATTATTAACGATCACATCTCAGATCGAGAAAACATAGAGAATTTAATAAAGGAAAAAGCTGAGAAAATTTATCGATCTTTTTTAAACCCTCTAACAGAACAAGAAAAAAAAGGAATAATAATCGATCTTTGCCTCTGCCAGTTCTTAGATCATAACCATTGCAGAATCATCAATAACGATCGCTCTTTTAATATCGAAGCTTCAAGCAAACTGCTAATCGAACTCGCAATAATCGCTTTAAAATTAGGAGCAAGCAAAATAATGCCAAGCGCGATGATACCAGATCTCAGCCGTCAAATTTTACAAACAGCCGCCGAAGAAAAAATGCCTCTCCAACCAGAGATAATCTCTCAATGCTGTAAATTTGAATCAGATCTTTATCAAGCGTTCCGAGGAGAACACGCGCGCAAGATTAAAAAATCTTATCATTTACCAAAAGGTAACCTTCAAGACGCGGTAAACAACGCGATTGCCGAAATCAAGGGTGGCGCAAACGCGGTCGTTGTTAAACCAGCAGCAGAAACCAGCGAGTTTTTTTCGCCAATTAAAGAGGCGATCAAGTCGATCAATCCCGAAGCCAAGTTGATCGCTTTCAGCTCTGCCGGCGAAAGGAAAATTTCGGAAATAAACGACTTAATCAAAAAATACTTGCGAGCTGGCGCAGAACAAATTATTTTAAGTTTTCCACCAGCAAACTATTAAAAAACAAGAGCATACTGACGGCAAATTTTTACCATCAAAATTAACAAGAGTAATTTTCCAACCACCATTAAATAACTTTAAAATTAATTTTATTGCTTTTTAATTTATCGCCGCCAACACATTCAACCACAGCTTGTACAGAGTGATCTCCTTTCTCAATTTGCCATAACAGCGAAGACTCCGCACCGACCGCAATTTCTCTGTCATCCAAAAACCACTCCACTTTTTGAGCCACGCAGGCAGTAGTTATTCTAAAGCGCATCTTCTGCAGAGAAAGCGGCACTCGAGGATCATAAGCAACCTTTAATCCGGGAGTTGGAAAAATAACTTTTGGCGAATATTCGAAGATTCGATTATCATCGAGCGACTCTCTGTCACTGACAGCGACTATTGGGGAGAGATAATCTGGGTCCCGCAAAGGAGGCTCAATCGGATAGCGGCGAGAAAGTTTGTCAAAAATACCTCGTAACGCCAAGGCTGCCACCGAAGAGCTTGTTTCTCCCCGCGTTGGCTTGCGATTTAAATTACCGAACCAAACTCCGACCACGAAGCGGCCATTATAACCGATCGCCCAAAGATCGTTAAAATCATTCGAAGTTCCCGTTTTAACCGCCGTTAAATAAGGAAAACTGAGAAGGCCGTTTCTGCCAAACTCAAGAGAACGTGCGTTGCCGTCACTCAAAACGCTGGTTACAAGCCTAGCTGACTTTTCGAGAAAAACTTCTTTGGCAAAAAATCTCTCTTTTGCCTCCTCGGGAAAAACTTTGGGGTGAATCATTTTACCCCTGTTGGCAAGCGCCGTGTATGCCCTAACCAAATCAAAGAGAGTAACTTCGGCGTTGCCAAGAGCCAGCCCCTCCCCGTAAAAATCACCGCTCTCAGATAGAGTCGAAAAAGAGAGAGCCTTTAGTCGGAAATAAAAAGAATCTAAGCCGATAAATTTCAACAGCCGAATCGCCGGTATATTAAGCGAACTGCCAAGTCCTTCGCTTAACGTAACCAGCCCGTAAAAACGTCTACTGTAATTTCTAAAATTATGAACTCCACTGCCAACACCAACTGAAAGAGGAGAATCTTCAATCAAATCCGACGGCGTAAAGCCATTTTCAAAAGCCAAGCAGTAAAGAAAAGGTTTCAAGGTTGAACCAGCTTGCCTTGGAATTAAAACTGCATCATATTGATCCCCGTCCGCCCCACCAAAAAAATCATGACCGTTAATCCAAGCCAAAACTTCGGCGTGCTTAAAGTCAACTACCAAAGCGGCGGCGTTTTGAATTTGACTGTTAGACAAAGAACGAAGCCTTTGAGCAAGCAAGCGGCGAACAAAATTTTGCAATTGGCTATCAAGAGTTGTCAAGACGACGTTACCGACAAATTTTTCCTGCCAACTCCGCAGAAAGTGAAAAAAATCTTTGTCAACCTGAGATTGCTTTCGATCCTTAATTTTAAGATCATTTAAAGATAAAACAACCTGTCTAAATTGATAGAGAGACAAAAACCCCTCTCCAAACATTTCTAGCGCGAGCCGAGCGGTTGCCGCTCGCAGTTTGTCTGAACTCGACACGCTTTTATAACGACTTGGCGATTTTAACACTACAGCCAAAGATAAAATTTCAGCCGCGCTAAGCGACCAAACGCTTCTGCCAAAAAGATAACGAGCCCCCGATTCAACGCCTCTCTGAGCGCCAGCCGCCGGCGCTTGATTGAGATAATCGCGCAAAATCTCTTTTTTAGATCTAAAAAATTCAAGCCTAGCGGCAAGCAATCCCTGTTTAAGCCGAGCCAAGACGCCACGCTCTGGCTTATAAGTAAGGCGAACTAACTGTTCAGAAATAGTACTGCCTCCTTCGATTAGAGAAAGTTTAGAGAGATTTCTGACAATTGCTCGCGCCTTGCCACGAAGATCTACGCCAGCATGCCTCCAAAAACGGCGATCTTCCGAAAAAACAACCGCTCGCTCAAGCAAAGATGGGAAAGAGTCAAGCCGTAAATCAACGAAACAATTCAACTCGCCATCAGCGATTTTCGCAATCACCTTGCCATAGCGATCCAAGATCGTTTTATAGCCGGAACAATTCTCCGAAAATTTGTTTAACGGATCGGCAGAGAAAAAATTCATTAACAATCCAGCACACGCCAGCAGACCAACAATCACAAAAAACAAAACGCCGACAAGCGACGGCGCTCTTGCCGACAAACAACTAAAAGTCATTATCTAACTTTTAAGAAAAACGGCTCGCTCGAACCAAAAATGTGAGGCGCGTACATCTCTTGCGCAAACGCTAAAGGCGCCTGAAAATCACCTTTGGCGACAACTTGCGCCAAATAATAAAGATGGTGTTGTCCGGCAGATACCGCTTCCGAATAGTATTTAACATTTGCTAGCTTTAGATCTTTTCGATAAAAACCGTACATATAAGCGTCAGAATCAAACTGAGTGGTGATCAAAGCAGGGTTAATCGTCGTTCCCACAGTTGGCAGATCAAGAGCGTCTCTAAGATCAGAAACAGCCGCCGTCGCCAACTCAAAATCCAAAGGTTGCAGAGCGCCAATCACTGGATCGTCAACCACCACAAAATTTCCCGACTTGGGCAGGGTGATCAAAAGATCAACCTTGATTAGATCTCCCGTACTAACCTCTTCGCCGCTTCGCAAAACATGAAAAGCTCCTCCCCGTTTAACGGAATACTCCCTGTGAACTTCGATACCAGCGTTAACCTTTGACGGTGCGTGTTCTGGCTGATAATTTAAAGTAAGCTGATAATAAAGGCGCCCATCTGCTCCTCTTTTATTAATTAACAATGATCTGCCGCCACTAGGCGTGTCGGCGCTACCGCCTATCAAAAGGTTTTCTCCTAGCAAAGGCGAGTTAAAAAAAGATTTAAAACTGCCAGTAAGCATGGGCGATGAATCTCGATCAAGCTGAAATGAAAAATTATAGTTAGGAGCTTTTAATTCGTAAAATTTAGCGTAGTCAACCAACGCCGCCCCACAATAAACAGCTGAGTTTGTATCCAAAAATTTAACTCGCTGAGCAAGCAGTTGATTTATAGAAGCCGCAAGTTTAATCGGCAAGTCTTCAGAAATTTTATACCGCGCGCGAATTTCTGGCAAAGCTATCAAAGACAAAATTCTACAATTTAATTTGAGATTAGAATAAAGGGGCGACTCATTATCGGAAAATTTAAAATTAACCGTTGTACCTCTATCTTCCGCTAAAGCGAGAACATCAGAGATTAATCTTTGCGCCGCCATCGCGTCGCCATTGAGCTTAGTCCAGCCGCTTAACAGATCAACTTTGGCACCAATCCCAGCTTGCTCGGCATAATCAAAGAGCTGAGAAAGTAAAGAAAGATCACCATCTCCGGCTTCCGCCAAAAAAGTTGAGAGCATCGCGCGATTTTCAGGAGACAGCTGGCTTTCCTGAAGCAAACCGCTAATGTAACTATTGAGCTTAGTTATTGAATCAGAGCTAAATTTATGCCCAAGTTCAGCAAATTTTGAGCTAAGCATCAGAGTATAGCCACTTAAATAAGGAGAAACGTAACGGCTATCTTTGCTGTAAAAACCAATACCACCGCTGGTAGCTTGGTAATCGCTAATTTGAGACAAAGTTTCCAATAAAAATTCTCGAGCTTTCGGCCAAGTTGCCGCTAGTCTTCTATCACTACCACCTTCGGTTAACTTTAGATAAACCGCCGCCAAATAAGCGCGACTAATTTTTTGCTCCCAGCAATCATAAGGGTAATCTCTGGCAAAGCTAATTAGCTGTTCAAAAGCAGAAAGCAAAGAAGGTGATGCCTGAGCCAATAACCTTGCTTGATTGTTTTTAGCATCGCTTGGAATTTGAATTGCAACAGCTTCACTTCCCTCTTTTTCCAAAGAGCCAGCGACTACCGAAAATTCCTCTGCTTGAAGCGGTAAAACATTAAGCCTCGCTAACAGATCATCTTTGGCGTTTGATTTACTCTTACTGGCGACAACTCTGATTAAAACTTCCCCAACCTCTTCCGCCAGCAAATCAAAAACAAACTCCTGCCTTTCAAAAGGCTTGATTGAGAGAGTTTCTTCGAAAGTTTTCTTTAAGCCGCTTGGATACTGGACCAAAGCGTTGACGACATAATCTCCAATTTGGCTTTCTCTGTTTAAAACCGTGAATTTAGCTTTTAGTTGATCACCTTGGCGCAAATGGTTCGGCAAAGCCGGCCTAATTTCGATATCTTGATTGACTTTAAAAGCTGTCGAACCTAGTCCAAAGCGATCATCTTTATCAGCAACAACCGCGATTGCTCTCCAACCAGTCAAGTTGTCAGGTAGCTCAAAAAAGGCTTCCGCCAAGCCAGAGGAATCAGTAATAATCGCCGGATTCCAATAAGCAACCGATTTAAAAACATCCCGCAAAGAGATATTGCGATCCATGCCTCCACCACCGGGATTGGCTCCTTTTTTGTGAAAATTGCGGAGCCCAACTAATTTTAAAAGCAGATTATAATTTTCAATCTCAAAGGTCGCGCCGTTAAAATAATCTTGCAGAGGATCGTAATATTTCAATCCCTTGCTGTTAAGAGCCAAAACAGCTTCATCAATAACCACCAAACCAACCTCAACTGGTTTTCCTAAAGCTTGATGATTAGCCGCCGCAACTTTAACGGTTAATTTAACTTGATCGCGCGGTTTATAAACTTCTCTCTCTGGAGAGATTTTCACCTGTAAAAGACGATCAGGATCTTCAACATTTATATCTGCCCCGCCTATTCTAAAAGTTGGCTTGCCAAGATCAACCTCGCCAGCTATCGGCGCGTCAGCAACACGGGGAGAAAAAAGTAGAACAGAAACATATGCTTGAGGATACATTTGCGCGGTAATTGGCAAACTAATAATCTCAACCGGCGAGGAAAGCGTAAGTTCGCGGCGGCTTATTACCCCAAGCCTTTCAACAGTCAATAGCGCTCTAGCTCCAACAAATGGATTTTTCAAAATAAAACGAGCGGTCTCGCCAACCTTGTAGTCTTTGCGCTCAGGCACAAGATCAACCCAGTGGCTAGAATGGCTTGACCAATAAACATCTCCAGCACCAACTCCGTAGCTGCGAAGAAATGTTTGCGCCGGAGCATTTTTGTTCTCTTTAAAACTCCCCACGAATCTAACTTCACCAGCAGCATTAAGAGTAAAATCGCACTTCACCGGTTCGGCGGCGGAAACAAGCTCACAGCTTGAAATTGTCTGCCATCTTTCAGTCGCATCCGAAACATAACTATCGCCAGAGCTCTTAGCGCGAACAGCGAACCGCTCCAGTTTTTGAACTTCGATCGCAAAAGGAATGCCGGTTGCCAAATTTCCATCTTGATCAACAACCACAACGTCAATCGCCGAAGATTTGCCAACTTGAAAAAACCACTCTTTGCTTTTGAAGCCTATAAAGTTCTTCTGTCCAAAATAAGTGGCTGTCGCTCGTCCACTAGTGCTAGCGCCGCGATCATCGCTAATTGAAGATTCAACGATAACTTCTCCGTAAGGAGCTTTAATATCAGCGGCAGAAATCTTTTGATCAATATGAAAATCGCCATTTTCTCCAAGATAACCACTTCGCTGAGCAAACAGTAAGCTTGTCGGCTCACTCTCAGCCTCAAAATAATCGGAGAAATCAAAGGAAAAACCATTAAGGCGAGGATTTCTAGGCTTAAATTGACGAGCTTCAAAATTAATGGCTGTTTTCACTGGCGCTCCCTTAAACGGTCCACCGGAATGAAACAAACCATAAGTCTCAATACTTAGATCTTCCCCCGGAAAAACAGCCGATTTATTCAAAGAAACCTTGGTGGCGAACGGAGCTGGCACATAGTCCGCCACTAAAAAAGAAATTCGCCTAATTAAATTCTGGCTATCTTTTTTTAGCTCGACTACTTCTATCTCATACCAACCGACAGCTGCTGAGTTTGGCAATCTAAATTCGCCATTTATTGAACCAAATTGCGAAGGTTCAACTTGAGCAATCTCGGCTATCAGGTTATGAGCGGAATCAGTCAGACGTAGCAAATATTGACCGGCTGGCGGCAGTTTAAACCCTAAATTTTCCTGTTCGCGTAAAAACATTTTAAAAGCCACCTTTTCTCCTGGCTTATAAATGCCCTGAGCTGTATAACCCCAAGCTACCGAACGGTCTTTTTGAGAGCGAACAAAAGAATACTTATCTTCAAGCGAAACTCTGAAACCATAGTTTATCGGCAGAAAAGCTGTTTCGCCATCCTTAGAAACCTTTAATACCAATTCTTTTGCATGATCGTAATTTGGCAAACTTTGAGCCCCGGCAAGCTCCGCAACTCCGAATTCATCACTAACAGTTTCGCTTAAAAGAGTGGTTTGAGAGCGAAACTTCCAGTTAAAAGCGTTATACAAATTTTCGTTTTCGTCTTTTTCAAAAGTAACCAAAGAAACTTTCGCCCCCTTTACTGGCTTTCCAGTTGCCAGATCAGTTATCCACGCCAAGCTGTTAAAATAACCTTTTTTAAAATGCGCCGCGAAAGGTGTCACCTGTACGGAGAATGGCAGTTCGCGGACGCTATTAAAGTTATCGGCATAGCGGAATATTCCGTTTAAAATGCCACTTCGCCCTCCAAGTCTGGCGCGAGCATCAAAAGGAAAATAATAAGCTAGGTTTTTAACATCAGGCAAAGATATAACCTCTTGTTTTATTTGAGAAACAGAATCTTTGCCATTAGCTGAACCATAAGTCAGATAGGTTAGATCAATTTTTTTGAGGTTAGTCGGAATAATCCCAAGCTGGCTTGAGCTTTTAAGCTCTAATACCGAAATTTTATCAGGCAAAGCTAACCTAGGGTTGCGATCTCCAGTTTGAAAACTTATATCGACGGAGGCGGCAAGTTCCCTACCGAATTGATCTTTGAGATTTTCCTTATTAATCGTCAAACGATACTTAGTACTGGCGGACAAAGGCAAAGGAAATAACACGTAAGAATCATCAAAAGTCGCGGCAGTATCATTAAAAACATCATCAACATAAACATTCAGCCAAGGATCTTCCTGAAAAGCTCCCTCTTTAAAAAGAGGCGGATCAAATCGCAGTCCTTTGGCAAGCGAGCTGATGTTCGGTGGAACGGTAAAAATTAAAGATGCCGGACCAAACGGATTACAAAGAGCTCCCTTTAAAATAACCCCATCAGCGGTTGTTGGCTCAACTCCAATATCTGGTTTTAAAAAAATAGTTTTATAAAAATCGCTTTCGTGTTCTTCTCGGTTGAAATAATCCTGCTTTTCCTCTTTGCTAATTTGAGTCAAGCTTGAACATTTAATTCCTAGAAACTGAAATTTCTTAAAGGTTCGAAAAGTTAAGGCTTGATCATCTAACTCCGAAGGCAAAGAGCCTTCTAAACCCAGAATTCCGGGCAGTGCTCGTAGTTGATACTGTTCGTTTAACATCAGATCTTTAGTCGGTTCAATGATCCAAAACGCTTTCTGCCGCATTTCATCCCAACTGTGGTACAATTTACATTCGCTCGCAGAGCCGCAATTTTTAAGCGAAACACCAACTACCGAGCTGTCAAGAACGGGTTGCTGATTGGCGTCAAGTCTTGTTAAGAAAAGTTTGTTTTCAAGGGAATCTTGATCAACTTCTTGATTAAAGGCGACTAGCATTGTGGCTCTGTTCGGCGACAACCATTTTAACAGATGGGAGTACTTAATTTTCGGAACTTCAGTGGAAAAGGAAAGCTCTAGTTGTTTTTGAAATTTTTCTCCAGCTAATGAGACTAGCTGATCAACGAATTTGACAGAGTAGCGGGTGGCGTATTTAAACCGATCTTTTTTATTCAGCCTGCAAGCTAAGGTGGTTTGACTTAGCCAACGCCAATCGCAATTTAAATTAGGAGAAAAAATAATCGGCGCTTTTTTAACTTTAAAATCCCCCAAGCGAACCATTTTTTTGTCAAACTCGAATAAAACTTCTTGACCAACATCGACATTTTCTCCCGACGGGGTCATTTTGATTAACTTTACCTCTTCCGCCTTAGAAATCTGAGCAAAGAGCAACATTAAAAAAAGAGGGAAAAATTTAAATAAGCGAGTTTTTAATATCATTTTATACAAACAAGAGTAGAGTGTTAATTTTATTTTGATTTACAAGGGAAAAATTGTATAATGCTATTTAGAAATTTACTAAAGTTGGGGGAAAATTGAAATGAATAATTTGGCAGGCCCCTACGATTTGCGCGCCAACCTCTGGCGAACAGCTTTTTATAAAGCTTTTGATTACGGGCAGTTTATAGCTGGCGGTTCGCCAGCCGAACAAGCACGGTGGCATAAACATCTTGAAAAAATCATAGTGCCAATAGAAACAAACAAGCGCTTCCAAAATTTCAAACGCGAGCTTAATATTCTTGTTTTAGCTGGCACTTGGTGCGGTGATTGCGCTCGTCAAGCTCCAATGATCCATAAACTTGAAACGCTTGCGCCGGAAAAAATCAAGGCGCGCTTTCTCGACAACCAAGCAGATCCCGAGATCAGGGACGAACTGCGTCTTTGCGGTGGAGCCAGAGTGCCAGTTGCAATCGCCATGACCGAGGATTTTTTTGAGCTAGGCCGCTTTGGAGATCGCTCTTTAGCGTATTACAGAAATAAAATAAAAAATGAAACAGAAGGCGCGATCTGCGAATCAGGCATAAGCTTGCCAACCGCCGAAGAGCTAACAAGCGAACTGATCGAATGGGCAGAGTTTATTGAAAGGTGCCAACTCATTGCAAGGTTATCGCCATTTTTGCGAAACCGTTGGAAAGACTAAATCAAAGAGCGCTTAAGTACTCCTCTTTCTTTTTCTTAAGGCGGCTTTGGCAGAGAGATTTTTGGATCTAAATTAAAAATTTCCGTTAGTAACTGTAAAAGTTCGCCCGTGACTCCTGATTTGTCTCGATCCTTGGTAAACGCGCGAGTTAAATGTTCTTGCGCCAGAATACCTAAAGCGCTTTTAAAATAATTATTAGCGCTTGTGCAGAGAGTCAAAGAGCTTCGATGGTTATCAATCAAAGCGTGAACTGTTCGCGATTTGGCGATATCTTCTTTAAAGCGATAATTTAACTTATCAACCAGAGAATCAAAAGTTTCCTTAAAATCCTTAGTAATCGGAAAATTAAAGAGCTGGTGCAAAATTTTCAGAGCAAAAACGCTTTCAGGACTTAAGTGGCTATAATGGTAGTCTTTATAGTCTAAACGGAGATTGTTGACCCCGCGAACCAAACTTCTCCAATCTTCGATTAATACCTGATCTTGGTAATAACCCATTACTATAAAGCCGTTTTGCGAATATCCATTTTGATCAACTCTAAAAATATCTTTTAAAGTTTGTTTTAACGCCGCAAAATCCCGAGCAAAATCGACATCTTTAAAGGGTCTGCTCAAAATTGGCGAAAAAAACATCTTAATAATACAAAAAATTTATCCAAACAAAAGATAACAAAAAAGTATTTTAACATAAATTTTAAATTAAAAAAGAGTATCAGCAAAGTTTTAAGATACTATAAGTTTAATGACTGAGGTGTCACTGAGGCCTAAAATTAGCTTGACGCCACCAATAGTAGCATAAGACAAACGAGATTCGGGACTTAGTTGAACTCGAAAAATTCTCTCAATAAACTTAACTAGCAAGCCATAAGCTCGCAAAGCTGATTGTTGATTGTTGAATTTGACCTGCCAAATCAAAAGATTCTCGACCCTTTGACCATGCTTTAAAGGCACTCTTTGGTAAAGCTCGGCCAAGTCGCCACGCCATCCTTTGCTAGCCAAGATCGCTTCGGCATCGGTCAGGTGAACACCTAGCAAAGAGCGTATAAAAAATTGTCCCAAATTAGTTTTATAAACTTTGCGCCAAACTGTATCAAAAATTTTAACTTCCTCAGCCAAGGGCGCGACTTGAAACAACTCTTTCCTAATGCTCACAGAATAAACATATGAAAATATTTCGGCCGAAGTGCTTGGCGGATTTTTCAGCAGATCAAAAATTGAATTCAAACCTCCAGCCTCAAATTTCCTCAGAAGATACAATCTTCCGAAATCAATCGGAAAATTTAAAAGTCGATCGTAACCTTCGCCAGCTTCGCACTGAGATTGCTTGTCTCCGCCGCCAAAAGAGTTGTCCTCAAGCTCATCTTTTTTGGGTAACGACCTTGATTCAAAGTAAGCTTGGTGGTTTTTAAAGATATCAGCAACCGGCTGATTTTCACCGAGCACTGCAACCAAACCACCGCGTAAAGCGGCTAAAGCAAGCGATCTGTCAAAACTTTGACTCCAAAATCGATCAATCGGCGAAAGTTTGTAGCGCCTCTCTAAAAGCTCGCTGACAAGTAAAAATAAAGCCTCGTCGGAATTTTGCGGAAATAAATCATCAATATAAAAAGCTCGCTTTTTACCATGATAAAATGAGGTCGGCAAATTATACTGACAACGCCACTGATCAAAATCAACAGGAATAAACTTTAGCAACTTAAAAATCTTGTCTTCTAAAGCAACCTCGTTCAACGAAACTATGTTTTTTAGATAAAGCTTAAATTCCAATCGCAAACGATCTGAATTAAGCAAATGACAATTAAATTTTGAAGGAGGCTTACTATTCCCGAGTAGTCTATAAAATTCGGCACGTAATCTTCCGAACTCAGCGCAAGTATCGGCAAATAATAAGGTTGATGTAAAAAAAATCAAAATCGCCAAAGCAAACAGAAGATCCAGAAAAATCTTAAAAATAGGAGATACTTTTAGGGTTGTGAATTTTCGCATAACTGCCGATACTATAATTGCTATAGCTTAAAAAGCGCTACCACTAAAAAACCTGAAAAATGCAAGCCGTTTTACTGCTTAACGCATCTTTCGAACCGCTCAAAGTCATCTCTTGGCAAAGGGCCGTCACCATGTTTTTTAGTGGCAAGGTCGAAGTTATTGAGGAATATGACCATCAAATTCGTTCAGTCTCAATCGTAATTAAAGCTCCAGCCGTAGTCAGATTACTTAAGCTAGTCAAAATCGGAAGGCGCTCACCTCCCCTTTCAAGGACAAACATTTTAGCCAGAGATCAATTTACCTGCCAATATTGCCGGAAAGAATTATCATCAAAAGAAGCTACCCTTGATCATATTATTCCACGCAGTCAAGGTGGCACTACCTCTTGGGAAAATATTGTTTGCGCTTGTCCCGATTGCAACCGCCAAAAAGGAGGGAGAACGCCTACTCAGGCAAAAATGCGCCTTATTAAAAAACCAATCAGACCAGACTGGCTGCCAATTTTAAATCTTAATTTTAACGGCAATTTGCCAACTGGCTGGTATTCCTTTTTAAACCTATATATTCAACAAAAATAAACTCAAGAAAAAACTTGAGAATAATTTCAAGCTGAGTGAAAATTAAGCTCTTTGAGCAAATTAAAAGCAATGCTCAGCAAAATCCAAAAACACCAGCTACAAGAAATACTCTCTACCACTGAGGTCGCTCGCCTACTATGCAAACTAAACCTCATTGGTGAAACTTATTTAGTTGGCGGAGTGCCAAGAGATCTTTTTTCCGAGAAAAAACTCGGAGATTTTGATCTGACAATTAACGCCTCTCCCAAAGAACTGTTGAGACTACTCGCCGAAGATAATTTTAAAGTTTACGAAACCGGTTTGAAACACGGCACTATTACGGTCAATCTTAATGGGAGAAATATTGAAATCACCTCTTTCAGAAAGGTTGCCGCCGATGGAAAAGTAATATCTGGCAACAACCTTGCGGAGGACCTAAAAGCACGAGATTTTACTATAAACGCCATTGCGATCAATCCATTTACCTACGAAGTAATTGATCCAGAAGGTGGTATAAACGATTTAAAAAATAATCTTTTAAAGGCTTGCGGCGATCCTAAAGCAAGATTATTAGAAGATCCTCTAAGAATAATGAGAATGATTCGTTTTGGACCAGCAGCCGACAGAAAAATAGATCCAACGCTAGCTCAAACCGCTTCGCTAATAGCCGATAAATTAAAAGATGTCAGTAGCGAAAGAGTGCGAGAAGAATTTAGCAAAATTTTACTTGCTCCAAGCAAGTCAATTCGAGCAAGTTTTATGGCAATGCGGCAAATTGGGATCTTACAAACAATTTTGCCAGAGATCGTCCCATCATTTGATTTTGAACAGAATAAATTTCACACTGAAGACGTTTTCGAGCACACAATAACCGTCATTGCCAACGCGCCGCCGGAATTAAAATTAAGATTGGCGGCTCTTTTTCATGATCTTGGAAAGCCAGCTTCTTTGTTAGTAGATGAGCGGGGCGAAAGACATTTTTATAATCACGAAATCATAAGCGAAAGCTTGGCCGCCCAAGCAATGGCAAGATTGAAATATTCAAAAGATCTTATAAAGAAAGTAACCTTGCTCGTCAGACTGCATATGCGGCCACTTGATTGCGGTCCGGCTGGAGTGCGTCGCTTAATGCGCGATCTTGGAGAGGAATTTGAAACTTGGCAGGAATTTAAAATAGCGGATAAGCCCCCTGTCTTTCCAAATGATGACATTCATCTTCGCATCCAACGTTTTCGCGAACTAGCAAGCTCTGAAATAGCTAGATTAACAAAAAGCAATCCTTTTAAACTCGCTGTTAATGGAGAAGAATTGAAAAAAATCGGCTTCAAGCAGGGTAGAGAGCTTGGCAGTTGCCTTAAAGAATTGAAGGAATTAGTCTTAGATCAGCCGGAATTGAATACCAAAGAGTCTCTAATTAAAATAGCAAAAGAGAAACTAGATCAAATAACATGATAAGTCCCTCAATGAAAAAACATCTTACAACAGCGCTAACAGCGTTAAGTATTTTCATTCTTTCCCTAATCTGGCAGATCAATAGGGATCCCAAAAATATAATAACTCCCCAAGAGCTCTCATTTAATAACTACATAAAAAATCTGGAGGAGCAGAGAAAATTAGGACTAGAACTTGCTAACTTACCCTCAATTTCAGTAACCATCCTCGACAAAAGCGGCAAAATCGTTTCGCACATGGTTTTTGCCGCTAATTCGATATTATCCGAAAATACAAAAGATAATAGTTATAACCTCGAGAGAGTTTTTAGATTACTATCCTTAGCGAAAGAAGCTAGAATATTTAGCGAGTTTAGCCACCCAACTAATGATAAAAACACTCTTATCAACTTCAAAATTAGATCGACCACAAATAATTTTGAAAACACTATTCCGTTTTTTGCCGCCAAAGATAATCTTAAACTCTCTTTGCTAATCAAACTTGTTGAGGAGTTCAATAAATCATAATTTGATCTAAACACCATGAATAGCGAATTCAAAGCGGGAATATTTATAGTTGTTTCATTATTCTTATTAACTTTAGTTATATTCACAATGGGAAAAGAAAAACAGATCTTTGCCCGTCAAGAGGAGTTTTCAACCTCTTTTAAGGACGTCAAGGGTTTAGCAAAAGGAGCTCCTGTCAGAATCGGCGGCATTACTGCTGGCAGAGTGGTGCATATAGGATTCAGCAAAGATCTTAACGATCCAGCGGTACATGTTAAATTTGTTATCAATGATGAGTTTCTCGAGCGATTAAGAGTTGGCTCATCAATATCAATTGAAACACAAGGATTGCTTGGAGATAAATTTTTAAGTATCTCTCCCGGAGATAAATCGGAATTGATTCATCCCGGGTCAGAGATTACTGGAGAAGCTCCAGCAGAAATAGGTGAGATCGCCAGCCGTGCCGCCGAGGTTATAGAATCAACGGCGAGCATAGCTAAAAACGCCAATAGTATTTTAGAGGAATTTAAAGCGTCAGCTCTGGCAGAGCTCAATCAGGGAGTTAAAGCCTTTTCAGCGATAGTGCAACAAATTGAAAAAGGAGATGGTTTAGCAAATCGTCTCATCTATTCTAAAGAAGATGGGCAAAAAGTTATAAGCTCTATCTCTAAAGCGGCTGATGACCTTTCAGCAATAATAAGCGAAATTAAAACCGGTTCCGGAATGCTTCATTACTTAGTTTATGGAGAAGAAGAGAAAAAAATGAGTGATCAAGGAAGCTCGATCTCTTTTAAGCTTTCGGCCGCTTTAGATGGCTTGCGCGAAATTCTTGATAAGATCAAAAAAGGAAACGGCATTATGCACGATCTTATTTATGGAGGTCCGGAGAGCGCGGCTGGAGAGATCATCAGCAATCTTAAATCAGCCGCTCAAAACTTACAGCAAGCAACTCAAGCCTTAGCCGCCGGAACAGGCACGCTCGGAGCGCTTCTGTACGATGCTGGTATTTATGACAATTTAGCCGAAATTCTCGGCGGAGCCAAACGCAGTATCATACTGCGAACTGCCATTAAAAAATCACTTGCCAGTAGCAAAAGTTCATCAGATGAAAAACAACGATAACGATGCTCTTTTACCATACGCGGAAGTTATCGGAGAAGCTGATCGCACAATCATATTTCTTCATGGTTGGCAGAGAAGCGGCGACTATTTTCGGGATTTAGCGATGGCATTACAACCAGATTTTTCAGCTCATCTTTTAGACCTGCCCGGTTTTGGGAGATCTCCAAAGCCAGCCAAAGCTTGGGGCAGCGTCGAGTTCGCGGAGTGCGTTGAAAATTACATCTGTAAATTAGCTAAAGAGCAGATCATTTTGATAGGACACTCTTTTGGGGGAAGAGTTTCTCTAAGGTTAGCCGTTAAGCGGCCCGATCTTGTAAGTCACATGATACTTATCGGCTCACACGGCTTGCGCGCTAAGCGTGGTTTTTTCAAGGAGATTAAATTTATAGCGTTAACGGTGTCCGGCAAAATACTAAAAAAAATTGATCAAATAATAGGTTTTGATTTTTTTAAAGATCTTTTAGCACATAGATTTGGATCAAGAGATTACAAACAGGCTGGCGCTCTAAAAGACATTTTGGTAAAATTGGTTGCCGAAGATCAAACAGAATCCGCTAAAAACATTTCGTGCCAAACTTTATTGATTTGGGGAGCAAACGATCAAGAAACACCTCCTGAAATGGGAAAGCGACTTAACAAATTGATCAAAAACTCTCATTACATAGAGCTGGAAGATTTAGGGCATGAGCCTTTTAATGGTCCGGGTTTAAGTTTGGTCGCGTACCATATTAAAAAATTTCTCGCTTCTTCTTAAAAAGCCACTTCCATATGAAACCTTGCACAAGTTACTGTCCTTTCTCAGAGATTCTGTGGTTAACCTTTTTTATTTTAGCGGCTGGGTATTTCATATCAAAAAGGCTTAAGCGTTATCTTCGGTTTTTTCAAATTGAAGAATACAATCATCCGCGGTTCGTCAAATGGCTCTTCGCGAACTCCGCTTACGACAAAAGAGCCAGCCTGACATCCCTAATCTGCTGGTTCGCCGTTCCGCTACTGAGCAAGGAGGGAATTTACGACCCATTCCTCAATAGATATTTTTTTCTTGGACTAGGCTTTTTAGTGTTATCAATTTTCGAGATCGATCCAACTAAATCCGGTAAGGTCAAACTAAACATGACCGAACGCGCAAAAAGAATTTACAGGATCGCTTATATTTTAACCTTAGCAATATTTATAGGGGCGCTTTTGTTGAACTGTTGTTTTGGAGAGCTAAATCTCTTAATAGCCTCAATTACAGGATCCCAAGTTATTCCATTTTCGCTTATCGCGAGTAACTATCTGCTTAAACCAGTCGAATCTAAAATCCAAAGCAAATTTTTAAATGAAGCAAAAGCCAAAATTCGTGCTCTCGCTCCCTATACTATCGGCATAACCGGCAGTTACGGCAAAACAAGTTGCAAAAATATCTTAGGCGAATTTGTCGGCGGAGCCTTGGGTTCAACTTTCGTCCCTCCCAAGAGCATCAACACTTCAATGGGTATTACCAGAGAAATTCGCGAACGGCTTCAACCAGAGCACAAATACGCGGTTATCGAAATGGGGGCTTTTCTAGTAGGCGATATTAAAAAACGATGCGAAATAGCCCCTCCAAACGCAGCCTTAATAACGATTGTTGGACTGGCTCATTTAGAGCGTTTTGGTTCTGAAGAGAACGTTTTTCTGGCAAAATCAGAGCTAGCGCAAGCGTTGCCCGCAGATGGAATTTTAGTCTGCAACGGAGATAACCCGGGATCACGCAAAATAGCCGAAACTTACCCAAGCAAAACAACCTTACTTTACGGACTTAATCCAAGTGATAAAAGTCTCGATTGCTGGGCTTCCGACGTTAAAGAAGACAATCAGAGCGGAACTCAAACTTTCACGATACATTGGCAAAATAAAACCTACCAAGCAAAAACAAAGCTACTTGGAAAAACCTCGGTTTATAATATTATAGGTTGTTTTACGATGGCCTGCGCTTTAGGAGCTGATCCAAATTATCTTTTGGCGTTACTCGCAAACATCGAGCCGGTTGATAATCGTCTCAAAATCAAAAAAGATCAGGGAATAACTTACATTCAAGACGCTTACAACTCAAATCCAGAAGGGTTTAAATCCGCCCTACAAGTGTTACAAACAGCCCCAGCTAAAAGAAAAATATTGCTGACTCCGGGAATGATAGAACTCGGCGAAAAGCAAGCCGAAGAAAACAAAAATGTCGCCGCAATCGCCTCTGAGATCTGCGATTTAATAATCATAGTTGGGCACGTCAACCGAGAAGCCTTACTTGAAGGTTGCAAAAATAATAAAGCTGAAATATCGTTGGCTGAAAACAGAACTGAAGCATTTGAACTGTTAAAAAATTACGCACGGGCTGAAGACGCGGTTTTAATAGAAAACGACCTTCCAGACTTATATGAACATAAAGAGAGTTTCTAGCAACAACAAAATTTCGGTAGCAATAATGTTCGGTGGCAGATCGGTCGAACATGAAATTTCAATTATATCCGCCCTGCAAGCCGCCAAATATCTCGATCAAACTCGCTATCAATCAATCGCGGTTTATTTCGCGGAAGATGGTAAAGTCTATTCAGATCCAAAATTGCTTAATAAATCGTTTTATACGGCGGCTACTTTTCAAGAAGAGTTAAAGAAACTGCTAGCTATTAGACTTTTTGCTAACCCATCGCCAAAAAAATGGTTTTCAAGAGAAGCTGTTGAGAATGCTATTAAAGCTGATATTTATTTCCCAATTTTTCATGGAACCTACGGAGAAGATGGCAGAGTGCAAGCTTTGCTCGAATTAGAAAATGTTCCTTTCGTTGGATCGGGCACTACCGCTCTATCTTTGGCGATGAACAAACACCTCTGCAAACAATTGGCAAAAACAATCGACATTGAAGTTTTGCCATCTTTGTTAATAAAAAAAGCTACTGCCAAAAGTGACTTTGGTGGAATCATTAGTGCAATCAAAAATAACCAGTATCTCGGTCAAGCTCCATATTTTATCAAACCTAATAATTTAGGCTCGAGTATCGGCGCCAGCAGAGCGTTCAATGATTCGGAGATCGGCGCTAACATGACAAATATTTTTCGCCACGATCATGAAGCAATTGTTGAGCCTTGCATTCTTGATTTAATGGAGATTAACTGTGCCGTTTTAGACGACAAACAACCAATTGCTTCCGTGGTCGAGATCCCAGTAGCTTCGGCTGGTGTGTTATCTTATGAAGATAAATACATTCGCGGCGGCAAAGGCAAAAAAGGCGGTGAAGGTTTAAAAAATCAAGGCGCTAACGTTGGTCAAAATGAAGGAATGGCAGGTTTAACTAGAATTATCGATCCATCCGATCTTGATCAGAGCATTAAAGAGCGAGTTCGCCAATGGTCAATCAATCTGTTTGGCCTGTTAGGGCTCTCGGGGGTGGCACGCTTTGATTATATCTTCGACCTAACGGCTAACAAGTTGTATTTTAACGAAGTTAATCCGATTCCAGGCTCTCTTTCTTTTTACCTCTGGGAAAAATCGAATCCAAGCTTACTTTTTCCAGAACTACTAGATAAATTAATTGAAGGTGGTTTTAGAAATTATGAAATAAACTCGGGGCTTCAAAGAAAAATAGAGTGGCGTGCCTTGAAAAAATAGCTACGATGTTAAAGAAGCACGAACGGCAAATGTGCCCTCAGCAGTCTTCACAACCTCTTCTCCAAGATAAGAATCAAATCCAGTAATTATCACTCTTACTGATTTAACAACTCGCCAATAGTTGCTTGGTAAGAAAGTGCTGGTTGTCGTACCATCATTCAAAGAAAAAGTAATCTGAATATTTTTAATGTTAAAAGCAACTAACGAATTGCCGTTGGTTGAAAGAGGCCCGCCGGTAGTAGTCATCATAAGATTATTACCAGAAATATAATACCTTTTCTGCTCTAGCAAGTAGACATTGGCTTGCCCAGCCGTATAACCATAAGTCCAAGTGTCAACGCGAGATAATGTTAAATTTGTGTTTGCAGTATCGGTAAAAGAATTCAGCTGAAAAAACTCCCCGACATTTGAGTAAACATTATAAATATAAGCCAAAACAGGAGCATTAGTCAGATTATAATGATCCCAAATATTAAATGTTCCCTGCTGTAACGAATAAATACACCCGGGTAAATTCCAAACAACAAAACCAGCATAAATCAGATCTGAAGAGCCGGAGGTGATATTTTGACAAACTGGCAGAGCCCCAATTCGCAAGCCTCTTCTTATAATCAGCTGATCGGGTGATGCGCCAGCGCCATTTGTCAACTCAAACACGGGAGCAAGATCATTTAAAAGATTGCCGGCATTCTTAATATCTTGAGCTATAATATTAAGAGCCGCTTCCAAATTCTGCTGAATCCTGCTGTAAACAGTGTCGCGCGCCAATGATCTTTTGGTCGATAAAAAAGAGCTCATTACGGCGGCAAGAATCACCGAGCTAATCAATAATCCAATTAAAAGTTCAATCAGAGAGAATCCTCGTTGCCGCGATGCTAAAAATCTAATTTGATAAATCATCTCAAATCGCCATAATAAATTGTTGAAAGAGAATACATCTCCTCGCCTTGATAAAGAGCACGAATTTGCAGTTCCCACATATCCATGGTATTGCAATACAAAGCCGCCGTTGCGGCTGGACAAACTATCCTTTCAACCGAATAAGTTATGCCGTTTAAAGTAACATTCTCAGTTCCGCTCGATATAGAGTGAGGCTCAAGACCACGGGCATTTTCGAGCGTCTTGACCACCGCCCAAATTGCTCCACTTTTAACTGTTGCTCGGTAATTTAGTTTCGTCATAGTTTGCACACCCAAGGCAACTGCCGCCGCTATCAACCCTAAAATAAAAAGAGCGGCCATAATTTCAATTAAAGTAAATCCTTTTTGCCAAGAAATATTCATAAAAAACTTACACAGCTACGTTAAACAAAACGGCGCCCGGCTTAACAAATCAATAATGCCGAACTGCTCCTCCTGATGAAATCTGCACATTTCTTGTTTCATTTCCATCTGATATCTGAACAATTAAACTTTGACTAGCAAAACCATTCCGATTAAAACAGATCCACCAATTAGTTTCCAAAAAATAAGCTCCGTTAGCGATCCTAAAAGTGTCTTCAGGAGGATTGTGGCTCGAATTTCTGGTAAATGATCCCACTGGACAAGCCGGCAAAGTGTCGGCGTAAGCGACCGTCTCGCTATCAGGCGAGACTACTATGAATTTCGATGTCGCTAGAGCTCTCATCCGCATACCCCGCATAAAAGCAGCTAGCATATCGCCGCTATTTCGCGCTGGTTGTTTGAGTGAGTGCAAACTTAAAACCGCGATCGAGATTAAAATAGCGGCGCACGCCATTGCCACCAACAATTCTAAAACCGTAAACCCGTTGTTTACTCTGATCATTTATTTAATTTTTCAAAAAGCCATAAGATTTTATGGTTCCGCCTCGAATCGTTAGAGGAGGCAAATTTACCGGATGATAGAGCTTATCATCAAAAGCAAAACTACGAGTTGGCGGATGATATGGTTGAGACGCCCAACCACCCATCAAACCTTGCCAAGCAATCGGATTTCCTAAACTAACTAACGAACCGCGGAAATGTAAGAGAACATCAGTCCAATCTTCATGCAGAGTAAAAAAATTCTCTAGCCCGCCGCCATAAACACCACCTTGACCACCAACCCCCTCAGAACCACCAGTAGTAAAAGTTCCCGCCAAAAAAGAAGCGTTAACAAAAGTATGAGTTGCCGTAGAAATAGGCGAGGTTGTCATTACATGCGCGGCATCAGACCAATTTTGGGATAAGACATTGACAAAATCAGCCAAAACGCCAACTTTTAAAATATCAAATGTATCTTTGTTAAGATCGCCCCGAATATAAATAGCTCGATCCGTAACAATCGTTAAACCCAAAGGTAGAGGCGTGGCTGGATTTGACGCGCCTATTTTAGAGGCGTTATTAATTCTAACGGCATTGCCAGAACTTCCACCCGCATCAGGACAATTGTTATTCACTCCGATACCACTATCCTCAATCGCGAAGTAAAACACCAAGCCTCCTCGGTCAATATTTGAATCTAAAGCTTTACCAGTAGAAAACCAATTTGAGTTATATAAACAATCAAAGAGCGCTTGCAGATCAATATCAAAAACATGAACACAGAGTTGATTTTGTTTATTATAAAAATTACTTGAACCCACAGCAAAACCACCTATGGTGCCGGGACAAAATCTCAATACATCTGTATGAGAAGTATTATTGTTATTAAGGTCTCGCACCTGCACGTCAGAATGGGTGCCATCACCATTAGCCATCATAGTTAACCTCAAATCAGCATGAGTAAAATAAAAATTACCCGGTCCTCTTCCCAAAATATCAGCTACCGGAGGCGTCGCGACTGTGGGTATTTTGCGACGCACCCCTCCTCTAAAGGGTATTAAATCCTGTTGGGTTACAAGAGTACGTTCATTGCAATTTGGGATTAAATTGAGAGGATTGATCGGATCTAAGGCGCTTACTGTAAAAGAGCGACAGCTTGGGGTAACACCATCTTTTCTTCCTCGATAGATATCGCCACTCGCGGTAACCTGCCCACCAAGCTCCAAATGAGAAGTTGAACTGTCAAGATAAAGATCGCCGTTTGTATGTATTGGGCCAGTAAGTTGAATAGCGCGGTTAAATGCAATTTCTAAATCTTTATTGTAAAAAGCGGCAAAGTGAAAAAGAGGCATGTTTTTAATCTCTAGCAAATTAACTTGAGAATATTCAACTTCGCCGCTATCAGGATTAATGACTATGGCTTTAATCTGATAATAAAAATTATCTCCAGAAAGATATTGAAATTTATCTCCAAATGGAGGTTGTCTCAATTTTAAACTATTCGGAGTATCTGGCTCTTCTCCATAAGGGACAACATAAGTATAAACGGTTTTGCCGTTAAAAACATGTGTTTGACAAGCAAGATCTCCGGAGCCAACATTATCATCTGCGCAAACTGGAGGAGAATTTTCATCAACCGGAGAACCTTGCAGATAATAGTATCCATTAGTTAAAACTTTAATTTGCGAGATTCTATAATTTAAAGCCGCCTCAGCTGAATAAGCTGCTTTATTTAGAATGTTGTAGCTTGATACTGATTGTATATGCAATTTAGCGACAATCTGATAAACCGCAATGAGCGCAGCAAAAATCCCAGCCAAAAATAAAATACTTAAAAGAGCAAAACCATCTCTTTTTTTACCTTTGCTCATTTTTTTTGTAACTCATTTGCTCTTATAAAATTATCAAATATAGAAAAAGAGCCTATCTTAAGTTTAGATTACCACGGGCAATTAAGTCCACACTAGCCGCAAGGAACTTCGTCATCATCTTGTGTTTTCCCAGTATCTGGAGTACAATGCTCCACCGATCCAACAGAATCTCCTAAAAGCCCACCCGGAGTTGGTGATAATGGGTGTGGATGATTTTGCACAACTAGCGCTCCAGGATCGTTAAAAGTTGCATAAGCAGCGCCGCTCGTAACTATCGCACCCGGCATAGATGTGAGTGTTGGAGTCGGCGTAGATGTTGCCGCTGGTGGAGGCGTGCTGGTTGGCGTTGAAGAAGGCGTATCAGTTGGAAGAGTCATTGGCGTATCAGTTGCGGTCGGAGTTAATGTTGGTGCTGGTGTTGGCGTAGCTGTAGGCGCAGGCGGGGATGTGTTAGTTGGTGCTGGAGTAGTTGTAGGATCTCCCGTACTTCCTCCTCCTTTTGCTCCCTGTCCTAAAAAAAACGAGCTAGATAGAGCAAAGCTATTAACCGGAGCAACCAAAAGGATCAATAAAAAAATTATTAACCGCCCATAAAAAATTTTTACCGAATCTTTCTGCAACTCTGGAAAATTATTATAAAACATACACGACTTCAACTTAAAACTTATTGGGAAAAACTAGCAGGCAACCTACAACAAGCATCGTCTAATAACAGCAAACGGTTTAATAATTAAAGGAAAGATTTTTGTTAAGTCATTAGAGATTACTCTAACATTTTGAAACGACTGGTATTTTAAGGCAAGAGATGATATTTTTAGTGCCTAGAATCAAATAGAGCTGAAGGAAAAACCTTAAAAACAGAAAAAACCAATCAAACTGAAAGTCTTAAAATGATAGTTATTTTGTTAAAGGTATCTTTCCTTTCTGTTTTTGCAATCATTTAGAAGCTTAAACCAAAGCAAGTTTTCGATAATTTCTTGTAAAATTAATCATAGAAAAACTGAGTTATAACCATGAGACGTCCTTTTTTAAATGTATTTTTAACCTTCTTGGTTTTAACCCTGTTTTTAGGACTCATTAAATTTATTCAGATTAAATTGGCAATCGCCAACCATGGTAATTTTCAGCCTCCACCTGAAAGTATAGAAGTTGCTCCTGCAATCAAAGAAAATTGGCCTCAGCAGATCTCAACAATTGGCTTCCTTTCGGCTATCAATGGAGCCATGCTGACTACAGAAAACAGCGGAGTTGTCTCTAAAATTAACTCTCCCTCAGGCGCTCTAGTTAAAGAAGGGGAGGTTTTAATAGAACTTAACACCAGTTCAGAAAAGGCTGATTTAGCCAGAGCAAGCGCTCGTCTTGATTGGGCGATCAAAAATTATAACCGCGCCAAGAATTTAAAAGCTAACAACGCCGCTTCACAACAAGCCTTAGAAGACGCTGATTATGAACTTCGCGCCGCCAAAGCGCAAGAAGATTCCTTAAAATCAATCATAGAGAAAAAAAGAATTGTGGCGCCATATTCTGGAATACTTGGGGTTATTCGAGTTAATCTTGGACAGTACATAAAGGCTGGAGATGAAATTGTTTACCTTCTTAATCCAACAAAATTAAAGCTTAATTTTCAGATACCGCAACGTTTCATAGAGCTTGCTCAAATAGGAAATGAGATCAGTTTTACGGTTGACAGTTATCCCGAAAAAGTTTTTCAAGCAAAAGTCGCGGCTATTGACTCTAGCCTTGAATCAGCAACTCGCGGAATCAATTTGCAAGCTCAGGTTGAGAACGCATTTGACGAAAACAATCACCCACTTCTGCTCCCTCAGATGTACGCAAAAATACTTTTAAGATCCCAAGCTCCACGGCAACTATTAACTTTGCCGATCTCCGCTGTCAAGGCCTCCCCATTTGGAGACTTTGTCTATAAAATAGAAAAAACTCTCGATGCTAACGGCACAGAGAGGCTCATCTCCAAAGAAAAAACAGTCACCCTAGGAGAGAGACGACAAGGCAAGGTCGCGATAATACAAGGAGTCGAAGAGGGCGAAATATTTGCGATCAGCGGAGTTTTTAAACTGCGAGCCGATGCTAATGTAACAATCTCAAATCAAGAGCAAAAACACTCATCCTGACAAATTTAAAATATTTCGATGGCTTTTACAGATATTTTTATCAAACGACCAGTTTTGGCGATCTGCGTTAATCTTTTACTACTGCTTGCCGGCATTAAAGCATATTACGCCGTCAGCGTCAGGCAGTACCCCAAAAGCGACATCGCCTCAGTAATTGTTACAACAGCTTATGTTGGAGCCGATGCCGAACTAGTTCGTGGATTCGTCACTACCCCTCTTGAACGGGTCATCGCAAGTGCCGACGGCATAGATTACCTCGAATCAAAAAGCGAACAAGAGATCAGCACTATTACCGCCAGACTCAAACTTAACTACAACATATTTGATGCCTTGTCTCAAATACAATCAAAAATTGCTCAGGTCAGAAACGAACTGCCTACCGAGGCAGAAGCTCCTGTAATCAACGTCGAAAACGCTGATAATCAATTTGCCCTTTTATATCTTAGCTTTTCTTCAACAACTCTTAAAGAAAATCAGATCACTGATTACTTAATGCGAATTGTTCAACCACGTCTATCGTCAATTGACGGGGTACAAAAAGCTGATATTTTAGGGGGACGGCAAATTGCTATGAGAATATGGCTTGATAGCCAGAAATTAGCGGCTCACCAAATCTCTCCTAGCGATCTGCGCCGCGCGTTACTCAAAAATAATTACTTAGCAACCATTGGCCAAACAAAAGGCGAAACGGTAGCGGTCAATTTGAAAGCTTCCTCAGATCTAAGATCTTTGTCAGAATTTAATGATCTAATCGTCAAGCAAGATGCTGGTCGCATAGTCCGGTTAGGAGATCTGGCTGAAGTCGAACTTGGAGCAGAAAATTACGACTCTGACGTACGGTTTGATGGTAAAGCCGCTACTTTTATAGGAGTTTGGGCACTGCCGGGTGCCAATTCGCTAGATGTTATTAAGAGAGTGAGAGCGGAACTGCCGGAAATAGAAAAAACATTGCCGACCGCCATTGAACTGGGAGTTCCTTATGATGCGACGGAATACATCGAAAACGCGCTTGACGAAGTTTTCACGACTCTACTGGAAACTCTAACTATAGTAATTGTAGTTATCTTTCTTTTTATAGGATCGTTTCGTTCAATCTTAATACCACTGACGGCTATCCCGCTTTCGCTCCTTGGCGGCGTCGCGATAATGGCCACAGCTGGGTTTTCTCTAAATCTTTTAACACTACTAGCAATAGTTTTAGCAGTAGGTTTAGTAGTTGATGACGCGATCGTGGTGCTGGAAAATATAGAGCGTCATATCCGTCTGGGGCAAGCTCCACTAGAGGCGGCAATTGAGGCAACTCGAGAGCTCGTTTGGCCCATCATAGTCATGACCACTACGTTAGCGGCTGTTTACGCTCCAATTGCTCTTCAAGGTGGTTTGGCTGGAACTTTGTTTAAAGAATTTGTTTTTACATTAGCTGGGGCGGTTTTAATATCAGGATTTGTGGCCTTAACACTCTCGCCAATGATGTCTGCAAAACTAATTACCCACAATCTTGATCACCAAACGGTTCTAAAGGTTCGTTTAGAAAAATATCTCAATTTATTTTCAACGGGATATATCAAACTACTTGAAAATGGTTTGGCTCATTACAAAACTTTAATACTATTTGGTGTGATGTTTGCTGGATTATTGCCGGTTCTTTACATGTTTTCCATTAAAGAATTGGCGCCACGTGAAGATCAAGGCATAGTTTTTGGGATTGTTCAAGCCGATCCTCATGCTGTTATTGAGCAAACAGCTAATTTCTCAGTGGCTGTTCAAAAAACTTTTGAATCCGCTGAAGAATACAAACAATCTTTTCAGCTTATTACGCCAAATGGAGGCTTTGCTGGAATTTTACTCAAGCCGTGGTCGGAAAGGCGACGATCTGCGGAGATAATTTCTGCAGATCTCTGGCAAAAAATGAGCTCGATTGCCGGACTACGCGTTATCGTGACAACGCCTCCACCATTGCCGGGAGGCGGCAACTTTCCAATAGAGTTTGTTTTATCAAGCACAGCGGAACCGATAGAAATGGCTCATTTTGGAGAGCTTTTAGTTGGAGCGGCTTTTGCCAGTGGTCGTTATATGTTCGCCGAAAGCGATCTAAAATTTGATCTGCCCCAAAGCGAGTTTATTTTTGATCGGGAAAAAATCGCAGCTTTTGGCCTTAACTTGCAAGATATAGCTTTTGATTTAGCTACCTTAACTGGGGGAAATTATATCAATCGGTTCTCTTTAATGGGTCGCAGTTACAAAATAATAACTCAACTAAAAAGAGAGCTTCGTTTAAATCCAGAGCAAATTTTGGAGAGCTTTATCAGCGGTCCCAACAGCCAGCCGATTCAATTATCTTCCGTAGCACAACTACAAAACAGATCCGCTCCAAGAAGTTTAAACAGATTCCAACAATTAAACTCTATAAAGATACAAGGAGCTTACCCTCCAAATGTCAGCGCCGACCAAGCTTTGAGCGTTTTAGAAGAGCAGGCCGCAAAAATTTTGCCCGGTGGTTATTCGATAGATTACGCCGGAGAAGCTCGCCAACTTAGAAAGGAACAAAACTCATTAACTATGACGATTTTTTTCGCGGCAATTATGATTTATCTTTTACTGGCGGCTCAATTTGAGAGCTTTCGCGATCCTTTTATTATCTTGGCTGGCTCGGTTCCTTTAGCTTTGACCGGAGCTCTAATATTTGTTTTTTTGGGATTAACAACTCTTAACATCTACTCGCAAGTTGGCATTATCACATTGGTCGGTTTAGTTGCGAAAAATGGCATTTTAATTGTTGAATTTGCAAACCAATTGCATAAAGATGGAATAGAGAAAAAAAATGCTATCCTACAAGCCTCATTAACTCGCTTGCGGCCAGTTTTAATGACATCAATTGCAACAATTGCGGGTCATTTTCCTTTAATTTTAGCCAGCGGTCCGGGCGCTGGAGCCCGCAATAGCATAGGTTGGGTTCTGGTTACGGGGATGTTTATCGGCACGATTTTTACTCTTTTTTTTGTGCCTGCAATTTATCTGGTTCTAAGTAAAAAATAATTTATTTGCTTTCAAAAAACAGCAACAGAAAAAATAATTAAAAACTTTCGCTGGCGTTAAGTTCAAGGATTTTTTTTGCCCTTTCAATCTGAATTCGGATCTGCTCTTTATCAAATGGCTTCGCGACCACCGCCAATACTCCATTTTTTTGAGCTTCACTAACGTTTTCCGCTGATGGTTCAGAAGTAACAAGAATAGCAACCTTATCCTTTAAAAGATCTTGCTCTTTTAGTTGGCGAATAAGATCTCCTCCTGTCTCCCCGCTAGGAAAGCGGAAATCAACAAAGAGAAGTTGAAATTTCTGTGGATTTTTTACGATCTCTTCTTTCGCCGCTTTAATCTCATGAATCATACTAACTTCCACCCCTTGGCAAAGATGTTCAATAATCCTCTTTAACAAAGAGGCGTATTGCGGGTTATCGTCAACTATTAAGATCGAGGTTTCGTTATTATTCACACCTCTTAAAACGACCAATCATAAAAATATCTTTACGGTGTTTTTAGAGGCTCAAAATTAATATTAACTAGAAAAAACTACCTTTTAATAGCGCGCTTTAACCTGTCCATAATCGCGAGACCAACTCCGCTTTCAGGGCAATTATCAACAACAATTAGATCACAACCAAAGAGGTCGGCTTGTCTCAGCGCCCCATATAATTCCCTTGCGACATATTCCAAGCCTCCTTGTCCGCTAAGATCAACTACATAATTATATTTTTTACCTTCTGCTGGTAGTGGTTTCTCAAAAAAAATCCTGCCGATCTTTGAATATTGCGAAACGATCTCCTCCGTTAAATCTCGGTAGAAAATAACTCGGGCGTGAGGCGCATAATGCGTGAAACGCGCTCCGGGAGAACGCGGAGCGGCCGCGTTCTGCAGATCGTCATTGAGCAAGACAATTTCTTCGCCAAGAGCTAAAATCAGATCTTCTAAGGTAACAACTCCTGCTCTTAAAATTTGAGGTTTAGTCGTCGTCAGATCAAGCACCGTTGATTCAACTCCAAATTTGCAAGCGCCACCATCAAGGATCATTTTGATATGAAGCAAAGATTCGCCGGCAACATGCTCAGCGGTTGTTGGGCTAAGATAGCCAGAGCGGTTAGCGCTTGGAGCGGCAAGTGGAAGTCCGGAAACTTCCAAAAGCGATCTGGCAACCGGATGGGCGGGAAACCGGATCGCCACCGTATCAAGACCAGCTGTCACATTTTTGGGCAAATTTGAATTAGCTGGTAAAACAATAGTTAAAGGTCCCGGGAAAAAAGATCTCAATTTTCGGGCTCTATTCAAAGCTAAATCGCCAGATTTAACCAACGATACCCTATCAACATGATCCAGATTAAGTAGATGAACTATCAACGGATTTGACTGTGGACGCCCTTTGCTTTCAAAAATCTTGGCAACCGCCTTCTGGTCAAGAGCATTTGCGGCTAAACCATAGACCGTCTCGGTCGGCATAGCTACTAAATTGCCGCTCTTTAAAATACCCGCCGCGAGGCGAATGTTATCTGTTGTCGCCGGATATATTAAATTCACCGACAAATTCAGGAGTCAATAAAATATTAAGAAAAAAGCAAGAACTAATAAGGAAAGCTAAACGGATAGAACTATTTTTCCAAATTGTTCCCCTATTTCTAATAACTTTAACATCTGCGGCCCATCTTTTAAAGGCGCAACTCGATCAATAACCGGTTTCATTTTACGAGTCCAGAAAAAGTTAAGAAAATCAAAAAGATCCTGAGAACTGCCCATAGTTGAGCCAATTAGCGATATCTGTTTAGTAAAAAGAAGCCTGTTATCAAAGACAATTTCATAGCCAGAGGTGTTCCCAACTGTAACAATCTTACCACCACGCCTAACAGATCTAATACTGCCTTCAAAAGTCGCTTTGCCGACATTATCAATAACAAGATCAACTCCTCTGCCAGAAGTAATCTTTAAAACTTCTAAATGCCAATTTTGCAAACTTTTATAATTGATTACGTAATCAGCGCCCAACTTAGCCGCGCGCTTTGCTTTCTCCTCGCCGCCAGCAAGAGCGATAACCGTAGCGCCAGCGGCCTTCGCCAAAAGAATACTCATCGAATTCACCCCGCCGCCTGAGCCAACAACCAGAACCGTTTCACCAGTTTGCAGGAGCCCCCGCTTAAACAACATTCGCCAGCTTGTCATACCAACAAGAATCGGGGCGGCCGCTTCTTCAAAAGAGATGTGATCGGGAATTTTTATTAAATTTGCAATAGGCACAACGATATAATCAGCCATTCCTCCGGGTAGTTGTTCGCCGATAATTTTATAGCTGGGGCTTAAACTGTCCTCGCCCCGCCTTGTCCATTCATCAACGATAGTGTTAACTCCCGGGTTAACTACTACCCTACTATTTGGAGTAAATGTTTGATCGACTGAAGTTCCTTTAATTGCCACCAACTCACCTGCTATATCGCTCCCTCCAATATGAGGAAGATTTAACTTTAATCCGGGCCAACCGCGCCGCACCCAAATATCAAGGTGATTCAAAGCGACAGCCCTGACTTTGACGAGCGCGTAACCATCTTGCAATTGAGGTTCTGGCAAATCGCCATATTCCAACTTCGAACTGTCTCCGTGCTCCTTAAAAAAAACTGCTTTCATAAATTTAAGTAAAAATTACAAGCGGTCTATCTTAAAGATAAAAACTACAGAATTTTCTTCAACGATTCAACAATAACTTCTCGATCTTGATTGCCAACGATAGAATCAAGCGCCTGGCCTTCCTTAAAAAAAACTAGCATCGGAATACCACGAACGCCAAATTGATCTGGAGTACGTGGATTTTCATCAACATTCATCTTGGCAAACTTAACTTTGCCGTTATATTCAGTAGCAAGTTTTTCTAAAACGGGCGCTAAAGCCTTACAAGGTCCGCACCAAGCCGCCCAAAAATCAAGTACGACAGGCAAAGTTGACCGTAAAATCTCCTGTTCAAAACTGGAATCAGTAACTTCTATAACCAAGCCAGACATAAGCTAATAAAACCTCCTTAATTTATTCGAAACATGGCAAAACTCTAAAAGCTTCATAAAAAGCAAAATTTTTGTTTTTATTCACTTTTTCGGTTTTCGAGAATTTTTCAATCTCAACCGTATATTTGTCGATTAGAGCAAAAATAACTGATTTCAGCAAATCAGATTTTTAAGGTCATTATTAAAAACCATGATTAATTTTATGTTCAACATAGTTTTAGCAACTTTTAACCAGTTACACCGATTTTACTAAAAGAAGATTAAATATGGTAAAAATATTTTAAAAGTTAGCATCGTTTTTTACAAAATGGCTTCATAATTAGTGATGATTACAAAAAGCGATTAAACACTTAAGCGACAAAATAATGGCTCTTAACCTAAACATAGCAGAATGGCAAAAGCCTCTATAAAAGAGCAATATGATAAACTAGAACCTCAAAAAAGGAGAATTACCGCTATTTTTGAAGTTCAAGAGAATAGAATAAGTTTTCAGCTGACAGACAATCTGATAGATCAAAAACACTGCTTCTTATACCCTGAGTCTCTTGATTTATATCCTGAACTTCTTGGCCCTGAGAGATTTTACGAAAATTTATCTCTCAATTCATACAGCAGAATATACTCACCAACCTCTTTGGAACAATTAAAAAGGCGGATTGATCTTTTTGAGTCTCAAAAATTTTTACAAAAAACATCTCTAATTATAGGAGCGCACTCCGATCCATTCTCCCCATTTGAGCGGTTTGAGCTGACGATAAAATTACTCAAACAGCTAGAGGAGAGAAAATTCGCCGAGATTATACTTCAAACTCGCTCACCTTTAATATTACTTGGACTACCATCGCTAAAAAAACTCTCAGCAAATTGTAACCACAACTTAACTGTACGCTTTGCTCTCGAAACTATTGATCCGGAGCAGGCTCATCGTTACTTACCAACAACTCCGCCTGTTGCTGAACGCTTACAAGCGATCAAAGCTCTACAAAAACTCGGTATAAATACTGAAATCGTTGTCGCGCCTCTGTTGCCTTACGGGGAGTGGCGCGAGGACGCTGAAAAAACAGCCACAACTCTGACTCAACACGCCAGAGTTTCAGCTGTGCTCGCTTTGTATGACGGCATAGATAAAGAGGTAAGGAAAGAAAGATGGTTTGAAACGATCACCGACGCTCTCGCAAAAAGGCGAGAATTTTTCTGGCTGAGAGCCGACTCCTCTCAGCCATTACTAAACGCCCTGAAAGCAAATCAATGAAAGACTAAACTTCAAATCAATCTCTCTGTTCGCAACTTGATTATTAGCCGGTAGCGCTTGAAATTAAAATATAAGATACTTTTATCAGCAAAAATAAGGCTGAATAATATTAAATATATTAATCAGTCGTAAATTCGCCATGAAACAAAAAAATTATAATTAACGGATCGTAAAATTTTCTTTTCAATGCCTTCAAACCGCACAGCGATTATCGCGACCTTAAGAACACCTTTTGTCAAAGCCGGTGGGGTTTTTGCAAACCTGCGTCAACTTGATTTAAGTTTGCCACTAGTTAACGAACTTGCCAAAAGAGTCAATCATCTGCCAGAGGTATTGGTTTTTGGATCTGTTTTATTAGATCCAACTTATCCGAATCTCGCCCGCGAGCTGATTTTAAGAAGCGATCTACCAAAAGGCGTTGAGGGTCATTTCGTGTCAAACAATTGTATTACCGGAATTGTTGCCGCCACCGTCCTTGACGATGGAATTCGCCGAGGCAGATGGCAAATCGGCTTTTGCGGGGGTGTCGAAAGCATGTCTAATCCTGCCCTTACGTTCAGAAAAAAGGCTCAAGAGAAATTTTTAAAATTATTTCGCGCGAAAAATACCCCAGAAAAATTTCTTTCTTTAGCTTCTTTCAGACCATCTGATTTTCTCCCTTTAGCGCCCAGCCCGAAAGAGCCCTCAACCGGGTTAACAATGGGGGAGCATTGCGAAATTATGGCGAAAGAATTTGGGATTCAGCGTAATCAACAAGATGAGTTTGCTTGTGGTTCACATCAAAAAGCGGCAATCAATTCGGATTTTTTAAAAGAAGATATTTTGCCTTTTGGGAATGTCGCTTCAGATAACCTGATCAGAGCAAATACCACGATAGAAAAATTAGCCAATTTAAAAAGTGTTTTTGATAGATCCTCCGCCGGCAGTTTAACCGCTGGAAATTCTTCAGCTTTGACAGACGGCGCGTCGCTTGCATGCCTTGCGAATGAAAATTTTGCTCACCAAAATAATTTGCCAATTTTGGGTTATATCGAAGATGTTGAATTCGCAGCTATCGAACCAAGTCGTGGGTTATTGATGGCGCCTGTTCTAGCAATTTCCAAATTGCTGGAGAAAAATAATCTTAAAATTTCCGAAATTGATCTTTTTGAAATACACGAAGCTTTCGCGGCACAAGTCTTGTCAAATATTAAAGTTTTAGAGGAAGGCTCGCCGAAATTTCCAGAGTTAGTCAATCGCTATCATATTCCTAGAGAAAAGCTTAACATTCATGGAGGCTCGATCGCTCTTGGGCATCCTTTCGCCGCTACTGGCGGAAGGTTAATTTCGGCGGCCGCTAGGACTCTCCGCAAAACTAATGGCAAACGAGCTTTAATTTCAGTTTGCGCGGCTGGCGCTATGGCCGCCGCTGTTTTAATCTCATCTAAATAATTTGCGAGTAATTATGATTACTAACTTAGCGCGATCTAAAGCGTTTTGGTTAATTTTATTAAGTTATTTTCTACTAACTTTGCCCGGAATCGTTCGTACTCCTTTTGCCACCAGAGGGGAAACGCGAGAAGCTTTAGCCGCCGCCAACATGCTGAAAACCGGTAACTATCTTCTGCCAGAAGTTTACGATCGCGGCGTTCCTTCCAAACCTCCACTAACACATTGGTTAATGGCAACAACGTCCAAGGTTCGCAGAATACTTTTGGTCGATGAAATATCGGCACGTGCGCCGACTTTCTTGATCAGCCTTTTATTTCTTGTCGCTTTTTATCTGATCCTCTCAAATGTTGCCTCAAAGCAATTGGCGTTGATTACCTCTCTTACCCTATTGATTATGCCTGAATGGATTAGATCGTCTCAAGTTGCTAGGGTTGATGGAGTTTTTGCTCCTCTCTTGGCGCTTTCATTGATACTTTATCTGATTGCCAGTAAAAATTGGTTGCTAATCATTTCAGGAGGCTTATTAGGTTTGGCGGTTTTAGCTAAGGGACCAGTGACGATTGTTATTTTTACCTTAACAGTCGCAGTTTGGAATCTTTTTGAATTTCGCCAAGTCTGGTTTAAAAAAAGTTTTTCCGATCTAGCGAGAACTATTCCTTATTGTTTACTGGTATCGCTTATTTGGTACGTTTTGGCAATCTCTATCGACGGTTTTGATTTTGAAAATAAGTTTTTTGAAGAAAATTTTGGAAGGTTTTTCGCTTCAAAAGGAGGGCATAATCACTCCGGCTTTTATCTGTTAGCGACATTTTTCTTGGGGAGCCTGCCACTATCAATCACAATGCCATTTGCCATCTGGGAACTTGGCGGGCAAAAGATAACTTCCACGACGATCAATAAATTCTCAGCAATTGTGATAATCATTATCAATCTTTTTTTCTTGATTCCAGCCAGCAAACGAGGAACTTATCTCTTACCGACTTATCCATTTTTCGCGATCTTGCTCGCCGATTGGTTGGAAAAATCACGGCTAGCTATTAAAGTATTTTCAGTAACCACTAAAACTTTTTCGGTTATTTTCATAATAGTCGCCTCAATCTCTTTTTTGATCTCCTACAACGCGCCAGCGATTGAATTGTCAAGAATCGCCGAAAACGATTGGTCAAACCTAATACGATTTATTCTTCTGAATTTCGAGCGCTTTGATTTACTATTGGCACTGGCTACTCTAATAATGGCAAGCTATGTTTTATTGGGAGAAGCGAATCTACTGAAATTTTTAGGATTTTGGATATTTATCTTCTCTCTTGGTTTTGCGGTTTTGATGCCAAAATATTATCAGTTAGTGGCTCATCAGCCCTTTGCCGAAGTAGCTAGAGGAATCTCCATCGATCGCGCCCGCCTAAAATCCTACAAACATTCTTTTTATGGAGTTAGTTTAATATTAGGTAAACCATTTAGCTCTGTTGATGCAATTGAACCGGAAAATGGAGATTTAATCTTTCTTTTTGAAGATCAAACAGCCAATCTCAAAAAGCAATGGGGAGACTTTTGCGAATTCCCGCTAATTTTGCGCTCTGACGGTTGGTTTGAAAAACCTTTCAAAAAAGCAATCGTTGTAAAATGCCTAAGAAAAAATGAATAGCGGATTAGAAGCTTTGTTAAAAGTTTTTCTGCTTAGCCTGATAGAAGGTATAACTGAATTTCTTCCGATTTCAAGCACTGGGCATCTGATTTTATTCGGATCAATAATTGGAGCTGAAGGAGACTTTTGGAAAAGTTTAGAGATCTTTATTCAAGGCGGCGCTATTTTGGCAGTGGTCGTTCTATACCACCAAGAGCTTAGGCTTATTGCGAGAGATTTATTTAACACCAATCATTCAGCAACAAAAATACCGATAGATTTTAAAGCTGTTTGCATTATTACCGCGCCAATTCTCTGTTGCGGAGCAATATTTGGCAAATTCATTAAAGAGCGGCTCTTTTTCCCTAGCAGCGTGGCTTGCGCTTTGATATTAGGCGGCATCATAATTTTAGCTGTTGAATGGTTTATGTCGGCGAAAAAAGAGGAGGAATTAAAAGACAATCAAAGACTAAGTTATAAAGAATCGATTTGCGTCGGATTGATTCAATGTTTAGCTTTATGGCCCGGAATATCGAGATCGTTGACTGTTATTCTTCCCTTGATACTGTTCGGCTTCAGCCGCAAACAAGCCGCTGAAGTGTCTTTTATCGTAGCGATCCCAATTTTAATTTTGGCGGCAAGTTATGATCTGGCAAAAAGCTGGCATATCCTTTCAAGAGATGAATTATTACTTTTGGGAATCGGCGGGTTTTTATCTTTTATATTCGCTTTGGCGGCAATTAAAATCTTTATAAGTATTCTGAGTAGATATTCATTAAAAGTTTTCGGCTGGTATAGGATTATTCTCGGTCTCGCCGCCCTTTTTTTAATTTAAGAAGATTTTTAGAAGCCCGCCGTACCAACCCCAAATAGCCGATCAAGCACGATGGCGCAAGCCGATCTGACCGAAAGATGGTTATACTCCCCTTGCCCACAGATCGGCTGCAAACGGAGATCCGCTAGCGCCATCAACTGATCTGACATCCCCCAACCTGTGCCGAATAAAATTAAATAAACCCCATTGGTGTCAGCTGAGATTTTGGATTTAAGATCAACAAAAGAAATTGTCTCTGGGCTAAAGCGCGCCGAAGTAGAGATAATCTTTAATTTTTCACCGTAAGTTTTTTTTAGTTCGCCTAACAACTCAGAAAATGATGACCTAACTTGAAGTAGAGAAAGCGCCTCTTTACGTGTTGGATTATAAGTTGCGCCGTAACCTTCCTGCCAATGGCGCGCCATTGTTCCAACTAGGGAACGCATGCTCTCAGAGGGGTGCACAACAAAAAAAGATTCTATTCCGTAAGTCATTGAACTGCGAGCGATATCATGGACATCGAGCAAAGTCACCGAGGTTGTAATCAGCGCGCCCTCTTTATTAAGTTGGTGTTCGTGCAGGAGCGCGACTAAAATTTTCGCCATGGCATAAGGTTATGAAATTATCTCTCTACAATATTTCGCAAAAGATCAGGGCGATTGAGCAATGTTTTAGATTGACTGGCTTGAGCCCGCCAATCTTCAATAGCCTGATGATTGCCAGAGAGCAAAACTTCTGGAACTGGGAGATCAACGAATTTAGCCGGCTTAGTGTAATGAGGCGCCTCAAGGAGTCGCCTCTTACCTTTCTTAGCTGAAAAACTTTCATTTATTAAAGATTGTTGATTTCCCAAAACACCCGGAACAAGTCTGGCGCACGCTTCAATCAAACATAATGCTGGAGCCTCGCCTCCCATAGTGACGAAATCGCCTAATGAAATTTCATAATCAACATAAAGATCAATGATTCGTTGATCAACCCCCTCATATCTGCCGCAAACTAAAATTATTCTTTTTTCCGTAGCAAATTCGCCAGCTGTTTCTTGATTAAAAAGCTTGCCGGCGGCGCTCAATAAAACTACCTTAGTATCATCTCCATTTTCTGATTTTTGAGCGGCTTGAATTGCGCGCGCCAGCGGCAATGGCGCAAGAACCATGCCGGCGCCACCTCCATAAGGAGTATCGTCAACTTTGTAGTGCGGAGGCTCTGCAAAATCCCGCAAGTTCAAAAGATCAATCTGAATCAATTTTTTATCAATAGCTTTGGCGATCAAAGCCGAACCAAGAAAACCCTCAAAAATTTCGGGGAAAAGAGTGATAACTGTAAAACGCATCAATGCTCTCCAACAGGGTAGCGCTAGTAAATTAAAAGCGCTTAACTAGATCCCTTGCCGATTCAACAAAAATTATTGCCATTTTTCAGCAATCTTTCTTAACGTCCCGCCAAGCAAACTTATTATTTTTTAGCGCGGGCTTTGCGAGCTTTTCTTTTAGCTTGAATTTTACTGATCTTCTTAGCGACACGCTCTTCAAGAAAGTTTGGCAATTCTTTCTTAATAATATCTCCCACCTTACGAGATGGTTTAGCCCCATTAACAATCCATTTTTGCGCTAAATCTTTGTTAAAGGTTATTGTGGCTGGATTGGTTAATGGATTGTAAGTTCCAATGACTTCTAAAAATTTTCCATCTCTTGGGCTCTGCTTATTGCAAGCTACAATTCTGTAAAAAGGTTTACTCTTCGCCCCTTTTCGGGTCAATCTTAAAACTACGGCCACGTTACTATTTGAATTAAAATGATAAAGTTATTTGCGGTTATCACTTAAGTAAAACTCGCAGACTATCCATTTTACATAATAAAAGAGAGAAAATCAAGCTTTTCTAAGAGCTTGCCTTAAGTATTAAAATAGTTTATAATTAATGGCGCTTTATTCCGCGAAATCTTCAGAAAAATCTGAAGCAAAATAAAGATCAAAGCTGAAATTATCTAAGTTGGCAAATTTCTACTTATGATCAAAAAAAACCTCATATTTTTAGTTGTTTTTTTAATAACCACTGTCAATCAAAGCTTGGCCGAAGATGTAGTCTGCCCTCAAGTTCTTCCAGAATGCAACGGTCCGGTTGCAGTTAGTGTTATGGGACAACCTGTAACTGGTCCTTGCGCTCCAGCTTATCATGCAATGTGCGCCGCCGAATACGCCAACAGCTGTCAAAACACAAATCAAAATTTATCTTTGCTTTTAAGTAAAGCCAAAAAAAGAATTCTGAAACTAGAAAAGGATAATGCTAAGCTAAAAAAATTATCCTTACGCAGAAGATAATCACATCCTAAGATTTAATATCAAAGAAGCGGCCGCTTCCAGAGACTCAGCCGTATAGTCGGGTTGAGCTTGGTATTCGCCATCTTTTCCGGCTTTACCGGTATTTACCAACACCGAGCGGCAACCGGCGTTTTTGGCAAGCTGTATGTCGGTGGTGGTGTCGCCAATAACAAAACTATTCGCAAGATCAATGTTGAAATATCTTACAGCTTCGTCAATCATTCCGGTTTGCGGCTTTCGACACTCGCACCCCTCGCTGGCAGAGTGCGGACAGTAAGCCAACCGATCTATCAGCAAGCCGATTTTCGCCGACTGCCTCATAAGGTGAGAGTGAACTTTAAAAAGCTGAGACTTGGTAAAATGTCCCAAAGCTATGCCTTGTTGATTGGTGACGATTATAATAAAAAAACCGGCATCTCGCAGTTTTTTCAACCCTTCAAGAGCGCCATCGTAAAGCTGGAACCGCTCAACTTCGCCAACATAACCCGGATCGATATTGATAGTGCCATCGCGATCAACAAATATCGCCGGTTTCGGCTTGCTTCTGTCAATTAACGAACCCTCTTTAATATGCCGCGCCAAAAAATTTTTCTCTATCTTCTCGATAATTTTGGTGGTTGATTGCTCTTCAGCAATGGGAATAATTACAACCTTGCCTCCATATTCTTCAACCAAAGGAGCTGAAGTTAATTTTTCTTTAGAGTAATCTCCAGCTTTAAAATAAAAATCAGGTTTTAAAGCAAAGATATTTTCACGATTATTATTTTCGTCAAACAAGAAAACCAGATCGACATCTGACAAAGCGGAAACAACAGCGACTCGCTGAAGCTCCCCAATAACCGGACGAAATTGATCTTTATAACTTTTAACCGAGCGATCCGAATTGACGGCAACAATCAAAAAATCGCACTGCTCTTTTGCAGAGCGTAGGTAGTTGATATGTCCAACGTGTAAAATATCAAAAACACCGGAAGTAAAGCCAATTTTTTTACCGATGGTTTTAAGCTGGTTTATAATCTCTTTCGCTTGATCGCGATCAACTATTTTACTTGACATAAAAATTAACAATGATAAAACTTAAGTTTGGCATTTAATTTTTTGATCGTCGACTACAACCTCCTCTTTTTTCATCAACACCATAAATCGATCGGTTGTTCTTTTTTGCCGTTCAATTTCAGAGTTGCCTTCAAAAACAACGCACCAATCGCCGCTTGCGATTAACAAGCTTGGCAAAGGCGAATTATTTCGCCAAACAATCGTCTTGGGCGAAACCCGCTCTATAAATTTCTGCCATCCTTTTAGCCCTTGAAGAGCTGTTAAAAACTCCTCCCAAACCTCTTTTTTTATAAGGTTAGTTCTGCCATCGATTGCCACCGCGTGTTTTTCAGAAAGCAATTTTCCGCCACCGTCCGTAAAGCGGTAAATTTGATAACCACCCTGCCCAAATGGAACTAACACAGGAAGAGGCAATTTGTTTTCAACAATAAAATCAAACTCAGCCACCGGAACCTGCGCAGTGTTAACTGGAGAATTGATAAGTTGATAAGTTTTAACAATTATCAGACAAGCGACAATAAACAACGACCCTTGAGCGGGTAAAATTTTTATTCCTTCAAAAAACTTCGATAAACCAATTTCAAGATTGGCAGGTATTTCAGCCGTTGATTTTATTTTATAAGCTTTAAATTCTCTGGCAATTAAATATCCAACTGCAATAAAAGCTAGCGGCAAAAATTTAACAACCATTACCCCAATTAAAGAGAAGATTACAGCTAGAGTTAAATCGCCTAAGCTAACAGAAAGCTGGCGAAACCTCGTTTGTATGGCAAAAAATACCCAGAGCAGTATTAAAAAAGCTGTTGGATATTCAGTAATGACGGCTGGCTGAAACTCGGCGATTATTTTAAAAGAAAATGGATGGGTAGTTTTTTGCAGAAATGTTAACCATTCGCCTCCAAAGTAAGGAGTAATGAGCGTTCCTAAAAAACCAACCAAAGAGCATTTAAGCCCCCTGCCGGGATTGTTTTTTGGATCAAGTGTCAATAAAAAAATCGCCGTCAAACCAAAAATGCTTGATAAGTGTGTGTTACCCCAAAAAGTCATGATCAAACCAAGCCAAAACATCTGCTTGATGCCTAAAGAACCGCTTTTAATTTTATCCGTTATCAGCAAAATTAACGCCAAATAAATCCAAGTAAATGTTTGGGGGCGCAAAGAGATATGAGCAAAAGTACCCACGGAGCATATTATAGCCAGAAATAAGGCTTCTTCTTCTCTACCTATGATCGATCTAAAAACAAATCCTACGACAACTACATAACCAACGCACAGCAAGATTTGCAAAACTAAAATCCCATCGAGCCCAGCGAATTTTTCTACCACAGCAATCACCAATTCGATTAGCCATGAATAAGCCCGCCACGGCTCACCCGCTGAAAACATACTCCAATAATCAATCGTTGGCACAGAGTTGTTATTTAAAATCAATCTCCCAGAAACGATATGCCACCAAAGATCGGGATCAACAAGCGGCGTTGCTAAATAAACTCCAACCGCCGAAAGCAAAAAATAAAAAATCAAGGTTCTCATAATGAGTTGCTATTTTTAATTAAACGACTACGAGCGCCAATCCGCTTAGCAAACAATATATTCTCCTTAATAATAGATCTTAAATGCAAGGAATTAACATCATCGGATTTAGTAGCCAACAAAGAAACTGCTTTAGTTAATCGTTGTTGAGATTTCAAATCAAATTTTTCCTCTCCCTCTAATAAACCAGCAAAAATATTAAGAAGTGTTAAATTAGAAACTATCGCGGAGCGCAAAAATAACTGTTTCGAACCGTGTAATTTGGACAAAGCGTTAAGGTAACTGACACGAGCGCAAGTAATCAATCCTTTTGCCGACAACGGCTCCTTCAAGGCTCTTTCAAATAAAAGATTTCCTCTCAAAAACAAAACATATCCGTAGTGAGAAAAACTATTCCAACGGGCAATAACGCGAGTGGCGTCACGTAGCGCCAACTCTTGATCTTCGGCAACCGGTAAAAAAAGGGCTACTGTCAAGCGAGCAAGAAACTGCGCAGTTGGAGTAAGCGGACGCAGTGGCATCGCAAAAGAGGGAATATCTCTTATCAAGATCAATCTCCCAAAATAATTTTCAGTAAAAATGGGATTAATGTCGCCAACGATGGCAGTCTTTGGAGTATCTCCTAACAAAATAAACAAATTGCTTTTGGCGCCGCTAACGATGAGCCTAGAATAATGCTCGCTATTTTTTAGACTAATTGGTTGAAATCTTTCTTTTGAACGAGCGACAATTGCTTTAGCTCCTATCTTCTGAAATTCTTTTTCAATTTCATTCTTCAATAAAATAGAAAAAACTCCGTGTTGATCATCTAAAATATCGGAGACTACAACCACTGAAGAGGCTTCCAAATAACGGTCAACTAAACGAAACGAGATCAATCCAAACGAGGCAAGCGCGGCTAAAACAAGTACTTCTCTTAGCCAAAAGCCGCAAAATAATAAACAAACAAGGATTAAAATTAAAGGAAGATCTTGCGTCGCTAAAAAATGAGCTCCATAGAGGACACTCCCGAAAATGGTTAAAATGACCACCATAACCAAAATTACGATAACTGAATTAGCAAATTTCATTTATCTAATTACCTCTAAAAAATCTTTATTTTCCTCAGAAATTTTTCTAGCGGTTGCGTTTGACGTAGAGTTTATTCAATGATTGTAGTATAGATTTTAAGCTTAACATTTTTAAGGCTTTCTGGCATAGCTCTTTACGGCTATTTAAGCGAGGCTTAAAAACTTAACGACTAGCATCTTTAAACCAAGTGACAAAGTTAAACATTGTGATTTACCCAAATCCTTTATTGCGCCAACGCGCTTTGGAGATCGAACAGATTGATCAAGAGATATTTAAGCTAGCTGAAGATATGTTAGAGACGATGTACGCCGCGCCAGGCGTAGGTTTAGCCGGTCCGCAAGTAGGTATCTTAAAAAGAATTTTCGTTGCCGACCCATCAAACGAAAAAAATAATCCGATGATTTTTATAAATCCAGTGGTAGAATTTTCAAAAGATAAAATAACTGGCGAAGAAGGGTGCCTTAGCATTCCGGGTTATTACGAAAAGGTCTCCAGATCGGCAACCGTTTTTGTGCGAGCCAAAGACATCAACGGCAAGCAATTTGAACTAACAGCGGACGGTTTACTGTCAACAATCATTCAACACGAACTTGATCATTTAAATGGGGTGCTTTTTCCTGATCATTTAAGTATTTTAAAAAGATCATTATTTCACCGTTGGGCAAGGAAAAATCTCGGAGCAAAATAAGGTTTAGCAATTTATGAGTAAATCAGATCGCGAAGGCATTATTTTTTTCGGTACTCCGGAATTTGCGGCGATCCATCTGGAAGCTTTGCTAAAGCTAGCTCCGGATCTGATTAAATGCGTCGTTACACGCCCCGACACCAGATCCGGTAGAGGGTTAAAATTCGTTGAGTCAAAAGTAAAAGAGCTCGCAATTAAACACAATTTAAATATCATTCAACCAGCAAACATCAAAAAAAATGCCGCTTCTTTCATAAGCCAAGCAAAAAACTATGGTAATTATCGATTGGGAATCGTTGTGGCTTATGGAGAAATTTTGCCGAGCGAGATTTTGGAACTGCCACAATTAGGTTGTATCAACGTACATGCCTCTATTTTGCCACGTTGGCGCGGCGCCGCGCCAATTGAAAGAGCTATTTTAGCTGGCGACGCCGAAAGTGGGATAACCATTATGCAGATGGATCAAGGAATGGACAGCGGAGATATTATTATCCAAAAAAAAATCCCTATCGCACCGGACGAAACAGGTGGTGAATTAAGGGCGCAAATGGCTTGCGTGGGAGCGGAGTTATTAAGTGAAAACCTTTGGGGGCTTTTGGAAAACAGGTTTGCCGAAACCAGAAAAAAACAAGACAACACTTTGGCGACTTATGCCTCCAAAATATTAGCTGATGATTTAAAGATCTCTTTTGAAAAGAGTTGTTGGCAAATAATCAATCAAATAAGGGCTTTCTCACCTGAGCCAGCCGCGTTTGCTTATTTTCAGCAAGCCCGCCTAAAAATATTCAAAGCTCAAATCACTAACGAGCAGTTTGATTCCGAGCCAATACCCGGCAAAATTTTGATCTCCTTAAAAAGCAATTTATATGTCGCTTGCGCTGATGGTTGGATAGAATTATTAGAGGTTCAACCGGAAGGGAAAAAAAAGATGAGAGGGGCTGATTTTGCGCGCGGATTAAAATTAGATAATCTAAAATTACATTAAATATGGTCAATCAAAATCAGATCAAAATTGCTCCTTCGATTTTAGCGGCTGATTTTGGAAAGCTAAAAGAGGAAATTCTCTCTGTAGAAAGAGACGGGGCTGATCTTTTGCATATCGACATTATGGATGGGCAATTTGTGCCAGAGATAACCTTTGGCGCCAACATGGTTAAACTCGCAAAAAGCTTGGTTTCGCTTCCGCTTGACACGCACTTAATGACAATCTCTCCATGGAAACATTTTGATCTAATGAAATCAGCAGGCGCTGATCGCTTATACATTCATTACGAAGTATGTTTGGAAAAAAGTAAAACCTACTTAGACGAAATTAAATCACTAAATATTCAAAATGGTTTGGTTATAAATCCCAAAACAGAAAGCGAAGCAATTTATCCTTTTCTTCCATTTTGCGACTCGTTATTGGTAATGAGCGTTAATCCGGGTTGGAGCGGCCAACAATTTTTAAGCGAAACATTGAAGAAAGTTAGAAAAATAGCTAAAGAGATAGAAAAAACAAAATCAAATTGCGAGCTTGTTGTTGACGGAGGGTTGAATCAAGAAAATTGCAAAGAAGTTATTTCAGCCGGAGCAAAAACTTTAGTTTTTGGAGCGGCTTTTTTCAAAACTTTAGATAAAAAATCCTTAATAAAGGTTATAAAAGAGTTTTAAAAAACAAATACTATTTTAATAGGTTAATTTATTTTCTAGAAAACCCTTCAAAATATTTTGCATCGAATAAGCATTAAGAACCAGCAAAAGGTTGCCGACTTATTGAGCTGGATCATAGGAACAATCTCCATTCTATAAACTTAATTAAAGAGTTTTTGGGTGGAAATTAAAATTTTAGGTCTTTAAGTTTAACGATGCTTTTCCCCCAAGCTCGCAAACAAGAGGTTTCTTGCGCCTCTTACAAAAATACTCTTCTTTTAAAAATTTTCAAATTTTCATTATTTTTTCTCCTAGCTCTTGGAGCAGTATTAGGGGAATTTTATTTGTTTAATATACCAGAAGTTAAAGCCAATTCTTTTTACTGTCGCTCAAGCAATGGTAAGATAAAACGTTGCAATAACCATGAAGCCACAAGAGAGCAACAAAAGAAAAATAAGCTTAAAAAACCTCCTTCTAAAAAAACACCAAGCCCACCAGCTTGCGTAAAATGTCCTCCCGGACCACAGGGACCGATAGGTCCACAAGGCGATCGAGGTGCAACCGGTGCCACTGGCGCGACGGGTGCTCCTGGCACTACTGGAACAGACGGTGCAGATGGAGCTACTGGTGCGACCGGTCCAACTGGCGCAACAGGTCCAACTGGAGCTACCGGTGCTACCGGCGCTACTGGTGCAACGGGTGCTACTGGCGCCGACGGAGCAGACGGTGCAGATGGAGCGACCGGTCCAACCGGTGCCACGGGCGCTACTGGCGCAACAGGTCCAACTGGAGCTACCGGTGCTACCGGCGCAACTGGAGCTGATGGGGCAGACGGTGCAGATGGAGCTACCGGTCCAACCGGTGCCACGGGCGCTACTGGCGCAACAGGTCCAACTGGAGCTACCGGTGCTACCGGCGCTACTGGTGCAACGGGTGCTACTGGCGCCGACGGAGCAGACGGTGCAGATGGAGCGACCGGTCCAACCGGTGCCACGGGCGCTACTGGCGCAACAGGTCCAACTGGAGCCACAGGCGCGACTGGTGCGACTGGCGCAACCGGAGCCACGGGGGCTACCGGAGCAACAGGTCCGACGGGAGCTACTGGTGCCACGGGTGCAACAGGCCCAGCCGGCGCTGATGGTGCCGACGGAGCAGATGGCGCTACTGGAGCGACGGGATCTACAGGTCCAACTGGAGCCACTGGTGCCGATGGTGCTGACGGGGCAGATGGCGCAACTGGTGCAACAGGATCAACTGGTGCCACGGGCGCTACAGGTGCCACGGGTGCAACAGGCCCAGCCGGCGCTGATGGTGCCAACGGAGCAGATGGCGCTACTGGTGCGACTGGCGCAACCGGAGCCACGGGGGCTACCGGCGCTACTGGAGCTACTGGAGCTACCGGAGCTACAGGCGCTACTGGCGCAACTGGCGCTACCGGAGCAGATGGTGCAGACGGTGCCACAGGCGCAACCGGCGCTACAGGCGCCACAGGTGCAACGGGAGCAACTGGCGCGACAGGATCAACAGGAGCCACAGGTGCAACAGGCGCTGATGGTGCTGACGGAGCAGATGGTGCAGACGGTGCCACAGGCGCAACCGGCGCCACAGG
>CALMIO010000011.1 GCA_937864035.1 uncultured Pseudomonadota bacterium | reverse complement strand
AGGCTCCTTTTAGGTTGGGTAGGAAAAAAATTCAAAAACAGGGTGGCACCAATCACCACCAATCACCAATCAATAATTTCCAATTATTTTAACAGAGCCGTTTCAAGCTTAGCTTGCTCTGTATAACTGATATTGGCGCTTTCTTTGCCAAAAGCTTTTAAAAAAATAAAAGGAACATTCACCGAGGCAGTCGCTCTTATTAAATCACTCCCACCATAATCAATAGCGACATTGGCACAATAAAAAGAGCTTTGCTTAGAGCAATTGCCGCTAAAATTAGCATGCGGGAAAAAAGCTTTTAAATTCTGCTCTCCGAACTTTTGGGCGGCCAATTTAAGATCATTAATTTTATCCTCTGATTTGCCGCCATAAGTAACCCCGGCTAGCTCCACGCGGCACGAATTTTTATTCTCTTTGCAAAATTGAGGAATTTGACCTTCGGGGAAAGTTCCTAGATAGGTTTCTCCATTAGTTTCACTGTAAGCTAGTCTGTAAGGTGTGCAACTGTCGCTCGGAATGGTAGCTCGAGGCACCTCTTTCACATATCGCTGATTGATATCGGCTAGATAAAACTCATGATCTTTAAAGATCTTTTCAGCGGCATCATCCCTTAGAATCTGATCTCGCGAGCAACCTAAATCAGAGCGAGCTCCAACAAAAAGAGAGTTCGCTGGTAAGTTATGATTCTCAAGATCTTCATCAAGAATTTTTTCTTGCGCTCTAACTCTAGGGCAGTTAAATCTCTGATCTTCAATTTTTGCTTGATTTGGATCGTTTGCTCGATACCAGTCCCCCCCAAGTTTAATTTTTTTCCAGTCAACAGCTTGATTTAGTTTGAGACGAAGTTTTTTATACGCCCGCAAACTCTCTGGCAATTGTGAATAATCAACCTCATTTTCTAAGCAATCTTTAATCTTATATAAAAATGGTTGAAAGTTAATAGTAACCGGTTTGGTAAACCAGTCAATTATTTCTGTCGAGCCGCTCGCTGGAATTCCAGTTGGTGGAGGACAGATTCTTTGAGCTTCAAAAGGAGAGATAATTTTAAAAAGACCTAAAGTGCTTGGATTATTTTCTTGAGGATCATTTACTCCTTTGTTGCTTGGACAATTAAAAATAAATTCTCCATTACCGCAACTTAATCCGCCAAGAAGCTGCTGAATCGAAAAATACCAAGGAAAATCATAAGGTCCGTTTAAAGAGTTTCTTAAAATATATTCTTGCAGTTCGCTTTGAAGCAAGCCTTCCGAGGGGTTTGTTCTGATACAACCTAGGTAAAGATTTTCCGTATATTGATAACTTCCTGTCTGTCTGATATTTCTTGCCGCTCCAGCTGGGTGATTGGTGGCGCAAGTTTCATTTGGCCTGCTAAAAGCAAGCTCTGGAACATGGTGCAAACAGGGGGTGAAATCAAGTTGTTGGTTGTAATTTGCCTTGAACCCTCGCAGATTAGTGAGCCGCCAAGAAACTCTACCGCTGCCACTATCTGTTTTTTCAATCCAAAAACGCAACCTAAACTCTTGGTTGTAGGGTAGTGTGATATTTTTGTGAAGAGTAATTTCTGGATAAGAGGAGGCGTAACTTAAATAACTAGCTGAAGCTCTGGTAAAAGCCGGATCGGAGCTTATAATTGTGCCTCGCGGTACAAGGTATGCGTTAGCTCCTGTGCCGCTATCAAACATACGTCCTCCCAGATCGCGACTGCCAACAATTTGTCTAGTTTGCCGATCTCTGTACTGAATTTCAAGTGTTATGACTCCTTGAGCTCCAGTTGCGGTATTCGAGGCGCTACCCTGAATATCAAAAACTAAATTTGTAGATCCTAAGTTACAAGCAGAGTTAAAATTCACGTTGCCAGAAGAGTCGCGCCTGTAACAGCGAACTCCGCCGCTTCGCGGATCGGATGGCGCCGCCGGAGGATCAACCGCCACCCAAGAGGTGGCACCGATATAAATTGAGCCGCGCGAGCTTAAATTGCCCCCAATATTGCCATAAGGAATGCCTCCTTGTATTGGCGGATAGCTTGAGGAATTATTGGCTGACATCTGAAATCGGGGATTTGTTGGGGTGCCGTCAATATACGGTCCTCTGCCGATTTCGGTTGTATAGTCAACATCGCCGCCACCGGTGCGCCATATCCTAACAGCGTATGTGTTTTGAGTTCTAAATCTCTCAATGCCAGTTGTAACTTGATTAAAATCAGCTTGCTCGACAGAATATACTCCGGCTTCGAGCCAACGCGCTCGCCCATCGTAATCATATTCTCTGCCGAAGATCTGCGAGTTGTTGTTTAAAGAGAAAACTCTAAAATCGCGTCTTGGTGGCTCGCTATTTGCCAGCGAGAGGTTACACTCTCCGTCAACCGGGAAAAGGCAACGAAGTGATTGGCGAGCGCTTTGCTGAGCCGCCGAATAAGCTTGAAAAGCCGAGTTGATATCAAATAGCAGGAGAGTGGTAGTTAGTGTTACTCCGATCGCGAACCCCGCTTCTAATAGTGTTGCTCCGGTTATTTTGAAACGCACACTTCTTTGAAAGTGGTTAATTTCTGAGCTATAAAAGTTAGAGATAGCCATCTTTTATGACAACAGCAGAATAAGCTATAATCTATTAGACAAGATATAGCCTGTTTTTTAAAATAGATCTTCTCTTTTTGTGATAAAACGATCTGTTTCGATCAACATTTATAAATAATTTTTTGTGAGCTCCCCTTTTTTCGCCCAATTAAAACCTATTCCGCCTGATTCCATTCTCGGGGTTCGCCAAAGCTATAACCTAGATACCCGTCTTGACAAGATCGATCTTGGTGTTGGGGTTTATCAGGACGAGAATGGCAAAACAAAACACTTAGCTAGCGTTCGCAGGGCTTTTAACGATTTTTTCGCGGATCTCGATAATCCTGCCATTGGTGACCGGGCGGCTGATTATCTCTCGCCGCAAGGCTGGTTGCCTTTTATTGAAGTTGTGCAGGAACTGCTCTTTGGCTCTGCTTCGCCAATTTTATCAGAGCAGAGAGTTTATACTATTCAAGCTGTTGGTGGGACTATGGCGCTTCGATATGGATTCGAACTTGTCAAAAGGGCTGACTTGACCGCGCCACTAGCTATTAGTCTTCCTACTTGGCCAAATCATCATATCATCGCCAAGGCTAGCGGTTCTCATATTGTTGAATACCCATATTTTAATTCGAAAGCTTTAAAAATTGATTTTGAAAATCTGGTTTCTTGGCTTGAGCATGCCCCATATAATACTACTGTACTACTGCACGCTACTTGCCATAATCCGACCGGAGCTGATTTGAGCGATCTCCAATTCGCCGAATTGGTGAAAATCTTTAAACTTAGAGGACTACTGCCATTTTTTGATCTTGCTTATCTTGGATTTGCTCGCTCTCCAGTGGAAGATGCTTTGCCAATCAGGATTTTTGCCGATGCTGGTTTGCCTATGATGATTGCTACTTCGTTTTCTAAAAACTTCAGCTTGTATAATCGGCGGGTTGGGGCTTTAACAGTTGTTTGCCAAAGCAGTAATCAGGTGGTGGCTGTTAAGACGCAACTTGAAAACATAGCTCGCGGCATTAACTCTTCGGCGCCAATCGATGGGGCGGCTGTGGTTGCTAAAATTTTACAAAATGGCGAATTGCGACAAAGTTGGCTTGAAGAGCTCGGGCAAATGCGCGACCGAATTCGCCAAGTTAGGCGGGACTTTTTTGATATTGTTTCGCGTCAGGGACTTGGGGAGCGGTTTAGCACAGTGATCTCCCAAAACGGCATGTTTAGTTATCAGGGTCTCGATCATCGCCACGCCGAATTTTTAAAAGCGAAGCACGGAATTTATATTTTAGAAAATGGCAGGATCTGTATTGCCGCGATGAATAAACATAATATTGAGAGATCCTCCTTGGCGATCGTTGATGCCGTCAAATCTATTGGTTGATCATAAACCAACTGTTTATGCCACGAATTTATAACCAACGCCGTGCACCGTAATGATGTGCTCTGGCGCTTCTAGGTTGCGTTCAATCTTTGAACGTAATTTGGCTATGTGATTGTCAACCGTGCGCGTCGTTGGATAGGCGTTATACCCCCAAACCTCGTTTAACAACTCGTCGCGCGTTACCACGGTTCCTTTCCTAGAAACCAAATGGCGGAGTAAGCGGTATTCGCGAGCGGACAGGTCGAGAGGCTCTCCTCCTTTTTGGGCGCGGTAAGCTTTAAAATCAATCACCACATTATCAAATTGAACTTTTTCGATGGCAAAGCCGTTGTTCATTCTTCTTAAAATTGCTTTAATGCGAGCTAGCAGTTCCGGCATGCCAAAAGGTTTTGGCAAATAATCGTCGGCTCCTAGCTCTAACCCTAAAACCCTATCTATTTCAGCGCTGCGGGCGGTCAACAGAATAATCGGAGTTGAAACACCTTCGGCGCGAAGCTGTTTGCACAGTTGCAAGCCATCCTTTTTAGGCATCATTACGTCAAGCACGATAATGTCTGGCTGTTTTTCGCGAACTAAGTCAAAGCCTTCATCTCCATCGGCGGCCGCCGATGTTTTATATCCAAGATATTCAAGGTTCATCAGTAGAGAAGACCGAACTGCCTCGTCATCGTCAATAACTGCTACAGTAAAATTTGAAGGATTAAACATGTTGTAGTTAATGAGATATTGTATTGCTTCAGTTACTAGATTTTGAATTATATACTATTTTGCTAAATTAAGCTATTGAAAAAATATAAGGATCTCTCTAAAAAACCTTGATTTTTTAAGTAAAAAATATTATCCTGAAGTCTTGCTAGATAGTTGATTTTGTTTCTCTTTAAATTAACCGCAAAGTATGTGAATGGTAGATTTTTAGATCGGTGTTTATTGAAAGAGTAATATAAAGTAATCATATAGTAATAAAAATGGATAACGAAAAAAAAGACGACAGCACCAAAGCTCGAGAAAAAAATAAAAAGAAAGAGAGAAATAGCTCCAAAAGCGACACTTTGTTTGGCGATTTACCATCGGCTATTTTTGAACTTGGTGGAAAGCAATTCATTGGATCAGTTGGTTGTTTATTGGAGGTAGATACTATAGAGCCCCTTGGGTCGGCCCCCACCGAAAAAAGTAGTCATAAGATCAAAAGCGATAAAGTGCTTTTTATTTCAAGTGGAGGTCAAACAGCAGTCGGCGCGCCTTATATCGCCAATGCTTCAGTTGAATGTTCTCTAGTGTCTTCGCGCAAAGGACCAAAGTTGCTTACGTATAAAAAAATCCGTCGTGGCGGTTACACTAAAAAGATTGGTCACCGCCAACCAGTCGCTATTATTAAAGTGGATCAGATTAACTTTTAGCATTTTAAAAACTGATAATAAATTTTTTTAGGGAGAGATCTAAAGATGGCACATAAGAAAGCTGGTGGCACAACGAAAAACGGAAGAGATTCTCACAGCAAACGTCTCGGTGTCAAAGTCTTTGGTGGACAGCAGGTTGTTGCGGGTAATATTATAGTTAGACAGCGCGGAACTGAATTTTATCCAGGACTCAACGTCGGTTGCGGTAGAGATCACACTCTTTATGCTTTAGTTGATGGGATAGTTGAGTTCAAACGGAGCCGCAAGACCTTTATTTCTGTCAAACCCGCTGTACTGTCTTAAACTAACTGTCTTAAACTTGAGATCGGTCAAATTTAAAACTATCAAAGTCTTTAGCTTAGATAGCGACAGTAGATAAAGCAAGAGCTTAAAAATTCAAGGTATACAGGGCTATAATCACTACCCTTCAGCAATATGCCTTTGGGGCGCTTAGCCTCATAAGAGATCTCGCGAGCTGTTTTTTTTACAGTTATGACTCAGTTTATTGATTCGGCGGAGATAGTTGTCAAAGCTGGCGATGGTGGAGCCGGCTCTGTCAGCTTTAGAAGGGAAAAATTCGTTCCCCGCGGAGGTCCCGACGGCGGCGATGGCGGCGATGGTGGTAATGTTATATTGCGGGCAAATCCTCAAATTAACACCTTACTAGATTTTAAATATAAAAGACATTTTGAAGCTGGCAGTGGTGGCGCTGGTAGTGGACGCCAAGCCGCTGGCAGAGATGGGGAAGACGTGATTATAGAAGTGCCGGTTGGAACGGAGATTATCAATGCTGATTCAAAAGAGATGATTATTGATCTTAACAGAGAAAATATGATCTTTACTATCGCTCGCGGCGGGCGAGGAGGCAAAGGAAACGCTTTTTTTAAATCTGCCACCAACCAAACTCCGGACTACGCTCAACCGGGTGAAAAAGGAGAAACTTTTAGGTTGCTTCTTTCTTTAAAGCTGTTGGCGGACGTGGCTCTCGTCGGAGCTCCCAATGCCGGCAAATCAACTTTTATAGCTTCAGTTTCGGCGGCGCGCCCAAAGATTGCCGATTACCCATTTACCACGTTGGTTCCGAATCTTGGGGTGGTTTCAACTGACTATGGAAAACGTTTCGTGATAGCCGATATCCCCGGATTAATCCCGCTAGCTCATCAAGGCAAAGGTTTGGGATATCAATTTTTGAAGCATATCGAACGTTGTCGGGTGATTGCTCATCTGATTGAACTAACTCCGCTGATTGAAGAAGGAGCAAATGCCACCACTGCCTCTGATCTTTTAATTAAAAATTTTCAGCAAATTAACAGTGAATTAGAATTGTTTTCTCCGGCGCTCAGAGCTAAACCTCAATTAATTTTATTAACAAAAATGGATCTAATAAACGATCAAAAGAAAATAAATCGAATAATAAAAAATTTTGAAAAGCTAGGAGAGAAAGCAATAGCAATTTCTTCGGTCAATCCTCAAACTCTTCAGCAAGCCACTAATGCTTTGTTTGCCCTTTTGGAACGGTCATAGTTGCCTTTTAAACTACGTTTTTGCCACTTAGAGAGTTATCTAAATTTCTCACTCTTTAGTTGTCACTGTTTTTTTAAAAAAAAGAAGATCTTAAAATACTAATAAATTCCACTATTTTTACCCTCTTTTTTATGAAACATTTTCTTTAAAACTGCCGATATATATTTAAACCGTTGTGGCATATTGGAGCATCTGATATGTTATAAGGGTAATAATAATTTTTACTATTTAGGAGCTTTGACTATTAAAAACCTAAATATAAATTATAGGTATTTTCAGGGAGTTACATATTGAATAACCTCTTGAAAAAGACCGCTAGCCAGAAGGAGAGTTTGGGTGGTTAAAACGCTATCCTTCAAAATGGCTTGCAAAATTTCTCCCTTGACGGCGCTTCGGTTTCGTACCGCTATCTCTGATAATCCGCCTTTCAATATTTTTCCTATTATTTTTATCTGTTATTGTTCGAATCGGGCTTACTTGCTTGGTTGCTCTAGGTTTCTGGAATATCTGGCAAATTCTGTAAATAGAATTTTTAGGATGCGATGTTCATATTTGGTGTTAGTATTTTTTTAATGGAGATAAAAAAAATAATATGGCAATTGGTTTGGCAAAAAAATTAGAGCTTTATAACTCGTCTCAATTAACAAAAAGCGTTATCAACGCTTGTCAAGAAGCCAAAGCCCAAGATCTGCTGATTATAAAAACGAAGGGATTGACTGATATCTCAGATTATATAGTTATTGCGAGCGCCACCTCCGATAGGCAGGCTCAAGGAATCGCCAATCGCGTACTAGCTGAACTCTCAAAAGAAGGCATTGAACCGTCGGGGATTGAAGGCTTAGAGCTTGGTCAGTGGATTTTGCTAGATTTGACTGAGGTGGTACTCCATGTTTTTTATGAGCCAACCAGAAGACATTATGATCTAGAAGGTTTGTGGAGTAAGGCTGAGCAGGAAAAGCTTTAACAATGGCGCTTTCGATCAGACAATACTCTTTGGCTCTCCTTAGTTAGTTATCCTTAAAAATTTTGCCTAATCTCCTAGAATAATTGGTTTAACAGTCGCTAGCGGTATTACTGTCCCGATCTTTCTAAGCGCATTTTTTAAAATAGCGTTCTATATATCTCTAAGTAACAGTAGATAAACCTGCTAGTTAGCTTTAATTTTAGAAAATCTTGCAAAAAATATGTAAATATTTAATCAATTTTTGTAACCATTTTGTCTTTGAGCGCATCAAATTACTTTACAAATGTTAAATAACTTTAACAAAACTTTTTACCAGCGGGCTATTTTTTTATTTATTTTATGAACGGGTATAGCGATCTTCATCTGAGAATCTTAGAGCGCGAAAGTTTTGGCTGTCATGAATTTGAAACTCTCTTATCGGATTATTTTGATGGCGAACTGCCTCGAACTTTGCGGGCTCTGGCTGATGATCATTTAAAAAAATGTCCCAATTGCCGCTCCGCGCACCTTCTTTTTGCTCTTGTCCTGCTGGGAGCTCGTGATTTGCGGCACCATATCCTTTGTCAAGAAGATCAATTTTTATATTCAGAGCAAACTAGGCAACCTGAGGTTGGCGGCGAACAATTTACTGCTCAGCAGAGAATTCGTCTGCGCGCTATCTTAAATAGTAGGCTTCGAATCAATCTGCCTTTAACTTAAAATTTTTTAGATTCATAATTGCTGTGAGGACTTTAGTCTTTAACTAAGCAATCCCTGCTTCTCAATTGTTTTGTCGCTCGGCAAGCTTTTTTGCCCTTCTTTTAACAGTTCCGCTTGATATACTTTTTCTGATCTCTATAGTAAACTCTTCCATGTTTTTTATTTGCGAGCAGGTTATTTTCCAAAAACTGAATGAAAGAAAATTCTTCGGTTGTTGATACGGCCGATAAATCCTCAACTCAGCCTGATGGTTATTATCTAATTGATGGATCAGGTTATATCTTTCGGGCTTTCTATGGGGTAGCGCCGCTTTCAAACTCTAAAGGTTTGCCGACCAACGCGATTTTTGGATTTACTAAAATGCTCATAAAGCTTCTTCGCCAAGAATCTCCGAAGGCGGTTGGTATTTTTTTTGACGCTTCGCGCAAAAGTTTTCGCTCAGATCTTTATCCGAATTATAAGGCTAATCGAAAAGAGACCCCGGCGGAGCTTGAGCCTCAATTCCCTTATTTTAGAGAGATTTCACTAGCTTTAGGATTGCCGGTCTTTGAGAAAGAGGGATTGGAAGCGGACGATCTGATCGCAAGTTTTGCCATGGCACTGGCAGCCGAGGATCGAAGAGTTGTTATTGTTTCCGGCGACAAAGATCTGCTCCAGTTAGTTTCGCCGCAGATCACTGTTTATGATCCAATGCGTGAGCAGATCTTTGATCGTGGGGCGGTAATTAAAAAATTTGGAGTGCCCCCCGAAAAAATGGTAGATCTATTAGCTCTACTTGGTGATAGCTCCGATAATGTTCCCGGACTTAAGGGTGCTGGACCTAAAACTGCTACTTTGCTTCTGGAAAAATACCAATCTTTGGAAAATATCTTAATGTCGGCAGATCAAATAGCTGCCGATCGCGCAATTCGTGGCCGTGAAAGTCTGGCGCGCAATATCCGCGATTCGCTTGACCAACTCCGTCTTAGCAAGCAATTAGTCACCGTTAAAAGCGATCTGAAACTAGCAGATTTAAATGGCAAACTTGGCAGCTCTGGCGAAACTTTTAGCGATGTTTTAAGCGGTCAAAAACCAGATCTCAAGCGATTATCAGATCTTTTTTTAGAACTTGAATTTGATTCTTTACTTCCAACAGCTCGTCAGCTTGTTATGAAAACGGGCGGCATTGATAATGGCTTTGTCAGTGATGTTAAGGTTCTCTTCGCCGATGATCTGCAAGAGTTTGCCTCCAGTCTTAGTAAACAACCCGCTTTTGCTTTTGATCTTGAAGCTAACTCGCTCGATCCCAAAGAGGGACGCCTTATAGGAATGTCGTTTAGCTGGGGGGATGCTAATACTTATTATCTGCCGCTGGCTTGCGCCGCGCCGCCACCTGATAAAGATCTGATTAAGCTCCAAGATCTGCTAGACGCTCTTCGGCAAATTTTGTCTGACAATCGTATTTTAAAAATCGGTCAAAATTTAAAATATGATCTCTCGCTTTTATTTGAACATGGAATCGAGGTTGAGGGGGCTTTTTTTGACACGATGGTAGCGGCTTATCTTTTGCATCCTGACACTCGTGGTTATAATTTAACCGATCTAGCAAGCCGTTATCTCGATCGCCAAACAATCGAATACTTTGATATCGTGCCGAAAGGAAGTGATTTTTCCTCGGTAGATTTGCCAATGGCGGCTACCTATGCTGGTCAAGATTCTTTGTACGCTTGGTTGCTCTATCAAAAATTAACCCCGCTACTTGAAGAAAACGGGCTGACTCAGCTTGCGCGCCAGATCGAATTTCCACTTGTTAAATTGTTGGCACGAATGGAACTAGCTGGTATCACGATCGACATCTCTTATCTTCAGAAAATGTCAGAAGAGGTTGGCGTTAAATTAGCTGAGCTTGAAGAGAGAATTTACGAGTTGGCAGGAGGAAAATTTAATTTAAATTCGCCAAAGCAACTTGCTGAGATTCTTTTCGGCAAACTTGCCATTCCAAGCAAGGGGCTTAAACGAAAAAAAACTGGGGTTTCTACTGATTCTTCGGTCTTGGAAAAAATAATTGATTTTCATCCGTTGCCTTCTTTATTGTTAGAATACCGCGAACTGTTCAAACTAAAAAGCACTTATCTTGACACCTTGCCGGCTTTGGTGTCTCTGCGCACTGGCAGGCTTCATACATCTTTCAATCAAACAACCACTGGCACCGGCAGGTTGTCGAGTTCAAATCCAAATTTACAAAACATTCCCATTCAAACTGAGCTTGGCAGGCGAATTCGGGGCGGTTTTGTGGCGCCGGCCGGTCGCAAATTGATCTTTGCTGATTATTCTCAGATTGAACTGCGAGTTTTGGCTGAGCTAAGCGGCGACCTCCAGATGCAACGCGCTTTTACTGAAAAATTAGATATTCATGCCGAAACAGCTCGCAACATTTTAGGATTATCAGCTGATCAAAAGGTAACGCCCGATCAACGTCGGCTTGGAAAGGTCATTAATTTCGGTATTATTTATGGAATGGGAGCGTTTCGTTTGGCGCGAGATCTGAAGGTTCCTCGCCAAACAGCCAGCGAATTTATTGAGCGTTATTTTCAGAGGTTCGCTGGAGTTAAGGAGTATTTTGAAAAACTCAAAAAAGAAGCGCGCGGCAACGACAAGGTAAAAACTTTTTTTGGCAGGCTCCGAATTATATCTGAGATTGATCGATCGGAGCGCGATGAAAGTTTTGTCGATCGAGTGGCGACTAATGCTCCGATTCAAGGAACGGCGGCTGATATTGTAAAATTAGCTATGCTTGCAGTACAATCTTGGCTAGATAGGTCGGTTAAAAATGCTCGGTTACTCTTGCAAATTCATGATGAATTAGTGATCGAGGCGCCAGCTGAGGAGGTCGTTAAAATAACGGCTAATTTACCAGATTTAATGACCAAAGTGGTTGATTTTAAGGTGCCGTTAGAGATTAAAATGGAGGTTGGAGATAGCTGGCAATAGGGTGTTAGTATTTTGCTCTGGAGAGCTTTAAAATTAAAATAGAGATGGTTCTTTTGCGAGAGAAAACTGATGATGAATTAGTGGCGTTAACGCTAGCTGGCGATGCAACCGCCTTTCGCGAGATTTATGATCGCTACTACGAGAGAGCGCGTGCGGTGGCTTTTTCGGTAGTGCGAAGTTTTGAAGACGCCGAAGATGTTGTGCAAGAAGCTTTCGTTAAGGCTTATTTTTCTTTAAAAAACTACCGCGCTTCTTCCTCGTTTTATACTTGGCTTTATCGGATAGTTTTTAACATGGCCCTTGATGTTAGGCGAAAAATCGCTAAGAATGCCAAGTCGGCGGCTTCTGCCTCTACTGGCGGCGGCGGCGAACAATCTTTTGGTGGTAAAATTACTCAAGAAGAGATATCTGATGGCGGGATTCTGGCTGGGGGTGGAAGTCAGCCACTTGATCCTTTTGCTGAATATATCAATGGGGAACAGCGCTCTTTGCTAGAACAGGGTCTGCGGCAGATCTCCGCCGAGCAACGAGAGGTAATTTTACTTAGGGAAGTTGCTGGCTTAGATTATGGTGAGATTGCCGATAAGATCGGTGTTAATAAGGGGACGGTTATGAGCAGATTGCATTACGGGCGTAAAGCTTTGCGAGAGTATCTTGGTAACTTTGAAGAATTGGCGACAAGTTTAGGAAGCGCCGCCGTTGGTGGCTCGAAGTTAAAGATTGCTTCTGGAGGAAGCAAGTAGGGGGTACTATTTCTTGCTGTATTAAATATTTTTTGATAACCTATTGAAAGAGCTAATTTTTTTAATAGGTAAAAACTATTTTTTTTTGAATAAAAATTATTTGGCTTTCGTCAAATATAATTAGAAGAGAGTTTTTGGTTATGCCCAAGCTTAAAACTTACAAACAAAAATTGATCGAAAAAATGGCTGATGGAGAGCTAAATCGGCTTGGCTGTTTTTTGGTCAATAAGCTTATACTTAAAGATGATGTCGCCATTAGCTATCTATCGGAGATACTTTCAATTCGTCAGGGTTTAATTTCTACCACTCTCCTTGAGAAATCAAAAAATAACCAATTACTTTCCAAAGACATCACAGATAACAAACTTAATCCTTTATATTGTCGTCTTGAGGGAGATTTGAAAGAGCGTGGCTGGCAAGCGATCGAAGCTCGCATTCGAGAAGAATCGCGCGCGGCTTTTTTTCATGGAGAGCGGGCTTGGAGTCAATCGGAACAACTTTTATGGCGTCGTTGTTTTTCTTGGTTCTCTAGTTTGTTTGCCCGACCCGTTGTTTTTCTCCCTCGTTATGGTTATGGAGCGGCTATGCTAGCGATGGTTGTTTTTGGAGTGTTTTACTTGCAAAATGGAAACAACTTCGGCGCTAAGTCGGGAGGTGATAATTTTCAACTGGCGAGCGCTGGATCTGAGCTATCCGATTCTAGTGGTGTCGAAGCGGCGGCGGCAGGCTCTAATAGCTTTTTGAAAGCAGAGAGATTTACTGATGATAATTTGCTAGTTTTTTCTTCTGGCAATATTATGCCTCCATCAACTAGAATCGCAAATAAGAGGATAGAGAGATCGCAACCAATCATATCTGATCGAATTATGGCTAGCGGAGATAACACTTTTTTGCGCTTTGCTAACAGTTCGTTTGCTTTAAATCCAGAAAAAAATTCAACAATAGGGAGCTTGTTGAGCGCTAAAGAGTTGTCGCTTAATAATCAAACAACAGATCGCCGGCTTCGTTTGGCTTATAATCCGGCCGTAAATCTTGCTAAGCGTCAGATTCGCTCCCTTGGTGATAGCTTCCCTAAGCATATATTAGGATATGCTAGTAGAGGTGATTATCTATCGTATTCGGGAAAACCACAGATTGTTCCCGATAATTATCCGGTGAATATGCCAGTTTCGGCTCTGCGCTAATGGTCTATCGGGCGCGACTATTTATTTTTTATTTTCTACCTGTTCTGATACTTAGATAAAATAACCGTGTTGCGGGTTTTTCTCTCAGCGATTTTGGTTGTTATATTAAGCGGCTAAACCTAGTTTGGCTAAAATTGCTGAATCTTCCCAAACCTCAAAGTTTTCTTGACGTGCATTAGCTGGCACAAAATGTGAAAAGTTGGTCAAGTTGACGCCGGTTTCGGCGGTTTTGCAAATTATACCACCTGATAAATTATGAATAATTTTGGTTGCTCCGGTTTTTTGATCAATAACTTGGGCGACGAAATTTAAACGATTTTGAGAGATCCGTTTAAGAAAAAGATTGGCGATGGCGTTTGAGTTGTTGGATGAGTCTTTTTTGGCGATGCGCACCGTCATTGTTTCTTGTTGAGCAAGAACATAAGGTTTCCAAGTATCGTCGGTTGGGAGTTCGGAGTCGAATTTAATTTTGGCTATCCCTTCGTCATAGTGAAATTTAAATTTTAAACCTTCAGGGGTTATTACTTCAATAAAATCTGATCCTGCGACCGTGCGGGAGCAATTGCTTTGAGCGAGAGCTAAGCTGTTGATCGTGATTGAAACTATAAGAGTAATTAAGAGATTTTTAAACATAAATTTATAACTAAATAACTCAGTATAAGTTTATTCCTTCTTTGGGTGGTTACTGCTTCAGATTAAAAACTACTCGGTGGCAAGAAAAATAATCATAAAACATGGTAACTAGCTGATAATACTTTGTTTTTTGGGGAAGGAGAGGGGAGGGGATCGATCCGATTTTCACGAAATTGGCAACATCCGTCAAAAAGGCTCGATGATAGATATTAAAGGGATATTTTATCAAATGTTAGCTGAAGTTAGCAAAAGCTCCTAAATAGGGCTAAGTAGATCTGCTATGGTTAAAGGATGGGGGCACATTACCAGTTTTTTCTAGTTTAGAAAGAAAGATATTTCTTGCTTTAGGAGGCAGGGATAACGGGTTCTTTAAGCTAACTTTTTGAAGGGTGCAAGATATTTTTGTAATCTGGAAGATATATTTTTATTTTTGCGATTTGCAGTGAGCAAAGAAAGTAGCGAGCAAATTTTGTCCTTTAACTTGACGGCTGTCACTTTGGTTTTGCTCGGCAAAAACTCCTTAGAGAAAGATAAAGCAACCCAAGCGTCAAAAAAACGGCTTCAGCGCGATGAGCTTGTTAGGAGATTGCTTCCTTTGCGAAATGACAATAATAGACTTGCAGAGCTTGCGAGCCGTGTTCAAAAGGAGCAAGCCGCTCTATATGACTCAGCTTGCTACCAGATAGATTCTTTGGCGGCGCGCGGGATCTTTGTTATTTCATTTTTCGATACTAATTATCCGCAATCATTTTTGTCGGCGCGAGCTGGCGACGGTTATTTGGCGCCGCCGCTTTTGTATTATCGCGGGGATATTGGCGTTTTGTCGGAGTTTGATCTGAATTTGGCGATAGTTGGATCTCGCCGCGCTGACGACGCGGGTTTGCGGATTGCTAGGGGCTGGTCAGAGCAATTTAGTTCGCTTGGTGGAGTTATCGTTAGCGGGTTAGCTTTGGGTGTTGATGCCGCCGCTCACTTAGGAGCGTTGGCGGCTGGAGGCAAAACAGCGGCGATTATTGGGAGCGGTTTTGATCAATTTTATCCGCGCGATAATCTTGCGCTTGCCGATCGGATTGTGGCTGAGGGCGGCGTTGTGTTGACTCCTTTTGAAATGTCTGAGCCGCCTTTAGCTTGGAATTTTTTGGCTCGCAACCGTTTGATTGCGCTCTCTTCAAGAGCAACGCTTGTGGTTCAAGCGCCGATTAGGAGCGGGGCGATTTCGACAGCCAACGCGGCGCTTGAAGAGAATCGCGAATTGTTGGTGGTACCGGGCGATATTAACGATCTTCGCTATCAGGGATCAAACCGTTTAATTCAAGTCGGCGCCCATTTGATCGCTGAATTTAAAGATATTTTGGAGTTTTTCCCGAATCTAGCGCTGGCGGCGGCAAGTTTTGAGGGGGGCGGGCAGGATATTTCTCAAACTTTAAGCGGCGCTGATAATTTAGATTTGCTGGCAAAGTTAAGGCGGATGCGCGAGCCCTCTGTGGGCGATTTGGCGAAGGCTTTGAACAGGGATGACAATCAAGTGCGAGCCGAGCTATTGGAGCTTGAATTTGCGGGGCTAGTCAGGATGCTCCCCGGCGATTTGGTTTCGCTTAATTGAGAGGTTTTAAAATATTATTTTTACCTAACTTTTTTATTGTTTATTAGGATTGAAATTGATTGTATAATTTATTGCAAGCAGGCTTTATTTGGCTTTTTAGTCGATATTTATTTTTTAGAAATAAGACTGCAAGCAGTGTCTATCAAATTGCTTTCTCTTAATTTTAATCTTTCATCCATGATGAATCGTTTATTGGCGCCGATTTTGTCTTTAGCTTTTTTGCTCGTCTTTGGTTTTTTGAATATCGCGATTGCTACTGATGATGATAGTGAATTAATTAATTATCTTACTTCAGCCTTAAAACAGGGTGGATGTTTAGAGCAGGTTGATAATACTAATGATAATTATGAATATGACAAATTTTATTTGCGTGAAAACCAGCTAGCTCCAGCAATGCAAGAGAAAAATATAGCTGTAGTGTGTTTGCCGGTACCGACTCTAGAGGAGAACAATCTTTTTTCATTATTATTGTGCAATAATACAAGTTATATAAAAAACGAATATTCCAGTCAGATTACAGGTGTTGTTTCTAACTTAAAAAAGTTCTTGTCTGATGGTCGATGCGCTGTTCTTTTGCCATGCCAAAAGAACCTTCCTTCTATAGATTCAAGTGGATCAGGTTGTGCCTTTGGCAAGTGTCTTGGAGGAAAGTTTTGTATACCTACTAAAAAAGAACTTACTGATCCACGTAACCCACGGCGCAAGATTACTATTATAGAATGTAATTGTGTAAACGAGAACAAGGCGGCTTGTGGTGGAACTGAAGGGCTTAAAAATTTCTGTCAATTTGGTATATGTTCTGATGGACAATATTGCACTATTGACTACGAAGGATCAGTCAAAACATGTGGTTGTAAAGACCAATCGAACGCTCCGTCTTGCAATAATGCGGGAGTGCCTGTTTGCGTTGGCAAATGTACAGATCGGACCGGTAAGGAAGATCCTAGTTTGCAGTGTAGTCTAATAAACGATAGAGGCAAACCAAAATGCGCTTGTAAACCTCTTTGTGATGACCAATTGGCGCCTAAATGTGATGGCGCTTGCAGAAAAGATCCGATCACAAAATATCCAACAGGGGAAGTTTGTTTTTCTTACAAAGAGTTGTATCAAGATAAATGTTCTTGTCGTACCCCTTGTCATTTATTAGTACCGAATCCTGATGGAGGTGGTTGTCAAGAAGGAGTTGGTTGCAGCAAGGATGAAATTTGTGTTCGTAAAGATCAAAAAACTTGTGGTTGCGCTAAAGACTGTGATCTTTTGACAAAAGCGTGCTCTGGCGGTAGTTGTCATCCTGAACCGTTCTCTAGAGTTGACAGTAATCAAATTTTTTTGACTAGGAAATGTGTTCATGCACCACAAAGAAAGGAGGGTAGTTACGACTCTACTAACGATCCTGTCTGTGGTTGTTATATAAATAATTGCGGATCTTTAAAAACGCCGGAAGATTGCGCTAGGGTTGTTAGTGGGTGTGTAATAAGTACCCAAGACAAAGAGTCTATTGGTATATGTCGGTGGAATGAAGCGCGCAAATATTGTTCTTGTGTAACTAATGATTGATTTCGATTTCGTTTTATTACTTTGACACCCAAGGGTTGTTTTTTATAAAAAAGCGCCATTTAAGATCGACAGCTTTTGTGATTCCAATTCTGGTTGAGGTGGCGATCTGCGAAAGCTTAAATTTGATTCCTTTTTCAAGCCAGATCTTGTCAGAAGTAAGCGTGTGTTCTCCGCTTAAAGTTTTATCTATTCCAAGCGCTTGACAAAGTTTGCCCGGGCCATTGGTTAAATTAAATGGCGGAGAGATCCTTTTGTTTTTTTCTTCGCTGTTTTCTTGATTGACTTTACGTTTACGACCGATCTTTATTCCCCGCCTTTTGAGCATTGTTTCTATTCCTGCCACCGGCTCGATGGCTCTAATTAAAACGGCGGCGGCAATACCAGCCGGTTCTGAAACCAAATTGACGCAGTGGTGAATTCCGTAAATTTTGTAAACATACCAATGGCCAGCGCTTTCAAACATCATAAAATTTCGCCGGGTTTTTCCATAATATCCGTGACAGGCTTGATCGACGCGGGCGTCGTAAGCTTCAGTTTCAACTATTATGCCGGAGGTCATTTTGCCCCCTGCTTTAGTCGTGATCCTCATGCCTAAAAGCCGTTTGGCAAGGAGTAAAGTTTTAAGATTAATTAGCCGCGCCGCAAGCTTGCGATTTTGCGGACGTTGCCCCTTGTTAAGGAGAACAGTGTTTGCGCTCATCGTTGTGGGGAAAAGAGATAGTAAGTAATAACATTCCTCAATAAAAAATAATTTTTTTTTTGCAATCTTAGCAAATCTGGCGGCAAATAGATGGAGTCTTTGCTCCAGCTTAAAGCTCTCCAAAGCGGCCGCTTTTAAAGTCCGCGAAAGCCTGTCTGATCTCTTCTTGGGTGTTCATTACAAACGGGCCATAACCGACGATTGGCTCGTTTATAGGTTCGCCGTTTAAAATCAAAGCTTTAGAGCTTTCGCTGGCTGTAAGCTGAATTTGATCATCATGTGTTTTGACTATCGCGAGTTGTTCCGCCATTAGTTTGGCGCCATTAATCAATAAGCTACCGGAGATTAAAAAGATCGCTCTGGTGGTCGCCCGCCCAAGCGGCAGAGAGATTTGGCGATCTTTTTCTAAACTTAGCTCCCATAAATTTATTGGAGTAAATGTCTTTGCCGGCCCTCTTGCGCTATCGAAATTGCCGGCGATAATTCTCATTTCGCCTCCGCCGTTTTCAAACGAAACAGTGGGAATAGTTGATTTAAGAAGAGTTTGATAATTTGGCTTGGCATTTTTATGTTGCGCCGGCAGGTTAACCCAAAGCTGAATAACTTCAAATGTGCCTCCTTTTTTGCTGAAGGTTTCTCCGTGATATTCCTGATGGAGCAAACCACTGCCGGCGGTCATCCACTGAACGTCGCCAGCGCCGATCAAACCGCCGCCCCCAAGCGAGTCTCGATGTTCCAGCTCTCCTTGAAAAACAATCGTAACCGTTTCAAATCCGCGATGAGGATGAGCGGCAACGCCCCGCCTTTTATCTGAGGGTTTAAAATTGTACGGAGCCGCGTAATCAAGGAGTAAAAATGGAGATATTTGGTTGGCAAAGTCGTTATATCCAAAAATTGAGCGTACTGGAAAGCCATCTCCAACCCAATGAAACTCTCCTCCATTGTGTATTTCAATCAAACTGTTATTTTGAGCGGTCATAAATTGCCACTTTGCGAAAATAGTTTTATTATAAAGCTTAACTCTTTAATAAGAAAAAATCAAAAGACGCTGTAATGTTTGAAAAAATTATTGATAGTTTTGAAAAAGTTGGCGTTATTAAGCCTAGCCTTGCGGTTTTGGCCGGGCTTATTGTTGCTGTTTTATTAGTTCAGGGAAAGCGTTTTTTAGTCAGGTTTTTTTCTATTGATAAGGATCTGTTTGGCGTTAATCGCGCCGTAGCCGCCGCTTTTGAGAGCACTAGTTCTTTATTGATCACACTTTTTGCGCTAGCCACCGCTTTGCGAATCGCCGAGTTGCCGTTCGTTTCGATTGAGCTGATTGATAATTTGCTCTCTGTAATAGTTGTTTTGCAGATTGCTCTCTGGTTTTCTCGTTTTTTAAAATTTTCGATCAATAAATACTTTGCCAATTACAGTGACAATGGCCGCGCGACCGCCGTCAGTATTATTAACTTTTTGGCGCATGGAGCCCTTTGGTCGCTGGCGGTTCTGGTTATTTTGGATAATTTAGGAATTAATGTTACCGCTTTGGTGGCGGGGCTTGGTGTTGGCGGGGTGGCTGTTGCCTTGGCAGTACAAAATATTTTAAGCGATCTTTTTTCCTCTCTCTCAATAGTGATGGATAAACCTTTTGAAGTTGGTGATTTTATTATTATTGATGACATTATGGGGAACGTTGAGAGGGTAGGAATTAAAACCACCCGTCTTAGAAGCCTTTCCGGCGAGCAGATAGTTTTGGCAAATACCGATCTTTTAAAAAGCCGCATCAAAAATTTTAAAAGAATGTTTGAAAGGCGGGTAACTTTTTCTTTGTCCGTTGTTTACGGCACGCCACTTAAAAAATTAGAGCAGATTCCTGTTTGGATTGAGGAGATTATCAAGGGACGCGATCTTGTGCGTTTTGATCGCGCTCATTTTCGCGATTTTTTGGATTCCGGCCTTAAGATCGAAGTTACTTATTTTGTGCAAAGCTCCGATATGAAGCTTTATCTTGATCGCCAGCAGGAGATCAATATCGCTATTATTAAAAAATTTAAGGAGGAAGGGGTCGAGTTTGCTTTCCCAACGCGGGTTCTTTACCTTCAAGATGAACGAGCGGTGGGAGATGGCTTTGATAAAATTAATTAAAATTGAGCTGATTTTCAAAGAAAATTTAATAAACCGTACAGCTTATTAAGTGGTGCCTAAGGGTGCTCGATAATACTTATTGATGCGTAAAATTTTGATATTTTTGTTTATTTGCGCCTCTGATCTTTTGGCGCAAGAGTTAAATTCCAATTTCTATCAAATTGGCTCTCCTAATTTAATTGAGTATTACGTTAATCCTTCGAGTGGTAATGACAGCAATTCCGGCTTAAGTCCAAACTCTCCCAAGCGCACCATCAGCAGTATTTGGAATAGTTTGCCAGCGAATTTGACTCAAGGAGTCAAGATCAACTTAGCGGCTGGTGTTTATAATAGTGAGTTTCCGAATTATTGGGAGGGTAAGCATGGCTCTGCCAATGCGCCGATTATTTTAAGAGGAGCTGATGGTACTCTGTTTGAGCGCGATATAAACATGGCTGATGTGCGTTATTTTTATCTGCTAAATGTGGAGATTCAAAATCGGGTTAGTGGTGGTTATGGCGATAGTTTTCATTGCGAGCGTTGTCACCATATTTTGCTTCGCTCGAATTCTTTTAACGGCGCCCCAAACGGTTTGAGCGTTGGTAGCATCGCTCATGAGACGGTTAAATTTAATCAATCCAGCCATATTTATATTGAAAGTAATGATATTCAAGGGGCTGGCGATAATGGAATTGATTTTGTAGCTGTGCAGTATGGCTCTATTAGGGGGAATAAAATTCATAAAGCTCATGGGTGGTGCGCTTACGTCAAAGGTGGCTCTTCGTACATTACTATTGAGGGAAATTATGTTTACGATTGCGGCGAAGGTGGAATTACCGCCGGACAGGGAACTGGTTTTGAGTTTATGGAGATTCCATGGATTAGGTACGAGACTAACTATGTTAAGATAGTTAATAACGTTCTTTTTAACGTTTGGGGGGCGGCACTTGGCATTAATGGTGGCTATAATATCTTGGTAGCCCACAATACTGCTTATAGGGTTGGTCAGCGGAGCCATCTGCTTGAGGTTGTTTTCGGGGGCCGTAGTTGCGATGGTAACGTGGCACATTGTTCTTATTTGCGCTCTCAGGGCGGATGGGGGCCGGTGGTGACTGGCAGTGAAGAGCCTGTCGGCAATCGCCATGTTTTTGTTTATAACAATATCTTTTATAACCCTTTGGGGCATGAAACTCGGTATCAGCATTTTGCTGTATATGGACCCCGTTTAGCGACGGTGCCTGGGCTTGCTCCTTTTCAAAGGAGCGATCTCGATCTGCGGATCGGGGGTAATTGGATTTGGAACGGATCGCATTCTCATCCTTTGGGAGTTGGTGAGGAGGGTGATGGTTGTCGCGGCGACAATCCAACCTGTAATGTGTCTCAGCTTTTAACTGATAATTATATCAATCAAGCCGAGCCTGAATTTAGAGATCCAAATAATGCGGATTTTAGGCCTCGTGCTGGCGGTAATATTTTTTCTAGGGTTAGCTTAGGGATTCCAGATCTAGCTCCGCTAGATGGCGAGCACAATCCTATTCCGGAGGGATTAAGTAGTAACGTAATTAGCCGAGATTTTTCGGGCGCGAGTTACAGCAACTTGTTGGTTGGTGCTTTTTCGAGCTCTGACGCTGAGATTCAGCCGCCGCCTGGGTCTGGTTTTAACACGCCGCCTTTAATTTCGAATGTTAGGGTGCGAAAATCTTACCAGAGAAAGCAATATCAATTGGCTTTCTCGGCGCGGGTTGGCGATTCGGATGGAGTTGTAAGGGTGTTTGTTTTATTGCTGAGCAGGTCATTGAATCTTCGCTTTAACGGCAGAAATTTCGTTGGAAAAGTTAAGTTTAAAACAAAGCGGTCGCAAGTTAGATATCGGCTTAGGGCAGTTGATACCAGGGGTTTGGCGGCCGAAATTAGCAGGCGCGTTCGTCTCAGGTAGAGGTTTTCTAAGCGCGCGTTTGATATCAAATTTTCAGTTTATTTCGTTAATGTCAAGGTTTTTCTACCATTTCTTTAGCTGAGGTGATGGGTTGTTTTCTTGATACAGCAAGGAAGTTTGCGCTTTCTTTTTAACTTTTTAAAGAAAAATTTGTGTTTCTGGTGTTGGTGTAAAGTAACTCTCAAAAGTCTTTGCTAACATCTGTTTCATCGAGAATAGTTGCTTATTTTGTTGTTTTTGTTCGCTACTCTCCCGTTTATAGCGCTTTTCAAAAGCCTCTTTTCGGCAAGAACTTTTAAAAAAAACACTAAAGGTGATTTTTTTAGGAATAGCTTTTAGCGGCTCATCCATAGGTTGAAAGGTTTTTGTGCGATTGTGATTCCTTAGCGCGCTGACGGAACAAAGCAAATAATGATTATTTTGAGATGATTTTTGATGGGACAAGTTGGTGTGCTAGACGCCAGTTGACAAGAAATTAAAAAGAATAATTTGAAACTGTGAAGACATAATCTTGATGGGATCGAAACTAAGAGGTGTGCTCAAAAAAAAACGAAAAATTGGACATTCTAAATCGAGGAAATCGGTCACTTAGGCAAAAAACGTCCAACAAGATCGCGAATGATAATAGCATGCAGAATATGATCGTAATCAGGAAAATTCTCTATAAATGCCATTTTGAGAAAGCTCTCCGCTCTCCCAGATCCTGTTTTGAGATATTTGAGATATTGGTCAAAGGTGCTAGCTTTTCTTCTCGTAGCGAAAGTAAGCAACAACATCGACTTCCCAAGGGTGATATTCGGAGGTGGTTTTACATTTGCCAGCATTGTGTTCTGTAAGCTGATTTTTCATGTTGCCGCATAAGTCGCATACATAAGATTGCGACTTTTCTTGTTGTTTAATAATATAGGCTATATGCATAATCCCTGATCTATTAATCGGAGATTATGCGTAAAAGTTGCCTCGAAAATTGCTAGACTTTGTCTAGCTAAAGTTGGACTTCATCGGAGCCACCTTTACCCCGTTAAGTAAACAAAACTCTCGATTTGCGAAGTGGGGTGACTGATGGGATTTGAACCCACGACATCTGGAGCCACAATCCAGTGCTCTACCAACTGAGCTACAGCCACCACAAAAAAACGTTTCAATAATTTGCCACGCTTGATTTGCCCTCTTTGCCACAAACTCAACCACTTAACTTTTTAGATCGGCAAAAATCGAGAACAGATAAAACTACGGCTTAAAACAGTTGCCTATTATATTAACTTTAATGGGTATTTGTAAATAAAAAGCTTAATTGGCTTATTCTAACATGAATCCAAACTGCTCACTTTGACATCACAATTAAAGCTATAGATCAAAACAAATAATCAGATAGATTTTATTTTTAATATGGTTCTATGAAACGTTCACTTAAAAAAGAGGTTGAAAAGATCACCCCAACTCGCAAAACCATTCGTGGCCAGCTAGTCGAAAAAATTAAACTTCACAAACAACAATACATTATTGATTTAAGAATTTTAAACCCAATCAGCCAGAGCTTTATGGGATTGGACGCGGTCGAAAGCCAACCAGCGCTAATTAAACTTGCTCGTGTTAAGGGTCTAGATATCATTGGTGTAACCGATTTCTACCATAATCCACAGATAGATAATTTGATTACGCTCGCGCGCGCCGAGGGCATCACCCTTTTGCCCGGCATCGATTTGAAATGCCGCCTTGCAGCTTGCGACGATTTACAACTAACAGCTTTTTTTGATCCAGCAAACCTCGGGTGCGAAATAGATTTGCTTTGCTCTCGGTTAAATTTGCCGCCTACCGTTAAAGGCAATCTAAATTTTAAATTGCCTTTAGACATAGATTCAATTTTAAAAGAGATAGAAAATCTTGGTGGTTTCGCTATTTTAAGCCGAGTTGATCAAACTCCCCTAAGAATGAGCGTTCTTAAGAAAGCTATTCTCTCTTATGGATTTGTTACCTTTGATCTTGTTTATCCCGAATCCGCCGCCATCTTTTCCCGCAATTGGCCAAAAAATAATTTTAATTTGTTCTCTTTTTCAAATGCAGCCTCATTAGCTCAGGTTGGCAGTAGGGTAGGTAAGCTCTCTCTGGCCAAACCAGATTTTGAGAATCTAAAAACAGCCCTAGAGCGGAAGAAAACAACGGCTGTTACGGCCGATGCTAGTGAGGATTCTGCTCGGCTTGGCCGTTAGATATTTTTTGCTAATTTAACTTCTTTTACCCCGATCGCGGCTTCAGCGAAGATTGATAACTGTTGTAAAATAGTAGTTGTGTTTAAGTATTCAAAGTCATCGGCATTCCCCGGTTGAATTATTAAAGTCGTGTCTTCAAGATGGTAAGCCGCTACCCGCTTTATTCGCTCAAGCAAAGCAAATTGCAGCTTGTCGTCTAAAGATTGAACTAATAAGTCCCAAGCTTCAGCGTTATTACCACGCATTTTAAAACAACTTTAATCAAAATAAATATTTATTTATTGCCCGTCAATTATTCCCCTCTGTCAGCTTTAATGACATAGCCTAAGTTAGAGAGAGTTTTTTAAATTCATAAAGAGGCAATACAATAAGATCCTATCAAAGCAAACCAATTAGCGCTAGAGCTAATAGGTTTGCTTTGATATCGCTAAAGATATTATTTCCTCATGGTAAAAGATTAACAACGCTCTTTTGTTGCAACGATCCCGCGCACCCGCAAGCTAACCACAAAAAACTCTTTTGATAAAGCTTTTATCGGCGTTTTTTTTAGTGTACAGCTTCTTTTAGGAACTCTTCACGAGCGGCAAAGTTTTGATCGGCTACTGTTTCTCGCAACGATTTAGCATCTAGATCTAATGCTTCACAGACAAATTTAAAGGTTAACGGAGCGCCAGTTGCTTGATCGTCAAACAGCCAAGCGCGAGCGTTTTCACGCAGATCCCCTTCGCCAGTTATAAAATCTGCTACGGCTCGTTGCAAAACGGCGGCTAATAGTTTTTTTTCTGGAAGATAAATTCCATCGGTTGGGGTTTCAGAGTTTGACCAGCCTTTCATAAATTTTCAATTAAAAATATAAAAAAATACTACAGAAACTTACTTGCGATAAAACAAAAATGATTTTCGGCATCACCGAATTAGCGCAGGGAACCAATCGCTAAAACCACATAACGCTTTAAACTTATTGATTGCATAAAAATGGACCTTAATAAGGTATACCAGCTCTTGCGATATTAGCCGTAATGGCTAAAAGGATATCCTTAAAGCCATTTTTATACTTTCAATAGCAGTAATGATAATAAAAAGTCAGTTTAAAATAAGCTTACTTGGCACGATTTTTATGAAGCTTATTTTTTACAAAGTTTTGACTTTTGCCGCTTTTAAAAAACGGATGGGGTATTTTAAACTAAAAACAAGTCGTCCGCAAGAAAAAAATGAAGATCCTGCAAAAAAAAATTATTCCCTAAAAGAGGCTTTTTATAAGGCTTAGAGTGATTTTTGTTTGTTGTTTGAGATTTAATTGTTAAGATACTTGATAATTCTTATCTTTAGTTGGTTATAATTTTGTTAGCTTTTTATTGTGTCCTAAATTTAATAGGTGATTTTTAACTTAATATAAAATATTATTAATTTTACTAGAAATGGATAAAGAAAATAAAAGTAGTTGGTTAAAAATTTGCGGTTTAAGCTCTCAGCAAGTTGCTAGTCAGCTGACGTCTCGGGTTAAAGCTAAAATCGAAGCTAAAGCATACACCGAAAAAGATCTCGAATATATTAGCCATCTGAAGCTAAACCTTAATTTGAATGCTTTTAAAAGTGAAGATCCTAAACTATTGGAGCGTTTTCGTGCTTTGTGCGTTGGCTGGGATGTGCAAATAATAGAGCCTCAGCTTAGCTCTCATCGTAAATTTTTTGGACCATTGATTGTATTTGTTAAACGAGCACTCTTCCCAATTGCCAAAGCTTTGCTTGGTAGAAGCTTTAGTAAGCAACGAGAATTTAATGCTCAAGTTTTGTTGATGCTATCTGAACTAACTGCTCGTTTAAATGCAGACGCCAATCAGATTCAGCGGTCCGAGAGTTTTGAAAAAATAAAATTATCCGGCTAATTTTATCAGTTAAAGTGAATAAGAAAGGCGAAAATAACAATCAAACGTTAGAAGTTGAAAGAGAAACCGCTACTGAGCCACGAGGTTTGAGCGCTACTTCTAAAAATCGGGTATTAGCGGCCGCTTTAAAACTCTTTGTTGAGCAGGGGTACTTTAATACCAATATTCCTGACTTGAGCCGCGAAAGTAAATGTAGTGTTGGCTCTATTTATCATCACTTTAAGAATAAAGAAGAGGTCGCAAAAGAGCTGTACGCTCAGTGTATAGCTGATTTTCGCCGTTCATTGGCTAGTGCTTTGGAAGAGGCAAAATCTCCGGAAGCAGTTATCAAAACTTTGGTGCATTCCTTGCTCCATTTTTCTGAAGTTAACAAACAACTTTCTCGTTATATGTGGTTATGTCGCCATAACGAATTTGTCTCGGCCGTCGTTAAGCCAGCCACCGTGGTTGGTTTTGATTCTCTCGGCAGAAAATTAACCACTAGTATTAGAGGTGGGATTAAACAACGTCAGTTGCGCGCTTTGAGCGCACACTTAATCTGGAGTATCTTGTTTGGCATTCCATTAGCTTACGTTAGAGATTGGCTTGAGGGATTAAACCCACTGTCGCCCACTGAAGTGGCAGATGAGATTGCTGAAGCTTGCTGGCGCGCCTTAAAAGCTTAATTTTTGACGCCGTATCGCGCAATTTGCCTACAAAAAAACGAATCTTCTGATCGTTTTGTGAAATATTTTTCAAAGCGTGGGTCAGCCAACTCGGCTTAGCGGAAATATAATCGCTTTTTAAATAACCTAAATTGTTTACCTTGATATACATATTGCGGCACTTTCAAGGGCAAATGTTAAATTTGGTGGGGCGAGACTTGAAATAATTTTTTCTATCTCTGTTAGAACTCAATAATTCCGTGAGCGATAGCAAGTTTTACCAGCTCAGCATTGCTATTGATATTGAGTTTCTTCAATATATTGCTTCGATGAGTGTCCACCGTGCGTGGGCTAATAAATAAAGTTTTAGCTATGATTCGATTTGCCTTGCCTTCGGCTAGTAATTTAAATATCTCGAGCTCCCTCTTACTTAAAACGGCAAGAGGATTTTCAAGATTATCCACCCCCGCCGGTGAAGACATTAATACCGAGGTAATTGTTGGGCTGAGGTATGTTTTGCCAGAGAGAATCGAGTCGAGAGCGAATTTAAGCTCTTCAAGGCTAGCGTTTTTGGGAACAAATCCCCTAGCTCCTGCTCGCAAAGCGGAACGAATATTGCGCTCTCCATCATCTGCTGAAAGAATTAAAATTGGCGGTAGTGCGCCGTTGCTTTTCTCTTTAAGTTTTTCAATAGTTGATATGCCATCTAATTTTGGCATAGCCACGTCAAGGATTAAAATATCTGGACGGGCTTGATCCACCGCTTTTAAAACCTCCTCACCATCTCCTACTTGGCTTATAACTTTATATTTGCCGATAGACTCTAACATTTCGCAGAGAGCTTCTCGCAAGACGACATGATCATCGGCTACTAAAAGATTGACTGGTTTTTGATTTAGGTTTTCCATAGTTTTTTACCTTAATCGAAGCTTTTTAAAATGACCAAATAAAATTTAATATTATAAACAATGATAGCTGTTTGTTCGTATATTTTTAGCTACCAAATTCTATGTCGGTAAATCTTGTACGTCCCTTGAGCGAATAATGATTGCTCGTATTAAAAAATAACAAGTTATTGAATTTGCTTTTATTTTACCTGATAAGTTGTTTATTATTCACCTGTGCGCATTGTTGTCGCCCGATGATCGGCAACAGATATTCCCTCTAGTTCAAGGCAACGAGCTCTTAGTTCGCTAATAAAGGCGAGCAGTCCTTTTGGATTATATACTCCCTTGATAATGATTTCATTATCATCTTGCGCGGCGGTGCCGATTTGAATATCTCCGTAATTTAAAGCGCGGCCTAGCAGAGATTGGTGGCAAATTAGAGAGCGGATGTCGCTATATTTAGCGGTTGGTGATCTGTAGTTAATAGAGAGTATACCACTTTTTTGAACTACTCGTTCTTGATTAAAGATGTAAAGCTCATTAAATCGTTGGCGCAACATCTCTAGTATAAAGTAAGTTGGGATTAACGCTAACCAACGCAACGAGATCGGTAATGAGTGACCAAAACTGGAATCAGAAGCGAAAGCCCAATAGTTAATTAAGCATGCAAAGATTCCAGAGAGGAGCGCTTTGAGCATTAAAGACAAGAGAGAGACAAAGCTTCTATGAAGCTCTATTTGAAAAGTCCCGTCTTTTGACTCGGCTAATAGTTCGTCTAGGGTTGGGTATTTTATCATCTTTAATGAGAATATCCGACATATAAGCCGGGCTTGCAAGCAGGTAGTTTATTTTATTAGATGCCTTTTATGGCTTGTTTTAGCTTTTCATGTTTTTTTTAAAAAAATTACCTCTTTTATTGCTTCGGTTGAAGGTAGTGTTTAAATCATTTTTTAAACGAAAAGTAGGTTAAGATATTTATCTTGAATTCCGATCTCTGGGTTTAAGTATAAATAAACTCTTTTTATGGCGATTAAATTTAGATTGAAAGGGCTTGCCGAAACATTTATTGATCGGATTATTTGCCCTTGCTGTCATCAAGCTTCGGAAGAAGACGATCTTTTCGCAGCCGAGCTAACTAAAGTAACTTTAGAAGGTATTGTTGTGGTGACGCGTTGTTTAACATGCGGCGAGCTGTTTTTACCAGAGCAAAGGATAGGAGTTATTGATCCACAAGCTTTAAAAATGGCTGTGATAGAGGATGCCAAGGAGCATGACGAGCCTCTACTGTTTGGCTACAGAGCGGTTGCAGAACTTATTGCTAAAAATAATCAGCGATCTTTTTAAATTTATAGAACTTTAAGAATTTTAAGAGTTGCGATAACAGCAATTGCCGCCAAAGTTCCCGATAAGATCCCTAATAATATTGGGCGTAGAGAACTATCTTTAAATTGACTGCTTAATGGTTGTAGGTTCAATTGATCAACGTTCTCTTTTTGTTTTGGATATTCATCTCGTCTGTTCATTTTCTGTTTATGATTGCGAGAATCTTTTTTTGATGATTTCTGATATGTCAGATACCTCTTTGCTTGCAAAAAGATATTTGGCTATTGCCAAATAGGCAGGTATCGCCAAGGCGCATCCAATTGTTACTTTAGCATAGATATTTTCAATTTCGCTAACCATAAAAAAACTTAAAGCAACCGCTAAAATTGCCGAGACTAAGGCTTGTAAAGTTGAGCTCAAAAAAGAGCGCCAAAGTCGCGAAGGATGTTTTCTGTATAAATAAAAGGATGAAGCGGTGGCCGAAGCGAAGGCGCCTACGACCATTGAGATACCTAAACCAAAATAACCTAATTCTAAATTAAGGAATGAACTTGTAAAGTTTATAAACTGCACAATCAGCAATTGTTGGTTGTTAAAAATCGGTCCAATTGTTAGCAACGCAAAGAGGGCGGAAACAAGGAGTGATAACGCTCCAATTTGAGTAAGTTTCATATTTTTCTTTTCCGCCATTAGCGCACGTGCATTGATAGAGTGGATACTAGCGGCCCATAATCCAAAAGAGATAATGATGATCATCTCTGCAGTGCGCTGGCTATCAAGAGTTGAAAACGAACCTCTCTCAAACAGCGCTTGGGTAATTGGCAGGGCAAAAAACATTAAAACTGCTGAGAGCGGAATAATAACGAAACTTGTGTAGCGAAGAGAATTGAATAAATTCCGCTCAAAATCATCGCGGTTATTATTGGCGCGATCGGCCGATAAAGTTGGCAGGAGAGCAGTTGCTAAGGCGATCGAAAAAATTCCTATCGGCAATTGGGTTACGCGGTCGGCGTAATATATCCAAGAAACCGTTCCGGTTTCTAGCAATGACGCTAGCAGGGTCAGGATAAACTGATTAAGCTGATAGATAGTCGCTCCTAGCAGAGCAGGAGTAAACAGTTTTAAAAGCTCTTTGGTATCTTCATTCCAGAACTTGAGATTAAAAACTAATTTAAAGTTTTCGCCTCGAAGAGTTGGCACAAGAGACGATACTTGCGCGATGCCGCCAATAAGAACCGAAAATGCCAAAAGGATAACACCTGTTTCTTTAGAAAAAAACATGGCGACAAGTCCACCAAAAATTAAAACTAGATTCATGTAAACTTGAGCGGCGGCGGCGCGTCCAAAAATTTTGAGAGTATTTAGGGCGCCGGCGATCAAAGCGGTTAGACCTATAAATATTACAAAAGGCATCATTACTCTTAGCAGTAAAACGGCGAGATTTTTTATCTTTTGATTTTGGCTAAATCCGGGAGCGATTATTTCAATGATTAAAGGCGCGAAAATTATCCCCAACGCGGTTAGGCAGAGTGTTAGAACAAGTAAGAAACTGAGACAATTTGCAAAAGTTTGTTGCGCTCTTTCTTTACTAATTTTAAGCCTATCGGCAAATAGCGGAACGAAGGCTGAAGTTAGCGCTCCTTCTGCTATAAAACTACGAAGCAAATTGGGGACACGCAAAGCAACATAGTAGCAATCGGCGAAAAAAGTCGCTCCGAGCAAAGATGCCACCACCAAGTCCCGCGCGAACCCTAGTATTCTGCTGACAAGGGTTAAGATTGAGGTAATAAAAGCGCCGCGCGCCAGAGATGACATAAATTAATAATTATTCACTTAGGTTTAATGTTAGTCTTTTACTTAATATTTACATAAGCTAGTTTGGATAAGTGATCTATCGAATCATAAAATTTCTTGCAACTTTGTAAAGATCTGAGTTTAAATTGACCTTTCTAGATTGAATTGTCCCATCCGCCCTGATTTGATCGGCGATGAGCTGATAACTAAGCCTATCAAACTCGCGGGCTACGGTAAAAGCCGAAATGCCTTTTAGGAGGAAATCAACTGCGCCATATCCCAAAAAGCGGGTGTACTCGATGTCGAAAGAGACTGGTTGGTGGCAACGCAGTTCATAACCTATATTCTTTGGAACAATTTTTATTTCAAGATTATTATCTTTACATAGTTTTTTAAGTGGTGGCAGAATAACGTCTCCAAGCTCGATCTGCCAATACGTGATCCGTCCAAGCTCATCATGTGAAATATTTTGTAGAGCCGGGCTGGAATTTGGATCAATTAGATCTAAAATGCCTTCGGCAACGATCGCGACTCCGTATAGTTTTCCTTGCGCCGCTCTCTTTTGAATGCTTCCGAAGATAATCTTAGCGATCTCGTCAACGCTTATCTGTCTGTCGCCAAATTCTTCTGGAATAATAGTCAGAGTGGCGCCTGAGGCGACACCTAAACCAAGCGCCAAAAATCCGGCTTTGCGCCCCATACTGGCTACTATGAACCAACGATTGGTAGTTTTGGCGTCAATCATTAGGGTTTCGATAATTTTCGTGCCGACATAACGGGCGGTTTCAAAACCAAAGCTCGGATATTCGTTGGGCAGAATTAAATCGTTGTCGATTGTTTTCGGAATATGGGCGACACTTAGCCAATCAAAATTTACTGCCAGTTGATGAGCAAGCCAAGCCGAGCCTTCGCCGCCAATAATAATCAGTTTATCGATCTGATTCTCTTTGAAAGCTTTGATTAAATTCTCTATGTATATTTCTTTGCTTAATGGGTTAAATCTAGCTGTGCTTAAGATTGATCCGCCAGTATTGTGAATGCTGGAAACATTTTCAAGCTTTAACTTTATCAAGGCGTTACCCTCGCCAAGGGATATTTTTCTAAAGCCTTGTTGTAAACCAAACACTTGATAACCCTTATTGATTGCTTCAATTGCCGCAGAAGCTATTGCTGAGTTTATTGCTGGCGCCGGACCGCCGCTGACCACAATCGCGAAATTTCCTTTTTTTGACATAACTTCTAATATAAACGTGCGAGCTTAAAGGTGTCTTTTATATAATACATAAAAATAGAATTTTGCCGCCAGCTTTATCTTTTATTTTCTTTCGAGCGAAGCTAGTTGCGCCGTCAATATCTCTGTTATCTTAGCGCTGTCGAATTGCTTCGAGTTTTTTCTGAAAATTAAGACTTTAGGGTGATCGTAAACGGTAAAACTCTCCTCGGAGTTGGTATCATTGATTTCAAACCCTAAAATTGTTGGATAAGAGGTGAAGGCGGCTATTTTTCCAAATCCTAACTGGCCTGAAAATAATAGCTCGAAATATTTAGTTGTTGCGGGATATTTCGAGGGCACTCTTGGAATAGTCCCGTAAACTCGGTTGCTAGAGAGAATAATATAATCAGTTTGATTTAACACATTTAACTGTTTTTCTAGTTTGTGAGAATTATCAGGACCAAAATGTTCAAATGTCAAACCTTGGTAACATCCTCCGAAGCCATCTCGGCCGTTGATTCTAAGCGGCAGGGCATCGTCCCAAGCCTCGTTTGCAAGTTTCGCGCCGCATTCGATGTTTTGATAGATCCAATTTGAGGCGGCGACTCGCGGATGTTCTCTTTTGTAAATCGAGCTAAAAGCTGTCGCCCAAACTAGAGAAGATCCGAGTGTTAGGCATATAGCGAGAGTTGCTAGCTTTCGATTGTATCGAGTTTTGTCGAGAAGATCAGCTAGAAATTTTCCTGCTATCAAGAAAGCAAATGGCATTATTATTGAAAGGTATCTTTGGATTTTAACTGTTTGCGCGCAGTTGTATCCAAACCAAAGAAGGAACCAGCAAATAGCCGGCAATAAAGGATTGCGAGCTATCTTTCGAATCGGAAAAAAGGCGGTTAATATTCCTAAAAATATCGCCGCCGCGGCGCCGATGCCAATACTCCATAAAGAGAAGTTTTGTAGTAGAAAAAATATCGAGCGTTTTTCCCACTGCACCGAAGGGGGGAAGATTAAATCGCGCTGCATCGCCGCCAGCTGTTTGAAATTGTCAATCAGTTTTGGAGATGGCTTATAGAGCGAGCCAGTTTCAAAAGCGTAAGGTAAAAATAGTCTGACGCTTATCCAACTTGAGAGTATAATTAAAATGGCGTAGGGTAGGGCGCTTATTGTTTTTGTTAAATATTTTTTTAAGCTTGATTGTTTTTCAAGAGTTATTGATAGGTGGCTTAAAAAAATAACCGCAAAAATCGGGGCGAAAAAAACAGCTGAAATTTTTGAAGCCAAAGCTAGCCCGTAAGATAGACCAGCGAGAATGGCATGTCTGATTGAGTATGATTTAACCCCAAGGGTTAGCGTTTGTTCGGGGGAGTTTGATTGCCTGAGCGGCCAAAGATGTTCTACGTAGTGAAACGCGAGCAATATAAAAAAAGCGGTCCAAAGCTCAACTCCAAAAAAATGGCTTAGTTGGATATTAAGAACGGATAAGCTGTGCAAGCTTGCTGCAAGTAGCGCCGCCATCTCGCCGAACATTCTTTTGGCGACGGCGTAAAGTAAAATAATTGAGAGCAGATCTATTAAGCTAACCAATACTCTGCCAACGATATTGATCTTGCCGTAGCTGTTCATTCCCCAGATGGCGGAGATAAACTTGGTCGCAAAAATTGGCAAAGTTCCGTAAACAAAAAAAGGATAATTTTTATGGTTGTGCGGGTTTAGCGGGGAGTTGGCAGTATCTAAGTAGTGAGAAAAACTTTCAGGCATTTTAATATCGTTTGCAACCATCGTTAAAAACCTTTCGTCCGGATGTAGAAGCTGGTTGTCGTCCCAATAAAGGCCAATCGCAAGCCTAAAATAAGCTGCGACTGACAAAATAATAGCAAATAGCGTTAGGCTAGTTTTTTGGTTGATTTTTATCATCTATGTGCTGATCGGCAGATAGCATTCCTCTGTTATGCTTGATTTATGATTAGTTGTAACATTTTTTATAAAACGCTGGAACATAGATTATAGAGAGGCTTTTGTTTGACTTAAATTTTGAGAAATTTTCAAATTAACAGAAGCAGAAGTTGAGCGTAAGCTGAGTTATATTTTGATAAAAAGTTTAATCTAAATTTTCCCTAGATAATGTTTAAAATCCAGAGATTTTTATTGAAAACTGTTACTTTGGTTGTGTGGCTCCTTAGTATTGATGCCGCTTACGCAACCCCTAGTTTTCCTCCAAGGCTAACACCTGTTGTTTGTGTTACAGCTTCGCCATTTTCTGCTTATGATTCATCTCCTTCAATTCCCTGTAATCCGGGAGGAGGTGGAGGACCTCCTCCAGCGCCTACTGATCCGCCGCCGCCAAATCCATCGCCGTCGCCAAGCCCGTCTCCTTCAAAAACGCCCGGTAATGGAGGCACGCCGACGCCGGGGAGCGATCCTACGCCTCAGCCAACGCCAACGAGAACTCCAACTCCTGAACCTACCGAAGATCCGGCAGGAGAAAATTGTGGTCCAGTTGGTTTGAGAATGTTTAGAAAAGATGGGGTTAGTGAGCTACCGATAGTTGCTATGGGTCGTAATGACATTGAATATTTGCATGACCTTTACGATCCTTTTAATTTAGTTCATGCTCAAGCTCAAGAACATTTGACGGAATTAATTGCTATTGGAACGATTAAAAATCATAAAAATTGCGAGGGTGTTGTTGAAGTTAAGAAGGGATCAGGCTTCGAGATTCTCTGCCAGATCAAAAATGGCTCTTGCAAGGGGATTTATCGGTTTAAGAGGGAAGATTTGGGTGCGACGCTTAAATTTAAGGCTTCTATTACAAAAGGTCGGGGACAGTCCGCGTACGCTGATGTTATGTCGCCAGTGGCTAGGTTGCTGGGGAGACATAGGGTAGTTGATGGTAAAAATATTAAAAGAGTGCGGATTGGCGTAAGACCCGAACGAGCCTTGAAGTTTCTTGTTGCTGAAAATACAGATATTGGTTTAGTAGCCGAACCTCGCAATCATGAAGAGGCTCCTCATGCCGCTTTTCCTTATTTAGATTGGTCTGAGAGAGCTGGGATTTACGATAGTCCTGTGTTTCCGGGAGCGGAGGCCGGCCTGCTGTATGATAATTCAATTGAGCGAATTGATTCTGGTTATATTATTTCTATAAAAGATGCCCCTTGGATAGGGTGGTACAATAAGGGGAATCTTCGTAAGGCGGTTAATTTGCGCTCTTATAGAGTTACTACTAAGTTTGGCAATAATCTTAGTGGCTTTGTAAGTTCAAAAACTAATGTTGGCGTTCCAATTAAGTTTGGCTTTGAAAAGAGTCAGGGTGTGATAGAGGTGTCTCCACGAGGAGATTATCGGTCAAGTTTAAATTATCGAATTTCGGTTCATCCAGTAAATATCGATATTGATCAACAAGGTTTGAGAATATGTGGTAATATTGAATTAAATGGAACACAGCAAGCTCATCTGCCGGTAGATCTAATTGAAAGGGCTTTTTATCAGGGGGGCTCCGAAAGAGTTAATCGAGGAATGGTGGACGAGCTTAAAAATTTAAAGAAAGTTTTTTTAAACACTATCAAAAATTCAGGCTATTTAAATGTTGAATCTGCGAATGATTATTTAAAGCGTTCTGGCCTAAATTCGGTTTGTTATTCTGTTTGGCATCCAAGGGCTGAAGCTTTGGTTCGTGAGAGGCTTATACGGAACGCTACTGGCGCTTTGCGCTGCGAAATGAATACTTTTTTACGCAAACGCAAAGATTTCTTTCGGTGGGTAACTTACTCAGCAAAAGAATTGACTGGCTGGAAGGTTTATGGAGATTGGCTAGCTACTTGGTGGCTTAAAGGATTAGGGCCAAGGGAACCGCGAGAGTTTGAACGCAAAAATGGCGAGATGTATTGTCCTCGCTGGTAATTGGAGAAAAGTTTTAAAATTCTCTTGACGCCAAATTATAAAAAGTACCACAGCTTTTAATATGCAATAACATTGCATATTATTTTTTCCAAGCGAGCGACAGAGTTGTTATTTTTTTAGACACCGTCTGATTAACTTTCAATTTGTTCGGCGACGAACTCGGCTATATCGCGAACTGTTAGTTTGTCTTCTAGTTGATTGAGCTTAATGCCATCTTCGAGCATCTGCATGCAAAATGGGCAGGCTGTAGCGACATTTTTAGCGCCGGTTTCAACAGCTTCTAAAGCTCTAATTGAGTTTACTCGCTCTCCGATTTTTAAATCCATCCAATAATGGCCGCCTCCAGCTCCGCAACATAAGCCCTTCTCTTTGGCGCGGGGCATCTCGATTATTTTCAGTCCGCGCGCGGCTCGCAGGCTGGCGCGCGGCGCTTCGTATTCATTGTTATAACGCCCTAAATAACACGGGTCATGCATGGTAAAACTCTCTTGAGATTCGCTCAAAGTGATTTTGTTTTCTTTGATCAATTTGTTGATTAATTGCGAATGGTGAATAATCTCCGGTTTGGCGCCGTCGCTAAGATTCCCAAATTGCGGATATTCATTGCGGATGGTGTTAAAACAGTGTGGACAATTTGCAACCAGATATTTAAAACGAACGCTCTTTAAAAGCTCGATATTTTTTTTCGCCATTGATTGGAATAGATTTTCTTCGCCAAGCCTGCGCGCCGGATCACCACTGCACCCTTCAAGTTCTCCTAGAACTCCAAAAGACAAATTGGCTTTTTCCATGATTTTTACGAGTGCCCGAGCGATCTTTTGTTTCCGTTGATCGTAAGCGGAGACGCAGCCAACCCAGTAAAGATAATCAACCTCGTCGCCGGGACGCAAAATTTTGATGCTAATCTCTTTGAGCCATTTAATTCGATCTTCTGGCGCGGCAAAGGGATTGCCGCGAGTTTCGATCGATCTTAGCGAACTTTGCGCTTCGCTTGGAAGTTCGCCTCTAATCAAACTTAAATGGCGGCGATTTTCAACTATTTGATCGACATGATTGATCCCAACTGGACAAGCTTCGACGCAGGCCATGCAAGTTGTGCATGACCAAAACACGTCAGCCGAAATTACTTCGCCCGCCACTAACTGATCGGCGCTGGCACCAATCTTTAAAACGCTAGTTTGAACTGCTTGGTTATTTGAGCGAAATGCTCCGTTGTTTTCATAAACCAGCTGTGGGTCGCTATTGTTAGCGGAGGTTAATCCCGAAGTTTGAAGAAACCACTTTGTTAGCCTGTTATCAAGTTTTTTAAAGTGTGGCAGTTTAGAATCAAGTTTTTCAGAAGCTTTAAGCGCTAGCAAATGATTTCGAGAATCAAGAATCAGCCATTTTGGAGAGAGTGGTTTGCCGCTTAGATGAGCCGGACAAACTTCTTGGCAACGGCCGCAACTGGTGCAAGCTTCAAGATCAAACAGCTCTTTCCAAGTGTAGTCTTTGATTGAGCCGCGACCGATAGTGAAAGTATCAGGATCGCTTTCTAGCATCTTTTCCAGATCGCCCGGAGAATTTAGGGCGGCGCGATTACCTCGCAGAGGTTTTAAAAAAAGATTTGCCGAACTTGAAAAAAGGTGCCAAAACTTAGAATAAGGAAAGATGGCGGCTACGGCAAAAACAGTAACCGTATGAAACCACCATGTTAAAAAGTGCAGAAAACGTGCGCTTTGATCAGATAGGTTCCAAAAAAATTTAGCGACTGCTAGTCCAACCGGCGAGTATAACGCCCAAGGGTCTCCAGTTACTTTTATTCGCAAACCTTCAAGCAAGTATCCCTGAATAACCAGCAGAGCCAAAACCCAAAGAGCGATCGAATCGGCCGCGAGATTGTGGAGTTTGGTTTCGCGATCTAAATAGCGCCGTTTCGCCATAAGCGCCACTCCGATTAAAAGCGCTACTCCAAAAAGATCGCTTAAGATAGTTACTGCTAGATAAAAATCGCCTCGGTAGATCTTGAAGCCGAGATCGTGATCTATAAAGACCATGGTGGTTGTAAAGAGCAGTACTAGAAACCCTAAGTAAATTAAGAGGTGGGCAAATCCTCCCTTGCGCTCTTTGGTAACTCCTGTTTGTAGTCCAGCTTCAGTAAAAAGAGCTAGAAATTTTTTGAAAAAATTTGCCGCAAAATTTTTTTCGGTTGGTCTGCCGCCAACAATCAGGCCGCATCTGGCAAGCGCTCCGTTAAAACCAATTATCAAAGCTATTGTCATTAACAGATACATCAGCGGGCTTGCCCAAGGACCGCCCGCGTTCCACATAATCTCTCTGCTAGCTTCATTCATGAGGTTGTTTTAATGTAAAAAAAAGTCATAACGGCAAAACTACTAAGGTCAATTGGGAGTCTTTTATGTTATGATCAGTATAAGTATAGTTTAGCTTGAAAAGAGCCGCGCTCTTAAGGGATACTTTATTTTACTGAAAGATATTACTCCGCCGAAAGATTAAATTTCTTTTAAGAAACTATAAGGTTTTTTTGAGCAGAAAAGATGGCACTCTATTTGATGTTTAAGCTTTATTTGTTGCTTGCTTTGGGATTCGGTTTGTATATTTTGTACCGAATTGGTTCGTTGGTAATTTTTCGGGCTGATAGCGATCTGCTGAAAATCAATCATGCCGATGATAGTTTTCGTTATAAAATTAGTAGAGCTATGCTTCAAAGTTCGCAAGAGTATTTAAACGCTTGCGAATTAGGTAAGTTTCTGTCAGCTCTTTTAATAGGAGGAATTGTTTGTTACGCAATCTTGCATTTTGAATTCATCAGCCAACTGTATCACTTTAAAGAGGATTATCTGCTAACTTTTTTATGCTTTAGTAAGATTTTTTTATTTTTGCTGATCATTCTTTTAGGTTTGATTTTTATTTTTTATGGGCGTTATCTTGCCTTTAATGCCCCAGAAAAAACTTTGATTTATTGGTCGCCACTGATTTTAGTATTCTGCCGCCCTTTGCGTTTATTTGCGAATTTAGTTGGAGATGCGGCTCGTTTCTTTGTTAGTCGTAGTCGCCATGGCTTCGACGGCTTGCAAGAGACTATACAAATGAGCGAGAGACAATCGTCGCCATTGCAAAAATTGGCGGTACAAGTATTTGAACTAGGGGAGATTGGCGGTAAAGTTGTTGCTAAAATTGCCAATTGGAGAAAAAAAAGTGTTGGCGAAATTATGACTCCTCGTAGCGAAATTGTTCATATTGATCGTTCGGCAACATTAGATCAGATAGTTGCTGTTTTTTCCGCTCATGGCGTTTCAAGATTGGTGGTAATTGACGGTGAGCTTGATAACGTTGTTGGGATTTTGCTGGCAAAAGATCTAATACCGTATTTAGCGGCTTTTGTTGGCGGTGATGATAGTAACCGGCGCCAAGAGGAATTTAAAATTGATTCTTTTTTAAGGCCTCCATACCGCGTTCCTAGCAGTAAGAAGCTTGATCAATTGTTCGAAGAGTTAAAGCGTCAAGCGTTGCATTTTGCGATCATTCTTAATGAAAGGGGTTTAGTCGATGGAGTGGCGACTTTAGAAGATCTGCTCGAAGAGATTGTTGGCGAAATCGAGGATGAATTTGATGATCCGCCACAAGGAGAGGAGGGAATTTTAAAAACCAAATCAGGCGATCTGTTGGTATCTGGAGGAGTGGCAATTGAAAAATTAAATGCTTTGTACGACCTGCGTTTACCGGCCGGTGATTATGCCACGATTGCTGGTTGTGTTTTGCATTTTTTTGGAAGAATGCCGGGGCAAAACGAGGTTATTGAAATTGCTGGGCATAGAATTAAAATCGAGCAGACAACTCAAACTAAAATAGTCTCTTTACGGATCTTTGCTAGGCGCAAGTAGATACTGAATTTTTTTAAACTCTAACTTCGCAGGCATTTAGGTAACAGAAAACATAAAAAGCTTCGCTAATTTTATAATTCGCACATATATAATCACACGCCTGCCTTCTTTCAGACAGGCGTACCATTTTTTGAGTTAATATCCTTTAATATCTTATTTTCTAAACTTAAGCCTGCTACTAATGATTTCAAATTACTGTTTTCCCTCTCTAAACTCTTTAGCCTATGAATGTCGCTTACTTCCAAACCCCCGTACTTGCTCCGCCACCTATAAAGCGCCCGCGCTCGATATATTATGTTTGCCGCAAGTCTCCTCCACCTTCCATAACTGCTCAGCCTCCCGTAAAATCTTTACAATCTCACCTTCGTTATGTTTATTCATTTTCATCTTCATACCTCCCAATCCTATACATTAACACTTTCATCCTTATTGGGGGTAAAAAAAAGTATGGCAAGCCCACTTTTTTTGCTATTCTCAATTTTATTTTAATATGATGCTCGTAAAAATGTTCTATTAAAAGAATTCTGAACGTTTTTTTATTTTTTTGCCTGAGCCAAAGATTTTTTCTCTAATATTTTTTCAAGCTCGCTGATTTTTTTTGTCAGCTGAGGATCTTTTTTCTCTCCTCCGGCCAGATCAAGCGCGCCCTTGAGGGAAACAAGAGCGTTTTTTAGATCTCCTTTCAACTCGTAAGCCGCGCCTAGCGTTTTGTAAAGCTCTTTCGATGGTTGCACTTGAATGCCGCGTTTAGCTATGTCCAGAGCTTTGTCAAGTTTCCCATTTCCGATTAAAACATTGGCGTAATTGTTGATTGCGCCGACATTTTTGGGCTCGAGCTCAACAGCTTTGGCAAACGAACTCTCAGCTTTTTTGAGATTTTTAGTTAACATGTAAGCTGTGCCGAGTTTGTTTGCAAGGCCTGGATAATTAGGCTCTAAAGCAGCCGCCTTTTCATAATTTTTTATAGCTTGATCGGTATTTTTTAATCCTAGATAAGCGTCGGCTAATCGAATATAAAGACCCGGGTCATCTTTGACTATTTTTAGATAACGCTCAAGTAGATCTCGTGCCCGTTCAAGTTGTTTGTTGAATGTGTAAGCCCCAGAGAGATTAAAAACAGCCGTTAAATTACCCGGATCTATTTTTAAAGCTTCTTCAAAGAGCGCTTGCGCTTGATCTGTTTTGCCAGCAACTAGCAATTTTACCCCCTCTTCATTTTTTATCATTGATTCTTTACTACCAATCATATTAGCCGGAGCATATTTCTTTTGCTTGCCGGACGCTTGCTGTGGCTGGGGAAAACAAGGATTCGGGACGGCTGCAATGATCGACATTAGCAATCCAACAAGAGCTATAATATTCGCGTGGTAGTTAAGCCTACTTATAAGTTGTTTCATAAATAAATATCTTTTTGCTAATTGTAAAAGCCTAATATCGCTATTGTAGCAATAAAAAATAAATAGATGCCATAGTGTAAGAGGCTAATGTTGGTCGCTAAATAGTCATTATCAATCTCGTTAATTTTTCGTAGAGCTATTAAAGAGAGTATAAAAACAGGGAAGATAATTAAATATTGTTGCGGCAGAAATTTTGTGGCGCCTAGTAGAATTATGAAAAAGGATGGGCATACAAGAGATGCTCCGTAGAGAATAGTTACGTGAAATTCTCGCCGACAATTTCTCTCTAATAGAGAGTATCCTCGCGTTAGCGATTTTAATCTATATGTCTTTTCCGGTTGTTCTTGGGTTTTTGCTAGTTTGATTACTTTGCTGATACCAAACGGTTTAATTTGTTTAAGTCTTATTGCTCGAATCAATGTTAAGCCGCTAAAAGCTATGCCGTGAGAAATAGCCAAGATCAGACCGGTTAATGAATATGCATCCAAAAATAAACTTAAAAAGAAATAGGTCAGAATTGAGGTTGCAGTAGTTGCGGCTAAGAACAAAAGAGAAAGGTTCTTTTTTGATATGGCCAAATGACAGACACTGCCGAGTGATAAATAAATCAGTAACATCACGAAATCAGCCGGTTCAATTTTTAAGCGCAGTAAACTTAGGGAGCACAGGGTTATTAAAACAGCGGCGATGAGCAGCAGATTGTGAAGTATTGTTTTCAGGGTGGAAGATTTATGGTGATCGCTCTTCTTGTTTGCCAGAGTTGATAAGAGAAATTGATATGCGATGATAGTCGTAATAAGATAGATTATGATAGTCAGTAAAGTCAGATTGTTGTTTGCTGTTATGGGCGCGTATCCAAAAAAAGATAACCCATATATCAAAGAGAAGATTAATTCAAAAAAAGCTAAAATCAATGTTTAGATCCTTTCAAAAAGGGAGAGAGCCCGCTAAAATTAAGAAGATGTTCGCTGAAATAGCGGAGCGCTATGATCTCGCTAACCGCCTTCTCAGTTTTCGTCTTGATAAAAGATGGCGCGTTCAGCTTATCAATTCTTTGGCTCAGAGTAAATTTGAAAAAACACTAGATTTATGTTGCGGTAGTGGAGATCTATTATTTCCTCTTAGCCGCAAAACAACAGGATTGCTTGTAGGGGGAGATTTTACCGCCGAGATGCTGGCGGTTGCCAGAAGGCGGAGCGATGTAGTTGCCTCTAAAGCAAGCTTACTCCAAGCCGACGCCCTGAGTTTGCCGTTCGCTTCTGAGACCTTCGATCTGGTAACGGTATCGTTTGGAGTTAGAAATTTTTACAATCTTGAGAAAGGTTTAACAGAGATTCGGAGAGTGCTTCGCCCGAGAGGGCAATTGCGGATCTTAGAGTTTGGGAGTAGCTCTGAATTTAGCCTCACTTCTAAGGCGTTAGATTTTTACAATCGGTTGTTATTGCCGCGCTTGGGTCATTTGATTACCGGAAAAGGAGCGGCTTATGAATATTTACAGGAGAGTATTAGAGATTTTCCGGCGGCCGAAAATTTTCTTGATTTAGCCGAGGGAGTTGGCTTTAGAAGGCTTTTTTATAAAAAGCTTACTTTTGGAGCTGTTTATCTTTACGGATTAACGATTTAAAATAGCCTGACCGTCTATTGTTGATTATGGAAAAGGGTGTGAATAAAAGCAAACAAAATAATTCAAGGTGGATTGTCGGAGTTACCGGCGCTAGCGGAATGCAATATGCGATCGCAACCATCAAAGAGCTCGCTAAAAATGTTGGTGAAGTAATGGTTATTGTCTCGGAAGCCGGGCATCGCGTTTTGGCCGAAGAGCTCGACATAAAATTGTCTGCTTCATCTTTGAGCGCCAAGAATTTGCTTGGCGAAGATTTTTCCAATGTTTTTTTTCTTAATCCTCGTGATTGGGGAGCAAGCGTTGCTTCTGGCTCCTTTATTTTCGAGGGAATGATAGTTGTTCCCTGCAGTATGTCAACTTTGGCTTGTATAGCTAATGGTATCAATCAAAATTTAATTCATCGGGCGGCGGATGTCACCCTGAAAGAATCGCGTAGGCTAGTTGTGGTTCCTCGCGAAACGCCTCTTTCACAGGTGCACCTTCGCAACATGCTGACGCTTGCTGAAAACGGCGCCATTGTTGTGCCGGCAATGCCGGGTTTTTACAGTCTGCCAAAAAATATAGATGAGTTAGTTTTGGCGATGGCCTTAAAAATTCTGGATGCCGCTGGCATTGAGCACACTTTAAGCGGACGTTGGCAAGAATGAGTTTGATTCCGAAGATATATAGTTATGGTTCGCTGATAAGATTTTCTCATACTATTTTTGCCCTGCCTTTTGTGATCGCGGCGATGGCGCTCATTGCCAGAGAGCGAGTTGTCAGCAGTTGGCAGATAGGCTTAATTGTGCTGGCGGTTGTTTCGGCGCGTGCCGCTTCAATGGCATTTAATCGGATTGTTGATTTGAAATATGACAAACTTAATCCTCGGACACTCTCTCGCGAATTGCCAAAAAATAAAATATCGCTTATTGGAGCAGTTGTTTTTTTTCTTATAAATTTAATAATTTTTATCTTGTCAGCTTGGGGTTTGGGCGCGCACTGTTTATGGTTAGCTCCTCCAGTTCTACTTGTTCTTCTAGGTTACTCTTATTCTAAAAGGTTCACTCGTTTTTCTCATTTAATTTTGGGGATAGCCTTGTCATTGGCTCCCTTGGGGGCGGTTTATGCCCTGAGCGCACAGTTTGATTTGAGATTTTTAAGTTTGGCATTGGCAATAATTTTTTGGGTTGCTGGTTTTGATATTATTTATGCTTTAGTTGATTTGGAATTTGATCGCAGTGTCGGATTGCATTCTTTGCCAGCTTATTATGGTGAGAGAGTTAGTCGTCTGATAGCAATTTTTTTTCATGTGCTAGCGACCGCTTCGTTGATAGTGGTTGGAAAAATTTTTTTTCTTAATCAATATTACTTTTTGGCGGTCGCGATTTTTGCTTTTTTGATTAGCGCGCAACATTTGTCGCCTAAAATAAATTTTACCTTAACAAACGGTCTTGCTAGCGTAGTCATAATGTTTGGTGTTCTGAGCAGTCTTTAAGCTTGGCAAGATATTTTTATTTATGACACCATATCGTGACCGCAATAATCTGCTTGAAAGATTATTTTGAGACAAGCCACTTAGAGCGACTAATTTAAGCCTTAAGTTAAAGTGAATATTCTTTCTAGCTACCTTTATTTAATGAAATAAATAGTTGTTTTTCTTAGGATTTTCTCGCACTAAGAGTGACCAGTTTATAATCGACACATTTTTTACAAAATTGTGACAAATCTGACTAGATCTTAGTGTACAACATTTATATAGAGCAAAATTTGATCTGCTCGAATCGAACTTGTGAAGAGGGGGTTTTAAAATTTAAAAACTGCGGAGGGTAAAATGGGGGCATTGGGAAGGGGAAAAGTAGAAGTTATAGAAGAGATCTCCTTAGATAAAAAGGATGATAATGCTCTTGTTCAGAATATCCTAAATGGAGATCAAGCAAGTTTTAACGCTCTGATGGAGCGTTATGTCAATAAGGTTAAAAATCTTGCCTTTAAAATAACCCGTAATGAAGATGACACGGATGAAGTTGTGCAAGATGTTTTCGTGACCATTTATCGCAAAGCAGATCGTTTCGCGGGACGCTCTGCTTTTTCAAGTTGGCTCTATCGCGTCGCCGCTAATAGTTCGTTTATGTTGCTTCGTAAGAAACGTCGCCAAGGTAGTGGTTGTACAGATGAGTTTAATCCTAATATTATAGAAAGAAGCGAGCTTGCCGAGAGTTTTGCTAGAGAGATTGAGAGATATTCGGTGCGCTACGAGCTAAGAGAGGAGCTAGAAAGAGCGATAGCCGAATTACCGGAGGAATACCGAACCGTTTTTTTACTCCGCGATGTTGATGGACTTTCAAACGATCAAACGGCTAAAGTTTTGGATGTAACACTGCCGGCAGTGAAATCTCGGCTTCACAGGGCGCGCCTGCTTCTGAGAGAAAAGCTTGAGAAGTTTTATGCCGAATATAAAGATGATGGCAAAAGATCGAGAAAAATAGCGGCTTAAACTTCTTGTATTCTATGCGAACAACAAGTTTTTGCCTAACTAACAGAGCAATAACCTTAACAGGATCTCGCTTTTAATTATGTGGCGCGCTTTATTTAAATCGCGTCCCCAATATTTTTTTATTTAAGTGCAAACTGTTGTTGTTAGTGGTACTTGATATGATAATTTTAGGCTTTCCTGATGCCATTTTTGAGCAGCCTTAACCGTGCTATTATGGGTTAGTTTTCTCGAGCGTAACATTTTAGCTACTTCCAACGCCATGTCGCGTAGCTCGCTAGAATGTTGGCGATATTCATCCAAGTAATTGGCATGAGAGGTGGTTGCGCAAAAATTAGCATTAGCGCAGGTTGTTGGAAAACTTGGAATTGTCCAACTAATAATCCAATTTCTAACTTGGAGTTGATTTGCTCGCACAGCGATTTTTGCAAGCGCAATCGATGTTTTGCGATTTATTTTTGTTTTCCTTAATCTCTTGATGGCGTTTGCAATGACTCTTTCTTGTTCTTTTGCGACTCCATCTAACAAAAATTGAGTCATGCGGATATCTTGGGTAGTGCATTGCAAGCAAGATTGACCATCACCATCACATACTCCACAGCGATCAACTTTAGCAGTTCCAAAATGTATTCCTTTACAATCCTTGCAACTTTCTCCGTCACCGCCGCAAACGCCGCAGGCATCATAGGCTTTGCCGCCGGTGCCCGGATAAACCGCGGCGCATTCTCCATCCGTTCTAAAACTTCTGAGCTCCAGATCGGAGGCGGCTGTTGAACCAATAATATAGAGTTGAATGGCTCCTACCTGGTTTAAATTAGCCGGAGCAACTGCTACGTCACCCTTGAGAAGATCAGTAAATGGAATTTCGATTGTTAAATCACTGCTTGCCGCATTCAGGGTAATTGCTTTAAATGACCAACGGTTGATGTTTTCATAAACTCTGAGAATAATTTCGATTGGACCGTTATTAGCATAATCAAAAGCCGCTTTAAAGATAAATTTTGTTCCTCCATCCTCTAAAAGATCGATTCCGCCAAGACCTGTGTGGTTAATAGAAGTTACGTTAGTGTCACCATCCCAAGTAAGGATCGAGATGCCAGTTGTTGATGCGTTCTGTGAGTGCGAATAAACACCACCAGATGTGTAGGCGGTAATATTTGAAGGACCACCAGTGTGAAAAACTTCAACTGTGCGGGCGCCCCCAATCGTTTCACTAAAATTGCCTGCGTTTGAGTCGTATGGGGAGCTAGAATTGGCAATAGTAAATTGAGAACCGTTAAAATCGTCGATTGATATGGCAAATACTTGAGTTGCTCTCAAAAGGCAAACTGCTACAGCCGCAATCGCTAAAAAAGTAGTTAAATTTTTAAACCTCATCTTTACTTAAACTCCTTTTTGCCAGTTAGATAAACAGAAAAATCTTGATTCTCTAAATTGTGAGGCGTAGTCGGCTCTTTTAGCAAGATGTTTTTCAGCTGATAGTTTTTAAAGCTACTCTTATTGCCTTTAGAAGGGGCATTAGTAAGATGTAAAAAACTAAGATCATCCTCTTTTTGGCGACGCTTGAGTTATATCTACTGATCGGTTACTTTAGGTAAGATAATCATTTATTATTTTCATAGATTTTAGGATTGGTTATGGAGCGCACATTAAGCATTATAAAGCCCGATGCAACCAAGCGTAATATCATCGGGAAAATTATAACAAAGTTTGAATCTGCTGGTTTGCGGGTTGTGGCGGCACAGGTAACTCATTTTACTCCTGATAGGGCGGCCGAGTTTTATGCCGTTCATAAGGATAGACCTTTTTTTCGAGAGCTGGTTGATTACATGTGCACAGGTCCGATTTTTGTTTTTGCGCTTGAGGGAGAGGATGCCGTTGCCTTAAGCCGTAAGGTGATGGGAGCGACAAATTATAAAAATGCCGAGCCAGGAACGATTCGAGCCGAATTTGCCTTAAGTCTTATGGAAAACGCTGTTCATGGGTCAGACTCTCCGGAGAATGCTACTAAAGAGATCGCTTTTTTCTTTCCAAAGCTGGCTAGTTAATTAAAGCCGGTAAAAAGCCATCTTGGCTCTTAATGTTTTATGTCGCCCGTTGATTTTTTCTCCTTAACACCAGTTGATTTAGCTCACCTTCTTCAAGATCGTTATGGAGAGCCTAGCTACCGCGCTCATCAGCTATTAGAGTGGGTTTATAAAAAGGGCAGAAGAGACTTTGATGGAATGACCAACATTTCTAGGGAGCTTCGCGAAAAACTTCAAGATGAGATCTGTTTTTCGGAGGCAAAAATTGTTGAACGAAAAATTAGCCTTGATGGAACTCGAAAATATCTGATTGATCTTGGTGAATTTGTGGCCAAAAGGACTGTGTCTGCCGGGGTTGGGGGCAGGGCTTTGGTGGAAGCGGTAATGATCAAACAGCCGCGCCGCATGACTCTCTGCCTTTCTTCTCAAGTTGGTTGCGGGATGGCTTGTGCTTTCTGCATGACTGGGACAATGGGTTTTGTGGCTCACCTGAGCGAGTCGCAGATTATTAGACAACTTCTGGCAGTTGCCGAAGATAGCCGTCAATTTGGGGATTCTTTTTCGAATATAGTTTTTATGGGGATGGGGGAACCTCTCCATAATTTTGAAAACCTGAAAAGAGCTCTTTTAATTTTAAATTCACCTTATGCCTTTGATATAGGACCTCGTAAAATTACTGTTTCTACTTCGGGATTGTTGCCAGAGATTAAGAGATTTTTTGATGAATCTCTTGGAGCTAATCTGGCTGTTTCTCTAAACGCGACCGATGATGAGGTGCGGTCAAAAATTATGCCAGTTAATAAAAGATATAATCTTAATGCCTTGCTCGAGTTGGTGCGCGGCTTGCCGTTAGGAAAACGTAAAACCATAACTTTTGAATATGTTATGTTAGCGGGAGTCAATGATAGAGAGGAAGATCTGAATCGTTTGCCGGAGCTGCTAAATGGATTGCCTGTCAAGTTAAATCTAATTCCTTACAATTCTAATGGCGGGCTTGGCTTTGAACCACCTAGCGCTTCGAAGGTGTCGGAATGGCAGAAAACTTTGAGCATGATGGGCATTGTTACTACTGTGCGTTGGTCTAAGGGTGGTGATATTGCGGCTGCTTGTGGGCAATTGGTGTCGGCGGCGAAAAGATCAGATCTTGTTCATTAGTGGTGAGATAAGCAGGTTATTTTTTGGTAATCATCAAAAAAAATTCGTGGCGTGCCTTGTCGAGGCGAGCGAATTCGTACAGATATTAAATAATACTAGTCAAATCAGATTCAATTAAGCGAGTAGTTACCTTCTCGTTTTTTATCAAAATTTTTTCCTAATGGCGTTAAATGGCGGCGGAGCCGTTCTCTCCAAGAGACTCCTCTTGATTGGTGTTTAATGGCAAATCGCCTCTTTCTTCAAGTAAAGGAAGAATTTTTGCGATGGCCTCACTTCGCTCGCGCTTGTTGGAAAAATTTTCTTCCGCAATCTGATAAAGATACGCGTTTATTGCTGCGGAGCCTTGAGTTTTGATGTCGCTGGCGTGCCCAATCAGCTGGCGCAGTATTTTTAATTCTTTAGCGCTAAATTTTACCGAACCCAAAACGTAATCTTCGAAGGCGCGATAGGCTATCGGGACTCTTGGCGCGATTAGCCGCGAAATTGCTTCTGCGTACACTCGAATTTCGTACTGAGCGTGGCTATCAAGTCGCAACCTGAGAAAATGAAAAAGGTTGTGTAGATCGACGCTGGCGTACATCTCGGTATATTGAGCTAGTGGTAAATTGACACGAGCTAGTTCTCTTCTGACTCCAGTTGTCAAGAAATTTTCATAATCTTGGCGGGATTTTTGTTGTTGCTCGGCGAATAATTCCGACCAGCTTAGCTTGCCAGCGGTGGGAATTGCTTCATCCGTACCTCCTTGCTTATTGGTGGGGTTTTGTTTTGTAAAGTGCTGATCTTGTGGAACGTAAAATTCATCTTTCATCTCGGAATAGCGTCCTGAGTACTCGTTATATGACCACATCCGGTGGCGATGCCATTGGCGCACGACAAATATTGGGAGTTTGATGTGAAACTTAAATTGCACCATCTCAAAGGGGGTTGTGTGCGAATGTCGCAAAAGATAACGAATCAATCCTTCGTCCTCGGAAACCTTCTTGGTTCCCTTGCCGTAGGATACTCGCGCCGCTTGGACAATTGCTTCGTCACTGCCCATCATATCAACTAAACGAACGAAACCTTTATCTAAAACATCAACTTGCTCAAGCATATAATGGTATATATAAGAAATTGATAAATGGTTGTTTTGCAAAGATTATAACACGCATAATACAAGCAATAAGGAGCCTGTTTTGTTGCTCGTAATATATATATGATTGCTCGGATATATTTTGAGCCAAGATAGGCTATATCAATTGTCCGACAGTAATCAAGGGTTCGCTCGCGATATCTGCCTGTGTTTTACAAGGGGTTCACACAATAGTAAGCTGATATTGTTGTTTATCTAATCACTATTGGCTTTTTTGCTCTTTTACTCTGCGTGTTAAGGAGTTGAGCGAGTACCTTCTTTTTTCTCTCTTTTGTTGCCTCGTTTGCGATCGCGGTTTGGCGGATTGGTTCTGGTTACACGTAAGGCGTGCAGTCCTTTTACTCCCTTTTCGATCTCGTATAAAACCTCTTCTCCATCTTCGAGAGTTTTAAAACCTTCAGTTTGAATGACCGAGAAATGAACAAAAACATCTTCGCCACTTTGATGCTCAATAAAACCAAAACCTTTAGAGTCGTTAAACCATTTGACTGTGCCCTTGAACTCTCCATCTGGATTTTTGTTTATTGTAGGATGATTATCTGATTGCCGCGCGTTTGAGTTTGGGTTTTCGGGAGCGTTGCGATCCGCCATCATTAGGTTGTTAATTGCTGTCGAGATATTTTCTGTTAGCTGAGTATCGTTGCTGCGAGTATCGTTGTTGTGAGTGCTCATTTTAAATTAAAAACCTCCGGTTTGCCTTTTAATAATGCTTTGAGCTATTTAAAAACTTAATTAAGCCAAAAAAACAAAAAGTAACCAGTAGTAATTCAAAGATAAAAAGTAAACTTAGTATTTTACTAATAAAAATACCTAAGCTACTCGAGCTCCTTTTAACTCTTTTTTACGTAGATGTCTATAAAAAAGTTTAATTTAGCTGGCTTAGATAGCAATTTAAGATTTATCCTCTTGCTTAAAGTCCCTAATTGCACCCTATATTCTTATTATTGTAATGGGAGAGAAACGATAATTTTTTACTCTTTAAAATAAATAAAAAAACGTTCTATGTCGGCGGCTTCTACCCCTTTTACTGCATTGCAAATTATATTAGTTTCCCTCCCTGATAATGTTCATTTTATTGGGGGTGGTTTGGCTGAGTTTTTAGGATTGCCGCCAATCGCCAAAAGAGAGCTTCGTTGGTCAGAGCTTGCTAATTGTACCTTAGATCAGTTAGTCAGCGGCAAGATTCCTCTGTGCAAACTAAAAGTTATTGATCATGGCTCTGGATCGCAGTTGGAGTTTGAAGTTAAAAGTGTCACGCCAATTGGCGATCTTTTTCTAGTGCAAGGTATCAATAGGCAGGATGCTCTGACATTTGCCCGCATTCTGCATGGGCAAAGAATGGAAACTTTAGGGACACTTGCTGGAGGCATCGCACATGATTTTAATAATATCTTAACTGGCATTCTTGGGCATACAAGTTATTTGAAAAATCTAGTTGGTGAGAGCTCAAATCACCTCTCTTCTTTGGCCGCGATTGAAGATGGAGCTAGGCGCGCTTCCAGACTGACAGCTGAGATTTTAAGATTTACTCGCGATCAATCAAAAAGCGATGGCGAATTAGTTGATTTGCGAGAGCTGTTGTCTCGTACTTTTGAACTGCTAAGAGGAGCGATACCACCTAATTATAAGATGATTTTAAAAGTTCCAGAAGAGCCAGTTCTATTTTATTGCCCGACTCACAAGTTAACTCAAGTTATTCTTAATTTAGTCATGAACGCGAAAGATGCAGTTTCTCCAAGCGGCGGCGAGATTGGTCTTGAGCTTGCTGTTGAGCATAGGGGAGGGAAAAAATTTGTTTCACTGGTTGTGGCTGATAATGGTTGCGGCATTTCAGAGGAGATAAGGACTCGCATTTTTGAGCCGTATTTTTCGACCAAAGGAGATGCTGGAACTGGGCTTGGTTTGAGTATAGTTAAAATGGTGGTTGATCAGTTAAATGGGGAGATTTTTATTGATTCAATAAAAAACAAAAGGACTCGTTTTCAGATTTTTTTCCCATTATCAAATAATGCAAGTAATTTGCATTATCAATCTCTGGCTATTGATTCTGCCGGTTTTGATTCTGGAGTCATGGCTGATCATCGGAGCAATCGAGATTTAATAAGCCCGGCTCCTTCTCCTGAGACTTTAAGTATTCTTGTAGCTGATGACGATCCGAGCGTGCTAGAGACTTTTAAATTGGGTTTGCAACATTTGGGTTATCAGGTCACTTTAGCTAAAAATGGCATAGAGGCTCTCACCATCTATAAAAATAATCCAAACGACTTTGATCTTTTAATTCTTGATCTGCTTATGCCGAACGGGGATGGAGAAGAGGTTTTTTTGAAAGTGCGAGCAATAAATCCAGATCAAAGAGTTTTGTTCTGTAGTGGTTTCGCTCCTCCGGAAACAATTAATCGTGTCTTGAGCGTGGCTGGCACGGGTTTTTTACCAAAACCGTTTACTATTGGGGATCTTTCAACTAAAATGAAAGAGTGTTTAAGTCTTTTACAATCCGAGATCTCACAATAGATCCACCGCTAGCGCTGGCGCCAATGAGCGGAGTGACAAATGTTGCTTTTCGCCTACTTATTCGAGCGCTAAACGACAAGGCTGTTGGGCTGGTGGTTTCAGAGTTTATCTCTATTGAAGGTTTGACCCGCGACTCTTTGAGGAGTCATCAGATGTTGCGCCGCCATAAAAGCGAACGCCCCCTCAGTATTCAGATCTTTGGAGCCGATGTTGGGCGGATGGCAGATGCTGCTAAAATAGTCGAACAAAGCGGCGCTGATATTGTTGACATAAATTGCGGCTGTCCGGCTCCTAAAGTCGTTAAAAAAGGTGGTGGTTGCGAGCTAATGAGAAAACCAGTTGAACTTGCTAAGATTCTGAGCGCGGCGCGCGCTGCCATTAAAATTCCTCTTACCTTGAAAATTCGCTCCGGCTGGGATCAAGATTCTTTAAACGCGGTGGAGGTGGCAAAGATTGCCGAAGAGTGCGGAGTTGAAGCGATTGCTGTTCATGGAAGAACAAGAGCTCAGCTCTATCGCGGCCTTGCTGATTGGAGCGTGGTTGCCGCCGTCGTTGATGCGGTTAAAATTCCGGTCTTAGGTAGCGGTGATGTTGTTTGTAGAGATTCAGCCGCTGAGCGTTTGGCTGTCAGCGGCGCTAGTGGAGTCATGATTGGCAGAGCCGCTTTGGCTAATCCATGGGTTTTCTCTGAAATTTTAGATGGCGTTAAAAGATTCAATTCTCCGAATCAACGCTCTTTGGCTTTGCTTGAGATGCTTAGCCGTTATGTTGATATCTTGCTCGAATATTTTGCTGAGCATGTTATTGTTGGCAAGCTTAAGCAGATTGTTTCTCAAGCTTGTAAAAAAGAGAGATGGAAAACTGAACTTTTGAGGGCTTCCTCTTTTAAAGAGCAGTGTGAGACTATGTCTAGGTTAAAAGAGATATTTTTAGAGGATGATTTTTTAGGCAAGTCGATTTCCTCTACAAAAGCGAGTCCTCTAATTGGAAACGTAAATCAAAGTTTTTAGTTTTGCTGAATTTATCAAAAAAATCTCTCTTAAATTTTTTATGTACATTACGGCTTCCGGCATAACTCATAGTTTTGGTTCGCATCCTGTGCTGGATGGCGTCAACCTTTCGATTGATAAAGGCGAAATAGTTGGTTTAATCGGTCCATCCGGAGTTGGTAAGAGTGTTTTTGCTAAAATTTTAGGAGGAGTTCTCTCTCCAAATTATGGTTTTGTAAAAATGGCAACCGATGCTCGGGTGGGTTTTATGTTTCAAGAGGGAGCTCTGTTTGATTCTCTTTCTCTTTTGGATAATGTGGCTTTTCCTCTTACTTTTGGTAGGGTGCCAACGTACACAATGCCCAAACAGGAACGTCGGTTGGTTGAAGAGCTAGTCTTTCAGACTTTAAGGCGGGTTGGGCTGGCTGATGCCGTCTCAAAATTCCCCTCTCAGCTCAGTGGTGGCATGAGAAGAAGGGCGTCTTTGGCGCGCGCTCTGGTGTCTCGCCCTGAGATCTTAATCCTAGATGATCCGACCAGCGGACTTGATCCGGTCGCAAGCCGAGTCATTATAGATCTAATCTTATCCGTTTACGATGAGTATCAACCGGCAGTTTTAATGATTAGCCATGATTTGCGCCGCTTACTTCCGGCTTGCAGTCGCCTAGTTGGCATCTTTGGCGGTCATATAGTTTTTGATGGTATTCTTCAAGCTTTGCAACTATTGCCGAGTAATAATATAGTTCGCTCTTTTGTTGCTTGCCGCTATGATCTGATGGCTGAGTCGTCTAACGTTTATAATTAGTTTAGTGAAAAGCTCAAAAAATCTGATAAATTTAAAGAAAAGATTACTTGCTGGAATTGGAACCCCTAACAAGGTAACATTTGAAATTGACAACTTTCAAAAACAGGCTATTGAATTGGTAACGGCTGGCGAAGACACCTTGGTTGTTGCGCCGACCGGGTCGGGCAAAACGTTTATCGCGTTGACGGCTATAGAAAGTATTTTAGAGCAAAGACAGAAAGCCGTTTATACTACACCGCTGAAAGCGCTTTCGAATTCAAAGTATCTTGAGCTTAAGGCGCGTTTTGAGCCTCGTTTTAAGGTTGGAATTTTAACGGGCGATCGCAAAATTCAAAGTGATGCCGATGTGGTGGTTGCCACTACTGAGATTTACAGAAACGAATTGTATCGTTCAAGCGAACGTTTTTCGCTGGTGGTGCTTGATGAGGTTCATTATATTTCCGATCCGCAACGTGGGCCGGTTTGGGAAGAGAGTATAATTTTAACTCCGCAATTTTCTACTTTACTTATGCTTTCAGCATCTATTTCAAATTCGAAGCAGATTGCTGGATGGATCTCTGAAGTGCGAGGGAAAAAGTGCAAGATAGTGATCAAAGAAGATCGTCCGGTAGAGCTTCGTTTTGGTTTCTTGCATCCGGAGCTTGGCATTTTGCCGTTAAAAAACGATCGAGGCGAAACATTACTCGAGATTCAGAGGTTTTATAGTTATTCCCGAGATAGCGGAGAAGGAGCAACCAGCGGATGGCGCAAGCGATCTGGTTATCGGAATTCTAGTAATCAAAATTTTGGCCGTCGCAGGCGGCGTCGTAAGGGAGTTTGAGTTGGGTGGAGTAATGAGACGTCAGGAATATCCAATAACTAAAGTCTTAAATATTCTGGCTGAAAATAATCTTTTGCCAGCAATTCTTTTTAGAACTTCCCGCAAACAGTGTGATAGCGACGTCGAGGTAGTGGGTAGCTCCCGTATTGGCAAAGTTGATCCAGAGCAGAGCGCGGCGATTGAATCGATGGTCGAGAAATTTATCGCTCGGCACAACGTTGATCCTGAAGTTATCACCACCCATCCGCATTATAATCCTTTAATTAAGACGGCGGTTGGCGCTCATCATGCTGGCCAATTGCTTTTATGGCGTTTGTTGCTGGAGGAGCTAATGAGCGCGGGTAAATTGAGAATGCTTGTTGCTACCAGTACGGTAGCCGCTGGAGTTGATTTTCCGGCGCGCACGGTGGTTATTACGGCGCATAGCAAGCGAGGAAGTGATGGTTTTGCAGTTTTAACATCTTCCGAGCTGCAGCAGATGTCTGGCAGAGCTGGCAGGCGCGGGAAGGATAATGTTGGAATTTGTTTAATCACTCCGGGGTTGTTTTCTGATGCTCGTGTTTTGAGTGAAGTGGCTGATAGACCGCCAGAACCGCTTCGTTCGGCATATTTTGCTTCGCCCTCAACCGCTTTGAACCTTTTAAAGCATCGCACTGTTACTGATTTGCGCTTTACCGTTGAAAGAAGTTTAGCGGCTTTTCAAGATCGAGAACGCGCTTCCGAGCTTCGTTCTCAAGCGGATCTTTACGTTCGTCAAAGTCAGGACTTGACAATGAGTGAGGGAGCTAGAAAGCGGTTAGCTAAACGTTCGCGCCAACTTTTGCGAGATGCTGAAGTTTTAGAGAACTCTCAATTGAGTTTGCTTGAGGTTTTGCTCGAGAAGCTTCGCCGACTTGGATATCTTGAAGGGGAACGGCTCAGCGAAAAGGGTAGTTGGGCGGCTGAACTTTGCACCAGTTTGGTGCTTGAGCTTGCCGAAGCGATCTCGTTTGGTGTTTTTGACGATCTTTCGGTTGATGAGTTGGTTGGTTTGGTAGCTTCAATTTCCGGCGACGAGCATCGTCGTTATTATAATTTGTCGGCTTGTCCGATATCAAAAGATCTCTTTAAAGATTTACAGCAAGCGCTTGATCACCTTAAGCTATCTGAGGCGCAAGCTCCAACCGTTAGTGGATATAGTTCGCAGGTAGTTATTTTGCCGGAAGCGGCAACGACTGTGGTCGGGTGGATGCGCTCTGAAACTTGGCTTGAATTTGTCGGATTGCTTAGGCTGGCGGGAGTTGCTGAAGGTGACGTGGCAAGGCTGGTTTCGCAAACAGCCGATCATTTAAATCAAATCGCGCGGTTGACTTTGACTCATTCAGAGATTGCTCGCAAAGCCGAACAGGGGCGCGAATTGCTCCTTCGTCCGCCGCTAGCCGAGTAATAAGCTAACGACCAAATTAGCTTTACTTATGGCAATTGCAATAATATTGCATATTGTTGTCCGGCTTTCGATACTGAGAAAAAGAATTTATAAAATAAGCCGAAAACAAAAGTTGAGAGTTGAAATTTGAAACAAGCAATTATTATCAAAGATATTTGTTGGAGAGGAGTAATTAAAATAATCTCCAAATCTCTGACTTGCCGGAGCTAAAAAGCAAGGTAGCCGGCGGCTTGAGAGAACTTGGTTCTTTAAAACAAACCGAACCTCGCTCGTCAGCTAAAAAAAGATAACGAATATTCCTTTTTTTAAGCCAGTTCCGATTTGTCTTCTGGCAGATGTTCTTCAGATAATTTTCAAAAGTGTACTCGCTTGATCCTTGCGAATAAAAAAAAGCCACCGGTAGATAATTATATAAGGGTAAAATTCGCGAGCCGCCAATTGGATATAACCAATTTTCGCCTGCGATCGTAACTGGCGAACTGACAATCAGTATCTTGGGCAATTTACTTTCAGTCCCAGAGGCAATTTCGGATTTTAACTTACTGGCTAACCGACTAACGTAATCAATCGCCGCTAGATCGTTTTGGCTTGCGCATCCAAGCGAGCCGCAGTATCTAACTCTACCTATCTTGCCTTTGAGAGATGGATTAAGTGGCGAAACAAAAGTGATGATCAGCGAGAGCGGAGCGATAATTAAAGTTAAGATCTTATCAGGGATTGTGACGAAAGTCGTAAAAAGTGTTGATAGAAATAACAGAAATCCATATTGAGCTGAGTTTGTTAAAAAATATGGCAGAAGCAGTTTTAAGCTCCCGCTTTTGGGGGCAAGCGCCAAAATTGGATGCGCCGCTATTGCTAAAATAATAATTAATATAGCCGCAATCGGGATAAAGGCAACTAACTTTCTTCGGTAGCGCGGTAGCGAAGTAACCATTAACGGTAGAAGTAAGGTGATTATAACTCCCCAAATAGAATTGTTTGTGATAAGACCAAGATTAAATAGATTAATAATTGTTTTAAGGGTGATTGGCGGATTTGTAAGATCGGAGATCTCGGCCGCGGTAATTTCTAACAGCGGTGTTTCGCTTGATAATAAGATGGAACTCAATAGATCTCGATAATAAGAATCAACAAAAGCCACCATCAAGAGCGGTAATGACAGAAGAATTAACTCTGAAGTTGTAATTTTCATGTTTCTGATTATTTCGCCGATTTTGATTGATATTAAGGCGATTAGCGGAATAAAAACTTGAGCCGGATTGATGGCAAGCATAAAAGCGGCTATGACAGATAAGCTAAACGACAAAAAGATGCTCTTTTGCGAAGACTGCCGCGCAAAAGATAGCGCGGCTAAATAAATTGTCGCCGCGCATAGGGCAGTTGAACTGTGACGAGCCGCGCCTTCTAAGTGGTAGATCTCACTCTGATAGCCATAAGGAAATAATTGATAGATAGCAAAGGCAAAAACATAGAGCGTGATATTTTTTATTGCTTGTGAGCTTGGAGATCTCTTTTTGCCCGCCGGTTGTATGTTGGGGGTATTGTTTGAGTTGGAGCTTAGTAGTAAGGCTAAGCTTGCCATTATCCAAAACGCGAACATAGCTTGCAGAATCGGTTGAATGGTGACGATTTCAACAGCGCTAAGTCCGCTAAGTATCATCCAACTTGCGTTTAAAACCGCAAATCCGGCTGGATAGCCAAAAAAATAAGGTTCAGTTGTTGGCGGGGTTCCTCCTAGGTGAGCAATCCTACTCGCCCAATATGCGTGTTGATCGGGATCGCTTGACAGGGGGGTCAATCGAGGAAGTTCCCGTTCAGTTGTTAAGAGGGCGAACAGAAATAATAGAAATAACAGTATGGCGTGATAACTCAGCTGGTTATGTCTTTTATTTTTGAGGGATTTTAATTCAGGCTTACTAAGGCTGAGGTAGATAATAATCAAAATAATTATCAACTCTATTTGCGAGAGAGGAACTCTTAATTCAAACGTTGTTAGAAAAAATTGTACTGGTATTGATCTAAGGTAGATATAGAAAAACAATATTAGTTCGCCAATAACGAACGAGAGCGGAATGTAAGCTAAATTTAAAATTCCCCTCTGATCGTTTTGAGTGGTAATTTTTTTTGTTAATGGATAGCCAAGAGTTATAAAATAAAGAGCCGTTAAGGTGATCTTTAGAGCTGTCATTAAGTTGGCGCTGATTACAGATAGCCATTCTGGCTTAATCGACCAGTCTCTGATTGACTGCCCTACAAATCCGGTTGCTTCGCTAAATGCGTATGTTATTAGCGGCGTGGCTAACAATAAAATCCAAAGGCTTACTCTGTTTAGTCTGGACCTTTTAATTTTCATTCCAAAATATATTGCGTTTATATTTAAATATAGCCAGAATGTTTTTAAATGGCATCATATTTAGTGTAGGAAGTTTTTTGGATTTTTAAATCTTAATTTTCTAACTTCAATAGTGAAAGATTTTCCTAAAAAAGATGGTAAAGCAGTTCTCTCTTATGAGGACAAACAGGTAGAGCTTGAAATTATACGAGGCTCTGAGAATGAACGAGGAGTTGATATTACTACTTTGCGTGAGCGCAGTGGTTTGATCTCGTTTGATCCAGGTTATGTTAATACGGGTAGTTGCTTGAGCTCTATTACTTTTATAGATGGCGAGAAAGGCATTTTGCGTTATCGGGGTTATCCGATTGAGGAGCTCGCTGAAAGCTCTAGCTTTCTTGAAACATCCTATCTATTAATATACGGCGAATTGCCAACGCCTTCCGAGCTTGAAGATTTTGCTGCCAAGATTCGCAAACACTCTCTACTGCATGAGGATATTAAAGAATTTTTTAATGGTTTTCCGCGAGACGCTCACCCAATGGCGATTCTCAGCTCGGTTGTTAGCTCCTTGTCAACTTTTTATCAGAGTGAAGATGAAAATCATGAAGATAATTTTGATAGGCATTGTTTGCGGTTAATGGCTAAACTCCCAACAATAGCGGCTTTTGCTTATAAAAAATCGATCGGACAGCCGATGGTTTATCCGGACAACTCTCTTTCTTACTGCGAGAACTTTTTGAAGATGATGTTTTCGGTGCCAAGTGAAAAATATCAGGCTGATCCCGAAATGGTAAGAGCGCTTGATATGCTTTTTGTTTTGCACGCTGATCATGAACAGAACTGCTCGGCCTCGACCGTTCGTTTAGTGCGTAGCGCCGGCTCTAACATTTATGCTTGCATCGCCGCGGGTATCTGCGCTCTTTGGGGGCCTAAACATGGAGGCGCCAATCAAGAAGTAATCGAGATGCTAGAGATGATCTTGGCTGATGGTGGCAACGTCAAAAAATACGTTGAGCTCGCCAAAGATAAAACAACTAAATTCAGATTGATGGGTTTTGGGCACCGAGTTTACAAAAATTTCGATCCGCGCGCTAAAATTATTAAAAACGCTTGCGACAAATTGTTGGCTAAGTTAAAAACGAGCGACCCACTACTTGATATTGCGAAACAACTTGAAGAAGCCGCCCTAAAGGATAGTTATTTTATCGAGAAAAAACTTTATCCAAACGTTGATTTCTACAGTGGTATTATTTATCGCGCCATGGGCATACCAGTGCCGGCTTTTCCGGTTATGTTCGCTCTTGGCAGGTTGCCCGGTTGGCTGGCGCAAGCTCGTGAGTATGATGGTGAGCAAAAGGGCAAGATAGGCAGACCGCGGCAGATCTATATAGGTCCGGTGTTGCGCTCGTATAATCAGTAGCTTGGTCAATAAGGCTTATATATAAATTTTCCGATTGCGATTTTTCCGTTAGTAATTATCGGTCGAGACGTAATTTGTATAGTAACTCTTGCTAATATGGGTTTGATCGAGAGTTACTATAGTAAGTACGAAAAAGAGTGATAAAACTTTGGCATAAGATGTTGAAACGATTTAGAAAAAAATAGGTAGCATTTAAATCTTTGAAAATATTTTGATAAAGTTATGAGCGCTATTGAAATAGGCGCGCTCTCATTGAGTTGGTGTTAGCAAGGTGGCTTAGTAACCAGAAAATCCGGTTAGTTTAAACAGATAGTTAACAAATCTGTTAAGTATCCTAGACGATTTGAGCGGTAAAGAGGGTGTAATTTGATCTAAAGTTTCTAGGGTTGTTCAAATAATCAATGCCTGAAATGTTGCCGCCTAAGATGTAAGGCGGGAGATTTTGATTTTTAAGGTTGCTTTCGCGATGATCTGTTTTTGCTCAATTTTGCGGGCACCGCCCGATTTTTGACTAGCAGACGTTTGTGAGGTGTTATAATAGATGTGTTTTGAGAATAAAATAAGGGCTTATTTTATGCCAGCTACTAGGTTTTTAGTGAAAAGCGTTTTTTAATAGGAAGCATGGTACTTGGCGCCGCTTTCAAAGCTGAAGAGATGTTTCACTTAATGGATGATCTGCCAGATAATTACAAGAAACGCCTTGAGTCTTTGACTAAGCAACATCAAGCTTTTATACGCAACGTTTCTACAGATGATCTTATTCGGATGGCAAGAAACGCTCCTGTAAGCGGGGTGTCGTTTTTTCAAAATAACACTCCACCAGAGTAGGGATACACAGTTTACGCAAGAGGTGTTTTTTTACCTAACCTTTTACATGAAGCTGTAAAAGGGCTTCTTGGTATAGTTGCTTGCGCAGGATTACCAAAAGATCGAGAACTTCAGGGAACAGTTTTAAAATACGCTGATACCGTTGAAAATGAAATGCTTGGAGCACAAGATGTCCCTAGGCTTTGGCAACTTGCGCTTGATAAGGCAAAACAGGAAAAAGTTAATCCGGCGGTAGCTTTTCGCAAGATAGTCGAGCTGCCAGCTGAAGAATTTATTGCCTTTTGCAAGACAGACGAAGTGCGATTGCCTTTGTCTTTTGGCTAAATATTGTTCTCCGTGAAAAGGTGTTTTTTCGCTGAAAGCCAAAAGCTGATTTTGATAAACTGAATCGAGGGGAACAATAACTCTGGCGTTAGAATAACGCCACTTGACGCAAAACGGCTACTTAAAACCCGCATAATTTTGCCCATCTTACCTACATCAGCATACTCTCCTGACCTAAATCCTATTGAAAATCTCTGGCGCTACATTAAAATTAACTATTTTAATGGTTGGCATGCTAAAAATATCGACCAGCTAGTTGAAAAAGTCTGCCACGCTCTTGCGTCAAATCGGTTCTAATACAACTTAGATTAGATCTACTATAAATTTAAAAAACTTATTGCGCTAACACAAACCTAATCTTATCCCATTCCCCAAAAAACAAAATTATTACCTCAACAAATTCTCATCCTTTTTGGGGTTTGCTGTATATATTATTTGTTGTTTTTGTTCACTACACTCCTTTCCCGATTTTAAGGCGGTTTTTGAATACCTTGCTCCTTTTAGGATCTGTTATGTTTTAAGGCGCATCTAAATCTATTATTAAAGTTATCTTGAATTCGAGGGGATTTTTAAAAAAAATAACAAACTCTATAAGCTGTTAATTTCAAATTTTGTCAAATCAGCAATGAAAAATATAACTAGTATAAACTCATTAAACGAAATTATCGCTAGACTTGAATATCTTGGTGGTTCGGCAGAGTGGATTGCTAAAGAGAGCGTTCATTTAGATGGCGCTATCTCTCAAACCGCCACCTTAATATGTGCAGTCGCTGATCAAATTAAACAGAAGGTGTCTCAACTTGTATCCGATCTCACGCTTGATGATTCAGCTACTGATAATACCAGATATCATTAAAAAAATATTTAGAAGCGCCAATGGGTTGTGCAGTCACAACAAATTATTGTGGCGGTAGTAATCAATTATTGGTTGTTTCAGAGTACTATTTAATTTATAATAGAGAGTTTTTTTGTCTTTTAACTACCTAATATATCTAGATAAATATCTTTAAGAAAGCTGGATAAAATACCGAAATATCTCCTAGAAACCTAGCAATTATGTTAAAATAATCAAGATAGTTAAAATATTATTTCTCTTTAGGTGGTCGGGTGCGTTTTTATATATTTTTAACAGCAAATATTCTTTTATTTTTATCTACTACTAGGAGTTTTGCTCAGGATATATCTCTGCTTGGGGGTGATTTGACAACGGAATTTCCCGGGCGTAACGCTTTGCAGTTGCCAGCTCCAAATGTGCCAGATGGCGAACGCAAAACATTACAGCTGACTGGTTTTGGAGATTTTCACCGGATTTTTACTAAATCAAAAGGTCTAGGACTTCGTTTTGTTCACCGTTCTTGCGGCTCATGTCATGTTGAAAATGGCCGAGGACCGGTTAAGTTTCCAGCTCTAAATGAGCTTGGCAGCACAATGGTTGTTTTTGCTTCGCGCGGCAAGCTTAAATCGAATGGTGTACCGAGAGCTGTTCCAGTTGATGGCTTGCGAGCAGGACAATTTCAGGAGTTCTCTACCAATACTACTCGAAGAGCTTTTAATCTCCGTCTTACATGGAGATCTCTAAGAGGAAGATATCCGGATGGAAAGAGATATAACTTAAGACAACCAACGGTAACTTTTAGAATACCGAATTTTAATGCCCGCCTTGTAAAGCACTCCTTAAGAATGACGCCTATGGTGATTGGTCCGGGTCTAATTGATATGATACCTGATAGTAGTATTTTATCCCTTGCCGATCCTAATGATTTAAATGGCGACGGGATCTCCGGCAAGCCGAATTTTGTCATAGATTTGCGGACTGGTCAGAAAAGATTGGGTAAGTTTGGCTTTAAGGCGACTCAGCCAACTGTTGAACAGCAGAGCGCCGCCGCTTTTTTTGGCGATATGGGAGTGACCACCTCTCTGTTTGTTAGGCCGGGCAAAACTCCGGAAGTAAGCGACGAAATTCTTCATCGTCTTACTGTCTATCAGCAGTTGGGAGGAGTGCCGAAGGCTCGCAGGCAAGATGAGCCGATTATTCAGCAGGGCAAGAGTCTTTTTCAAGCTGTTGGTTGCAACTCATGTCATCACATGGAGTTTCTAACAGGCGATGATCCGAGCGCGCCGGAACTCTCAAACCAGCTGATTCATCCCTTTTCCGACTTTCTTCTTCATGACATGGGAGCTGGTTTGGCAGATAAGCATGCTGTTTTTGAGGCTACTGGCAGAGAGTGGCGGACAACACCGCTCTGGGGCTTGGGGCATGTTACTCAAGATAAGATAAAAAGAAACTTTCTCCACGATGGAAGAGCAAGAACAATAGAAGAGGCTATTTTGTGGCATGGCGGGGAAGCGTCCGCTTCGCGAGCCGCCTTTATGGCACTGACTGCTGAAGAGCGCGCCGCCCTACTTGAGTTTTTAAGCGCTCTTTAGCAACCACTTCTACAGCTAGGTAGAAAAAATATCAACAAACTCAATATCTTAATCCATTTTGTTACTCTTGACTATTGATATGATTTTTTCGTAGGCTAACGGAATCGGTTTTTATTACGCTAAGAGCTTGTTAGCGAATTGTTATCTTTGTTCTGTATCTGAGTTTTGTGTCTGACAATTTTTTAAAAGCCGTGATTTTTTTATAAATTTATGAGTCGAAAACAGAGAGAATTTTTCTTAACAATTCGGGCCTTCGGTATCCTTACCTGCTCGAAGCTGTTTTTTCTTAAATATCTACCCCAAGCCCAGATGTGGTGGCTGAGAAAATTGATAAAATTGCTGACTTCCTGCCAGCCCATCCTCTTTTTAACTCCGTTTTCTTTACTGTTTCCCTAAATAAACGAGGGCTTTTAGTAATTTTATTTTATGAGCTCTTTTTTCTATAAACTCTAACACAAGTTAAGAGTTGGTTTAAGTTAGTTAAAGTAATGGGTTTGCTAAAAGTTCTTATAGGTCGTTGGTTAATTAAGATTGTTAAATAATCTTTGGAATATGGGTATTTTAAATCACAATAAACATCGGCTACTTCTTTGGGTTATTCCACCCGGTGGTTTGCGGATGGTGAAACTTAACTTATCGCTTAAGCATATTTTGCTAACCATATCCGCTGTATTGGTTGTTCTTTCTCTTTCTTTGTATGCAATACTGACTTTGCCGAGTGGGAGTCTTGATGGACTCCGTAATTTTATGTTGGTGCGTTCCCTGACATTTGAAAAAAATCAGCTTTCTCGGGAAAATCAAGAATTAAACAAGGAACTTGCTAAGCTTCGTCAAGAGTTAGTTACAGGATCGGCTTACGATCAAAGAGTGCAGGCGGGGTTAGAGGAGATTTTGGCGCTGATTAATCATTCAGCCGATCATAATATTGTAATCGAACGCCCCGTAAAAACATCGGCTGTTAAAAATAACCTTATAGCTTGTCAACAAGAGATTGAGAAATCACCAAGATTTCTTCGACCAGAATGCAGCGGTGTTGCCGCCGCCGCGGTTGGTGGTGCGGAGAGTTCTTTAAAAAACTCCGCAAACGGCTCTATGCCTTCTCGTCTTTATAATTTAACGAAAGAGAATTTTAGCCGCAGTAATCATAATGTTGATTCTAAGGGTAGTTATATTGAGAGCGTTAAAAAAAATACCACTATAAGTGATAAGCCCGCTAATTCTCTTAAGTTAAATAAGCTTAATAAAGATCAGTTAAGCGGAGAATTGATTGGCGCTCCTAGCTCATTAGTCAAACGTAATCTTCAATTGGCTCGCTCGACTCTTTTTTTAAGTGATTTTGGCCACCCCCTTCTTAGATTTCATTCAATTGCAAATTTGTCTGATTCAATTAGAGGTTTATCTACTAATCAGCTTAGTCAGTCACTTTCTAAGCGTGAGCTTTATGCTAACGTTCGTTCTATTTCGGCGATTTTGAAAACAACCCCGATCGGTTCTCCGTTTAGCGAAGCTCTTTTGACTTCAGGTTATGGAATTCGGCGATCTCCATTTGGTCGGGGATATAAATTCCATGAAGGAGTTGATCTGGCCGCTCCTTATGGAACGTTGGTTTCTTCTGTGGCTGATGGAACGGTAAGCTATGTTGGCTATAGTTCTGCTTATGGTTTGATGATACAAGTTGATCATAATGGGCGATACACAACTCGTTATGCTCATCTTTCTAAGGCGCTTGTAAAGAGTGGTCAGGTTATTAAAAGGGGTGATCAGATAGGGCGAGTTGGTTCTTCGGGAGAAAGCACGGGTCCGCACCTTCACTTTGAAGTTTTAGACCGAAGCCAAGCAAGAGATCCTGCTTATTTTATCTGGTTTGCAGATCGTCTTGATAAAAAACTTGCCAATTTGTTTTAATAATTTTGCGGTGTTTTTGAAGAAAAAGCATTTCCGGGCAAATAATTTCCGCCGAAAGTTTTCCGGCTAAAAATTTTTGACGGGCATGTGTGGCGCGAAGCTATTTTTAGATTAAATTAAAATAAAAGAAACGACACGCGTGTTAGTTTATAAATACACGGCTGACTGGCACCATATAATAAACTCCAAAAATAGTGATAAATTATTGAAGTAATAATTTTATGATTTCGAAAGGTGATAAGTTTAAGTTTGTGTTAGTGTAATAAGTTTTTGAAATTTATACGTGGATCGAATTTGAGTTGTATTAGAGCCGATTTGATGTAGAGTGTGGCAACGGGTAGCGCGCCGCATAAGGTATGATTTTTTCGTTATTTCGACCTCATTTTTGTCTAGCTATCTCTCTTCTCATTTTGTTCTAGATTGATTATTCTTGAGCTAATGTTAAAAAATCTTCTGTTATTTCTTGTTATTTTCATCGGCGGGATTTTAATCCTAGCTTACACCTTTGGCGAGATAGTTAGGCCCGGTCAGATGGGTATTAGGCAGATAACATTTGGCCCATCTCAAGGGTTCTCCAATGAGGGTCTTTCTCCTGGGTATCACTGGAGCGTTCCTTTTTACTCAAAGATTCATATTATTCCCAGAACCGTTCAAACTATTAATCTTGAAAGAGCAGATGGTGAAACCCATAACCGTGATCGAGTGCGTGATTCGGTAGAAATTCAAACAACCGATGGTTCCGGGGTTAAAGCTGATATTACTTTGCTTTATCGCTTTTATGCTGAGCGTTCAGCGGATCACGGTGGACCAGCAGAATTAATTCGCGGCTTAGGAATTGACTCTCATAGATGGACTCAGTCTATAGAAACCTCTGCTATAAATGAGTTGCGCAAAGCTCTTGGAAGGCTTTCAACCTCTCAATTTTACGATCCAGCTTTACGCGAAGCGGCAATTATAGATAGTCAACGGGAGATCAATAAAAGGCTCTCTCCTTATGGAATCGGTGTTGAGGCGGTACTTCTGAGACGTTACACCTACACTGAGGAGCGGATTGACACCGCGATTTTTCAGAAAAATCTTCAAGATCAAGAGGAGAGACTTAATAACGCCGCTAGTTTATTGGCTCAAGCTAAGGCTGAACTTGAAAAGGTCGCCGCTGAATGGGACGCTAAGATTAAAACATTAAAAGTTGAGGGGGATAACAAGGCTCGTGTTATTCGATCGGAAGGCGAGCTGTATCGCCGCGAAAAGATCGCCGCCGGCGATCTTTTGCTCGCCGAAGCTAGAGCTGAGATAGACAGGCAGAGGGCGGCTGCTCTTGCTCAGACAAAGGGCGCGGAGAGTTATTTGGGCAGGGAGTTGGCTCCTTTGCTGACCTCACTGCGAGGAGGCGTTATAGGACAGATTGATCCTTATGATCTTGAAGGTTGGCTAAAAAAACTTGGGGTTAATAAGGGGGCTGAATAAAATGTTAACGCGGCTCTTTGTTGTTTTGTCGTTTGCTTTTATTTTGACAGGGTGCGATACCGGCGTCCAGCAACTGGCTCCGAGTGAGGTAGGAGTGCTCTTTCGAAAACTTCCTCCTATAGCTGGAGGAGGCATTAGTCAAAAAGTCATCAATCGCGGGCAACTGGTTGTTGTTTGGCCATGGGATTCGATTTATCGTTTTGACACCCGTCTTAAAGAGATTGCTTGGGGGCAAAGAGTGGCTGATTCAAATGCTTCAGATTTTGTTCAAACACGAGCGCTCGATGGCAATGAGGTTATGCTGGCAGTTAAGGTGCAATATAGTATAGCTGATAATTCTCAAGCTATAGCTAAGCTTGTTAATGAAGTCGCTGTTGATGATGAAGAGATAAGGAAGATTGTTTTTGCTGTTGGCAGGGCGGATATCAGGACATACATGAACGAACTGCGCACTGCCAGTTTTTTTGATAATCGCCAGAAATTTGAGGCTGGAGAAAAAGTTAAGCAAGCGATGCAAGAGCGGCTTAAGCCGTACGGCATTATAATTCATAACGTTAATCTTGGAGAGCACCGTTTTGAGAGAATCTTGCCGGATGGAACAATTGATTCAAGTTATCAGGAGAGAATTAACGAGGTGCAAACTTTAGAGCAGCAAACCCAGAGAGAAAAACTACGCAAAGCAACCGTTGAAGCGGACAAGGAGCGCGAGTATAACAATATGCAAGCGGCTGTTAATCGCGAATTGGCGGAAGCTGAAGGATTTAAAAGACAGGCTCAACTTGAAGGTGATGGTTATTACGCCGCTAAAGCTAATGAGGCTAAAGCAATTCTTGCCGCTGGGCAAGCTGAAGTAGAGGGAATGATTAAGCAGATTGCCGCATTTGCCGGCGCTGGAGGTCGGAGCCTTTTGAAGCTTGAAATAGCAAAGCAATTAAAAGCTGGAGACTCTAAGTTTCTGACATTTGATCAGGGCTCCGCAAGCGCTACTAATAGCGTTGGTGTCAAAAAGGTTGATCTTAATCAACTGGCTGAACAGATCGGACTTTTTGAAGGCTTAAAGGAGTCGTCTAGAAAAAAGAGCGCTCGGAAGGACGATAAAGAAGGAGCAGGTGATGATAATTTTGCTAAGTAATTTCTCTATTGATTGTTTATCAGTGATTTAGTTTTTTATCTCTATTGTTTTAAGATTGTTTATGAGTCAAAAAAATAGAAAAAAGATCGCCTTAATCGGCGCTGGACAAATTGGCGGAACCCTTGGTTTGCTGTGTGGTATGCGTTCTTTGGGTGATGTTGTTTTGTATGATGTTGTTGAAGGGATGCCTCAAGGGAAGGCTTTAGATCTCTCCCATTTAGCGGCGGTCTTCGGCTTAGATTTTTCTATAAGTGGCACCAATAAACTTGAAGATATTGCCGGCTCTGATCTTTGTATAGTTACATCGGGTCTGCCCCGTAAACCCGGAATGACAAGAGAAGATTTAGTTAAAATTAACGGTGATATTATCAGACAGGTTGCTGATGGTATCAAAAAATACGCACCAAACTCATTTGTGATTGTAGTTACAAATCCCCTAGACGCTATGGTTTATTTGGCTTGGAAAACGACTGGTTTCCCCTCGGCGCGAGTTGTTGGAATGGCGGGTGTACTGGATTCGGCTCGGTACGAGGCTTTTCTTTCGGAGGCTTTGAAGATCTCGAATTTTTCGATTTCGGCGATGGTCATGGGAGGGCATGGAGACGAGATGGTCGCCGTTAGATCTCTTGCCAACGCCAGCGGCGTGCCGGTTTCCAAATTTCTTTCCGCCGATCAGCTTGATGGTATTGAGAAGCGTGTTGCTGGCGCTGGCGGAGAGATAGTTGCTTTGTTAAAAACAGGCTCGGCATTTTATTCCCCGGCGGCGGCGGCTACTTTGATGGCCGAAAGCTATCTGTTTGACAGAAAAAACCTACTTACTGCTTCGGCTCTCTGTCAGGGCCAGTACGGCGTTAATGGAATTTACTTTGGGGTTCCGGTTGTGATTGGAGCTGGAGGAGTCGAAAAAATAGTTGAGATTGAATTAAGTTCTCAAGAAAAATCTGCCTTGATGGCAAGCGCCGCTAAAGTCAAAACGGTCGTTGAGCTTCTTTGATTTTTTACGGATTTAAACAAGATTTTTTATAGAGTGATAAATATATGAATTTGCATGAATATCAAGCTAAGGAGCTCCTAAAAAAATATAATCTGCCAGTGATTGATGGCCGTTTGTGTTACACTCCGGCCGAGGTTGAGGCCGCTTATGATTTTTTTCAAACACCTCTTTGTGTTCTCAAGGCGCAGGTTCACGCTGGAGGCAGGGGCAAAGCGGGTGGTATTAAGCTCGTCAAATCCCCGGTTGAAGCTCGCACGGTTGCCGAGCAGATGATAGGAATGAAATTGATTACTCCACAAACTGGAAGCGCTGGCAAGATTGTTAAAAAAGTTTATCTTACAAAAGCTTGCGATATTGATCGGGAGTTTTATTTGAGCTTGCTAGTTGATCGCTCAAAACGAGCAATCACTCTGATAGCTTCGGCCGAAGGTGGAGTTGACATTGAAGAAACTGCCGCCAAACATCCAGAAAAGATAGTCAAGCTTGCTTTCTCATCTTTGGGACCGCAAGGCTTTGAGGTAGCCAAGCTGGCAGCTCTTTTTGGAGTTTCAGGGGAGTTGGCTAAAAAGCTTGGCGAGATAGTTATCAATCTTTATAAAGCTTTCACCCAGCGCGACTTTAGTTTGATTGAAATTAACCCGTTGGTTCTTACTAAATCCGAAGAGTGGGTTTTGCTCGATGCTAAGTGCTCGGTTGATGAAAATGCTTTATATCGGCAGATGGAATTAAAAGGCATGGCTGATTACGATGAGATTGATCCGAAAGATCTTAAGGCTGGTAAATTTGGGTTAAGCTATATCGCGCTTGAGGGAAATATTGGTTGTTTGGTAAATGGCGCCGGACTGGCGATGGCGACGATGGATATTATTAAGCTTAATGGAGGGAATCCTGCTAATTTTTTGGATGTTGGCGGTGGTGCGAGCAAAGAGACGGTAGTTGAGGCTTTTAAAATCTTGCTCTCGGACTCGCAAGTGCGCGGTATCCTTGTTAATATTTTTGGGGGAATAATGCGTTGTGATCTGATAGCTAGTGGTATAGTTGAGGCAGCTAGCGAGCTTGGCGTTAAGGTGCCGTTGGTGGTCAGATTGCAAGGAACCAACGTTCAGCAGGGCAGAGAGATTCTCTCTAAGTCGAATTTGCGAATTGTTCCAGCTGATACCATGGATGAAGCAGCTAAAAAGATAGTGGCCGCTGTTGGTAGATAGTTGTTAAATTTTGATTATTTTTTATTATGAGCATTTTAGTTGATAAAAATTCGAAAGTTATTACTCAGGGCATTACCGGCAAAAGCGGCTCTTTTCACACGAAGCTTTGTAAAGAGTATGGAACTCAAATGATCGCGGGCGTCAGTCCCGGAAAAGCAGGGGGGGATTTTGAAGGAATTCCTCTCTTTAATACCGTTGCTGAGGCGAAACGCGCGACAGGAGGCAATGTTAGTATTATTTACGTTCCACCACCCTTTGCCGCCGATGCTATTATGGAAGCTGTTGATGCCGATTTAGATCTGGTAATTTGTATTACTGAGGGTATTCCCGTTTTGGACATGCTTAAAGTCCAACAATTTATGCGCGGACGCAGAACTCGGTTGATTGGCCCCAATTGCCCGGGAGTTATTACACCAGGCGAAGCAAAGATTGGGATTATGCCGGGCGCTATTCACCAAAAAGGAAGGATTGGAGTCGTGTCGCGTAGCGGCACTCTTACTTATGAAGCGGTTTTTCAGCTCACCATGCTTGGCTTAGGACAATCAACTTGTGTTGGTATTGGTGGAGATCCTTTAAATGGAACTAATTTCATTGATGTGTTGGAGTTGTTTAACAAAGATCCTGAAACGGATGCAGTTGTTATGATCGGTGAGATTGGCGGCTCTGCCGAAGAAGAGGCGGCCGCTTGGGTAAAAGCCAATATGAAAAAACCAGTGGTTGGTTTTATTGCTGGAGCGAGCGCTCCTGCAGGCAGAAGAATGGGACACGCTGGCGCCATTATATCTGGTTCTAGTGGCGGCGCTGAGTCTAAATTTGAGGCAATGGCTTCGGCAGGGATAAGGATTACTCGTTCGCCGGCTGAGATCGGCTCTGCTCTTAAAGCTTGCTTAACCTAAGCGAAAGCCACCTTTGATCTTTTTTTGTTGCTCCTAACTTTTTTGTAGCGAGCTGATTTGCTTTGTATTTTATAAAGATCTTTTTTTGATCGCCGCTGCAATTAATCGAGAATTTTTTTCGCTCTTTTGGGCGCAAATGATCGGTTATTATTTGTTGGTTGTTACCGGTGATTACTTTAAAACCGATGGTCGAGAAAGAATGGTCGTTTGCTAAGATGAAACCAGCTTGATTAAGGCTGTCGCAATTTAGTGTCAGCCGCGCGTTCCCTTTTAGCCACAAAGATCTGCCAGAAATAAAATATCCACCTTCATTTGAAAGAACAGCTTTGATTATGAATATAGACAAAAAAGCGATTATCGTTAAATGAGTCGCTCTTTTATGCCACACACTAGGGGAATCTAATTTTAAATCGAAGTTTTCAGCTAGAATAAACGTCGACAAAATAGCTACTTCGGTAAATTCAAAGTGCGGACCAAAAAACAAGGCTATAATTAACCCTGATAGGCTTAGGCGAGCTGTCAAAGAGGAGCGCTCGGTAAATTTTTTAAATTGAAGCTGGCTCAGTCCGTAAATCAGCAATAGAGCCCCAACAATTCCAAGTTCCGTTAGAATTGCCAGATAAAAACTGTTTGGATTATCGCTCCAGCCATTTATATTTATTCCAAGCTGTTTGAGCGACTCTGGAAGGTATAAGCGAAAGTCGTTAAATCCGACTCCGAAAATTGGATTTTGTTTGAATAAATTTAAATCGGCTCGCCAAAAAACCGATCTGCTAAAAATGGTTTCTTTTAATTGGTAGATATTAAATGCCGCTAAACTTCTACTTAGTGCAGGATTTTGGGCAAAGTATAAAAACAAACAACCGGCGAGGAGACATCCAGTAAAAGCAAATAGCCAAAACTTATTTTTAAATTGCGAGCTCTCTCTCTCTTGTTGTTGTGTTTTCTCTATCGCTTTGAACGCGGCTGAAATTATGTAGATTGCTAAAATCAAAACAAACGTGCGAGAGCCAGAAAAAAAAGCCAGCAGAGTTAATCCAAGTAAGCCGCTGAGCCTTAATAAAGGTAATTTTAATCCGTTTTCTTGGCTTGAAATAAGTAGAGGTAAAATTAGCGCCGCACAAACGCCAAAACTATTTGGATCGCTGAAACTACCGCTGGTCCGGCCAGTGCCGATCCAAAATGAATTAGTGTTGTTCATTAAAAAATTTCTAGGTTCTATGATCTGATAAATCGATAAAATAACCGCAATTGGCACTCCGTAATTTAAGCCGCGTAGAAAAGCCTTTCTCATTTCCACTTGGCTGGCGAAGGCAAGTAAAAAAAGAGAGAGCAAAAAATAATTGCTAAAGTAAAATATTTTTAAGAGGGTCGAATTAGAACTGCTGACACCTACCGCAAATAGCTCTTGCAAAGCGCCTTGAGCTATGGCTTGTTGAATGTGCTCAATAGAGTAGTCAGTAAAAAAGCGAACGACAATCCAGATTGCTATCAGTACTAGAAAGCCTTTAAAAGGTATTTTTTTAAAAGTAATTTTTGCTTGGTCAAAAAGAGCTAAGCAGGCGGCGAAACTCAGCAAGGGATAGCCTCCGAGCGACTCAAAGAAAGTCAGTGTAAATCCTAGACAAAATCCAATCTGTTTTGACAGTTGCGCTTGATCACTTTTGCGGCAAAATAAGATAAAGAAAAAAACCGCAATTGAAATTGCGATTCGAGCGTTGAGCGGAGAAGCTCCAAACGCTAAGAGGGAAATTATTAGACAAAAGGTTTTGATTAAGCTGTTAGTGGAAATTTCTGCTTTGGCGGCTACTTTCATTTGCCTTTTGGTGGAGGTTTATTTAATTTTAAAAGAACCCCTTTTTCAATGCCGTGTTTTTTAGCTGATCCGGCGGCTAGTTCGACCGCGTATAGGCTTTTTGCGCCTATTTTTCTCAATTGATCATTTAGAATTGGCACATTTTCTAAGATACCAACAACTCTGAAATCTTCTCCTAGAAAAATTATATCAAGAGATATGAAGGTGTTTCGCATCCAAAAGGAATGATCATCGGTGGTTGGAAAAACAAATAACATTCCTTCACGTTGAGGAAGGCTTTTGCGAAACATTAAACCTCGAGCTCGCGTTTGCTGGTCAGCCGTGATCTCGAAGCGGAAAGGCAAGGTTTCGGTGCCATTGTGCCTGACGAACACTCCTTCTATAAATTTATCTCTTTCAAGGTAAGTTGAGAGAGATAAAATAGTTATAATCGACACGGCCGCTAAAATCACTAGTACCGTTAGTTCTCGCACTCTGGCTCGTCTGATACGTTGATTTTTCCCGCTATTCATGGTTTGAAAATTATCTATTAGTCGCTTTGGCTAAGGTAATTTCGCGGTTCGGATTTCCTCTATGAGTTGTGGTACGATTTCAAACAGGTCTCCAACTAGAAAATAATCTGCTATCTCGGCAATCGGAGCTTCTGGGTCTTTGTTTATTGCAACTATGATTTTTGAGTCTTTCATGCCGGCGATATGTTGAATTGCCCCTGAAATGCCAATGGCTATATATAAAGTTGGCGCTACTGTTTTGCCGGTTTGCCCTACTTGCCAATCGTTAGGCGCGTATCCAGCATCAACAGCCGCGCGTGAAGCGCCAATGGCTGCCCCTAATGAGTCGGCTAGTGGATAGATGTATTTTTCAAAATTTTCTGCTGATCCGAGTGCGCGACCGCCGCTTACTACGATACTGGCTTCGTTAAGCTGGGGCCTGCCGGCTGGACTGAGATCTGATGATACGAATGAACCAGCGTTAGCTACCAGATCTTTTAAATCTTGGCTGAGTTCAATGTTGATGGCTTTGAATTCTGTTTGTTTTGGGATCTCCGCTTGCGGCTCAAAAGCTGTTGCTCTGACTGTACATACTTTTTTTTCGGTTAAGGCTTCAACTTCAGCTAATAGATCTCCGGCGAATAAAGGACGTTTAAATTTATTGTTAGGTAGAATGGCTAAAAGATCTGATATTTGAGCGGCTGATAGTTTTTCGGCGGTTCTTGGGGCGAAGTCTTTGCCGATTGAGGTGGCGGCGGCAAAAACCGAGAGCGCTTCGAGTTGAGCAGCGATTTTGAATACCATGTCCGACCATAACCACGGGTTAAAGTGATTAAAGATTGGATCTTCGGAGAAAAAGCACTCTTTTATTCCGTAAAGGCTAGATTGTTCGGCGGCTAATTTTGAATTTTGGCCCAAAACGCATCCGTAAAGAGAGGTGTTTGTTTGCCCTAGATGAAGATCGGCATGCTCTTTGGCGGCTTTAATGGCGGCTCTGCTAGCCTTGCTGATTTGACCAGTTTTGTTCTGTTCTAAAAAGATAATGATAGAGCTCATTGGTAATTTTTATAAAATTTTTTCCGATTTGAGATAGTTTATCAATTCTTTCGCGTTTTCAACACGTTTACCCGTTTTTCGTTTTTCGGGAGCGACAAGCTTGTGTATTTTAATAAGCGGCTTAAGGTTGATATTCAAGGTTTCAGCCGCAATTATCTCTAAAGGTTTTTTCTTTGCCTTCATAATATTTGGCAAAGAGGCGTAGCGCGGTTCGTTAAGGCGTAGATCGACAGAGATAATCGCTGGCAATTTGACCAAGACAGTTTCCAGTCCTCCATCGATTTCGCGAGTTACCTCAGCTTGTTTTTTTTCTTGATTGATGGTTACTTTTGACGCGTAAGCCGCGCTTGGCAGTCCCAGCTTTGCCGCTAGTAATTGTGGTGTTTGGCTGGCATCGGAGTCGATCGCTTGCTTGCCAATAATTGCTAGCGAGTATTCGGATCTTTTCCAGATCTCAGCTAAAATTGAAGCCGCTACCGCTGAGTCGATTTCGTTTTGATCAACTTTAGCTAAAATTGCCGAGTCTGCGCCCATTGCTAGCGCCGAGCGCAGCTGTGCTTCTACTTCAAGCGGACCTATGCTGATGGCGACAACTTCGTTTGCGCAACCGCGCTCTTTGATTCTTAGAGCTTCTTCAAGGGCTATTTCATCAAATGGGTTAATGATCCACTTTGTGGTTGAATGATCAATTGAGTCTCCGCTAGCTGTTAATTTGACCTTGCTTTGGTAATCCGGAACTCTTTTTATTGGTACTAAAATTTTCATATTATAGCAATTTATAACGCTCTGAAGATCAGAGCAAGCCTATTCTGAAAAATTATAAACTTTGCAAAAGATTAAAATCCATAAACGGCTGGATGCTTAAAAATTATTGAGAGCGCGATGAATTTAGAGACGAAGCGGATGCTTTCTTCGGGTATTAAGCCCATTCTTGCGAGTTTAAAAAAATCCATACTTCCTCCTTTTTCGATGGCATTTTTTATTCTTGCCTGCCCGGCGTTGTATGCAGCGATTGCGAGCCACCAATCATTGAATCGTTTATATAACCAGTTGAAATGTTTGGCGGCCACAAAAGTTGAAAGCAGTGGGTCGAACCGTTCATCTTTTAGCCAATCGACTCTCATGCCGCTTTCTTTTGCTAGGGGTTTCATTATTTGCCAGAGTCCGACGGCGCCAGCCGAACTCTCTGCTTTATGATCGTAGTTGCTTTCTATTAGAGGAATATGAATTAGTTCGTATGGTAAGCCAAAATGCAAGAGGATTAAGTTGATCATCCCTATAAAAGGAGTTGCTCTTTGAATCCCTTGTTTTATGGTTTGGCTCTTGTTTTGCATTAAGAAGGAGATCTCTCGCCTTACTTCGTGATTGTCTATGAGCATAATTGGTGGCAGAGGTTTTGCCGGTGGTCCATAAGAGAGTAAAGCTTCTAACAGCTTCTCTTCGTTTAATTGTTGATTTTTGTCGATGCTTCGAGCGAAGAAAAGTTCTTTTTCTGATCTTCTGTTAAAAGTTGAAGCGCACCCTGAAAAGCAACAGCTAGAGATTATAGCTAGTAATATAAGGCCTGTTTTGATTAGCGGAGCTTTTTTTTGCAAGGTGTTTATTGGGGTTAGAGGCTTGCGCATGTAAAGCAGAATAAAGAAAATAAGTAATATTCAGAAGTTTTTAGTATATGCAATGAGTTTAGGCAATCAAAAATCGCTTAACGCCAAGCATTTGCCTCGTATTGGCGAGAAACTGCAAGATGACATATTGGCTGGAATAGTTGTTTTTTTAGTGGCTCTACCTCTCTGTCTTGGTATTGCCTTAGCTTCTGGGGCTCCTCTGTTTTCCGGTATAGTGGCTGGGGTTGTTGGTGGGGTCGTGGTAGGGGTTTTGTCTGGTTCGCATGTTAGCGTTAGCGGACCAGCGGCTGGGTTAACGGTTATTTGCGTCCAAGCAATCAGCGAGATCGGAACGTTTGAAGGTTTTTTATTATCTGTTATTTTAGCTGGTTTCTTGCAAGTAATTTTTGGAGTTTTGCGCTTAGGCGCTGTTGGTGAGTTTTTCCCAAATTCGGTGATTAAGGGAATGTTGTCTGGGATTGGCGCTGTAATAATTTTAAAACAGATCCCGATAGCGCTTGGCAGGAACACGAATTACGAGGGAGATCTTGGTTTTTGGCAGATTGGAGATGGTGAGAATTCGATTACGGCTATTGCGCAAGCGTTGCATTCTTATAATCAGACGGCGCTAGTAATTTCACTAAGTTGCTTGTTGTTAATTATTCTTTGGGAATTAATGGCAAAAAAAAGTGGAGGTTTGTTTAGGTTGCTTCCGGGTTCATTGATAGCTGTTTGCCTTGGGATATCTATTGATCAATTTTTTAATTTATATTTACCGGAAAGAGGGCTAACCACGCATGCTGATTTTTATGTTAATTTGCCGATTATGTCTTCACTTGAGGAGCTCCGAGGTGGTTTCTATCGGCCGAATTTTGCTCTTATAGCTGACGGGAAAATTTTGCTCTGGGGTATAGTTTTAGCCTTGGTTGCTAGTATTGAATCTTTATTAGCAATTGAAGCTTCTGACAAACTAGATCGATATAAGCGTATTACTTCGACTAATAAAGAGTTGAGAGCGCAAGGAATTGGGAATATGCTCTCTGGCTTTCTTGGAGGGTTGCCGATTACGACTGTAATTATCAGGACTTCAGCCAATATTTATGCAGGCAATCGCACCAAACTTTCTACTATTATTCATGGATTTTTATTGTTTTTTTGTGTTCTGCTTATTCCGAAGGCTTTGAACTTAATCCCGCTTTCTGCTCTTTCGGCGATTTTGATGGTTGTTGGTTATCGTTTAATTTCTCCAAGTTTAATCAAAAAAATGTACAAAGGTGGTTTAGATCAATTTTTGCCTTTTGTAGCGACATTTTTAGCGATCCTTTTTACCGATCTTTTAACTGGTGTTATGGTGGGGGTTTGTGTTGGATTATTTTTTATACTTAAGACAAATCATCATGACGCGATTTCGCTTGTAAATGATGGCGCTGAGTTTTTATTAAGGTTTAATAAAGATCTCTCCTTTATCAACAAAGCTGAGTTAAAACGAGCCCTAAGAAAGATACCTGATGGCGCTTCTGTGATGATTGATGGCAGTCGAGCAATGTTTATAGATAGGGATATTTATGATGTGATAGCTGATTTCAACGAGCAGGCTTCGCATAGGGATATTAAAGTTGCTTTGCAAAACATGCGCCATAAATCTCTTGGATTTTTATCTCCACCCGGCTTGTAATTGATTAATTTTTTTTTAAAGTAAAAAAAATATGAGAGCTGAAAAAAAACTTTTGTTGACCAATAAGGCTTGGGCGAAAGAGAAAGTTGATTTAAGGTCTGATTATTTTTCGCGGATGGAGCATGTTCAGCGGCCGCAGTTTTTATGGATTGGCTGTTCTGATAGCCGTGTGCCGGCGGAAGAGGTGACGGGGGCTTCGCCCGGCGAACTTTTCGTTCATCGCAATGTTGCCAATTTGGTGGTACACACGGATCTTAACTTGATTAGTGTTTTGCAGTTTGCGGTTGAAGTTTTAGAAGTCGAGCATATTATTGTTTGTGGCCATTACGGTTGTGGAGGTGTTAAGGCGGCGATGTCTCATAAAAATTTAGGGATTATTAATAAGTGGCTAAGAAATATTAAAGATGTTTTCAAAGCGCATCGCCAAGAGCTGGAAGCAATTACCAACGAAGAGCAGAGACTTAATCGTTTAGTTGAGCTGAACGTTAAGGAGCAGGTGCATAATATTGCCGCGACCTCGATAGTGCAGAAGGCTTGGAAAAAGTCTTCTCGCCCACACCTTCACGGCTGGGTTTATAATTTAAAAAATGGCCTCTTAGGAGAGCTTTTGGTTTTAGAGCCTGGCGCTGAGATTGATCCGATTTACAAGTACGATTTTGAAGAGAGTTGATTTTTATTGCTGAGTTAAGTTGTGCCGATTTGAGACTTTGAGCTTGAATTATACTTATTGCTTCTAAGAAATATGTTTTTATTTTCTAAGCAGAGAACTGAAAATGTAAAGTTTTATTAACATGGCAAAGTTTCTAGCAAATTCCGTGAAAAAGTTATTTTCGAGACGAGACATTCCCAATATGAGTAAAAAATTACTTTAAAAAGAGGTAATTTAAAATTTTAATCAGCTCGCCGCGGGACACGAGCAAGGTTGCAAGCGGCGCCAGTAAAGACTTGCTGTTTTTTCTAACTCTCTTTTAAACAACAATCCCTGTAGGCATCTCCGACTCTTTTGGCTTTATTTTTTTTGCAAGTTTTATACTCTTTCAGACAACTTCCTTGCATTATATCCGGACATTTCTTATCCCTTTTCGCAACTCTCCTTGAGCTTTCTAATAACTTTTCACGGAGAACTAGATATTATTTTAATGCTAATGGATATAGATAATGCAATCTTATTGCATGATATGAGCCCATCGGCATGAGGTTTTAATTTTTTTTAATGACCTGAATTGAAAGTTCTTTTAAGGCTTTTTCCGGCACTTCGCTTGGAGCGCCCATCATTAGATCTTCGACTGTTTGTGCCATTGGAAAGAGAATAACGTCGCGAATAGCGGTTTTACCAGCTAACAGCATTACTATTCTGTCTATGCCGGGCGCCATGCCTCCATGTGGTGGGGCGCCGTATGAAAAGGCGTTTAGCATACCGCCGAATTTGGCGCGCACCTCTTCGGCTGGATAGCCGGCAATCTCGAAGGCGCGATACATTATTGCTGGATCGTGATTGCGAATCGCTCCGCTGCTCAGTTCGTGGCCATTGCACACTATGTCGTACTGAAAAGCTTTGATTGAGAGTGGATCTTGTTCATTAAGCGTTTTTAGCCCCCCTTGCGGCATGGAAAACGGGTTGTGGCAGAAGGTAATTTGGCCGTTTTCGGGATCTAGTTCGTACATCGGAAAATCGACTATCCAGCAAAATTCAAAGCGTTCTTTGCCGGTCAACTGAAAGTGTTCTCCAAGGTTGATTCGCAATTTACCAAGCGCTTTAGCAATTTTTTGTTCTTGGCCTGCTGAGACAAAGATAATTCTTTTTTTGGCAACTTCGAGAGAGTCTTGAAAGTAAGATATTTCTGGCGGAGTTAAGAATTTGGCAAGCGAGCCTTTGGGAGCTTCTGTGCCGTCAAATATAGCGTAGCCGATTCCGATATTTTCTTTTTTGAACTCTTCCTGCAAACGATCGAAAAAACTGCGAGGCGGAGCTTCTTCGAGATCTAAGGAGATACCACGGATCGCGCCGCCTGCTTGCAGAGTTGATTTAAAGAGATCGAACTGGCTCTTTTTGAATATACCGCTTAAATCTTCTATTTTTAATGGATTTCGCAAGTCTGGTTTATCGGTGCCGTATTTAAGCATTGCGTCGGCGTAGGTAATTTTTGGGAATGGTGGAACGGTAACTGGGAAATTTGAAAACTTTTTGAAAAGTTCATAAAATAATTTTTCGCCGACCGCGAAAACGTCCTCCTGTTCGACAAAAGACATCTCCATATCTATCTGATAAAATTCTCCAGGCGATCTGTCGGCTCGCGGATCTTCGTCGCGAAAACATGGAGCGATCTGAAAATAACGATCGAAACCAGCGATCATTGTAAGCTGTTTGAATTGTTGCGGCGCTTGAGGCAGGGCAAAAAACTTCCCCGGATGCACTCTTGATGGCACCAAAAAATCCCGCGCTCCTTCTGGAGAGCTACTTGTTAAGATTGGGGTTTGAAATTCTGTAAAGCCCATCTGATGCATGATCTTTCTGGCTTCGGCGATGATTTGAGAGCGCAGGCTGATTGCTTTGTGTAGTTCGGCTCGTCGCAGTTCCAGAAAGCGATACTTAAGCCTTAAGCTTTCTGGAGCGTTGTCTTCTTCGGCGATCTGAAAAGGAACCTGCTCTGCTGTTGATAGGATCTTTAGGGTCTCGATCTGTACTTCGATCTCGCCAGTCTCGAGCTTTGGGTTGCGCAAGTTTTCAGGACGGCTCACAACTTTGCCGGTGATTTGAATTACTGATTCCAACCGTAGCCCCTCAACTTTATCAATAAAAGTTCCTCCAATAACAAGTTGGGTTGTTCCATAGTGATCGCGCAGATCTACAAAGAGTACTCCTCCATGGTTACGTTTCGCGGCTATCCAGCCGGAAAGAGTAACCATTTGTCCAGCGTCTTTGAGTCTAAGTTGGTTGCAGAGATGAGTGCGGTAGCGTGAACTCAAAAATTCTTCTCTCATAAATTATAAAAACTTTTGATTTTCTACTAAATATTAACTATATCAATTCTGAGCAGATTACCATTATAAGGTGCGAGTTTAAAGGGGCTAGAAAATCTAAGAACGGAAGGTGAGCTTTTGTTTTTTTTGACTGGGATTACAGTTTGCAAATGGCATCTGATATTGAAATGCTAATTCTCGCTTCTGGATTTTTGCTCTCCCAAAGCTCTATTTTTTCCCTGAGCAAGCGAGATTCTGCCGCGGCCTGTAAATGTAATTGCTTATAGAGTCTTTGTCGATTCCCTTTGTTTGAGAAAGGGTGTTTCAAAAAACCCAATTTAGGCATTATCTGTAACAGATCTTCTTCATTACGTGCTATAAAAATTCGATGCTTTGGAAATAAGATCTCAGCTAGTTTTTTGCGGAAATCAGAATAATAATCTCCGTTATCTATATTCTTTCTACCTCTTCGGTATGTTTTCTCTCTTTTTTCTTTACTTAAAAAGGATAGTTTTCTTTTTAGAGAGATAACTTCATTTTTCATTTTTGCCAATCTTTCTTTTATGTTTATATTTTCGGTTGTTTTTTGAATTTTATCTAGTTTTGAAATAAGACAGTTGGCGGTACTGAAGCAATCGCCTATTGTTTTTCGCAATCTTTGATCGTGATATTCAAGAATCCAAGGTACGCCGTCTCGAGCGACTCCGGCAAAATCAAATTCAAAACCTAACTTTTTAATTTGTATCGTTTCGCCAAGCTTTGGGGACCATCCTGTGATTGTTTTTAGAATGAATAATGTAATTGCTCTTTCGGTAACGCTGGCAAATATTGTTTCTGAGAGACTAAAAAATTTGTTGCCACTAAATTGCGGATGATCGGAAATTTTTAAAGTTGAAAAGCTTGGTGGAAGAGAGATGATTTGATCTAATCTGCTTGTTGATTGTTCCCGCCAAAGTCTTGGAAATTGTTCTGGTGGTGGAAGAGGTATGATATTTTTTCCGGGGGAAGCGTCGTTAGGTTGGCAAATTTTTGGAAAAAATTGTTGCTGATCTCGATCTATGTGGTAAACATTGGGCTGATCGGTTGTGTCAGCAACTATCTTCATTGGCTAGGTTCTCCTTATAAAATCTGTAACAGAGAAAAAACCTAATATAAAGTGTTGGTTGCCGTATGTAAGAGTTTTTACTTTTTGAGGGATTTTTATTTTAACCCATCTATCCTGAGGGACTTTTTGTTGTTTTTTAGGAGAGAGCTTTTTGGTAGATACTACTTGCCTCATTGAAACAAACAACAGGACTACTACTTGCTGGTAATATTATTATTTTAAGTCAGTTGAAGCAATAGGTAAAGATAAATTATTTAATCTTTGTTGCGAGATTTTACTTGGCGGCTTGCGTTCTCTGGCTATTTTGCTAGCGGCTAGCAGTAGACCAACTGCCGCAAGCGAAGCGAGCGCATTTGAGCCGCCATATCCGAGAAGTGGCAAAACAAGCCCTTTGGTTGGGAGCATTCCTAGAACAACACCGATATTTAACAATGCTGGCATGGTAATTAGAAGTGTCATAGAAAGGGCAATAACCATTAAAAATGGAAATTCAGCCAAAGCTGATGCCACCGCAATTCCTCTCCATAAAAAGAGCAGATAGAGCGCTATAATAGCTATGCCGCCAAAAAAGCCTAGTTCTTCGACGATGACAGCAAATATAAAATCGGTGTGGGCGGCTGGAAGAAAAAATAACTTTTGTTGGCTTTCTCCAAGACCTTTGCCAAATAAATCGCCGGAGCTAATGGCTATTAACGATTGGATAAGCTGATAGCCGCGCCCACTAGGATCGGAGAGGGGAGAGAGAAAACTAAGCACTCTTTGAAGGCGATATGGAGAGATTATAATAAGCAGGCAGAGTCCTATGGCTACTAATATGCCAGCAAAAAAAAGATATTTTAGATCTGCTCCAGATACTGCCAGTACGGTTAGGGTGATTAAAATTAAAACAGCGGCACTGCCAAAGTCTGGCTCTGCCAGAATTGGAATGGCTATTATGGTGACGCAGAGTATAGGTTTAGCTAGCCCTATCCAAAATTTTTTTAGGTGTTGCCGGTTATTATTAACGTAGCCTGCAAGAAAAATAAGAAAAAATACTTTAGCAAATTCAACCGGCTGTAGTCTGAAGCCGGGCATATTAATCCAGCGTTTAGCGCCGCCGGCAGAGGTTCCGATGCCGGGGATCATTGGCAATATTGCAAGGAACAATGCTATAAAAAAAAATAATGTCGGGTATTTCTCAAGAATTCGTGCGTCGCTTCGCCAAGAGATAAGCATTACTAATAATCCTATCAAAATAGCGGTCAGTTGTTTTTTGACAAATAGGTATCCATCATTATGTTTTTCAATCGCCATGATGCCGGTAGTCGAATAGACCATTATTAAACCGCATAGAATCAGTAAAATAGTCGTTGAAAAAATTATAATTTCGCTCCAAGAGCGATTTTCACTCTGATTTATCTTGTGTTCTCCTTGTAAAAGCGGCGAAAAGTTTTATAGCTTTTCCACGAGTTGACGAAAACGTTCGCCGCGGTGTTCGAAATCTTTAAACTCGTCGAAGCTGGCGCAAGCCGGCGAAAACAAGACTATATCTCCGGTTGAAGCGCTTGAATTTGCCGCTATTAGAGCTTCTTCTAGATTTTTTGCTAAACATTTTTTGGTTGGCAGAGATTTTAGGTTGTCAAGTATTACCTCTCCGTCTTTGCCAAAGCAACAGATGGTTTTGAACGAATCTTTTTCCGATTCTATTAGGTTAATTAGCGGTTGCCACGAGCTTCCTCCTTTAGAAATACCTCCAAGCATTAAAATTATTTTGGCGTCTTTACCAAAACGACCAATGGTGGTTTTAATGGCGGCTTCGGAAGCGGCGATTGAGGTTGATTTTGAATCGTTAATAAAGCGAACTCCATTTTTTTCGCCGACTAGCTGTTGGCGGTGCGGCAGTCCAGTAAAAGAGCGGCAGGCGGCTACAATCGCCGCGGTGGATGCTCCTGCCGCTCGCGCCGCCAAGATAGCGGCGGCGATATTAAGCCGGTTGTGGTAGCCAAAAAGATGAATTTTCCCGATATTGCCTTGACTGGTGAAATCGAACCGTTCGGCGCGGCCGCCAAATGTCAGATCGATCCAGTCTTGATTTTTTTCCGGATGATAGCAAATCTCGGCGCGGTCTTGGTGGGGGGCGTCTATTTGTGATCCGAAGAGGGCAACTTTTGATTTTAAGTTTTTGGCGTGGGCGAAAACCATTTTGTCGTCGTATGAGAGAATTGCCAGATCGTTTTCGGTTTGTTGTCGGAAGATGTTTAGTTTGCAATCTAAGTAACGTTCGATTGTTTTGTGGCGCTCTAAGTGGTTTTCGGAGATGTTCAGCAAAAGAGCTATTTGTGGTTTTAGTATTGAGCAGGCTTCGAGTTGATAACTAGAGGCTTCCGCCACTAGCCAGCCGTTATAGGGATGGCTTTCCCAGAAAGAGCCAACTTCGCTAATCACGGGGGTTCCTATGTTGCCGGCTATTTTTACCTTTTGGTTATCCGCTTTTAAAATTTCACCGATTAAAGTGGTGGTGGTGCCTTTGCCGTTACTGCCTGTTATGCAAATGGTTGGGGCCTTCAGCAGTTCTATGCCAAGTTCAAATTCGCTCATTATTTTTATGTTTGATTGGCGCAGGGTGTTAGCAAGCGGCGAGTCGAATGGTACTCCCGGGCTAATGACGGCAAGAGAAACATCTTTAGCAATCGAACTGACGGCGGCGCCATCTATTCCAAAAGCTACTTCAATTTTGTTGTTTTCGATTTCGGGCAACCTATCCGCAAATTTTGATTTTTGCAGGTATTGCTCTCGCTCAGATCTTTCGCAGATGATAACGTTAATTCCGTTTCGTTTGAGCGTTAAGGCCGATTCAATGCCTGTGATGCCGAGACCAACGACTAGGATCTTTTCTTTATTTCCCTTAATTTTATTAAGAATATTTAAGATTGTCTGTTGCATAGAGGGATCTTTTGAGAAACACTTTTTTGGTGCGGCTTAAAGTGAGCTAAAATGTTATAAAAAAAACTTGCTTTAATATAGTTTTACCCATTAAACCGCTGAAGCGTCAAGTATTAAAACCGAGGTTATTTTTTATGTTTTTTTTAATAACTCCGTTTCTTATCACCTTCCAGAAGAGAGTTTATCATCTTTAGTATGCCTTTTCTGTGCGGTGTGTATAAGGCGTTGCGACCCTCAGTCAGTCATTATGTTGTAGGCCTTGGCGGATGGCAGAGGCGGATTGTTTGTGTTTCTTCCTGCATTATGGATTTGTTCTATCATGGCTATGAGCTCTTGGCGGCTCATTCTGTCAATTGGCGATGGTAGGATTTGATCTATTAGTTCTTTGAGTTCTTGTATGTTTTGTTGAAACCTAAATCTGTCATGTAAGTGTTTGTCATGTAGGTTGCGTTAGAAGAAAATTATTACGTCAAAATTTAGCTAAAAAATCAAAGTTAATCAAGTTGATCTTGTAAATTTTTTTTAACGTAATCAAGTAATTTGTATAAGAGGATCTCTTGTCAGATTAGGTGAGTACCCCTTTGTAACACGATAAAATCAGAAGCAACCTAATGCTAAGCCCTGAACTAATCTATTAGAAAAGCACGCTCTCATTTTCCTAATTTTTTTATATTCAAATTTAGCTCAGTAATGGTTAATAATGTGCAAAAAGTTTTGGGCGCTTATAGCGATCTTATGTCAGCCTTTCAAGCAGTTCACAGGGCTTTTGAAAACCTGATAATTAATAGCTCGCACTTCTCGCAAGAAGAGCTTCTTAACCGATTAACAGGAGCTTTAAAAGCCTTGCAACCTGAATCTCGCCCGGAAGAGAAGTTACATCGCTTTCGCATTTATCTTCCATCAATAAGTCTGTCCGCATCTTTTTGTGATAAATATCAAGTTGAGGTTTCTGATGATTTAGTCAAGTTTACCATTCCTAAAGGCAGTAGTTATAAAAAATTTTTAAACGATGCTCAAAAAACTGCCGCTCAAGAACATGGTCGATCGGCCATAAACCTTCGCCAAAAAGAACTACAAGATCAACTTAACAGCAGAACCCGCTATAAAGCTAAATTAGAGAGAGATTTTGTCATCTCTTATGATCTATCACAAGGTGAAACAATAATCCTTGACGATTTAAAATTTAAAAAATTGCCAGACGATGAGCGAAATAAACTGCTATTTGTTTCAGCTGTTGCCGCTCACGCCGCTTTTTTTGTCGCCACCGGCAAGGATCTATTTGGTGGTCGGAGCCGAAAAGTTGAATGTGTTAATTTAAAATTCATGCCTGCTGGATTATCTGTGATATCAGACGATCTCGCGCGCCATTATGAATTTAAAGGTTAGTTCAAAGCAAAAATAACCGTTTTAAGAGTAGAAATTTTCAAGCTCGCCAACCGGCCTTGTTTTCCAACGCCTATGAAACCACCACCACTCGTGCGGGCTTAACCTGATCATCTCCTGATAAATTTTCGCAGCGCGCTCGGTTATGATCTGTACCTTTTCATCTAAAGATAAAAGATTGTTTTCTTTTATATCTTCGATACTAAGCGCTTTGGTAAGAGCTAAAAACCCCTCTTTATCTTTAATCACACCAGCTACGACAATTGGCGCTTTCTGTCTGAGCGCCGCCAAAGCGACACTTTTGGCGGTGGCGGCTGGTTTGCCAAACCAATCGACGAAAACAGCAAACTCTCTCCTGACGTTTTGATCGAATGGTATCACTATGTTCTCGCCGTTTTTAAGGCGCGCGCTTAAATCGTTAAATCCCCCTTTGCGAGATATAACTCTGTTGCCGCCACGGGATAAGATCTTAATCCATAATTTATTGAGAATCGGCGCCTTTAAATCTCGAGCCACCAGATTTAAAACGATGCCCTCTTTTGCTGAAAGCGTTGCTAGGGCAGAAAAACTCCCCAAATGACCGGCGGCGAAAATAATGCCTCCAGCTGGATATTGTTCTCTCAATTTGGCGAATTCCTCTCTGCCGTCCCAAAAATAGCGAGTCTTGGAGCTGATGCCAAAGATAAAATCAAAAAAAATCGCCGCTAAATTATGACATGACATTTTTGCCAAAACAGTAAGTCGCTTTTGGTGAGTCTGCTGACTAACGTTTGCTTGTTGGGAATAGGGGAAAGCAAGCTTGAGATTGCGTAAAATAACCCGCCGATAATCTCCGTTCATTCTAAAGTAAAGATATATCAAAAAACCAAAGGTTGCTGAAAACACCTTGCGCGCCCAGAATCTGATATCTAATTGCGGCATGTTTATTGATAATTCTTATGCGCAAGTCTGCATTTTTTATTTTGACAATCGCCTTGCTAATTGCTTTGAACGGTTTTGACTATTTAGCAAGAAAATATCTTTAAAAAAAACGGCGTTTTGCTAAATTTTTCTTCGGAATTTTTCTAGTTGTCTCAATGTATGTTATTATCCTTCGGCGTTTGCCGCAAGATCTGGAATGACTCTGCGTGGATCGTGAGGTTTCCCGTTCACTCTAATTTCAAAGTGAAGATGGGGTCCGGTTGATAATCCAGTACTGCCGACTAAACCTATAATATCACCGGCTTTTATCTTTTGCCCGGGTTTGACTTTTATTTTCATCAGATGGCCGTAGTGAGTAGTTGTTGCTGGACCATGCTTGATTGTGACTAGGTTGCCATAGGCGCCGTAAAAATCGGCGAATATGACGATTCCCTCCTTGACTGCTCGAACTGGTGAGCCATAAGGAGCCGCTAAGTCAATCCCGTTATGGTGTTTAACAGCGCGGGCAATCGGATGTCTGCGCTTGCCAAAGTCGCTCGCTACTTTAGTGTCCATTAAGGGGTAAACTAATCCCCCTGGAATTGCTAAAGCTTGTTTTGTTGCGCCTAAATATAAAATTACACCAATTATGATGAGAGCTTTTAATGGTGTCATTTTAAAACCCATTGTCGAAATTTAAAGATTTTTTTTTACTAGCGCGAGCCATTGATCACTATCACCTCAGACTCAATCCAAGCGCGGGTACCATTGGGCGCTATCACCCGAAACCAGTCGCCAACTCTAGTTTCAACCGCCAATCTTGTCCCTTTGGAAACTGACATCAATGGTGAGTTATCGCGACCCGGACCAGTTCTTAAGTTGACTTTATCAGCTATGACAGTGGCTATTGGAATTTCGATATTTGCTCCGACGCGATCGGCGATCTTGATGCTAGCGGCTGAGGAGCTTTCTCTAGTTTTTTCCTGAGAAAACGTTTCGTTATTTGTGGCTGGGCGGCGAGAGATAATGTTTATGGATGGCTGTTGGGAAGGATGAGTGGTTTTGCCGACGGTTGTTTCAGGAGAGGTTTTAACTATTTTTGCTCCGCGGTTTTCAAGAATCGCCGAAAGTCTTTCAACCTGTGTTTCAGCCAACATTAAACGGTTGCGAGTTTCGTCTAGCGTTTTGATAAGCTCGCTATTTTTGCTCTGCGCTTCCTGTAATCTGCTTGAAAGCCTTATATTTTGCTCTCTTAAAGAAGAGATAATCTCCGAGCTTATTGAAGATTTGTTTTCTTGGGTTGCCGCGTCATTGTTTGAGATCGTGTTTGTTGAGATATTAAGCGCCGCTCTTTGATCGACTTGATCGTTATTATTTTGTTGTTCAGTGTTATTTTCTGCCACCAAGTTCTCACTTGAGGGGGCGATTGAGCGATCATTTGATTGAGTTGTAGCTATAAGATTTGCAGGGAGAGAAGAGGGTTTGCCGAGTAGTTCAGACTCGGCTTGAATCAATCTTGCTCGCGCGGCTTCAAGATCGGTTTCGCTAATTATCTCAGGTTGGGAGGTTGGATTTTGCGTGAAATGATCGGTCAGATCTGTTTTTAAAAGAGAGCTTTGCACATCTTTAATATGGATTTTTAATAGGGTATTTTCTTGAGCGTAAGCTATTTGACCGGGAAAAATTTGTTTATTCCCAGCGATAGCGATCGTTAACAAGCAGAGTAAATAATATCGTATCGCTTGATAGTGGTTAAAACTCTTAAACTGCCGATTCTGAAGAAGGATCCGGTTCATGGGTGAAAATAAATTATATAGTTTTTTAAATATTGCAACCATAAAGCGCCAGCAGAGCTAACATTAAAACTCTATTTAAGCTTGTTTTTTGAAAGAATAAAGCTTTAACAGAGAGTATTATCTAGAGAATCTTAGAGATCGGCCATGCGTTTTGCGGCCTGCGCCAGATCTTGCTCCTGAAGTATAATCGCCTTAACTTTGGCAGGTGATCCAATCCCTTTTAGGTTAATCTCCATTTGTGCTGTTCCTACAGAGCCGGCTAATAGATCTCCGTAGTCTAAGATTCTTCCTAATAAACCTTGTTCGACAACAACCGATCTTATGTCGTCAAAACGTAGCCGCGTGGTTGTCATATTAAACCCTAAAATGCCGAGCTGTTCATCTATGCCTTCAGGGGTGATTTTATACCGAACATTATAGATTTTATAAAAAATACTGGCAAAAATAAAGAATGGCACTAAAATAAAGATGGGCAGAGAGAGTATGACGGTATGATCGTTAAAGGTGAAAAGCGTTCCACGAATAACTGACCATTCAAATTGGCGGGATAAATAAACTGCCAATATGGTTGTTGTTAAAAAGAGGAGAAGTGGTTTTGGTTCAGAGCGCCAAGTTTTGCGGATAATAATCTCTCTATTTTCTTGATAGTTGCTCCGATCTTGGATCATTGTTTTTGGGAGAGTTTGAAAATAAAAGATCTAAATTTTAGTCTGTCAGCCAGATATTATTAGCGTCTTTTAAATCGATCCAGCGTTTGGCTGTTGAAACTATCCCTGCTCGACCGTAGGGTCCAAAATCAGCGCAGATTGTTTCTGTTCCAAGCTCTCCGGCTAGAGCGATTGGATATGATAAATCAGGGCTTGGGCAAACTAAAGTAATGCTTCTTTTTTCGTTTTGATCGGCGGAGTGAGCTTGTGATATCTGTTTAATTGGCTCAACTTTGCCAACTGCTAATTGAGATAGCTGTTCCAGATTGAAATTTGAAAATTTGACCGTTGATGATAGATCGTTTCTGCCGTAGGCAAAGGATATTAGATCGGTCGCGATTTCGCAATCAATTGAAATAACTCGTTCGGAGCCGACAGGTGGTAATCTTTTTAAAATTACACTCAAGCCAACTTTGGATACTGCTTGCAAAAACGCCAACTGCCTAGCGTCATCGGTGTATGGAATAATTGAATAGTAACGGGCAATAATCGGCGCTATTCCACCCGATAATGTTTTTATTAAATGTAAAAAATCTATCTTTTTACCGAGGCGCCTGCTTGCTCGATCTAAGTTGACGCCATCAATTAAGATCGCCGATGTTCTCTTTTCGGCTCTTTTGATAACGACATTTTCGTTTTTGTCTTCTTTTTTATTCATTTGTTTATAATTATCTTGCTGAAATTTTACCATTTATTGATACTTTCTCATAGTGCTTGAAATTGTTAGGTAATCTTTTCGCGTGTTTTTTATCTGTTTAATATCTATTAGACCAAAAGCTTATGGAGAATCTCAATAAAAAGCCCTTGTCTTATCTCGCTCTGTTTGGAATTGCATTAGGTTTGTTTGTAATTTTTTCTCAGTTAGCCGCTTATGCTCAAACGGATCTTTATGTTCGTGGCGCTGGCAGATTGATTCCGATAGCTATTCCCGAGCTTTGTCTTCGTTCTGGGGTTGCTGGAGATATCAATCAAATCCCTCAAGCTATCTCTCGAGATCTTGATCTTTCTGGGTATTTTCAAATTCAAAATCCAGCCTCTTTTATTGAGCGTCCGGGTCATTGTGGCGAGCCGGTTTGGTCGGATTGGAGTGTTTTAGGGAGTGATGGTGTCGTTCGTGGTGAAGTTGATGTTGTTAGTGGTCAATTAAATATAAAACTTTATCTCTATGATATAGCGAAACAGCGGGCGGTTTTAGGCAAGGAATATTCGGGCGATTTAAGTCAAGTCAGAAAAATCGCTCATAAATTTGCCAACGAAATTATGAGAATTTACACCGGCGAGTCCGGTCCTTTTGGGACGAGGGTCGCTTATTCATCTCGGCTTGGAAGATTTAAAGAGCTTTTTGTGATGGATTTAGATGGAGCTAATAATTATCAATTGACAAATGATCTTGGCTTGGCGATTTCGCCAAGTTGGCTGCCGGATGGCTCATCGCTCATTTATACATCCTATCGCCGTCGCCAACCTGATCTGTTTATTGCAAATCTTGGGACTAAGCGAGCCGTTCAAATTACCAATTCGCCGGCTTTAGAAATTGGCGCCAGATTTTTTAATCAGAGTGATTCATTTCTTGTGGCCAGTGATCATGGTGGAGAGTCGGCGATTTATTTGATGGGACGGGATGGTCGGCCGATCAAAAAACTTGCTGGCGTTAAGGGTTCAATCGAAACATCTCCAGCTTGGTCGCCTGATGGTTCTAAAATTGCCTTTTGCTCTTCGCGTGGTGGCGGTCCGCAAATTTATATTATGAATAGCGATGGTTCTGACCAGAGGCGGATTAGTTATGTTTCTTCTCCTTACTGTACGTCGCCGCGTTGGTCGCCTAAGGGTGATAAAATAGCTTTTGTTTGTCGTGGTATGGGAGGTGGTTTTCAGCTTTTTGTCAGCTCTCCTGATGGCAGTTCTCCTCAGCAGTTGACAGCTTCCGGGGATAACGAGGATCCAACATGGTCGCCTGAGGGGCGTTACTTAATATTTGCGACGACGGCGAGCAGGGGCGCGGGTAATTTTGCTTTGGCGATGGCGCGAGTTGATAATCCGGTTATGAAACTTCTGACCAATGGCCGTAATTCAGAGACCCAGCCTGATTGGGGGCCTCTGCCACAATAGATCTTTTGTTTATGATTGTATCTTTTGCTATTGCAAGCGGTTAAAATCTGAAGTAATTTTACTGTTGTCAAGGCGAAAATTCCAATGGTAAATTATCAATTATAGATCATCCAGTTTTTTAATTGGTATTTAATTGGTATCCAAATTTTTGCGAAAGTTTTCTTTTAGGGAGAATCTAGAAATTATGAAAAGTTTAAAGTTTTTAATGATATTTGCTCTTTTAACCTTTGTCGGTACTGGTTGCGCCTGCCGAGCTAAAAAAGTTGGCGGGCCAGATAATATTCCGGTGGCAGAGGCTGGAGATGTTTTAAGGGATGTTAATTTTGCTTTTGACTCTTCTCAACTTGATGCAACTGCCCGCAAGATTTTAGCGGATAACGCATCTTGGTTGAATGCCAACCCATCTAAGAATGTTCAAGTTGAGGGTCATTGCGATGAGCGTGGAACCAACGAATACAACATGGCGTTAGGAGCCAGGAGGGCTAAAGCCGCAGCCGATTATTTGGTGTCTTTAGGGGTTGCCGCAAGCAGAATCTCAACAGTTAGCTATGGTGAAGAGATGCCGCTTGATCCTCGCCACAATGAGGAGGCTTGGGCGCGAAATAGACGGGCTCATTTCCGTATTTTGAACTAGCGCCGAGTAGCTATAAACAATAGCTATTCTTTTCCTAGTGGGGCGAACAGAACTTGCTTTATGTTTCGGGCTTGTTCTGTTCGCTGTTTTATAAGAGCCTAAAATGTTTTTGAGAATAGTTGTTTTTGTACCGTTGATCTTTTTTTCCGTTGCTTGTTCTCAAGGATCTAAAGGGGTACGTCAGGAGTTGGATGAGCTTGATGGCTCGGTTGAGACTATCAGGGGTCGTCAAGCTGAACAGGCCGCTGAGATTGGGGCGATTAGGGATGATCTTAGGAAAATTGCCGGTAGGCTTGATGAGCTTGAGCATATCAATACGACTCGCTTTGGTTCGGAGCTTGGCGCCCTGCGTCGCGAAGTTGGCGATCTGAAATTACGCACGCCTCCACCACCCGGGGTTCCTAATGTTGAATTAACTGATGATGAATATTTTGCGGCAAATCTTCCGGCGCACGAGGCGAAGATTTTGATTGATGCTTTGGCGAAAATTCGCGAAGGTTCTTTTTCTTTAGCTGTTCCGGCGCTACTTAGTATGTTTGAAAATGGTTATGATCGCCCTTACACGCCTAATTTATTTTTTTGGTTGGGTGTTTGTTACGATGGCAATGGTGAATATCGTAAGGCGGTCGGTGCTTATAATGATCTGGTAACAAGGTATCCAAAGCATCAACGAGCTCCGCACGCTTTGCTAAGGCAGGCAGAATCTCTCTTTAAGCTGGGGGATAGAGAGACTTCGGCTTTAGTGTTCAGAAAGTTAGTAAAAGATTTTCCAAAATCAACCGAAGCCGATCAAGCCAAAGCAAAGCTCAAAAAGTTATAGAAACTAAAGAGAGATTTTTATTTGATCATTCGACGCTTATCCTTAAAAGAGTGTGATCAATTTCGAGAGATTAAGCCGCTTGCCGCCGCGTTCGGCAGTTTTGACGGTTTGCATCTTGGCCATCATTTTTTATTTGATCAAGTTATCGCCAACGATAAAAATTTTGAAAAGGGAGTTGTATCTCTTTATCCTCATCCAGCGATTTTTTTTGGGAAAATGCCCTCTCGGGGTTTTGTGATTACTCCGCTTCGAGAACGGTATCGTGTTTTAAAAGAGCGTGGTTTTAGCAAACTTTACCTGCTTCGCTTCAGCAAAGAGGTTGCCGCCATGACAGCAGAAGAGTTTAGTCAGAGGATTTTTTTTCAAACTCTTAATATTTACAATTTATATGTTGGCGAAGATGCTCGTTTGGGGGCTGGGGCGGTTGGCACAGCCCAGCGTCTCAAAGAGATTTTTTCTGCCGCTGGTAGGCGATGCGAGATTGTTAGCTTGTTGGCGAGCAAGAGTGGAGACAAGATCGGTTCGCGTCAAATAAGGGAGTTGATTCGTCTTGGGGATTTTGAGCAAGTTAGTAAATTTTTGGGGCGCGATTTTATTTATTGGGGCAGGGTGGCTCGTGGAAGCCGGCGCGGTGCGGCTGAACTAGTGGCAACCGCCAATATTAAACCTACCAGACAGATTTTGCCCCCAAATGGAGTTTATTTAAGTCGGTGTTTGATTGGCGAGCGCGTATTGCCGGCTATTACTAATGTTGGTTTGCGCCCTACCTTTAACAGTCAAGATGGCAAATCTGGCGGCCTGCCGCAAACTTTTATTGAGAGCCATATATTATCCCCGGAGAAGTTTGATTTATACGGCAAGTTAATAGGAGTTTCTTTCATCAAAAGACTTCGTCCAGAGATTCGTTTTGATAGTGTTAATTTGCTTAAAGCTCAGATTTTGAGTGATGTCGTAGAGGCGAAAAATTTTTTCGGAGTTAAGTAATTAATCTTAGTTAGTGGCTAATCGGTGAAATTTAAAGTTGATAATGAAAGGGAAAGGTTAGATCTTTTTTTGGCTCGCCAGTTTAATGCCCGATCTAATCGAAAGGTATCCCGTTCTTGGATTAAAAAAAATATTGAAGCTGGCAACGTTTTGATTAATCAAAAGATTGTTCGCAAAGCAGGCGAATTTGTTGAAAGTGGCGATCAAATACTGTGTAATTTTAGCTCCGAGCTAGATGAAAGTTCTCGAATAGATTCTGCCATGGGCAGTTTAGTGCAAATTGTTTATGAAGATCAAGAACTGCTAATTGTTAATAAGCCGGCTGGTTTGGCGGCGCATCCGGTTGGCGGAGCAAAGACTATTAGTTTAATTGGGATTTTATCTCCGAAGTTGGCGGTTGGCACGTTCGCCGATAAGGATCGTTTAGGATTGGTTCATCGTCTTGATCGAGACACTACTGGTTTGATGGTGGTTGCGAAAAACGGTGAGGCTCTTAAGTTTTTAAGTGAACAATTCAAGCCCCGTTTTGTTGAAAAAAAAATTATCAAAGAAGGTGTTATTGAAAAGCAGTTAGCAGAGCGCGTTGCTCATCGCCGCTATCTGGCGTTATGTTTGACAACTCCGCGCGCTAAAAGGGTTTTTGATCTTTGCGAACGGGGAACGATAGATCTGGCAATCGGTCATAAAAAAGGGGATTATTTAAAGATGGTTCCTAAAGGGGCGGGGAGTGGTAATGGCGGCGGCAGGCGCGCAGTTTCTGATTGGCAAGTTATTAAGAGAGCTTCTTACGCTAATCTTGTTGGTTTTTCTCTCCGCACCGGTCGCACGCATCAGATTAGAGTTCATTGTGCCGCGCAGAAAGCTCCTGTATTAGGAGACAGTAAATATGGAGACTTTTCTCTTCTGCCAGCCGGGCTTCGCCGCGCCGCGGCTGATTTTGGCAGACAGGCTTTGCACGCTGAGTATCTCTCTTTTGTTCATCCACGCACTCACAAAAGAGTTGAATTTTACGTTGATTTGCCAGATGATTTTAAAGAGTTGATTAAAATATTTGAAAGATGGGATTTGAGCTGAAAAAAATATCTGAATTTGAGTTTTTGGCGAACAGTGATCTTTTGTCTGCAGGCTATTTGCATGGTTTTGGTTACGGTTTGCATGGTGAAAACGGACAACGGGACAAGACGGCAGCGCGGGTTGCTGAATTGCTGGGACTGTCAAAGATATTTTATTTTAAACAAATTCATTCTGATCGTGTTGTTGATTTAAGCGAGGGGCAAGCCGCTCTTGATGATTTTGCGAAGCGTCATCCCGCGAATGATATTTCTTGTTTGCCTGAAGGGGACGGTTGGATTATCACAACGCGTTTGGCGGCTTACGGCTTGGAGCGCTATGCTTTTGGAGTTTTTTCGGCTGATTGCACAACTTTGTTGATTAAAGCGGGTGAGCTCGTGGCATTACTGCACGCAGGTTGGCGAGGGTTGGCTAATGGAATTATTAAAAAAGCTTTAAAAATTATTTTGGAAAAAAATCCTTCAAGCAAGCCTCCGCTGGTACTTTTAGGAAGTTGCGCAGGACCGGAAAAGTATGAAGTTGGCGACGATGTGTTGGAGGCTATTGGCAACGAGAGCGTTTACAAAGAGATTGCCGGCAAGCCGAGTAAATATCTTTTAGATATGCCGGCGATTGTGCGTAAGCAAATTGAAGTTGTTTGCGGCAAAGGAGGTTTTATTTTTGATTCGGTTGGTTTATGCACGATCTCCGATCCTCGCCTATATTCAGCTCGCAGACAGGGTATGGATACTGGTAGAAATATTACCTTTTGGGTCGTTTAAGGTTGTTCGATTTTTCTTGACTACCAACCGTGTTGTAGGTATTATAAGGATTTAGGTCAATAAATTTGTTTTTTTACTCTCAAGAGAGTAAGCAAAGCTAAGTTTTATAGTGTTTTGCTACTAAAATATATCAATATGCCAGACTTTTGTGTGGGTCCTAAATTAACCGACACCAACTTGGGCGCAACTGGTTCTTTGCTATCTTCCTCTCAACAGATCAGGTTACCGCAAGCTACACAAGAAGCCATTTTGGCAGAGGGTGCATTAAAGCCCGATCGCCTAACGTCTGCGGTAGCGCTGGTGGCTGACTTGGCGGCGCAAATTGGAAAAATTGCGGCGATCGGCGTTTTTGTTCAAGCAATTATCAAGCTCGTTAAGAAATTATTTAACGACAAAGGGTAGAATAATAAATTATCTTTACGATTGGGTCAATCAATTCCTCTTGGGGGTTGATTTTGCTTCTCTGGCAAAACGGTATAAACAAAATCAAAAAATTCTCTTTTTTCTGATTTTTGTCAGTTTTTCTTGACTAAATAATTGTTTTGTTGGTATTGCTTCTTAAAGATTACTTTTTCGTGGAAGTTTTGATCGCATAGGCGTCATAAATCAATTTGTGATAGATGTGATAGAAATTAATAATAATAACCAATCAACAGTAAGCAATCAATCTTTTCAAAACCTGCCGTCGGCGAACCAAATGTCGCCAAATGGAAAGAGCCGTCTTTGGGGATTTCTAGCCACGGCAGTCTTGGCGCTCCCATCGGCTGAAGATATTGTTAAGCAAAACTTTAAACCTCAAGATTACGATGGCGCTCGTAATATATTAGTCGCCCTTCTTGACTCAAGAGCCAAAGAAGTCATTCCAAATGACGACAATTTAAGAGTACCAACTAAAGCTGAGCTAAAGATAATAGCTCATTTAAAGGAGGTGTCGAAAAGAGCGTTCCTTGGTGATGTTGATGGAGTAGAGTTTTGTGTACAAAAAGCTCTGGATGAGGCTCAACAACTGGACATTAAAATTACCGATGAACAAAAAAAAGATATAAAAGAACTTATTAAGCTCGCGAAGGTCAACCGAGTTCTTAATAATTTAGATAAGGCAATTAGGCTAGCCGCGTTTGGACGCGCTGCAGAAGCGGAGATTTTGTTATCTGAAACTCTTGAAAATGCTCAAAAAAAGGGAATTGAGCTAACTGAAGAACAACAAGAGCTGGCAAAAATAATCCCTCAAGAAGCAAATAAAAACGCGATTGATGTTAATTTATATAAAGCTCAGCAACTGGCCAAAGATGGCGAGGTTGATAGTGTAGGTGGATTGATTGCCACAGTTTATCGCAATGCGAAAAAAGCTCAGGTTGAGCTCACTGAGGAACAAAAAAAGACAATAAAAACTGTTTTTGAAGAGGCGGTTGATATTGCCTTAAAGGAAGTATTTCAACATGCTTCTTTGGGTGACGCTTATAGAGTAGAGATATTGGTGTCGAAAATTAAGAATTGTTTTCAACAAACTGGGATTGAGTTTAGTTTGGAACAAAAAAAGACAATTCAAAATTATCTTAAACTTGCACACCGCAACGCGATTGACGTTAATTTGGGAAAAGCTGAGGAAAAATTAAAATCTGGTTATATTGATGAAATAGGGATATTCATATCCATTGCTTACGATCATGCCGAGAAGGCAGAGGTTGTACTTACTTCGGAGCAAAAAGATAAGATAAAAAAGGTTTTTTATGGGGTGGTTGATATAGTTCTTACAAAAGCTTCGGAGCACGCCTCTCGCGGCGAGCATTATTGGGTAGAGATGTTAGTGTCTCAGGTTGAAAGTAATGCACAAAGAGCCAAATTAGAGCTTGCTCAGGAGACAAAGAAGGATATGAAGGAATTTATTAGGCTAGCGAACCTTAATGCTATTGCTCGCAACTTAGCTGAAGCGAAAGAATCAGCGGAAGCTGGTGTGACCAGTATGGCGGAGATGTTTATATCAAATGCTCGCGAGAATTTTAAAAAAGCCAATCTAAAGCCGACTAAGGAAGAAGAAAAACTAATGGAAAACATCATTCGGCTGGCACATGAAAAAGCGATTCCTCGCAACTTGGCTAAAGCGAAAGAGCTAGCAGAAGCTGGTGATGTGGGTATGGTTGAAATAATCACATCAACAATTCTCGACAAGCTTAAAAAAGCTAATCTGGAGCCAGATAATAAACTGCAAAAAGAAATCGAAGCTATATTGATATTAGCACATACCAATGGGGTTGATGTTAATTTAAGTAAAGCATTAGAAAGGGCGAAAAAAGGCGATGTTCAAGGTGCGATGTTATTCTTGTCTTTTGCCCGCAAAAATGCCGAAAAAGTAGAAATCAAGTTTAATGAGAAACAAGAAAAAATAGTGGAAACAATCAACAAGCTTCTTAATATATATTAACCTATTTAACAATTTTTTTAATGTCTCTTTGTGTCGCTGTGATTGTGTAAGCTTCATGGCGCGAAGTGCCCCCTTACCAGTTTGAGAAACAATATCTTTGTAGCAAGGAGCGATTACTCATTTTGCTGACTGATTTTATTTTGCTGTCCGACAAAATGGCATAAGAAAATAAAAAATCGCTTTTTACGTCCTTTTTTTTCGCTTTTTCTTGATTAAAGATTGTTTTGGTGGTATTGTTGTATTAAGAATGGCTTTTCGCGAAAGTTTTGATCGCGTTGGTGTCATAAGGTTTATGCCAAAAACTGATCCTCTAAAAAACGAGGTGTTCAAAAGGCAAAGGCAAATTCCCGCGCCGTTGCCTAATAAACTCCAAACTAATAATGAGCAAAAAAATTTTTTATTAAAGCTCTTAGCCTCGACGGTGTTTGCAGTCACTCTTCCGCCAGCGCCAATGGAAGGAGCTTTTGTCAAAAATGATTGCGATCGCTCTACTAATCCGCTGGGTGCCCGCGTTGACAACTCGCGACAAAACATTACCAAAGGCAATCAGCCGACAATACCTACTCGAGCCGAGATTGAAATAGCAAATCATTTAAAGAAAGCCTCATTAAAAGCGTTATCAGGGGATGCCAATGAAGTACGGTTTTATGTAAGAGAGGCTCTTGCGCGAGCTCGAAAAGCAGGAGTTAAAATTGACAAGGAATCCATAAGAGAGATGATTAGGGTTGCAATGATTAATGAGATTTCTGTCAAGTTGATTGAGGCAGAAAAAGCGGCGGCAATCGGCGACGTCTGTTTGACAAAGCGTTGTATATCACTGGTTGAATTTAACTGCGAGGAAACTAAAGTTAAGCTCTCTGATGAACAGGAAAAAAATCTGAAACTGATTGTCAAACTGGCAAATCTCAACGCAATTTGTGTTAACTTAGCTAAGGCTGAAGAGGAAGCGAAAAAAGGTCTTGTTGATGAAGCGGCGTCGTTCATAGCTCAAGTTTACAGAAATTCCCAAGAAGCCGAAATTAAACTTACTGAGAAACAAACAGAGAAAATAAAAAGTGTTTTTGAGAAAGCAATTATCATGGCTTTAGAACTGGCGTCGCGCCATGCCTCTGTTGGCGATACTGGTAAAGTAGAGGAGTTGTTGTTAAAAATTAGATCAGCCTGCCGCAAAATCGGTGTCGAGCTGACTCCTAAAAAAATCGAGGAGATGGGGGACATTGTTAAACTGGCACATGCTAAAGCGCTGGTTGTTAATTTAGCTAAAGCCGAGGAAAAATTAAAATTCGGCTTCACTCGTCAAGCAGGGCAATTAGTCGCCATGGCGTACAAAAATGCTGATAAGGCCGAGATTGAACTTTTGGAAGAACAAAAAAGAACAATAAAAGGTATTTTTGAAAAGGCGTTTCTTTTGGATTTTAACCGAGCTTTAGAATACGCCCCTCGTGGTGAAGCTGATTTTGTCGAAAGTTTGGTGGCGACAATGCTGAAAGTCGCTGAAGACACCAAAGTCGAATTAACTCAGGCGCAAAAAACTCGAATAAACCAATTAGTTGAGTTGGCGCACAAAAACGCAATTCCTATGAATTTGTTTAGCGCCGAGCAGCTAGCAAAATTGGGTGCGCTTGATGAAGTAACAGATTGCATTTTAGCGGCTCGCAGGAGCGTCGAAAAAATCGGCATCCGTTTCTCTTCCGCAGAAGAAGAGAGAATGCAACGTATCATTAAGCTGGCAAATAAAAATGCGATTCCTCTTAATTTAGCCCAAGCGCAAGACTTGGCAGCGGCTGGCGAAGTCGAGGAAATGCAAAAATATCTATTAAAGGTTTTCGAAAACGCTAAAACAGCTGATATCGAAATAGACGAAAACGAAATTAAACATATTGTAAGATTAGGAAATACCGAAGCGATTGATGTGAACTTAAGGAGCGCACTAAAGATATTAGAATACGGCGACGTTGAACAAGCGTTCTCCTTCTTGATGTCTGTTGCCAATAATGCTCAAAAAGCAGGGGTGCCATTTAATCAGAACCAAAGACAACTCATAGCAGAAATAACAAACGAAATTTTCTACAACTTATTAAATAAGATGGATAATAAATTCATCAATTAACAAAACTTATCCACTCCTCGCATGAAGGCAATTTGTTTTCTCAATACACTTTTTAAAAGTGTTTTTTAATTCATACATTGTAAGTTGCCGCTTTAACGGTATTTGGCGATAGCGCTTTGCGGTGAGACTTTCTGCTAGCGTGCCACCCGAAAATCCAGCGGTTGTTTAATACCCGATTCTTGTCTGGGTTTCGTTAAAGAAATCGTCCTCTGATATTTGAAAAGTTTTATAAAAGGCGTCATCTGGTCCATATCCTTCGGCTAAATTTTTAAGATACTCTTTGAGTTTGTTAAAACCATACTTTTGCAAAAGCAACTGAGAAGATATCAGCGATTGTGCGTAAGCGAGAGGGACCTCTTCGGGGATAAACTTTGTGAAACCGGTTCTTAACTTGACAGCTCTAAATGGCGAGTTGCTTCTTGTCCACTCTTTGTAAAGCGAGATTAAGATATGAAGCTCCTTATTTTGCTCAAAGTGCATCGCTAAGCCTTCGTCAAGCCAGCCTGGAATTTTACCTCCGCTAATGTGTCCAAGATAGAGATGAAGCAGTTCATGGCGTATCGCTTGCGAAAGCAGATCATGAGATATTGACTCTTTATCAAGAGGAATATAAACCTCTCCGTTTAAAAATAAGGCGTTTGTCCAAGCGGGAGCTCCGGTGACCGCCAAAAAATCCATTCTTTCAAGAAGGTTAATTGCCACCTTAAGATGCGGTTGCGGATCGAAAAGAGCCGCCAGCTCGCTAATTGCCTTATCGGCTAGTTTTTTCGCTAAAATAGCTTCAGGGGCTCTGCTTTTTGTGGCGTTAATTTTAATTGATTTGATTGCTGGATGGCTCGTTTCGATCGAGCTTAAAAAATGGGTGTTTAGGTCAAGTCTGCCTAGCTGTTTATGGTTTTTATCGGCGTTGACATCTTGCGCCAATATAATCAGCAAGCTAAAAGCGGCGATCGCAAAATATTCTATCCGCGCCAACAACTTATAACACCTCCGGACCAAAAAAATCTCCTAGGTGTTATAGTCGTCAGCTGGAAGATTTTTTTTTAGGGGTTTTTTGTTGTTTGTCTGCTATTTTCTCGTATTTTTGCGAAAATAGCCTTGATTTGATGTCTTTGGCGGCGTTTGCCATTGTTTCTAAGTTTTTTCTATCTGATATGAATTTTTTAAAATCAGGTTGAAACTAGCAAGATTGCCTTTGAAGTTTTGTTTTAAAAAACTCCCCTCTATAGAAGAAGATTAGACTTTCTTAACTAGCTTATGAGCTGTTATAGTGATCTTACTGATCGCCCACAGTCCTTTGATTATTTATGCACGAAATAACCCTTATACAAACCATAGCTTATGGCTTAGCATTTGCGCTTTTTTTTGCCTTGATTGCGAAAAGATTAGGTTTACAGCCATTGGTTGGTTATCTGGTTGCCGGTATTGCTATCGGGCCGCATGCTCCCGGTTTTGTCGGTGATATCAAGATTGCAAGTCAACTCGGAGAGCTTGGAGTTATACTTTTGATGTTCGCTGTTGGTTTGCACTTTCGTCTGAAAGATCTTTTGGCGGTTCGTTCGATAGCCATTCCGGGCGCCGTTGGACAAAGCTTGGCGGCGGCTATTTGCGGCGTTGTGCTTGCTAATTTGGTTGGTTGGGATCTAAATGGCGGCTTGGTTTTGGGCATAGCCACTTCGGTGGCTAGTACAGTTGTTCTTGTTAAAGTTTTGATTGACAACAATGTTGTCGATTCCCCGCAAGGGCATGTTGCTATTGGCTGGCTTTTGGTCGAAGACATTATAACGATCTTGGTTTTGGTGTTGTTGCCAATTTTGGCTGTTACGAAAACCGGCGATCTCAGTTTTACAAAGGCGATAGCTCTGGCCGCTCTCAAATTTTCGCTTCTCTGCGTAATAGTTATGGTTGCGGGAGGAAAATTAATTCCTAAATTATTGACGCAAGTTGCCAGATTGCGCTCGCAAGAGCTTTTTACTTTGACAGTTTTAGTCTTATCGATCTCAATCGCGGCTTTTTCTTATCTTGTGTTTGGAACCTCGATGGCTTTGGGGGCTTTTTTGGCTGGTATGGTTGTTGGCCAATCATCGGTTAGCCACCAGGCGGCTTCGGATATTTTGCCTATGCGCGACGCGTTTGCTGTCTTGTTTTTTGTTGCTGCCGGAATGTTATTCGATTATCGAGTCCTAATTGATTATCCTTGGCTAACTCTCGGAGTTCTTTTTATAGTGCTGGTGGTTAAGCCGCTGACTGCTTTTTTGATAGTTTTTTTCTTTGGTTATCCGTTAAAAATAGGGTTAACGGTAGCGGCCGCTTTGGCTCAAATAGGTGAGTTTTCCTTTATTTTGGCTGAAGTTGGCAAACAATTGAAATTGATGCCTGATTATGGGCAAACGGTTTTGATAGCTTCGGCGATCGTATCGATTAGCCTTAATTCTTATGTTTTTAAGAAATTTCTTTCTTTGGAACCATTATTGATGCAGGCAGCTCCAATTCGCAGATGGCTTGATAGAAAAGCCGCTTATGTTATGGCTGGAGCTACAGACCCCTTAGGCGTCGCAGGTGGTTCTAGCTCTAGGGGTGTGGCAATTATTGTTGGTTATGGAATTGTTGGGCGAACCGTTGCTAAGGTTTTTGCTGAAATGCGAGTTGAGGTTTTGGTTATTGAGATGAATATCAACACGGTTTTTGAGCTTCAGGCTAAGGGTATAAGAGTTGTTTTTGGTGATGCGGTTCGCAAAGACATTCTTGAAAGTGCCGGACTCGATCGGGCTAATTATCTTATTTTAACAATGTCATCGATCGAAACGACCATGGCTATTTTACAATCTGCTCGGGGTGTTGCAAGACCGATTCCAACCTTTGTTCGTTGTCATTATGAACGAGACAGGAATCATCTGGCAAATGCTGGAGCTTCTGCTGTCGCCAGCGAAGAGGTTTTAGTGGCTGGCGCTATGGCTGAAAACGTGTTGTCTTTGACGATGACTTCTAAATTTAAGATTCGCAAAGAGGTTCAAAGAATACAAGCTGAACTTAATTTAGGGGCAATTGTCACTTAAGGTAAAGGTTATTTTTTGCGGCGTTCATTCATCGACCGTTACTGGACCACCACCACCACCTCCTCCTCCAAATAACGATGGCGGGGATCGCCATCGACAGGAAATATCGGTGTTGAAAGCGCTAATGGACGAGTCGATAAAACTTGATAGTTGGCATTGTACTCTTGGTTCCTCTCTATCTGCGAAATAATCGTTAAACACCTCTCCTGAACACAGGTAGCCCTGGATTGATGGATCTCCAGATGTTGAGCAGATAAAACTTAAGGTTCCGTAAGGAGCGAAATTGTTTGTTAGTTTTGTAACGCCCGGAAGAATGTTATAGCAAAAATCCATATCTGGAGAGCCAACTTCGTTACCATCGATAACTTGATCGACGCAGTCAACGTAATTGTTGTTATCTATGTAATATGCCTCTTGACCAGTTCTTAAGGTATTTAAGCCAGATTGTGTTTTGCTAATATATGCTCTAAATCTAAACTCTTCGTATGATGAAATAGCGATAGCGGTTATGATGCCAATCATTAGAACGACCATCAGTAGTTCAATTAGGGTAAAACCACGGTTTTGTGACATGTTTATTTTTATTAGGTTGCTATCGTTTTTAAAGCTTAAAGTTAATGTTTAGAGAAGACCTGTAGTAGATATGGCCACTTTTTGATAGAGGTTGATATTATTATTATTATTAAGAGTTTCTTGTATAAATCGATCGGGCTTAAATAAAATCTAGATTTTAAACTGTTGAAACGTTCAAGGAGTCGAAAGTTTGATAGAGCTATATATAGGTTTATATAGTAGTTGTGCGCCTGCTAAATATTTAAGTCTAGCCCGTTTCTCCACCGCGCGACCGGTCGCAGTTAAGTAGATAGCGCAAGAAGATTAGGAGAAGAAGGTACGAAAGAGAGGTGATTCAGGCTTGGTAAAAATTATCTTAACGGAAAACTTGACAGATTTATGAACTCTCTTTTTGCTGGCGCCGCCTGCAAACTTGCTCGCCTCCTGCGGCGGATTGGTTAAGATTTTGAAACTAGAAACTAATTTTTAACTTCTATTGAGGGAAGTCTGGTTTAAAAAACAACCTTTTCACGCAAATTTTCTAGAAATTTTACTCTCTTAATAAAATTTCTCCCTTTCTGTCCTCTGCTTAGAAAATAAAAATACATTTTCTACCTGCTCTCTTCTTGAAAAAAAAATACCATTTTTCACAGAGAGCTAGCTTTTGATTTAATAGCGACGGGTGGACTCGAACCACCGACCCCAGAATTATGAGTTCTGTGCTCTGGCCAGCTGAGCTACGTCGCCTCGTGGTAGTTGGTAGTAAAAATTAATGTAAAATCAGAGAGTAAATCGAATTGTTTATTTTTTCAAGCCTGCCGGACTTTATCTATTATCATTTAAAATTCTTTCAAAGAAAAGCTCCGTTTGGATGACTGTTTCCTCAAACGAGAATTTTGAAAGAATTCTTTGGCGAGCTTCGTTTCCTAAACGTTTTCGCAGTTCATCGTCGCAAGCGAGCTTCAAAAAAATTTCTCGTAGTTTCGATGAAGTGTTCTCTTCAACCACAATTCCGGAGATGTTGTTTTCTACCAGTTCGCGCATTCCGCCGACTGCGGTCACTACCGCTGGTACGCCCTGAACCATTCCTTCAATGATGCTTTTGGGAAGACCTTCTTTTTTTCGCGAAGTTAGAGTTATTACATCGGCCGCTCCTGCAAGTTTGGCGGCATCTTCTCTGTAGCCTAAGTGAAAGATATTTTTTAACCTTTGGTTGGCGCGTTTAATTTTTTTGATCAAATTTTTTTGAGAAAGGGTGCCAACTAAAACTAATGATAATTGTGGTTGATTATGAACTGCTTCGATTAGTAGATCGATTCCTTTATTGGCGCGGACGTTGGCGGTGCATTGGATAATCAAGGTATTTCGATTTATTCCAAAAGCGCTCCAGATTTCCCGCGCGTAAGAGGGAAGATACCATTCGGCGCAGTGTCCTTTGTAAACAGTCTTGATTTTTGCGCTTGGGACTTTTAAAGCGATTAAAGATTCGCGTACCGCTTCCGCAACAGCTATGATTCCAGATATTCGTGGATGGAGAAAAGAGAGTCTAGCAGCTGGATCGAGACGAGAGAGACCACCAACGACACCTCTATAAGCAGTCAATTTGATCTGTTTTAAACGACGAATCGCTATTAAGGCGACGCTTAAGGCTTTTGCCGAAAAACAGTGAACCAGTGAGATTTTAGAGCGATTTATTATTTGCCTTATTTTTTGGGCGGCCCTTAAATCAAAACGGTGATGGATTTTAATTGTATGCGTTGGGATTCCCGCTTCAGAGAAAATGGCTGATTTTTCCGAATTAGCGCTTAAGACAACTTCAAGTTTATATTTGCGGCGATGTAGCTCGATTGCTAACCGAGTTTCAGGAAGATCTAATTGATCAGCTAAAAATAATATTTTTGGCTTATTCGCATTTTTGGGCATAGTTGATTTTGGTGATAGAAAGATTTTTTTGAAGGCTATCTAATAATTTATCTGCGCCTAGCAAATTGGCTTTCGCTTTAACCGTAATGACACGTTGATCTAAGTGATCTTTTAACTTAATTCGATCTTTTTCGGTAATAAAAATCAATGACCCTTTTTTTTCTCTTAAAAGCTGTTCAATTATCGAGGGGAGCTCTTTTGAGTGATCTTTTAATTTACGGCTATCTATTATTTTTATTCCGGCGACGCGCAGTGAGTCAATAAAAGCATCAGGCTTGGCGATGGTGGTTGCAGTGCAGGCCGGCAGATTTCGATCAAAATCGTTCGGTTGAAACAGTAATGATTCATAATATAAGGCAAATGCCGCGATATTTTCTGGTAGATACTTTTCGATCTCTTTTTTAAGTGGTGATTCTTGGAGTTCTTTTGGGTTTGTCAGTTTTCTGTGTGATAAACAGATCAGGTTCGCTCTTTTTAGGGATTTTTTAAAATCTTCACGGAGTAATCCAGCCGGCAAGAGTTTGCCTCTGAGTGATTCGTTTAAGGCGGCTTCGTTTGTTATGTCTAAAATTAAAATATTTAAATCGCGCTCAAGCCAGCGATGCTGAAAACCATCATCTAATATTATTACATCTCCTAGCTTTTGTTTTTCAATTAACTTTGCTCCTTGGATTCGATCTCGAGCGATAACCACATTAAAACCATAATACTTGTTGATTAACAGTGGTTCGTCACCAACGGTTAGGAAGGTGTCCTGGTTTGAAACCTGTCGCGGTCCCCGCTCTTTTCCGCCATAGCCGCGAGATAAAATGACTGGCCGCAAACCATAAGTGTTTTGAATTATCTCTGCAATTTTAATGGTTAAAGGCGTTTTGCCGTTGCCGCCGACAGTTAAGTTGCCGACAGAAATAACCGGCAATTTTGAGCGATAAGTTCGAAAAAGCCCAAGATCAAAGGCCATGTTTCTGATGGCGGTAACGGCTCCGAATATTTTTGACAAACCGAGTCGGAATAAATTTATTATCATAACCGCTCTGTGATTAAAGAGAAGATTCGCTGGCTTGCTCCCTTGTGGGCGAAAGCTATTTGTTTACAAATTTCAGCTAATCCGTCGTAATTTTTACTTAGAAGTTCTCGCATTGATTTAATCTCTGTTTGTTTAGTTTGGAATAAGATTTTGCTTTCAGCCAGAGCTTGGCAGATCTCTTGAATGTTTGAGACGTACGGTCCTAAAATAATCGGCACTCCGCGCGCCAAAGCTTCGACCGGATCGTGCCCGCCAATTGGTACTAAGGTGCCGCCGATAAATGCTAGATCGGCTATCGCGTAAAGATCTCGTAAAACTCCAATGGTATCTACTAAAATTACATCTTTCTTGAAAGGTTTTGGAGATAAGCTCCAATTGTCAAATTCAATCTGATATTGGCGGAGATTCTCTTTGAAGTAAGTAAAACGTTCTGGATGTCGTGGCGCTACGAAAAAGATCCACTCTTGCGAAAATTCTCTAATCAATGGAAACCATATTTGTTCTTCGCCCGGTCTGATGCTACCTAAAACCATGATGCGTTTATCTCTCTTCTGGCTAATTAAATCGTTAACTTTAAATGGTGTCCGCCAATGGGGATCTTCGAGATCGTATTTTGAACTGCCTGTCAGGATAATTTTATTGGGCGGAGCTCCAAGCGTTTTATAGCGGCTGGCGGCCTGCTCATTGCCAACGCAGATTAGCTCTGTTTTGTTTAACAATTTTTTGAGCAAATTTTTTAGATATTGGTAACGTTTGTAGGAGCGATCGCTTATTCTGCCGTTGATGATAAATATGGGGATTTTGTTGGCGCAGGCGTAATAAAATAAACATGGCCAAAGCTCGGTTTCTGCTATAATGAGAGCTTTTAAATTGATCTTTTGCAGGGAGCGTTTAAGGTATGGCAACGAGTCAAACGGCAGTAGCCGGGCCGCGTCAGCCATTTTGGCGGCGCGTTCTTTGCCAGTTGCTGTCGTAGTGGTAATTAAAATATTGATTGTTGGAAAATGCTCTTTTAGTAAAGGAATTAATTGTTCAAACCCTTTTAATTCTCCAACCGAAGCACAATGTAGCCAGATCCATTCTTGAGTAGCGCTTTGCGAAATTGGCGTCCAATATCCAAATCGCTCTTTAAGTCCCTTTCTTTTGTTTTTATCAAATAGTAGGAAGCTAGCAACGAATGGAGCCAAGAATCTTGCAAGTAATGAGTAGCCTTGCACCCACAGATCTATTTGTTGATTTTTGCTCTTACTGTTTAACAATTTATCTTCTCGCTTGATTTTGAAAAAGATAATAATAGTTTATTTATGCTTGTTTGTTTGGCTGACTGCTTTGGTTGATTGTTATTAGGGTTGGATTTGATTTTGCTTCGTCCGGATGCGCTTGGTTATTAGTGGTTTCGCTAAAGCCGGCTCGCCAAAGTCGTTGATATTCGCCGTTGTCAATTTGAATAAGCTCGTTATGGGTGCCAACTTGGACTATTTTACCACTGCTCATAACATAAATTCTATCTGTTGATTGAATGGTAGAAAGCCTGTGAGCAATTACTATGGTTGTTCGTTTGCCGCGCTCTAAGCCAGCAAGGGCTTTGGCAACCGCTTCTTCGGAAGCGTTATCAAGCGAGGCGGTTGCTTCATCGAGAATCAGAATAGGAGCGTTTTTTAAGATTGCTCGAGCAATTGCTATTCTTTGGCGTTCGCCTCCTGAAAGGCAGTAGCCTCCCTCACCGATAATTGTTTGATAGCCATTTGGTAGTTGCGAGATAAAGCTGTCGGCAAAGGCGGCCGCGGCAGCTTGCTTGACTTCGGCGATTGATGCCGTTGGATTGCCGTATTTGATGTTATTTTCAATGGTGTCATTGAAAAGAAAAGTGTGTTGCGAGACAGTGCCTATTTTGGATCTTAGATCTGATAGCTTAAATTTTCTAATATCAACGCCGCCAATTTTGACTGTGCCGCTTTCTGGATCGATAAAGCGGGGAATAAGATCAGCTAGGGTGCTTTTTCCGGATCCGGAAAATCCTACTAAAGCTATCTTTTCGCCTGCGCGAATACTCAGAGTAATGTCGCGTAAAGCTTCAGTTTTTCCAGCTCCGTAGCTGAAGCAAACATTTTCGATGCTAATGCTGTTGTCTTCTGGTAGTGGTTCGGGCTTTATCGGGTCTTTAATTGTTGGTTCGCAATTTAGCAGATCAAAAACTCTGTCGGCCGCCGCTAGGCTCTGTTGGATATTATTGTTAAGATTTGAGAGTTTTTTAAATGGATCATACAAAAGAAATATCGCTAATAAAAACGAGATAAACTCCCCTTGAGTGCGCGCGCCTTCAATCACTGACCAGCCGCCATAAAGAATAATCGCTGAGATCCCTAAGCTTGCGAGAACTTCGTTGATTGGGCCGGTAATTGCTCGAAAGCGCTCAGATTTAATTAAAACTCTGCTTAGCTGATCGTTGTCTTTAGTAAAGCGATCTTTTTCAAATTCTTCGCCGGCGAATATCTTGACGACACGATTTCCTAGAATGCTCTCTAGTAGTCTGCTGGAGATCTGCCCGATGCCTTCTTGGCTAAGGCGTGTTAATTTGCGGATTTTTTTTCCGTAACGCACAACCGGCAAAACGCCCATTGGGAATATGATAATGGCAATTAGCGCCAGTAGTGGATCTAAGTAAAAGGCGGTAGCGATAAGTGTAATAATTCTGACAACATCGCGCAGAGCGGTTGCCAAAGAATCTGTCAGGAGAGAACGCATCAATAATGAGTCGCTATTGATGCGCGCAATCAGATCGGCGCTTGAATTATGGACAAAAAACGATGGATCTTGTTTAAGTAGGTGTTGGTTGATTTCGGCGCGCAGATCGGCTACTATCAAATGACCGATCTTTGCCGAAAGAAAGCGTTGAAAGAAATCGAATACCGCTCGCGCGATGGCAAAAACGACTAGCGCCGCTGGTAATAAAAAAAGCATATCCACCTCTTTTTCGACAAAAATCTTGTCTAGGGTGTATTTAACGATTAGCGGAATGCCGCCATCTGTCGCTCCATATGCGATCATAAAGATTAGGGAGAGAATAAATTGCCATTTATAAGGGCGTAGATATTTTAAGGAGCGTTTGTAAGAGCTTTTTTCAAGCGACATCATAATATAATCTTTAAAATCCTTAGGTAGGGAATTATAGCTTAAATTATAGGTTTTGGCGATTCTTAGCCCTTTTCTTTTTTTTGGATAAGGGAAGTCGTTTTTACTTGCTTTTTTTAAGGTAATTTGGCATTCTAAATTGATAGTCCTTCATTATCGCCGTCCGGCGAGAGTTTTTCAGCAAACAGTACGTTTATTATTGTTTGTCGGTTAAGCAACTGCTATCCGATCTTTTTTGTTGTAAAATTTTCGCTTGCAACGGTAAGGAGGGGCGCTATTTAAAAAAAAACAAGATGACAATCAAACGGAGCAAGGCTAGTTTGCGTCCTGAATCTCGAGATTTTTCCAAAGAGTCTTGGCGCAAGGGAAAGTATGGAAGTAAAAAAAACTTCCGGCGCGACGTTCGAAGGGAGGATGTTGAGGAAGATGAAGAGCTAGCCATGCCTTTAACCGAATCTCTTTCAAAGCTGGAAGGGAAACTTAATCGTTTAATCTCTCCTGCTGGATTGCAGGTTTATCACCTTGAGAGGTATCAGATTGGAAAGAATGCGTATTTAAGAGTTGTTATTGAAAAGATTGAGCATGGGGGTTCTATAGGAATTAATGATTGCGTTTACGTTAGCTCGGCAATTGCCCAAGATCTTTCACTTAAAGATGTTTTAAATGATTTTAGATTGGAGGTTTCTTCTCCCGGAGTGAACCGAAAATTGACTCGTCCCGAGCATTATCGTCGAGCCGTTGGGGAGATATTGAAAATAAAGCTTTTTGCTCCTTTAGAAGAGAGAGGGGGTGTTTTACTACGTGGCGAGTTGAAGGAGTTTGGAGGGGGAAAAATACTGCTTAGCGAAGATGATTTAAAAAAAGACTTATTTATAGAGTTGAGCCAAATTAAAGAGGCGAAAGTAGAAGCTTTTTAAGAATAAGGTTAATTATTTTCTTTGTAATTTTGAGATAAATTATGGCAAATGAATTAGTAAGCGTTATAAATCAGATAGTTAAAGATAAAGGAATTGAGCGTCAATTGATTGTTCAAGCTATTGAATCGGCGGTTCTCTCCGCCGCCAAACGGCATTTCGGTCATGGCCGCAATCTTGAGAGTAAATTTAATGAGGAGAGCGGCGAGGTTGAGATTATCGAATTTAAGATAGTGGTTGATGAGGTTGAAGATTCTGACACTCAGATTTCGCTGGCTGACGCTCGCCGCGAGTTTGATTCAGAAGCGATGGTTGGAGACGAGCTCGGGCGCAAGTTGAATACCGATGGGCTAGGAAGGATAGCCGCGCAAACGGCGAAGCAAGTTATTATGCAAAAGGTCAGGGATGCCGAGAGGGGAGCGATTTTTGAGGAGTATAAAGGATCAAAGGGCGAGATTATTAGCGGGATTGTTCAACGTTATGATAGGGGTAACTTGATTGTTAATCTAGGCCGAACTGAGGCTATTTTGCCCCAAAGAGAGCAGATTGCTAAAGAGCGTTATCGTCAAGGAGATCGAGTGCGCGGGATGATTTTAGATATTGATCCTACCGCTCGCGGTCCGCAGATTATTATTACCCGTAGTCATCCGGAATTTTTAAGAAAACTTTTTACGGCGGAGGTTCCAGAAATTCAGGAGGGAGTTATCGAGATTAAAGCGATCGCTCGTGAACCCGGTGAGCGGGCAAAGATAGCGGTTCATTCCAATGATTCCTCTCTCGATCCGGTAGGCGCTTGCGTTGGTGTTAAGGGTTCTCGGGTGCAGGCTGTTGTTCAGGAGCTTAGGGGCGAGCGAATTGATATAGTCACGTGGACAGCTGATGAGCCATCATTTGTAGCGCGCTCATTGTCTCTTACTCCGGCTCAGGTTTCGCGAGTTGTTTTAGATGATACTAATCATTCAATAGAGGTAGTTGTTCCGGATGATCAACTTTCGTTAGCGATAGGTCGTCGGGGTCAAAACGTGAAGCTTGCGAGCAAGTTAACCGGTTGGCGAATTGATGTTCGTAGCGTTACGATGGCTGAGGAAGAAGCTAAGCGAGCGAGAGCTTCGATTGAAACTATTCCGGGAATTGATTTTGCTGAAGCTGAAAGAATTTATCAGGCTGGTTTTAGGAGTATCAAAGAGGTTGCCGCTGTCACTGTTGATGAGTTAATGGAGAGCATTGATGGTATGACCGCTGAGCATGCCGCAAAAATATTAGCCGATGCCCAAGCTGAGTATGAAAAACAGCTTGAAGATAGAGGTAATTCTGAACCAGAGGTTGATGCGGTCGCTAGCGATATTCATCTATTAGTTATTGGACCAGAGTTGCGCGAAAAACTGGTTAAAGGAGGATTGTTGACGATTCAGAGGCTGACTGAACTTTCAGATGATGAACTGCTTGCTCAAGCTGGCATTGACGAGAATCAGTTGTCGGTTGTTAAGGACGCGCTTGATACGTTTCTTAAGACCGCTCCGGTTTATGCCGGCAGGCGAGGTAGGGAGCGTTCATAGGGTTTTTAATTTTTCAACTTGTGTTTGACAGATAACAAATAAGTCGATAAATGGCGAAACGCTCTTTAAGAAAATGTTTATTTTGTGGGCGCGCTGTTTTTAAGGAGGAGCTTTTAAGGGTTGTTTATAATAAGAATCAGGGCAAGTTAATGATTGATCGTCTTGGTAAATTTGGCGGGCGGGGTGTTTATTTCCATTCGGCGGCGATCTGTGTTGGTGGTAAAAGTAAACTTAAGCCTGCTCAAGTTGCTAGGATGCTTAAGCTTAAAAGTGAAGTGATAGATCCGATTAAGTTTGAATCTCTGCTCAAAGAGGTGTTAAACTGGGGATCGATAGTTTGAGGTTGGATAGATATGGCTAAACTGAGGGTTTATGAGTTAGCAAAAGAGCTTGGCGTTGATAATGCTATAGTGCTTTCTATGGCTAGTTCGCTTGGGTTTGCGAAGCGCTCCCATTCAAGTTCGATTGATGTTGAGGAGGCAGAAAAGCTTCGCAAAGAGATTATTCGGCAAGTTATGGGGGGAGCAGCCGTTGGCTCGGCTAGAGAACAGCTAACATCTAGAGTTGATAGAGAAACCGGAGAGACTGAAAAGCTAGTAGAAAAAAGGGTTGGCAATGTTATTCGCCGCCGCAAGACTGCGACTGATGAAACGGCTTCGGCTGATCTGCTGACTGCCGCTTCCGATAGTCTTTTTGTTTCTAACGCGCCTGAATCTGAGAATGAGTCTAAATCGACATCCGAAAATATATCATATTCAACTTCTGGCTCGGAGCGGGTTGCCGCGGACGAAGTTAATAGCGATTTTGCTAAAGAGGATGTTAAAAATTTCGCGGCTGACGATCAATCTGTTGTTAATCACAATCAGCCTACTTTTGAAGATAGCAATCTAAACGATGGTGGCAACCTAGCGGTTAGTAGAATAGGTCCAAAAATTCTTGGTAAGATTGATCTTCCAAGTTCAAAAATTGAACAACGCTCGACTGGGTCTCAGGTTGGGGTAAAGGTCATTAATCGAGCGGCTGTTGTGCAGGAGGTTCTGAAAGAGGAGGACGAAGAGGCAAAGAGAGTTCTTAAAAAATCGATTCGCAAACGAGAGATTAGCGGGAGTGATCTGGTTGATTACTCGGGAAGGGCGTTTAAACGCCCTAGCGGTCGATCGGGCTTAAAATCCCTTGCTCGCGAAGACGCCGCCCAATCTGGCAGATTAGACGTGGCGGCTGAAAGGCAGAAGCCGGTCAAGCGAGTTGTCAAAGTTGGGGAATCAATTTTGGTTGGAGATTTAGCCAAGCAGATGAGCTTAAAAGCGGCCGAAGTTGTTGCTAAGCTAATGGAATTTGGTGTTATGGCAACCGTTAATCAGGCGGTTGATTATGATACGGCTGAGGTGGTTGTTGAAAGTTTGGGTCATGAAATTCAATCGACTACGTTTGACGAGAGTATCGCGATCCAAGCGGAACCAGAGAGCTCCTCTGAAGATTTAGTTACAAGACCGCCAGTGGTGACTGTAATGGGGCATGTTGATCACGGTAAAACCTCTTTGTTGGATTATATTAGAAAGTCTTCGGTTGCCGCCAAAGAGCATGGTGGCATAACTCAGCACATTGGAGCTTACAATGTTGAGCTTGGCGATAAGCGCTCGGTAACTTTTATTGATACTCCGGGCCATGCGGCGTTTACGGCGATGCGTGCACGCGGAGCTAAAGTAACTGATGTGGTTGTTTTGGTGGTAGCGGCTGATGATGGGGTAATGCCGCAAACGATAGAAGCTATCAATCACGCCAAAGCGGCAGGAGTTACGGTAATTGTTGCGGTCAATAAAATCGATAAGACTGGAGCTAATCCGGATAAAATTAAAACTCAACTCGCCGAGCATGGTTTACAGCCGGAAGAGTGGGGCGGGGATACGCTGTTTTTTAATGTATCCGCTTTAAGAGGCGATGGTATTGACGAGCTTTTAGAAGGCATTGCCTTGCAAGCCGATATTAAAGGTTTAAAAGCTAACCCTAATAAACGAGCGCGGGGCACCGTAATTGAATCTCGTCCCGAAAAGGGATTAGGGAACGTGGCTACTATTTTAGTTGCTGATGGAACTTTAAAGATTGGAGATATATTTGTAGCTGGGGTTCATTCGGGTAGAGTGCGTTCGATGGTTGATAGTCAGGGACGTAAGCTTCACACTGCTGGGCCATCGATTCCGGTTGAAATTACCGGTTTGTCCGGAATTTTATCAGCTGGTGATGATTTTATAGTTGTTGAATCGGAAGCGGCGGCAAAAGAGATATCATTTAATCGTCAGCAACGCAAGTTGACTAGTGAGAGAATGTTGGCGAGCGGTCCGATTTCGCTCGAAGAGTTTGCCAAGCGTGCCACTACTGAAGATAGTTATGAATTGCCGATTATTCTTAAAGCGGATGTGGCTGGTTCAGCGGAAGCAGTGCGCACTTCAGTGGAACAGCTTTCAACCCCTAAAGTCAAAGTGCGGATTGTTCATTCAGCTGTTGGCGCTGTCAGTGAGAGCGATGTTCAGCTGGCGATGGCTTCGCGCTCGATTATTTTAGCATTTGGCGTTAGGGCTGATCCTAAAGCTCAAGCGATGGCGGAAGCTAGCGGCGTTGAGGTTCGTTTTTATAGAATTATTTATGAGCTATTAGATGATGTTAAGCTAGCTATGGCTGGCTTACTGCCGGCGATTAAGAGCGAGTTAGCTCATGGCAGAATTGAGGTTAGAGAGATTTTTAAGATGTCTAAAGTTGGGACAATAGCTGGCTGTTATGTTTCTTCCGGTTTTGTTAAGCGGCAATCGTTGATTCGAATTATTCGTGATGGAGTTGCTATTTTAGAAGGTGGTAAAATATCGAGTTTGCGGAGATTTAAAGATGATGCCCGCGAAGTTGCCGCTGGTTTTGAATGTGGTATTTCTTTGGAGGGGTATAACGATATTAAAGTTGGTGATATTTTTGAGTCTTATGAGATTCAGGAAACTGCGGCTACGTTGGATTAGTTTGTATTGTCCTAGTGGGTATTTTAAAAACTTTTCTACCTAATAAATTCTTATCGAATCTGCTCTTTATTTCTTGATTTAATTTTAGTATAATAAATTCCTCTATATTTAGGGCTATTTTAATCCCTAAAGCTTGAGAATTCACACTTGCGGCACATAAATCTTAGTGCATCTTGTTGTTAACTTTGCTCTATCTAAACTTTGCCGGGTTAATGTTTTATCGGGCTGAATTTTGTTGGGTATTGTTTTCAACAAGGCGGTTATTTTGCCGCGAGGAGGTTTAACTAAGATAAAAATAATTTATGAAAAATAATAAACAAGATAAAACTCTGGAAGATTCTGCTTTTGTAGATTCGGAAAACGTTGCTAAAGTTGAAAATAATCCTTCCCTAAGCGTAGGCGTTGATTCGGATAAAAATCAATCAAACCAACAGACTCAATCAAATTCTCCGCTTGAAATCGCTCCGCGCGACAAAGCTGTTATTAACGTTAAAACTTTAATCGAAGCAGGAGCTCATTTTGGACATCAAAGCGCCAAATGGAATCCTAAAATGCTCCCTTATATTTTTGGGGCAAAAAACAATATTCATATTATCAATTTGGATCTGACCGTCAAATTTTGGGAACGAGCTAAAAAAGCTTTAATTGATCTTGTCTCTCAAGGGGGAGAGGTTTTAATCGTTGGTACTAAACAACAGGTTGGCCCAATTGTTGAATTGGAGGCGCGCCGTTGTGGGGCTTTTTATGTTAATAAACGATGGCTTGGCGGATGCCTGACGAATTTTCAAACTATACGCAAGTCAATCGAGAGAATGTCTAAGCTCGAAGATTTCCTGCATAAAGCTGAGCAACCTGATAGTAAGTTAAAGATAAGCAAAAAAGAGCGATTAACTCTGAAAAAGGAGCTTGATAAGCTGAAATTGAATCTTGAAGGTATTCGCAATATGCGCCGCGTTCCTGATCTGGTGTTTGTTGTTGATACCGTCAAAGAGGAGATTGCGGTAGCTGAGGCTCGTAAATTAAAGATTCCGGTAATGGCTTTGATTGACACAAATTCTGATCCGGATATTATTGATTTTCCTATTCCAGCCAATGATGATGCCTCTCGTACTGTTACTCTGTTGATGCAGGCAGTTGCTGATTGTATTAGTGAGGGTCGGGCTCTACGCAATGCTGTCTTAGCGGCTAGAGAGCTGGAAGGAGCTAAAAGCGGGGGCGCTGGCTTGGCAAATTCTGGTCAACGCGGCGCTAGGCGCGGATCTTCTAAGCAACCTTCTGTTGAGGTTGGCGTTAATAGTTAGCTAATATTCTGTTGTAATAGTAATCTGGATTATTGAAGAAATAAAAGATTTAGTTATGAGTGAAAATATTTCGGCGGAAGCTGTTAAAAAACTCCGTGACATGACGGGGGCTGGTATGATGGATTGTAAGTCTGCTTTGGCAGAGGCTAAAGGCAATTTTGATCTGGCTGTTGAAATTCTTCGTAAGAAGGGTTTGAAAAATGTTGGGAAACGAGCCGGCAAAGTTGCCGCTGAGGGAACTCTTGGGGTTTATGTTCATCCGGGTGATCAGATTGTTGCTGTTGTTGAGTTGAATTCCGAAACAGATTTTGTTGCTCGTGGCGAGGAGTTTAAACAACTTGCTAAAGATATTGCCATGCAAGTTGCGGCAATGCGCCCAAAATATCTCTCGATAGAGGATATTCCGGCGGAGGTTATTGAGAAGGAAAAAGAGATTATTCTTGAACAACTTGGTGCGGCTGCTAAAGATAAAGCTGACAAAATACTTCCCGGCAAACTAGCGGCTTTTTACGGCGAGAACGTCCTGCTTGAGCAACCTTATGTTAAAGATGAAAAGGGTTCGCAAAAAGTTGTCGATCTTATTAACAATCTTAGCGCTAAACTTGGAGAAAAGATTACTTTAAGACGTTTTACCTGTTTAGTGGTTGGTGAAGGAATAGAAAAAGCGGCTAGCAATTTTGCTGAAGAGGTCGCCGCGACTATTGCTGGCTAGATTGTATTTTTTTGTTTAACTAAGTTGATCTTTGTCGGTAGTGCATTTGTCGCTAAATATATTTGATTAGATGGAGTTAAAATACAAAAGAGTTCTTCTTAAATTAAGCGGCGAGATGTTGGCAGGCGGCTCCGAATTTGGCTTGGAGTTTCAGGCGGTAAGAAACTTAGCGGCTGAAATCAAGGATATTTATGATCTTGGTGTTCAAGTTGGAGTCGTAATTGGGGGCGGTAATATTTATCGCGGGCTTAATGCTGGAGCTCAGGGGATTGATCGGGTGACCGGCGATCACATGGGGATGCTTGCTACTGCTATTAATGCGCTAGCTGTTCAGGATGTTTTAGAGAGTTTTGGGGTTGCCACTAGGGTTCTTTCGGCGATCGAGATGAGATCTGTTTGTGAGCCTTATATTAGACGCCGCGCCGCTCGTCATCTTGAAAAAGGGAGAGTTGTTATTTTTTCTTGTGGAACTGGTAGCCCTTTTTTTACGACCGATACGGCCGCGAGTTTGAGGGCTATGGAGATAGGAGCGGATGTCCTTTTGAAGGGCACTAAAGTTGACGGCGTTTATGACAGTGATCCGGCAAAAAACGCCACGGCTAAAAAATTTGATTCATTAACCTTTATAGAGGTTCTTCAGAAAGGTTTAAAAGTTATGGATTCAACAGCCATCTCGATGTGTATGGATCATAAATTGCCGATAGTGGTTTTTGATATTGCCAAGAGAGGCAATTTAAAAGATATAGTTAGCGGCGCCGTAGTTGGTACTTTTGTTTCGTAATGTTCTCTACTGTTATTTTTTTTGTTAGAATTTCGAGAAAGTAATTTTTAAAAACTTTTATAGATTCACATGGACAATCTTAAGGAGCTTGAAAACAAATGTAAGCAGACTTTAGAGCACTTTAAAAAAGAGCTGGCGCGCTTGCGCAGTGGTCGCGCTAGCGCCACCCTGCTTGATGGGATAGTTGTTGATTATTACGGAGCGCAAACTCCATTGATTCAATTGGGGCATGTGACCGCTCAGGATTCACGAACGATTGTTGTGCAGGTTTATGATGCTGGAGCGATTGATGCGGTTGAAAAGGCGATCCGTAATTCTGGATTAGGGTTGAATCCAGCCAAAGATGGGGCAATTATTAGGATAAATATACCGCCACTAACTGAAGAACGGCGCCGGGAGCTTGTTAAGCAAGCAAAATCAGATGCCGAAGTTAATCGGGTTGCGCTTAGAAATCATAGGCGCGAGTCGATAGATGTTTTAAAAAAGGCTGAGAAAGATAAAAAGGTCTCCGAGGATGAAAGCAAAAGAAAACAGGATCAGATTCAAAAAATCTGCGATAATTTTGTTGGTCAGATTGATAACCTGCTTGCCGAGAAAGAGAAAGAGTTGATGGAGGTTTGAGCTTTTATCTTTTTAAAAGATTCTATTTCGTTAAATATTGTTGCTGTCGGTTTGGGATAAGTTGTTTTAGTTTGTGAAAGATAATCAGTTTCATTCTCTGCCAAAGCACGTTGCTATCATTATGGATGGTAACGGTAGATGGGCGAAGGAGAAAAAACAACCAAGAATTTTTGGACACACGGCCGGAGTCGAAAGTGTCAGAGAGATTACCGAAGAAGCGGCTCGTTTGGGGGTGCGTTATCTGACTCTTTACGCCTTTTCAACTGAAAATTGGCGCAGGAGCGCGGAGGAGGTAGCTGGTTTGATGAATTTGCTTGCGGAGAGCTTTTTAAGAGAACAAGAGACTCTATTGAAAAATAACATTCGGTTGCGAGCTATTGGAATATTGGAAAAACTGCCAAAGGAAACAAGAGACGCTTTGGAGCAAGTATCTAATCAGACCAAAAATTGTTCTCGATTAGATCTAATTTTAGCTCTCTCTTATGGCGGTAGAAGCGAAATCTGCCAAGCTATGCAAAAAATCGGTTCTTTAATAGCACATCGGCAGATTTTGCCGAGTGATATAACTGAAGATTTAATTAGTCAAAACCTTTATACTGCTGGTATTCCCGATCCGGATTTATTGATCCGCACCAGCAACGAGCAACGGATTTCGAATTTTTTGCTCTGGCAATCGGCTTATGCTGAAATTATTTTTACTCCGACATTGTGGCCGGAATTTCGCGCGGCAGAATTTCGTGATTGTCTTTTGGAGTATCAACGCCGCGAGCGGCGCTTTGGGCAAACAAGCGAGCAGGTGTCAAATCTCTCATCAAGCGGCGTCTCTTAAAATAATCATTGTTAAGATTTTTTTTCTTTAGCTGGTAGAACTTTGATTAAAACTGGAACATTTGTTCTGCCGAAATGCCTGATTCCGATCTCTTTTGCTGCAACAAGTTGAGTTGATGAGCCGCCATCTAAATTTAAAGCGGATGAACATTTAAGAGAGAAAATTAGATATTTGGCGAATTCTTCAAGTAGAATTCTTTTTTTAGATACTACAAAAGTAATTTTCTCTTTTCCTGCCAGACAGATGGCCGCTCTTTCGGCTCGCTTCTCTTTTTGCGCTTTGCTGAGGGGCAATAAAGTTCCTTTTAAAAGTAACAATGGTCCTGCTTGTATGCCAAAGTGATAGTTTTGTATAGCGCTATCTTCAGTAGTTGTGATTAGTGGTTTAAAAGTTTGCTGGGCTCCATTTTGACTGCTGGCGTTATTCCAGAGAAAAACTCCATTTAAAAGTTTACTGTTATGTTTTAGCGGAGAGAGTAATAATGAGTTATTTTTGACTAGACCCAAGGGTTTAAAATCTTCGCTAAAAAAATTGCCGTTAATGCAAGCTATCGCTTGAAAACACCGATCTTCGACTGCGAGTTCTTTTCTTGTGTCAATTTCAAGAGCAATTTTACCTTGTGGGAACGAGATTGCCAGATAATCTTCGGTTTGGGTGTAGATTGTTTGGCTTATGAGGGGCAGTAGTGGGTTAGCCGCTTCGGCGTGGTTGGCGACTGGCTTTTGGTGATCGATAGCTAGCAAATTAATGGTTGAAAAAAGCCCATAAAAAATGTGTAAAAACACAATATAAAGATTACTGCTAATTTTTGATTTTTTGTTTGATTTTTTGGTAGGATTCGATAACATAAAGATTGTCGACTCTTTTGGGATCGAGAATTTTTTTTAAAAAAAACTTTAAACTAATTATAATTTATAATATGGAATCGCAAACATTAAAGCTAGCGATAACCGCCTTGCTTGCTAAAAGCAAGAGACTGCTTCGCGCCTATTCTTCTAACCATGCCGCTCAAACCAAAGAGTTACCAGAAGCTCAATTGGCGGCTTACAAGGAGGTTTTTCATAGTATGGTTCTTGATCTAAGCCAGATTCTTGATGGCTCGCTAAGTCAAAAATTCGCTTTAGAGTTGATGTCCCTCAGAGATCGTTATCATCAAAAGGTTATTGTGCTTCGCGGAGAGCTAGCTGAGGAGCATTTGCATTTTCTGAATATAGCTAGTACGGCATCTTTTTTAGATATAGCGCTTAAAGCAAAAGCCTTATTTGAGAAAGATTCGCTGGCTTCAGCTTATAGCGCCGCTTGTGGTGAGCTTGATTTGATATTGCGCCGCTCGGGTTATTCAAATTTCGCTAGGGCCGATGAGATTGAGAGCGCTTCTCTAAATGCTAACTTAACTGCCGCTAGTGATAATGTCGTCAGTAAAGAAAAAAGCAAGCTTTCTGTTAGAAAAATTATTCCTTTTCTCAAGGCGATTGGCGATTAACCATCTTTTGCGTGTGGGGTTATCTAGCTCTAACCGTTAAAGTGGGAGTCAGGTTGATAGAGAGTTTGATAGAAGCTTAATAGTTTCCGTTTGAATTCTTCTCTTGTGTATTTTGCCTGAAATTTTTCCAGAGCCAGAGCGGCGCGGGCAAGAGCTGTCTCGTAGTGGTTGACAGCGAAAAGCAAGGCTTCGGCGAATTTTTCCTCTGTTGCTTCGGCTAATATTGCCGATTTATCGTCTAATACCTGAGTGTGGGTTACAAGGTTGGTGGCTACAATTGGTTTGCCAGTTTGCATGTAGGTGTATATTTTTAAGGGGGTGTTTTTGCCGAAAATTCTAGGTGAGAGTAGGGCATCAGCGGCGCCATAATAGGCGGCTGTTTCAAGGGGAGGTTTTGGGCCCAAGAAAAAAAAGTGTTTATCTAGTTTCAGTTCTTTTGCCAGAGAGAGAAGATAATTTGTTCTTTTCTTAGATCCGCTACCTATAATTAAAAACCTTACCTTGTTGTTTTTTGCAATTACTATGTTGGCCGCTCTCATCAGCAGTTCTAAACCTTGAATCGGCTCTAAGTTGCCGGCATAAACAAAGAGAAATTTGCCGTTGGCGGCAAAGCCTTTTCTTATTTGATCTGCTTGCCGCGCGTCAAACTCAAAGTTATCGCTGAGCGGAGCGTCTTCAAGCTGTAAGATTCTACTGGTTGGAATGATTCGCGCAACGTTATCGCTTAAGCTTTGGCAGACAGTGATGGCGCGATCTGAATTTTTTAGCGCAAGTTTTTCCAAAAAAACAGCTATCTTTGAGAGGAATTTTGCTCCAAAAGTTTTAGATTCGGCTAGTGATTCAGAGATTGAAGAGTCAAGATCGTAGATGAATTTATATTTTTTAACTGGCTTTAAAATCCAACCAAAGAAAGCGCTCTCTTCAACCGCATGAATTACCCGATAACGTCCTTTGATTATTAACCAGAGGGCTTTGAGCATGAATAAAAAATCAAGCGCGAATTTTCGATAAGAAAAACCAATTGGAACTTCTTTGACGAAGGGCAAACGGGAAGATCTGATGGTTTTTATATTTTTAATATTTAATGTTTCACCGTAAGGGTAAGCAAGGATATCACAGCTATAACCAGCTTCGGAGAGGGTTTCTAAAATAAGCCGAACATTTAAAGGGGTGCCGCGAAGTTCGAAAAAGGGTTGCGGCGCTAATATTAAAATCTGCGAGTCCATAAAAGGAGATTCGCCGTTAAGATTAGATAAACAACGAGATCTTGTTAGCGATCTTCATCTTGTCCTTCATCATCCAAATCTGTCTTGGATATCAATCCACTATCGATCGCCATTTTTACGGCTTTTTTGATGACCGCTTTTTTTCTCTCTGGAATTGATTCCTTTTTAAAGAGAGCTTCGCTCTCTTCGTCGACTAGCTTAAAAACCTCTTCGCGATCACTTTCGCTTAGTTTGATTTTACGGCGAGCCGATGAATTATCTCCGGTTGGGCTAATGCCTTCAATTCCACTGGTTGGTTTGATTGCTTCAACTTCGCTGATCGCTTCGGTTCTCTTAACTGGAGCGGTTTCTTTGGTTTTGCCGATCTCGGAAATTCTATTTTTATCATCATCTTTGCTCATCTTGTTCACCTTTAAAATTCTGGAAAGCAGCGAACTCTCCAGTATGATTAGATCTTTTTAGTTTAACTGCGATTGCCTTCAGGCCCGGTCTAACCTTTGGTTTTAAGGAAGGTTTGCCGGCGCTAAAGCTTTTTTGCAGATACGCCAACAGAACTTTATGCTCGCGAATAACATTTAATTCGTCAACTTCCCACTCTTCAGCTAAATTTCTCAGTGATAATCCCTCCCAATAAATTCGCCAAATGAGCTGTTGATGAATTGGTTCTAGTTGGCCAGCGTAAGTAAGCATTTTTTTATAGTCGGTAATCTCTTCGGGAGAGGCTTGAGCAAGTGAGTGTTTTGCTGCTAGTAAACTCGCTCCAACGAGCAGGTTTCTAATGGCTGTTCTAACATCTACTCTACCACTATCGTCTTCAGAGGCAAAAGCCGAACTAATTTCGCCGCTACGCAGTTCTGGAAAAACATCAAGTAATTCAGCCGATAGCGCTCGAGCTTCATATTCTAGGCGATCGGCGCTACCGCTTTTGAGCCATGTTTTCGAGCGTCTGGCGGCTTCCGCCGCGGCCTCATGAATTCGTTTTCTAGCGTAGCCGCGAAACGGCACGCCGGTATCAGGCTGATAGCGGCGTGAGCAAAAAATCAATGCTTCCATTGCAGCTCCATCTAGCCCATCGGCTTGCCAATCTAGATTCCATGAACGCGCCACCGCTTTAGCAACATTATACGCCCAATTGATGTTGGCTTCGACTAGTTTGTTTGCCTCTTCTTCGGAAAGAGTACGGTTTTTACTGTTTTTCATAGATTCAACTAGAGATAACTTAGCACAACATTTACTACTTTAAAAACAGGCTAAAACATACCTTTATTTTTTTATGAATCAAAAACCAGTTCATCGCAGATTAACTATTTAGAAGAATGTTGCAAAGTTTTGCTTAGTTTTTCGGTCAAATTTTATCAGATAACCGAAGTATTTATGAAAGTAGCAGAGCAGACAAAAGTCAAGAAAAACAGATTTATTCAAATAGCCGGAAATTTGCCTTCTAAAAAAGGAGCTGTTACCAATAAAGGCGTGTTTCGTAAAAAGTTCAAAAACAAAATTGAAGAAAAAACAATTATTCTGAAGGATAATCTTCCGTATCAGAAGTTAATTTTAAAATATAGAGAGAAAGGTTATAAGCTGGGAGCCAGTATGTTGCGAAAATGGAATGCTCGCTTAGATCGTTTCGAATTGGAGAGTGTGGTTCATATAGCTCTTTGCGAGGCGGCAAAGAGATTTAATCCAGCCTATGGCAGTAGTTTTGTGACGTTTTTATATTATCATTTAAAAGGTCATTTAATTCGCGCGATTGAGGAGGCTGTTAAGTCTCAGTTTATTAACATTACTGAGCTTGAAGATGGCGCTAATATGAGCGATGACCCCAATTATTATAGAAGACCTCGATCTAGTAGCGAGGAATCTTTGTCTGCTTTGATTAACGAGGAGATTAAAAATCCTGAAGAACGTTTGGAGCAAAAAGAGCTTTATCAGTTGGCTGTTAAGCATGGAGAATCGTTAGGTCCAATCGAACATGGTGTCATTAAAAGGATCTATCTTTGTGGAGAACAGCTTAATAAAGTTGCTCAGGAGCTTGGCTATAGTAGGTGTCACCTGTCTAGGGTTAAAAGGGAAGTTTTAACATCTTTGCGGGAGTTTCTTCTAAGAGCGGTTGAAGTTCCGAGTGATTCTCTACTTAAAGCGATCAATCAAGAATTATCTGCCAAAAATCGAGTGTTCTTTAAAAATTCTACAAAAGCCAAAAAACAGAGAGACTCGACCTTTTCTAGTCAGTTTAAATTAGTTGCTTAAAGGTTCGCGTGCATGGCGACCTATTCTGCTTATTAGGAGATATATTTTTTAGCTATCCTTGAAAAAGGTGATTTTCCCAGCAGAAAACCGGTAGAAAATCTATTTTTCTTTTCTAAGCAGAGAGCAGAAAAGGTGAAATTTTATTAACAGGGCAAAGTTTCTGGCAAATTTGCTAAAAAATTTGTTTTTCAGACGAGACTTCCCCAATAGGAACTAAAAGTTAGTTTAAAAAGCGGTAGATTTTAAAATTTTAAATATAGCGCCACTTAATTTATGAGATAACAGCTTCAACTTTAAAGTTTGCTCTAATCACGCGAAATTTTTCTGTTGCGTTATGCCCTCTGTTGGCAATAGCTTCAACATGCGGCTCATGTAAACTGTAACTCTCTTTCAAACAGCAACTCTTGTTGGCGCTTCGTGCTCTTTTGCTTAATTACTTTTGCAAGGTTTTATACTATTTTGGGGTACTTCCTTGCATTATATCCTCTTATCTTTTACCTTTTTTTGAACTACTATTCGCCTTTCTAACAAATTTGCACGGATAACTTTTTAAAATATGCATCTAGTATCGTTGCTCCTTAACTTTACCAGAAAGCTTTTGTGGCGCTATCCAAAATTTACCCGCTTTTTTGCTCAATTGCTTTTTTATGAAGAGCTAGTAGTCTTTTAATAACGATAATGTTCTGGTTTATAGGGTCCTTCTACTTTAACGCCTATGTATTCTGCCTGCTCTTTAGTCAGCTTTGTAAGTTTAACTCCCAATTTATCAAGATGAAGCCGAGCGACCTTCTCATCAAGAATTTTAGGTAAAATATATACGCCCGGTTTGTATTTTCCGTGATTATTGAAAAGTTCAATTTGTGCTAGTACCTGATTGGTAAATGAAGTTGACATAACGAAACTGGGATGGCCATTAGCGCAGGATAGATTGACTAACCTGCCGCGAGCAAGAACGATAATCTCCCGCCCATCTGGAAAGATAAATTTATCAACTTGAGGTTTAATGTTCTTTTCCTTGATTGTCGGATTTTTCTCCAACCAAGCTACATCGATCTCGTTGTCAAAGTGCCCGATATTGCAAACAATCGCCTGATCTTTCATCTTTTCAAAATGCTTGGATGTGATGATATTTGTGTTGCCCGTAGCGGTTACGAATATGTCAACATCACTAACGGCATCTTCCACGGTTTTTACCTCAAAGCCATTCATTGCCGCTTGTAAGGCGTTAATTGGATCGATTTCGGTGATTACAACGCGAGCTCCATAACTTCGCATTGAATGAGCACAGCCTTTGCCAACATCGCCATAACCAGCCACAAGCACCATTTTGCCAGCGATCATGACATCAAGAGCTCGCTTTAGGCCATCAGCCAGAGATTCTCGGCAACCATAAAGATTATCAAATTTAGATTTGGTGACCGAATCGTTAACGTTAAAGCATGGCACCGTTAACTTGCCTTCGGCGCTTAGGCGATATAGGCGAGATACTCCAGTCGTAGTTTCTTCCGATATGCCTCTTATTTCCTTAAGCAAGTTTGGAAATTTTTGCTGAACGAGAGCTGTCAGATCGCCGCCATCATCAATAATCATGTTTGGACCGCGGCCCGCGAATTTTAAAGTTTGCTCCAAGCACCAATCGTACTCTTCTAAAGTTTCTCCTTTCCAAGCGAATACCGGAATTCCCGCGGCGGCGATAGCGGCGGCGGCGTGGTCTTGAGTCGAGAATATATTACAACTTGACCAACGAACTTCGGCTCCCAACGCCGTTAAAGTTTCTATCAGAACGGCGGTTTGAATAGTCATGTGGAGAGAGCCGGCTATGCGAGCTCCGGCTAGCGGCTTGCTTGCTCCATACTCGGCTCGTAGCGCCATCAGGCCGGGCATCTCTTTTTCCGCGATCTCAATCTCTTTTCTTCCCCAATCTGCTAGAGAGATATCTTTAATTTTGTAGTCTTGAAATGATTCATTTTTCATACTGGCTAATTGCATAATTACTAAATACTTAAAAAATAAAATAATTTCTTCTCTAAAAATCTAACTACGCTAGATTCTCTCGATAATGGTGGCACATGCCATTCCAAGGCCAATGCACATGGTGATTAAAGCTCTTTTTGCAGCTCGTCGCTCTAATTCATCTAAGGCTGAACCGATTAAAATCGCGCCGGTCGCGCCTAACGGATGCCCTAAAGCAATAGCGCCGCCGCAGACATTTACCTTCTCTGGATCTATCCCGAGAGCTCTGATTGCCAATATTGGAACTGGCGCGAAAGCTTCATTGATCTCCCACAAATCTATATCTTCTATTCCAAGACCGGCGCGTTTGAGAATCGCGCGGCTTGCGGCGACAGGACCGTCTAACATAATCAATGGATCTGAACCGACCGTGGCATGGGTAACGACCTTTGCTCTGGGTTTTAAGTTAAATTCTGCCAGAGCTGATTTGCTCGCCAACAAAATCGCGCTTGCTCCATCAACGATACCTGAAGCGTTGCCGGCTGTGATCACCCCTTCCTCTGAGAATGGGGTTTTTAGAGTTGAAAGCGCCTCAAGATTAGTGTCAAAACGGGGATTGTCGTCGATCTCCATAATTTGCGAGGATCGATCCTGATCCGTGTAAGGAACTGGAATTATTGATTTTTTAAAAAAACCCCCTTCAATCGCCACTTTTGCCCGTTGTTGTGATTTTAAAGCGAACAGGTCGCATTCCGATCTGGCGATCTCATATTTTTTAGCGAGCAACTCCGCCGCCATCCCTTGCTGGACCAAATTGGGATGGTGTTTTTTTAGGAGGGGACTCTCCTCTCCTCCAATATCGGAAAACATTGGAGCCCGAGTCATGTGTTCAAGTCCGCCGGCGATTGCCAACTCATATTGTCCTGATTTAATGGAGCTAGAAATAAAACCAACAGCTTGCTGGCTTGAAGCGCAAAGCCTATTGATAGTTGTTCCGGGAACGGAGATTGGCCAGCCGGCGGCTAGTATTGCACCTCGCGCCACGCACCAGCCCTGTTCTCCGGTTTGGGTAACGCAACCGATGGCGACGTCCTCTATGCTTTCCGGTTTAATGTTGTTTCTTTGGACGATCGCGTTTAACGGATAGGTTAAAAGATCGATTGGATGAACCGACGAAAATTTTCCTTTGCGCCTTGCTCTTGGTGTCCTAACCGCGTCAACTATAAATGAGTCTTCCATAAAAATAATTTAATTTATTTAATTTTAAAAATAAATAGCTATAGCCCCTAGTTTGATAGTAAGGTGACTGGAGCTCCGGTAAAAGCCGCGACCACTGAAACTGGACCTGGACCAAAAGTTCGATCTATTAAGCATGCCCAGGCGATTACCTTGATGCCCCGCAAAGTGGCTTTAGCATGCGCTTCGAGAGTTGAGCGAGCGGTGGTAATGACATCTGTAACCAGAACTGAACTTTTCCCTCTGAATTTATCGCCTAATCCATTCGAAATGGTGGTACTTTGATATGTTTCTACCTGAATATTTCTTGAGGGCAGATAGAGCTCTGAGTATATTTTGGCTAATCTTGTTGCTAGTTCAGTATGTCCGCCGGGTAGGCGCAGAAAAAGATCTGGCTTGCTTGGAGAGATAACTTTATGCAACCTTTCCGCAATATATTGAGCGGCCGTGTCAAGATCAGCTTCATCAAGGTCGGTAACTTGATAAAAAGTTTTGCTCTCACAGCGGCCGCCAATCGGTACAGGATGTTCGCTAGTAACGGTGATTTTTTTAAAGATCTCTGTTATTTTTTCTTGATCAACCATAAATTTAATTAACGCGAGGCGGTTATTGCTTCGATTAAAGAGCGATCTTTGTTATCGCTTTTAAGATAAAAACTATCCAATCTTCCCACTAGATATTCAGGTTTTAGAAACGAGAAGTCGTAAATTGCTATTACTTTCGCCAAGCTATTTGCGGCTTCAGCTGGTTGCTCGCGAACAAAGTTCATTACGATCTTTAAAATATCACGAGCATCGGTCCATCCTTTTAGGTAGCCAGCTAGAAAAACCCTTTTCTCTGCGGGCGGCATTAGTTTCCAGATTTGCATAAAGGCAGGAGGTTTTTCGGTTGTTGCGTCGTTCTGCTGGGCGTTAGTGGTAGGGAGAAAAAATTGCAAACTAAGATAGAGTATAATGAAGAAAATTGAAGTAAGATAGCTGATGTTTATTTCCCGTTTGAGGCGCATGAAGGTTTCTTTTAAAGATAAAAATACTGTAAGTGGCAATATAATTGGCAATAATTGACTCTAAGCGAGCATTTGGCAGGCGTTAATGGCAACTTGTTAAAGGCTTTTTTCATATTTCATAAGAATCTTTTCAGTAAGAATTCTTATTTTAGAGTAAGTTTATTCGGTTGGAAAATCAATATTTAATTTTATATAAAGATATGGTTTATTGTTGTTTATAGTATGTTAAAGAAGGAAATCAAATCAAGTTTATTGCTAGCCGTTTTATCTTTCGAGCGCTTAACCATGCTTTCTTTCTTTATTTAGGCTTTTTTTTAAAGAAAAGGCATAAAAGATGTATTCATATAGACCTATTGAAAATTTAAGCGAGCAGGATTTAGAGAGCGTTTTAGAGCTAGCAAAAAAAATAGCCCTACCGGGGCGGCTTTGCGGTGTTATTGCGCCTGTTTCTTCCTCTGATGAAGAGGTTGAGATTTCCCTCGAATCAGCCTCTATTGTCCTGACCTTGTCTGGTTCTGATTTTTATCGGAGCGCGTTGATTGTTTCTGGAGAAAAGCTTGAAAAAATTAGAGAGTTTGTTTCGCGGCTCGGCGAGGATCGGCTTAAGAATGAAGGTGTTTTTTTTAGCCAAAATATCGCCAGTGGAAATTTTATCGTTGGACGGATGCTCAGCAACCTTGAAGGCATTAACAGCTCTGAGTATCGGGTCATTTTAAATAAGTTAGTTGAGATTGCTGATTCGGTTCTTGGTTCTGATGGCGGCTCGCGGCAAGACTCTTCCCCCGATGATTTATCATTGGCGGGGGTAGCTGACACCACTAGCCAACACCAAGGCGACGTCATAGGTATTACTGAGAGGTCTGTCGATCTTCAATCTGATGGTTATTCTCCATCGTCTTCTAGAAATCTATGGATTGCTTTTTTAGTAATTGTTGGGTTGATTTTTATTTATGTCAACCGCGATAGTTATAATCTAAATCGTTCGATCGAAAACTCTTCCGCGAAACTTCCAACTCAAATGGAACAAAAGCGGTCCGCCAGAGAGCTTGTTTTGTCTCTTTATGATGCGATTATGTTTGGAGAACAAACGGAGAAAGATTTAGCTCTTGATCGGGTGACATCTCTATTGCGCGGAGAAACTTTTGAAAAGTTGGGGTTAAATAAGAAATTATTGAACAATCTTTTATTGATAGGTAATTTGAAAAGTTTGCCAGAGGCTGATTTAGAGAGAGCTTTAAAATTAACATTTGCTCCATTACTTGAAGAGGAACAGTTACGAGATCTTTCTCTCTCTGGCGTGGGAGCTGAGTTTAGTTTGGCGGTACTGGGCAGTTATAAGATATCGGGTCAGGTCGCCCAATTCGACCAGCTTGATATTAATGTTTTAAAGAAGCTTTCTTCCCCTTATGGCGAGATTTTTCAAATGCTTCTTGCTGATAAAGATTTAAAAATTCAATCTGCTCAAGATGGTTTACTAAGAATAATCGCCAATCTTTTGCTTGAAGAGGATGATGAAAGGCAGAGTGAGTTGTTGGAATCTTTTTTGGAGAGTAGTAAGAATGAGCTTTTGCTGATAAAGAAGTTAAGGGTTATTATGCCCGCGCTTCGTGATCGTCCATCTCTTCTGAAGTCTGCTCAAAGTTGGATCTTGGCTAATTCAAAATTGCTTGGGCTTAAGCTGCGTTGGTTTGAAGAGCAGGGCGCGGAAGATCTGGCAGTTTGGAGCAAACACTCTCTCTATACTAAGTTAAGTTTAACAATCGGTATTTTGCCAACCGCTATAGATTTTTCTTTCGAGCAATTAGCGGACTTGCTTCGTTTTGGCAGTCCGCAGATCGGCAAATATGCGGTTTCTCAATTAAAAGAGCGTTTTTTTAAGGATCAACTTGGACGCCGATTTGTTGATTTGGTGGCGAATGAAAAATATGATTTGAGCAGAGTTCAAACCGTTACTCTGCTTGCCGCCTTAGCTTTGGGTGGCGATCAGGCGGCAAAATTTCTCCCTCGTTGGTTTGACTCTCGGCCTGACGCTAACGCTGTTTTCGAGCTTTTGGCAATGCGCTCAGACATGCCAGCCGATGATCTTTTTAATTTAATGGCGACAAAATATTTAAGCTCTACTGATTGGAGCGTGACCCTATCAAAAATTAAACTCCTACTTGGCCACAGAGAACCGTTAGCTCGGGCATTAGGCATATCTAAACTGGCTATTGATAAACCTGAGGAGGTTGCTATTTTACGCTCTCTCGCCGTTAATGAACCGTCAGAGAAGTTGCGTGGCCAAATTGCCGAAAGGTTGGCGTTAGCCGATCAGATTTTGATTGAGCCGACCATTGGAGCGGCTCCGAACCTTGATCAGGAACTTACTAACGCCCTTGGTGGCAACTAAGCTAGCAGAAGAGCTATTTTTTAGTTCTCTGTGAAAGGTTATTATAAAGCTCAAGAAGAGTTACAAAAAAGGCAAGAAATTATCGGATATATAAAATCAAAAGAGTTCGAAGTGTCGACAGCGGTTGTTGTTTGAAGGAGAATTAAGAGAAAAATAGTCAAGGCGGCTCATCGGCTAGTGAAGTTAGCAAAAAAAATAGATTGAGAGAAATTTTCAAGGAAGTTTGGAGAGCGTTACAGCTTTACGCTAGGAGCTCTTGTTTTTCTTGAGTACAAAGGATATCAAGCGGCAGAGAGGTTTTGTGTGTTTAATCCAATGTTAAAAAAGAAAAATAGGGAGAATTTTTATTAGAGAACTCCCTAAAGTTGAAGTTGTTATCTGATATCTTAAGCGGCGCTGTAGGCTTGTAAAATTATCTTAAAGGAAAATTTGACAGATTCATGAACACTCTTTTTGCTGGCGCCGCTTACAACCTTGTTTATGTCTTGCGAGGGACCTTCTTAAAATTTTAAAATCTACCACTTTTTAAAAGAAATTTTTTCTTAAAAAATCTACTTTTTCAGAGGGCGAGCTCTTTTTTATTTGCCAACGTAAACGTCAACTCTCCTGTTAAGTTGTCTGCCGGTTTGGGTGTTATTTGAAGCAATTGGGCGCTCTGCTCCGTAAGATAAGATCTTAATGCGATCGGAGCTAATGCCGCGAGAAGATAAGTAACCAGCGACCGAGCGCGCTCTGGCGTCTGCTAACTTGCGGTTATAAGCCGGATCTCCTGAATCGTCGCTATGTCCGACGACGTTAATGGTTTGGGAGGTATATCCACTTTTTAGATGTTCAGCTAAAACTTCTAGATTTGCTATTGATCCGCCTCGCATGCTAGTGGCATCAGGATCGAAAAATACTTGGTAAATGCCGGAGCCTAGATCGCTTCTTAGCGATCCATCAAGTTTTCGTTGAATCAGCGCAAGTTGTCTGGCGTTAGCTCCATTTTTAACTTTGATTGAAGCTAGCAATCTTTCTTGGTTAAAAATCTCATCTTCTGCCAGATCCATTCCTAGACCGGTTAAGGCTCCATGCACGAAACCAAAGCCGGAACCGATTGCCGCTCCTTCACCCGGATAGCCAAGTTGATGGCCTACAATCCAACCAGCGCCCGCTCCCCAGCCGGCCCCAAGCAAAGCGCCCCCAACCGTTTTATCGGGACCATTTTCAACCGATCTTGAGCAGGCAATAGGCAGAATACTTGCCAGGGCAATAGCGATAATGAAAAGAGTTTTTTCTTGGTTTTTGATTGCGGTTTTTAACATATCGAGAATAATTAATGTTTAATAAGCATGTTAGACAGCAAGCTTGTTTCTTGAATATTAAAGAATATTAAATGATACCTTATAGTATTGTTGTGTAAACAAAATTTAGATGAGCTAAAGTTTTTAATCGGCTGAGATTTTTAAAATATTCAGAATTGATAGATAGTTAATTGCTAAGAGAAATTATTTATTTTTTTCGAACGTAGTTTAGAAATCTCTTTAATAATTAAAAGAACTCCTACTAAGAGAGAAAATATTTTTATTGTCGATTCACCACCGATTTTTATAAACATCGTTTGATTATTTAATAATAGTACTTCACCCTCAAGTGAGGCTGGGCGAAACTGCTCCGCCATTTTGACCGTTTGTCCGATCGGGTTTACAATACCACTTAGTCCAGTGTTGGTCGCCCGTGCCAAGTATCTTCTGTTTTCAATCGCCCGAAAGGAGGCAATCTGATGATGCTGTATAGGCGCTAGCGACTCGCCAAACCAACCATCATTCGTAAGGTTGACCAGCAGAGTAGCTCCTTTGCGGGTAGCCGCTTCCGCCATTGATGGGATAACGTCTTCGTAACAGATTAGGGGTGCAAGTTTTAAATTCGCCGAGATCTTTTCGAGATTAAAAATTACCTGCTCTCTGCCACCGCTAAAGTCGCCGACCACGCGGTTTAGTTTTTTTAAGAAGGGGAAAAGTTTGGCAAGAGGCATGTATTCTCCAAAAGGCATCAAGATTTTTTTATGGTAAGGAGGGAGAATTTCTTCGCTATTTAAAACGGCAAAGACAGAGTTGTGTAAACTCTCTTTTTGTTCCTTTTGACGCTCATTTGCCTCATACGACAAAGCGCCAACTATTAGCGCGAAGTTGTCCCGTTGGAGTTGGTTTTTGTTTTGCGTTTTGGCTAGTTCTATTTTTTTTAATATCTGATCAAAGATCGCGGCATTACTCTCGGATCTGGAGCGAATTGAGCTTGGGAACCATGAAGTAATAGCTGTTTCTGGCCAGATGTATAGATCGGCATCTGCTTGGCTAAGAGGGATATGTTTTTCAATATTGAGTATAAGGCTATCTTCCTGATGTTTTTCAAAAAGAGAGATGTTAGCTTGAGCAAGATTAATTTTAATAAAGCTATTTTTTTGCTCTTGGGCTAGCCGGCTATAATATGCGATCTGTTTTTTGCCATAGTATAAATTAACGGCACAAGGCAGGATTGAACTAAGCAATAAACTTGCAAACAGCAGGCGAGGGTGGTCTAATTTCCGCCATTTGGCAGGTGTTTTTAATAATTCAATCAGGCTGGCAGTGGACCAGAAGATAATAACCGTAATTAAACTTGGTCCTAATAGGTCGGCGGATTGGACAAAGATTGGCAGGGCGATTTGGGTGTGTCCAATTTTCCAAGGAAAGATTTTAAAATAAATTAACTCCGCGATCAGCCAAGCTGTAGTTACGGATAATATGTTTTTAAATGGGGATGCTTTGTTATGTTCGTTGGCGGCGCGGCTTTTGACTGTTGGCAGGGCGTTGTTTATGGCGCGATATAGCCAGAGGGTAAAGGCGAATTGTCCTGTAGCGAATAAAGCGAAAAGAGCGAAAACAACTAATGGAATTGGGGTCGGGAGCCCGCTGAAGGTTGAGATTGTTGGATAGAGCCAATAAAAGCCGATTGTTTGAGAGACGATGCCAATTATAACTAGCTCTTTGTAAGTTGTTTTTTGTTTCTGAATAATATGAATTAGGTGCGCCGCGAAGATCCAACTTAAAATCGCTCCGGTTGTGTTTATCGGGTATAGCCAGGAGACTCCTAGCCATAAGCCGCAAAGAGCGGAATTCGCGATCCGAAGTATGTCTTTTGATTGAATAATCCTCGGCAAGCTAGTTTTTAGTTATAAAAGGAACTTTTCGATAAACAGTAGTCGATTGTATTTTGCGGTGCGCTCCGAGCGGGCTACTGAGCCAGTTTTGATGAATTGAGCGTTAGTTGCAACCGCTAAGTCAGCGATTGAGGTATCTTCTGTCTCGCCTGAGCGATGCGATATGATTGAAGAAAAACCGTTTTGAGAGGCTAAAATAATAGTATCTAAGGTTTCGCTGACGGTGCCGATCTGATTTAACTTGATTAATATTGAATTTGCGGCCCTTTGCTCGATTCCTCGCTGAAGTCTGGCGCTGTTGGTTACAAACAGGTCGTCGCCAACAATTTTCAGTTTTGATCCGAGAGTAGCTGTCAACTCTTGCCAGCCGTTCCAGTCGTCTTCGGCAAGACCATCTTCAATGCTAATCAATGGATACTTGGAGGCGAGTTGTTGGTATAGTTTAATCATATCTTTCACGCTCAGCTTTTCGCCGGAGCTTTTTTTAAAAACGTAACAATTTAAATCTTTGTCGTACATTTCACTGGCAGCGACATCTAGGGCAAGAAAGATATCTTTGCCGGTCTGGTAGCCGGCAAGTTCGATACTTTCGCATAGAATATCTAAAGTTTCTTCCGATGAGTTTAGATTTGGCGCGAAACCCCCTTCGTCGCCAACGGCGGTCGCGTGTTTTTTGCCGGCGAGATTTTTCTTAAGGACGTGAAAAACTTCAGCGGCGGCTCTGATGTTTTCGGAAAATTTATCGGAGATCATTGGGGCTAGCATAAATTCTTGAAAGTCTAACGAGTTTGTGGCGTGTGCTCCGCCGTTAATAACGTTTACCAGAGGTATTGGCGTTTTAAATTGATCATCGGTTGGCGGCAGAAAGGCTCGCAGATACTTAAAAAGTGGTTGATCGGCAACACGCGCACCAAGCCTAGCGCACGCCAAGCTGGCGGCCAAGGTCGCGTTAGCTCCTAAATTTGACTTATTATCAGTTCCGTCAAGTTTTAAAAGTTTACGATCAATTCCCCGTAGATCGAGCAGATCTGAGCCAATCAGGGTGGGCGCAATTTTTTGATCTATGTTTTGGCACGCCTGTTTGACCCCTTTGCCAAGAAAACGGGTTTTGTCTCCATCTCTAAGCTCTAGCGCTTCATGTTCTCCGGTGCTAGCGCCGCTTGGAACAAGCGCTATTTCGGATATTTCAGAATTTGATTTCGCAAGACAACCAACTGTTGGCATTCCGCGGGAATCCAGAGCTTCAAACGCGATTAAAGAGGTTAAGAGCGGATTTTTTTGAGCGAGCGACATATAATATATATAGTATAGATCTAAATGTTTCTAAAAAAGAGACGTTCTCTTTTAACGCAAGCATACAACATACTCTCTTAGCTATAAATAGCTAAAGTCAACTGTTGCGTTCTCCGATAGAGAATAATAAGAACACTCAGATCGTTTTGGAGTGTTCTGTATTCTATTGGCAAGAGAGAGTTGTTGATTGTCTGATCAGAGGAGTTTAAAAAAAATAACATCTTTGAAAAAAGATATTGCAAACTTTTCTTTCCAGTGGCAAAGTTGAATTGTGTACTTGCGCAAAGCGCAAGTATGTTAATAAACTTTATAAAAGCAGTGATTGACAAAAAACTCTGCAACTAAAAATTTAGGAAGGAGAGTCGCAAAAATTTTTCAATCGCTTTTGCTTTTTTAATTTGATGGAGAAAAAAATGGCAACAAAGAAAAAGGCTAGTAAAGCCAAAAAATCCACCAAGAAAGCTGCTAAGAAGAAAAAAAGATAGTAGCGTTCTCAGTTGGTGGTAAAGAGGAGTTAGATTGTTGTAATCCTCTTTACACAAGTTTCACACAAAAAGAGCCAAGCCTTAAAAAGCTTGGCTCTTTTTTTATAAACAACAAAATTATTATATTGCTGTTTGTTGTTGGTTTTTATCCTCTTATGGCGCGCTGTTTATGATTCTACTGGCGAGCTCCGCCACTCGTTGATATACCCCTTTAAAGTGGCGAAATTCTCCGGTTACCCCTTGGCTAAGTATTTCGGTAATTTTTGCGAATTTAGCTAGCTGCTGTGATCGGCAAACATCATTAAATAATAATTTCTCGGCCGCGTCGTATAATTTTGCCGAGGTGCAATTTTCTTGAACGTATTCTGGCGCCGATTCTGGATAGAGGATGTTAACGATCGAGAAATCACTACGGTTGATTAGTAATCTGGCGATTACGGCGGTTAGTTGGTTTACTTTGTAAAACATGGCAAACGGAGTGCCAAGCAGGGCAGCTTGTAAGTTAGAAGTTCCGCTTTTGATAAGTCCTGCGTCAGCAGCGGATAAAATTTCAATGCTGGAGAAATCTTTAAGGTTGATCTGATTTGGAAATTTGATTTTTTCTGTCAGGTTGTTCTTTGCTAGCGGAGCGGCTATTAAAAGATCTGGATATTTTGCGGTCAGTCGCTCGGCGGAATCTTTCAAGATGGGGTAGTGGCGTTTGATTTCGCTTTCTCGACTTCCTAAAAATATGGCGAGCAGTTTTTGGTTTTGACCGATCCCAAGCCGCTCTCTGATTTTGGTTCTATCTTGTTTAATTTTTGGTAGACTTTCGGCAAGCGGGTGCCCGACAAAATAACAATTTTTAACCCCGCGTTTTCGCAAAAAATCCTCTTCAAAGGGAAAAATAACGGCGCAAGCCGACAGTTTTTCCGATAAAAATGAGCATCTTTTTTCGCGCCACGCCCAAACTTTTGGAGTAATAAAGTAAAGACAGGGGATGGCGAGCTTGCGAGCTTTTTTAATTAGTCTAAAGTTGAAATCTGGAAAATCAATGGTTATAAGAAGATTAGGTTTGTTTTTTTTCATTTCGCTTCCTAATCTGCTTAGGGCGGCGTAAAGTCCGGAGGCTTTTCTGAGAACTTCGGCGAAACCCATCGTGGCGGCGGTTGATTCGCAATCGATGTGCGTTCGCACGCCAGCCGCTCTCATGTTGCTTCCTCCCATGCCAGCCAGCTCGCAACTTGGAAACTTTTCTTTTAAGGCGAGCGCCAGATTGGCTCCGTATTCATCGCCCGAGATTTCTCCAGCTGATATCCAGATCTTTTGCCTGTTATTTCTCAAGTTTATCTCGCTTTAGAAAGAGTTCCAGACGTTTTAAAAATTTATAAAGGGATGTTTCCATGTTTTTTGGGAGGATTTGAATCTGCTTTCTGCTCAAGCATGGCAAAGGCGGAGATCAACTGTTTTCGTGATTCTGCTGGATTGATTACTCCATCAATATAACCAAGTTCTGCGGCTACCCAAGGATTTGCGAATTTCTTTTTATATTCGGCGGTCAGACGCTCTCGCTCGCGGGCGAACTCTTCGGGGTTAATTTTTTCTGCTTCCATCAACTCTTTTTTGAATATGATGTTGACGGCGCCCTCGGCTCCCATGACCGCGATCTCTGCTCCCGGCAGGGAATAATTAACGTCTCCGCGCAGATGTTTGGAACTCATAACGTCGTAAGCGCCGCCGTAAGCTTTGCGAAGAATAAGGGTTACTTTTGGAACGGTCGCTTCGGCATAGGCGTAAAGAAGTTTCGCTCCGTGGCGGATAATGCCGCCATGTTCTTGATTGACGCCGGGAAGAAATCCGGGGACATCAACTAAAGTCAGTATAGGAATGTTAAAACAATCGCAAAATCTAACAAAGCGCGCCGCTTTGGAGCTAGCGTTAATATCAAGGCAACCTGCTAGATATTGCGGCTGGTTGGCGACTACGCCGATCGCCGCGCCGCCTAAGCGCGCGAAACCGATAACGATATTTTTAGCAAATTCTGGTTGTAGCTCTAAAAAGCTTTTATCGTCGCATAGATCTAAAATAACCTCTTTAACGTTATATGTTTTACTGTGTTCGTTTGGGATGATTTGGCTGAGGCGGGAAAAGGGATCTTGTTTCTCTTGAAAGGGTTGTTTGGCTGGTTTCTGATTATTGTGATCCGGAATATAGCTGTGGAGTAACTTGCAGAGATCTAGAGTTTCTTTTTCGTTTGCTCCGACAAGATGAGTTACTCCGCTTTTTTCGCTGTGCACTGCGGCTCCACCCAGCGATTCTTTGTCAACCTGTTCGCGCGTTACCGCCTTGATCACGTCGGGGCCGGTAATAAACATATGGCTTGCCCCGCTTGACATTAAAACAAAGTCTGTGATTGCCGGCGAATAAACCGCTCCACCGGCGCAAGCGCCTAAAATAATAGATATTTGCGGCACGCAACCTGAATAGATGGTGTTTCGCAAGAAGATGTCAGCGTAGCCGGCCAAACTCTCTACTCCTTCTTGTATTCTGGCTCCACCCGAGTCGTTAATGCCTATAATTGGGGCGCCATTTTTTTTAGCGAGATCCATTATTTTGCAGATTTTAGCGGCGTGAGCCGATGACAAGGCGCCGCCAAAAACGGTTGCATCTTGCGAGAAGACGAATACGGTGCGTTTGTTTAAAGTGCCCCAGCCAGTAATTACTCCATCGCCATAAAATTTTTTCTTATCAAGGCCGAAGTTTTGCGAACGGTGGGTGACGAATTTATCGACTTCAACGAACGACCCTTGATCTAAAAGGTGATCAATTCTCTGGCGTGCTGTCAGTTTGCCACTTTCTTTGATTTTTACTTGTTTATCTGCGCCGCCGCCCTCTTCGGCGAGTTGTTCTCTTTTTTTTAGCTCTTCGATCGACATTGTTTTGGTTTTCCGAAAAATATCTTAATTTTTAATAAACTAGACTTTGGATTCGAAAAAGAATCTTATGATTGCCAATTGAAAGTCAAGATTGTTGTTTTTATGATACATATAAACAAGCTTTTATGGCTACTTTCTCTTTTTTCTGAAAATTACCCGATTAAATTGGTAATTCTTTTGTTTTGTTGCGGTTTTAGTTTTGTCGCCGTTGCTGTATATTATGCGGTGAAATTTTAATATAGATTTGTTGTTAATAAATTTTTAGGAGTCGGTTTTAGAGGTGTTGTCCCTACTTAAAATAACAGTAAAGATTGCTTTCTTTTCTTTTTTTATCTGTGGTCGGTTGTTGGCAGAGAATTATTTTTGCGCGGGGGCGTCGTCCCGCTTGGATTTTTCCGCCAGCTCTAAATTTGTGGGGGAGGCGCAGGTAAGTTACCGCAAGGTATTTTCGGTCGCCGGAGATTTTTTGCAATTTTCCGATTATGGCGCTCTTGATTTTAGCGAGGTAAGTCGCGGCAAAGTTTGGTTCGTGAAGCCTGATTTGGCTCGTTTTAGTTATGCTGAGCCTGAGCCGCAAGAGTATTTAATGCGTTCAGCAAAGATTTATCACTATTCGCCTATAGATCGACAGCTTAGCGTTAGAGATATTAAGGATCTTTTTTTGCCAGAGGCGCCGGTCGCTTTTTTGATTGGGGTTGGTGAGCTTGAGAAATCATTGCGGCTGATGGGTTGTTGCCAGCTTGACGATAAAAGATTAGAGCGTTATCAGCTAAAGCCGTTGTCAACTTTGCTTTGTGAGTTTAAGCCAAGAGAAAAACCATCTAAAAAGGGGGATGAGGCAGAGCGAGCTTCGAGTTCTCGTTTGGCAATTTTGTTTTCGGTGGCGGATAAGATTCCTCTTGGCGTTGAGAGCCTTGATGAAAGTGGCAATAAGATAACGATAGTTTTGGATATTAAAGAGCGGAACAAGGAGGTATCGCCGGCGGTTTTCGCCATGGATATTCCAGACTCAACCGATTTTATTAAATATGACTAGCTTTTTCTCCTTTGTGGTTAGTTCTAGGGGCGCGGCGCGAGCTGTTTTGGATTTATATTTGCTTGTTTGAGAGAGTTGTCAAAATAGGATATAATTTGGCGCGTGAAGAAAAATTTAACAATTCTTGATCAAACATCATCAGCTATTTTCTCGTCGGATAAGCTCTTAAGGGCTCCTGTTCGCGGGGCTTTTATTGGGCGAGCGGCTGTTGTGACTTTAGGTTGTGCTAAAAATCAGGTTGATTCTGAGGTGATGCTTGGGGTTTTAGCTCGTCGCGGTTTTCAGATTGTTTCTGATCTGGATTTGGCTGACGTGGCGATTGTTAACACTTGTGGTTTTTTGCAGAGTTCGATTGAAGAGAGCTTGCAGAGAATTGTTGAGCTTGCTGACTTAAAATCTAGCGGCAGACTACGAAAGTTGATTGTGGCTGGTTGTTTGGTTGAGCGTTTTAAGGGTGAACTGCGGCCGGAGCTAGAGGAAGTTGATTCTTTTGTATCTGTTGATGAGATTTTGAATGTTGGCGCTCTAGCTGCTGGAGAAACTGCTGGGGATCTATTTAGTTCAGCTGAGCGGCCGTATTTTATTTATGACGAAAAATGCCCCCGAATACTTTCGACTCCTTCTCATTATGGTTATGTTAAGATCTCAGAGGGGTGCGATCGTCCCTGCGCTTTTTGTATAATTCCAAAATTACGTGGGCGTTTTCGGAGTCGTTCTCAGGAGTCAATTTTAAGTGAAATTGCTCTGCTAGCGCGTAGCGGCGTTAAGGAGTTTAACTTGGTGGCTCAAGATCTGACTGCGTATGGCGATGATCTTGGGGGTGGCTACAATATCTCTTCTTTGTTGCGGGCTATAGGGAAGCAGGGAGTGGCTGAGTGGGTTAGACTACTTTATACTTATCCTCTTGGCATTAGTGAGGAACTTTTATCTCTGATTAAAGATAGCGAGCGAATCTGCAAATATCTTGATATTCCTTTACAGCACTCTTCTTTGCCGGTGATTAAGGCGATGCGCAGACCGGCTGGCAGGTTTGCGCCTCGTCAGTTGGTCGAGTTTGTTCGCGCGAATGCGCCGGAAATTAAACTGAGGACTACTTTTATAGTTGGTTTTCCGGGCGAGAGTGAGAGGGATGTTGAGGATCTTTGCGCTTTTGTCGGCGAAGGTCATTTTGAGAGTGTTGGGGTGTTTACTTATTCGGCGGAAGAGGGAACGCCGGCGGCTGAAATGTCTGGGCGGATTTCGGAGGCTGAGAAAGAGGCTCGTAAGGCGGCGGTGATGCTTGCTCAGCGCAAGGTGTGGGAGCGCAAGGCGTTTTCTTTGGTTGGTGGTGAAATGCGGGTTTTGGTTGATGGAGCTCATGAGGAGAGTGATCTTTTAATCTCGGCGCGAGCTGAGTTTCAAGCTCCAGAGGTTGATGGCGTAGTGATCATCAATAATTTGCCGGATGAGTTATTGGCAAGTGGTGTTGATTTGCGGGGGAAGTTTGCCAGAGTCAGAGTTAGTCAGCCGCTTGGTTATGATCTGGTGGCGGAGTGTTTAAAAATTGAGGATTAATAGATGGGTTGGTTTGATTCGGAGATAGGAAGTAGGGTGCGAACTGGAGCGACGCTTTATCTATTAGTGGGTGTTTTTTTAGCGCTTGCCACTTACACCTGTTTTGGACGGACGTTGTTGTTATGTTTATCTTTGTTGGTGGTGGCGCTTGCGGCTTTTGAATACGCCTCCTTGGTGACGGCGGTTGAGGTTGCTCGTGGCATGGTTGATCGGGTTATTTTTTTTACTCTAACTTTTTTGCCAGCGGGATTTGTTGGTTATTCTAAATTTGCCGCCAATTTATGCGGTGTTGGAGCGGAAGCGCTCCCTCAATTTCTGGTTATTTTTGTTTGTTCACTGGCGATGATGTTTGTTGGTTCCTTTCTTTATCTGATTTTTAAGGGGCGTGAAACTTTGGAGCTTGCCTTAAATTTTGCGGTAGATCTTTTTATTGGGAGCGTTTTGATTGGTCTTGGTGGCGGGGCTTTAGTTATGTTATCGGTCAGTTTTCATGGTGCGACACTGCTCTTTTGGTTGATTATGGTTGTTTCGATTAATGATACGGCAGCTTATTTTGGGGGTAAGCGGTATGGAGCAAGGAAGCTGGCGTTGGCGATATCGCCGAATAAGACGGTGGAGGGAGCTTTTTTTGGTTTTCTTGCTGGCGTGTTGGCTGGGTCGTTATTGAGGATTTTTTTGCCATACTACATTAATTTTTTTGGATCTGTTTTATTAGCTTTGGTAGTTGTCTCTTGCGCTCAGGTTGGCGATCTATCAAAATCTCTTATTAAGAGGGTTTATAGGGTCAAAGATAGTGGTAAACTATTGCCCGGTCATGGGGGTATTTTGGATAGGGTTGATGGTTTGCTGATGGCGGCGCCAGTGATCTTTTTATTTCTCCTGTTTAACGAATTTTTTTATTAAAAGCCGCTTTGAGCTGGTCTAATCATTGATTTAGATGACAACAATTATAATTCCAATTTTAGTTCTTGGAGCCTTAATTTTCGTGCACGAGTTAGGGCATTTTTTACTGGCTAAATATTATGGCGTTGGTGTTTTGGAATTTGCTTTAGGATTTGGTCCAAAAGTTTTGTCTCTTCAAATTGGAGAGACAAAATATACGATTCGTTTAATTCCGCTCGGTGGTTTTGTCAGAATGGTTGGCGATGATCCAACTCGTTTAGAGGAGCTCTCTGCTGGTGGTTTATCTGAGCAATCTCAGCAACCGCCCTTTGGAGGCAAAGAGTCGGAGGTTGCGCCGGAAGTAAGCACTCGGCAGGAACGGGAAATTGATCTTATAGAGAAGCGGCTTCTGGCGGAGCCGCACCGTTGGTTTTTGAACCAGAAGGTTTCTGCTAAGATAATGATTGTTTTAGCTGGACCTCTTTTTAATTTTCTCTTTGCTTATGCGATTGCGGTTTATAATTTTGGGATTTATGGATTGCCGGAGCCGATTGATAAGCCGATTATTGGCAGGGTTGATCCGGGCAAGCCAGCCGAGCTTGCTGGTTTGCAAGTTGGCGATCAGGTTCTGTCGGTCAATGGCAGGGAGGTTGCCACTTGGGTTGAGTTGGCGAAGCTTATTCAAGGTTCGAAGGGCGAGCTTCTGCGGATTGAAATTAAGCGAGCAGATCAGCGTTTAAAATTTGAATTAAATGCGACTGATTCTTACGCTGATGAGATTGCGGTGATTGAGGGGCGTGAGCCGCCCAAAGAGAACCGTCCTTTTTTCATAGGGATTCAGCCTAAGAGTGAGAATATTAAGATCTCTTGGGGTGAGTCTTTTTATTATGGCGGCATATTTATTTATGATATTAGTCTGAAGACGCTTCGTGGGCTTTTTGGTTTGATTAAAGGATTGATCTCGCCCAGCAGTATTCGCGGACCTATTTTTATATTTTCCGCCACTTCTAGTTCGGCAAAGCAGGGTATGCAAAGTTTGCTTTATTTGATGTTGCTTCTTAACATTACTCTGGCTGTTTTGAATTTGCTTCCGATACCGGTGCTTGATGGTGGGCATATTATGTTTTTTTTGATTGAGGCGGCGCGCGGCAAGGCTATGAATGTTCGTATCGTTGAAGTTGCCACACAGGTTGGGATGTTGTTTCTTTTATGTTTGATGGTTTTTGCTTTGAGCAATGATATTCGCTCGCTTGTTGGTTTTTAGAGTTAGAGCTGTTTTTCGTAGGAGAAGTTTATATTTCTTCTGGCGTTTTTTCTTTTTTAGGTTGATAGGGTTTCTTTCTCAGTCTGTTCGCGCCTTTGGTTTGGTCATTTTATTTTAATTTTACGATGTTTTCTGTAGCGATTGACGGGGCGGCTTTGCCTTTTTCGGTGGCAGTTGCTGACGGTGGTGTTATAAGGGAGCAGGTTTTTCAAAATAGTGATGAGTTAGCGGAGAGGGTTGTTTCGTTAGTTGATTCTTTTGATTGGTCTAAGGTTTCTCGTTTGATTATTGGTGTTGGCCCTGGTTCTTTTACCGGGCTGAGGGCGGCGCGGGCTTTTGCTTTAGGGGTGGTGGCGGCGGCGACTGGAGGGGGCGTTCAACTTTTTGGGGCTTGCTCTCATTTGGCGCGGGCGATGGCGGTTAAGGATGGTTTGTTGGCGGAAGACGAGCTGTTGGTGATTGATAGTGCTGGCAGGGAGGGTTTTTTTGTCTCTTGTTACCGATTTGTTGGTGGTGGCGAGGAGTGGCGGCGGGTTGTAATTTTGCGCCCTCCGGAGATTGTGTCTGTTGAGAAAATAGCCTCTCTTTCTTTCAGTAAGGTTGTTTTAGCGGGTGATTTAAAGTTAGCTAGTGGTGGTGGTTCGGCTGGCTGGCTTGATGAGTACCGTCATTTATTGATTGGTTCTGATGGTTTGCTTTCGCCGGCGGCTGGGATATTGCGGGTTGCTGAGTTTCAGCCTGAGTTTTTGGGGAGTGGTGAGATTAATTATCTTCGTTCGGTTTCGGCGCGGCCGCGGTCGAAGTAAAAATATTGGTGCCACCCTCTTTTATATTTGAGCTGAGGGTAAAATTTGGTGCCACCCTGTTTTATAAGTGGTTTGAAAGCAAAAACTCTTGTGCCTGTTTTTATCCTAAACTCGTTGAAATTAAAAAGACTGATAATACAATTAGTTAGTAAATAAGCTAGGCAAACTGGTTGTCGTTTTAAAGAACAGGGTGGCACCTTTCGGACGGGGCATGTGGTTCGTTGATTTCGGGAGGGGGTGTAGTAAGGGGAGTAGGGGTCACGGAGGACCGACCAGTGCGCTGTCGGGTGAGGGCGGTAGTTATCCTTTCATCATCTCCAGGAATTCGGCGTTGCTTTTTGTTCCTTCCATTTTGCTAAGGAGCCATTCCATTGCTTCGAGTGGGTTGAGCGGGTTTAGCACTTTGCGCAGGAGCCAGATCTTTTGCAGAATTTTTGCGTCAATTAGCAGGTCTTCTTTGCGGGTACCTGATTTGTTAATGTCGATTGCTGGATAGACCCGTTTTTCTACAAGTCTGCGATCGAGGTGCAGTTCCATATTTCCGGTACCTTTGAATTCTTCAAAGATGACCTCGTCCATTTTGGAGCCGGTGTCGATTAGGGCGGTGCCGATGATTGTCAGACTGCCGCCTTCTTCTATTTTGCGGGCGGCTCCGAAAAATCTTTTTGGTTTATGGAGGGCGTTTGAGTCGACGCCGCCTGAGAGGATTTTACCGCTTGGCGGTACAACCGTGTTGTAGGCGCGCGCCAAGCGGGTGATGGAATCGAGCAGGATGACGACATCGCGCTTGTGTTCAACGAGTCTTTTGGCTTTTTCTATTACCATTTCGGCGACTTGGACGTGTCGTTGAGCTGGTTCGTCGAAAGTGGAGCTGACGACTTCGCCTTTGACGGAGCGTTGCATATCGGTAACTTCTTCCGGGCGTTCATCGATCAGAAGAACGATCAGGACGACCTCTTTATGATTTTCGGTGATAGCATTAGCGATATTTTGCAGTAGGACTGTTTTGCCTGTGCGTGGCGGGGCGACGATTAGGGCTCGTTGTCCTTTGCCGATGGGTGCGAACATATCGACGACTCTGGTTGACATTCCCCCTTTTTTACCTTCGAGTTTGAGTTTTTCGAATGGGTAGACAGGGGTCAGGTTATCAAAATGTACCTTTGATTTTAGAATTTCGAGCGAGTCGTGGTTGACGGAGTTGACTTTGACGAGGGCGAAATATCTTTCTCCGTCTTTTTCGCGGGGCGCGCGAATTTGTCCTTCGACGGTGTCGCCGGTTTGCAAGCCGAATCGTCTTATTTGGGCTGGTGACACGTAGATATCGTCTGAGCCGGGCAGGTAATTAAAATCTGGTGATCTTAAAAAGCCGAAGCCGTCTTGCAGGCATTCGAGTACGCCTTCGGCGTAGATGCCGCCGTTGTTGTCGGTTTGTTTGGCGAGGATGCTGAATATTAGGTCTTGGCGGCGCATGCTGTTAGCGCCTTCTACGCCGAGGTCAGCGGCGAGTCTTGTTAGTTCATCTAGTTTTTGTTTTTTAAGGTCGTTTAAGTTCATAATTGTGTAAAATTTAAAATAGTAAAATTTAAAATTTGTTATTTAATGATATTGTTAGGGTGGTTGTGAAGTGGTTTGTTTTGGGCGATTGGTTGGTTGAATTATTTTATTTTTTGTTTAGGGATAATTTGAAAAATTTATTAAACAAGTTGAATGTTATTTTGTAACAATAATTTTAAAACTGCTGTTTATTTGATTAAATGTTTATTTTTTTTATACAAAGAAACGCGTGCCACAAAAGAGTGGGTTTTTTGTTGGTCAAAGTCAAATCAATTTTGGGTTAATCGAATAATTTTTTATCAAATAAATTTCGGGGGTATTTTTATAATTTTTGTTTTAAGAAAGTAAGAATTTTTTATACCCAACCACGAATTAAGCAAAGATAAAGATTTATAGTAGCTTATCTTTAATATTTTAGTCTTTAAGTATGGGCTATAGGAGACTGTGGTGTGGGTTACACCCGAAAAACTAGCTTACAAGCAGTAAGCTATAAAAGTAAATAATCTCATAATAGTTTCTTTTTGTCAACTATTTTTGCTGAAATTTTTTTTATATTTTCTGATTTTTATAGCGTTGTCTAGGGAAGGGGGGTAAACTGTAAAAAAGCACAGACTAACCTTCAGCCTTAATATAAAACAGGGTGGCACCTATTTTGGCAGCTGGTAGAGGTGGTTTTTTTGCCAGTTAAAGTTTTTGTAGCTTTGTTGTGCTAGAATGTTGTAAAATATGGTACAGTTGAGGGGAATTAGAGCATAAAGATCTATAGGGGGAATTAGGTAAAATATTTAGGCTAACAGATAATTTAAGTTAGCAAAGGCGGCTCTGGAGCCAGGGTGAAAGTGGCGCGAGCTTTGTTGATATAAGTTTAGCAGATAGGAAAAGGGGCGGTGAGCTGGTGGCGCGCAGTGGTTATTTGTTTTCCCTAGCAGTTTAAATTGCGAGGATTTTTGCTAAATAATTGGCAACGTTTAATTTTTAGTGTGGATATTTTATGGGCACCGAGGTTGATCAGGGGAAGGTTTTAAGAATAAAGATAGACGCGGAGCGCAATGAGCAGCGAAATGAGTTACTGCCGCCTACTACTGTGGCGGCTGGCATTCAAGAGCAAGACAAAGATGGCGGCGATGATGTTATAGATTTGGCTGTTTGGGTGCAGCAGAGGCAAGGGGTTAGCCGGCTCGAAGTCGCTGGCAATAGTAATGTTTTTTTACATCAGACGACGGAATGGATTCATTCTGACAACACGCCGCCTGAAGGGGTCACGCCGCCGCAAGGTACAAAGGTGAAGCTTCCCTCCAATCACCAGAAGATACAAAATGCTCTTGTCGCATATAGTGTTATTCAGAATGTTGATCTTGATCGTGCAGCTTCTGGGTTATCAGACGCTCGGTATCTATCATGGGAATTGTTTGAGAGAAAATTTTTAAGTGATCTTTCGGAGGAGGAGCGCACTGAGAAGTTGTATTTATTAAATAGGGATAATTTTTGCCGTATTCCTCAAGAGGATGGACATGATTGTTTAGTCTTTAGGTTAAACGTTACTGAGCGTGGGAAAAATGATTTGAAGGTGGCAAACCCAGTTACGGTTAACCCTGTAGAATGGAGTGGTTATGCGCTTGACCGCAAAACCATTGTGATAGGAGTTATTGGAGCTGGTGCTAATGGGGTGGTTTTACTTGCTTATGAGAAGGGTCTTGATCTTTTCCGTGCGGTGAAAGCGCTAAAAGATTACGATAATCTTAAACAATCTGAGAGGGATCCACTTGAGAAGGAAGCCAAAATACTTTGTCGTTTTGATCATGTGAATATAGTAAAGGCTTTAGGGTTAGTGCCTGTTAATGTCAGTGGTCTGCCTATTTATTGCATGGTTCAGGAATATTGTCCTGGGGATACGTATAGTAGATATATTGGAGGTCTTTTTGATGGCAGTCAGCGAAGGAGCGCTACTAGAGTTATTGATTGTATTTCTCAATTTCATAGGTCTATTTTAGATGGTTTAGCTTACGCTCATGAGTATTGTGAGCCGGTGACCAAAAATCGAATTCCGATTATTCACAGGGATGTTAAACCTGACAACATTAAGATTACGATAAACAACACAGGAGAGGAGAAGGTCAAAATTCTTGATTTTGGGATTGGACGATTTGGAGAGAGGTTATTTCAAGAGGAGCAGGATAACAACGTATGGAAGGGTCTAGCTAGTAATTTTTTGAGTAGTCATAACACGACGCAAGCTGGTGATAAGGGTATGCTGAAAGGGACTCCTTTTTACGCGGCGCCTGAGCAATTTATGGGGGATTCGACGAAGGCGGTGGACGTATACGGGGCTACTTTAACATTTTACGAGGGGTTGGCGGGTATAAATCCCTTCAAGCTAGATAATCCATTGTATAAGACGCATTTTGGTTTTGAAGCGCTTAAAAGAGTTAGTGGTAAATCTTGTAATGGTGATTCTGAGGAGCAATTGTTAAGTTTTATTAAGCAATCAGATTCACATATTGAAAGCCGGTTTGTGCCTACTTTGGCTGTGATAACGGAGCGTACTGCTGAGATTGTTGGTGTTGTCAAACAGATGTTAGAAAGGGCGGAAGAAAATAACAATTTTAATAATCTTTCTGAGAGATACAAGCTGATAGTTGCCAATTATGTTAATCAGCAAACTGGCGAGGATGGTCATTTGCGGCACTGTTTTGAGATAGTGCTTGGGAATAAAGGGGATTTTTTTGAGGAGTTAATCAAACAAGTAAACGCCGGCAATATCAATGAAGTGATAGAGAAACTTTTTAACATAGAGGAGCTTTACAAGGGGCTTTCGCGAGAATTTAGCAAGCGTCCAGAACTGCAAGCTATCATGGAGAAAGGTTTGGCTGTTGACTACAAAACGCGGTATCAATCGGCGCGGGAGGCTCTGGATGATTTTGATAGGTATCTGAAGGGCGACCGGGTTCAGGCGTATGAAGAGAAATTGGGAGAGCAAGTTGTCAAGAATCCTTTATTGAGGGTTACCTCTTCCGTTGCCAAGTCGGCTGTTGGATTTATTCCGGCGGCGCTTGGGTACGTGCCTCAGTGGCTTGTTGGTTACAAGAGTCCGAATGAGCAAAAGCAGATTATCAACAGCAGTCGTTTAACTACTGCTGTTGCGACTGCTTTATCAACGTTATGGCTAAGTTTTAGGGGTGTTTCGGAAAGTTACGCGGTTGAAAACGCCCGAGGGAACATTACAAGGTCTGTTGGAAATCTGCTTGATTCCGCTGGCAAGGGGGTTACAGCTCCTTATTATAATTATCAGGCGATCGACCATTCGGTAACGGATATGTTAAGGGCGGTTTCTGAAATTCAGACCGCCGCGAAGGAGGTAGGTGGCGCTTGGCTAAGCAGACTTTGGAGCGGCAAGCCAGCTAACTTGGAAAAGCATGCGGAGCTAATAGCAAATCTCAAAACCTCCCTCCAAGATTACCTAGAGTTTAACAAAGACCCTAATAAAACGCCAATGACAGCGTTGACGATAGATTGCTCTCCGGAAACTGGTTTTGATCTTAATGAGTGGAATGATCGGTGTATCAAAAAACTCAGAAAAATTATGCAGATTTGCAGAAACCTTGGAGCTTGCGAGCAGGCAGGGGTGTTTGAGGGGCTTTCAGAAGAGGGCAGAGTAGCTTTTGAAAGCTTAAAAAAATCTTTAGCAGACGAGTATCATGATACTAGGCTGGTTGCGGCTCTTATTAGGGCGGTTGGTACAAGTAATATTTTAAGTTCATCAGAGTCAACTGTATTGTCTCAAAACCCAGATCACAAACATTTAACTTTTGGAAATAAATTTATCGGAGAAAAAGATCCCCCTCCTTATTTAAATCTTCCTCTAACAAAAGATCAACAAAAATTTGTTGAGATTTTGTTGGCCTATCAACAGAATATAAAAAACCAGCGTAAAAACTCTTTTAAAGATGTTTTAGATGAAAATCAATTATCGACTATTAAAAATCCCAATCTAAGACTTGCGCTAGCTATTACTCTCATCTCTTTAGATGCTAACTATTTTGACGCTTTTGAGATTGTAAAAAGAACAGAAGCAATTAACAACAACGATCCATTTTTGTTGTTCTTAGGAGCGCATGCACAATTCAATGCCGGCGATACTCCAAATGCGCTAATCTATTTGGATGCTTGTCTTCTTCTTAATGGTGGTCAAGAAAACATGGATTCATTAAGTTTACGGATAAAGGTCCTTTCTACAGAACTTGCTAAAAAAGATCTTAATAATGCAACAAGAGATAACTATGAAAAAGAACTTCTAAAAGCGAAAGAAAAATACAATGATCTTGTTACTAGCAAAGAAAACGATTCTATTGCTGAATTAAAAAAAGAGTATACAAAATTATTAATACTAAATAATAAGAAAAAATTTAAAGAGCTGTTTGATGCTATGAGCGAATTCAATAGTAAAAATCACATTAACCCAAGTAATTTACAGACAGTTGTAGAAAAATATGCTCGCTATAGTCCGGTATACTTGCGAATGATAGAGATGTATATCTTAGCGCGTTTAGAAATTGAAGGACCGAGTTCTGAGTTAGAATGTTTCGTAGATGATTACTACAAATCCATGAAAGCCAGTGATAAAATATTTGATTTGCAAAAAGCTATTAGCGCTTGCCGTATATGCTATTGTTATGCGCTCTTTGCTAGGAATAGTTATGTAAAAGAGGAGTATCAAAAGATTGATGAATTATCAGATAAAGTAATTTGTATTCTTAAAGAAGATGTATTACCTTGTTATAGACATTTGTTACTTACAGTTCTCAATCATAAAAATATAGTTTTTTTACGCGATAATAATCAAAAATTTCAGAAATTCGCCAACGAACAACTAGTTGAAAAAATTAAAGTAGATAATAGCATTACTATTCGCGAATAGCTTGTATTTTTAGCTAGGAACGATTAAGGTAGTTAAGGTTGTTGGTTATCTGGTAACTTTTTTTCTGTTGCCTTTATTAGTTTTTCCGCCGCCTCTATTGCTATTTCTAACTCCTTCTGCAAATCAGGCACATTAAAAAAAATACCACCACCACCAAGATGATAACCACCATCATTAGTCAAACCTTCCTCCCCCCAAGCGTTAGGGGTAATGATGGTGGCGAGAAGTAGTGCTAGGGCGAGTTTTTTTATAGAATTTTTCATAATGTTGGTTTCCTTTTTAAAAATCGTTTAAATTGGTGTTTTAAGTTGTTCAAAAGTGGCATAAGTTGTTAATTTTTCTCACTTTCCCCCAAAAATTGACATATAATAATATTTATAGGTCGTTTTTCGGTTTTGAGGTTTTCTTTCTTGACTAGGAGATTCGGCAAAAGGAGTTTCAAAATTAAGGGAAAAGTGAGAAATTTGCCGAAAATCCAAGATGTTGTTTGGGTTGACTAATAAAAACCCATAGAATAAGAAAAAATAGTATCGGAATAGACCTTCACTTTAGCCCAAAGCCCCCTATAAAATTCCCCTATTTTTTGCCAGCCAGCGGACTGTTTTCTCGCCATCCGCCCCCAACGAAAAAGGTGCCACCCTCTTTTATATTGAAGCTAGACTCTTGTGAAAAAGGCGCTCTATACTTTTATCTCGATTTTAGCCCTATAAAAACACAAACTTCTCGACAAAAAGGTGCCACCCTCTTTTATATCAAGGCTAAGGACGCAAGGTCTGTTTCTTAAAGGCGCTTGGGGAATAAAACACCCCCGAAAATAGGTGCCACCCTGTTTTATATGCGAGCTGAAAGAGTGTTTTGGGGGGGTCGGACTTTTTTGAGACTGACTCAACTCCCCTTTACATTCTAGCTGAAAGCTCAGCAATCAAAACTAAAAAGTGCCACCCTCATTGAATTTCGAGCTGGGCGTTATAGCCTGCTTTTGTTGCAAGTGATAACTTGCCTAGGCGCACCCTCAGCCTTCTAATTCTCCTCCCCTAAAAAGGTGCCACCCTCTTTTTCGGAAGGGGAGGGACACACCTATACAAAATCGTACCTAATCAAACAATAGTCTAAACAATCTAAAACAACTGCCTAAAACAATAGTCTAAAATATGAAGTAATCAAAAATTCATCAAATTTCTAACTGCCTACTTTGGCTAGGTTTTTTAAAATAAAATTGACCGATAAATATTATTATATGTCGTTTTTCGGAGAAAGGTAAGAAAAAACAAAGACTTAAACCACTTTTGAACTATTTAAAACCAATTTAATCGATTTTTAAAAAAGGAGATTACACTTATGAAAAATACTATAAAAAAACTCTCTCTCATTCTTCTTGTCGCCGCTATCATTACCCCTAACGCTTGGGGGGAGAACATAGCACATTTGTCTGATTCTGCTGGTGGATCAGATTTGTCTAATTCTGCTGGACCAGATGATGGTTTCTTACCTGGCAATCAAGGTTATGAAATAAAAATCGACGCCGAAGCCGAAGGTTTTGTTGAAGTAGCAGAAGCAGTATATTTAACACGCTAAATGAATAATCAAAGACACTATTGACAGTTCTTTGACTGTTGATTGCTTTTTATAAAAAATTATCTCAACAGCTCTTTGTACTCAAGTTATTCTCGACTCGTAGTAGTACTACTATCATTTTGACGATTTAAGGTAGCAAATATTTGATCAATAAATTGCTTAAATTTAGAATTATTGTTGTATAACCAAAGAATGTCTTCATCATTTAACAGCTTGTTTATATGTTCACTCGACAGTCTTAATACATATTCCTTTAAAATGGCAATTGCCTTATCTACTGATTGTTCAAATTGCTGTTGATCGCCGTTTTTATAACTGTATTGGGCAGAAAGTGCGTAATAACAAGCTATATCATAAAAACAACACAATTTGATGGCTAACGTTATTTTATCGGTAGTTTTTATGAGTTCAAGGTATTCTCGTACCGAGCGTTCTAACTCAGGGCTAGGACCATATCTTTTAAGTTGCGCAAATAATGCCAATCTTTTTATATAAAAATGCCTAGCAAGAGTATGGCTCGAAAATATTTCGGGAATAGCGGAGTATTGGTTTTCTGGGAGAATACCGTACTTTTTATTAAAATCATCAAACATCCTAATCGCATCATCAAATTTTCCCATGCGATATCGGATAAAAAGGTTGATGTATGTCATCTCTACTTCTCTAGTAACAGGGTTTTGATATGTACTCAAAAGAAAGTCTTCATATCTTTTTAGCGCCTCTTTCAGATCTTGTTCGTACCTACTGCTAGTTGCAGGGCTAAGATTATCGTTGGAAAGTTCTATAGAAGTAACGTCAATAAGTAATTTGAAGTATTCCATATTTTTTTGACCACCCTTAATAATGGAAGCTTGCAAACTTCTTAGCGCATTCGGAACATCGCCAATATCTAATTGCGCATAGGTTTCTAACATGAAAAATAAGGGATTATTATTAATTGCTTTTGCGTTCTCTATAATTTTAAAAGCATAATGATAGTTGCCATCTAAAAAAGCTAATGTAATAGCTAGACAGAGTCTTAAATTTGGATTTTGAATTGTATGAAACTGATGTTTATTTAAAATATCTTCAAATGGGATTAATTGTTTAGATTTTTCCAGTTGATCGTAGAGGTTAATAATATCAACAAATTTCTGCTGATCTTGAGTAAACGGAACATCTAAATAAGGAGGAGGCTCTTTTTCGTCAAGAAATTTATTTTTAAAAGAGAGTCGTTTATAATCTGAATGTCGAGTGGTCGTGACTGGCTCGTAATCATCTACAAGCGTTCTCTTTCCAATTCCTTCAATAACAGTTCCAACCAGTCTCGTATCATGATATTCTTCTGCTAAAGATTTTTTTAAGTTTTCAAAAGCGGCTTGACCCTCTTCTGAGAGCCCCTCAAACACCCCTGCCTGCTCGCAAGCTCCAAGGTTTCTGC
>CALMIO010000010.1 GCA_937864035.1 uncultured Pseudomonadota bacterium | reverse complement strand
TCTTCTGAGAGCCCCTCAAACACCCCTGCCTGCTCGCAAGCTCCAAGGTTTCTGCAAATCTGCATAATTTTTCGAAGCTTCGTGATACACCTATCGCACCACTCATTAAGATCAAAGCCAGTTTTCGGAGAACAGTCTATAGTCAACGCCCTCATCGGCGTTTTATTAGGGTCTTTATTAAACTCCAAGTAATCTTGGAGGGAGTCTTTGAAATTTGCTATCAGCTCTGCGTGCCGCTGTAAAAGAGCTGGCTTTGGGTTCCAAAGTCTGCTGAACCAAACGCTCTCGACTTCGCGAGCGGCAGTCTTAACCTCCGAAAGCGTCCTTAAAATCTCCGTTACTGAATGATCAATCTGTTGATACTCATAATAACGAGCCTGAATGCCCTGACCAGAAAAACCTAAAAGATTGCCAACCGACCTTGTTATATTCCCTCGGGCGTTTTCAACCGCGTAACTTTCCGAAACGCCCCTAAAACTTAGCCATAACGTTGATAAAGCAGTCGCAACGGCTGTAGTCCACCGACTGCGAGCTATTATTTGAGCCTTCTCATTCGGACTTTTATAACCAACAAGCCACTCAGGCACATACCCAAGCGCCGCCGGAACAAATTCAACAACCGGCTTGATGACACCAGAAACAACCCTCAACAAACGATTGCCGCTTGCTTGCTCCCCTAACTTCTCTTCATACGCCTTAACCCGGTCGCCTTTCACATACCTGTCAAAATCATCCAGAGCCTCACGAGCTGATTGATACCGCTTTTTGTAGTCAATAGCCAAACCCTTCTCCATGATAGCTTGTAGTTCTGGACGCTTGCTAAATTCACGCGAAAGCCCCCTGTAAAGCTCCTCAATGTTATCAAGTCTGGCTATCGCCGCAGAAACATTCCCGGCATTTACTTGTTTGATTAATTTTTCAAAAAAATCCCCCTTATTCCCAAGCACCACCTCAAAACAGTGCCGCAAATGACCATCCTCGCCAACCCGCTCATTAACATACTTACCAATGATACGTTTGTATCTCTCAGAAAGATTATCAAAATTGTTATTTGCTTCCGCCCTTTCTAACATCTGTTTGACAACACCAACAACGTCAGCAGTACACTCCGTTATCACAGAAAGATTAGGAACAGACCGGCTTTCAATATGCCGGTCTGATTCCTTAATAAAACTTAACAATTGCTCATCAGAACCACTGTGATAAGATTTACCTCCTATTCTTTTAAGCGCTTCAAATCCAAAATGCGTCTTATACAATGCATTATCTAGCTTAAATGGATTTATGCCTGTTAACCCCTCGTAAAATGTTAAAGTAGCCCCATACACGTCAACCGCTTTCGTCGAATCCCCCATAAACTGCTCCGGCGCCGCGTAAAAAGGAGTCCCCTTCAGCCTCCCTTCATCGCCAGCTTGCGTCGTGTTATGACTACCCAAAAAATTGCTAGCTAGACTAAACGATAACCTATTATCCTGCTCCTCTTGCAGTAACCTCTCTCCAAAACGCCCAATCCCAAAATCAAGAATTTTGACATTCTCCTCTCCTTTATTGTTAACCGTAATCTTGATGTTATCAGGTTTAACATCACGGTGAATAATCGGAATTGAGTTGTTCGTCACAGGCTCACGGTACTCATGAGCGTAAGCCAAACCATCTAAAATAAACTTATGAAATTGAAAAATACCACCAATAACTTCAGCGCCGCCCCTTCGTTGACTGCCATCAAAAAGACCTTCAATATATTTACTATACGTATCCCCAGGACAATATTCCTGAATCATGCAATAAACAGGCTGACCGCGAACATTCACAGACACTAGCCCTAAAGCCTTTACTATATTCGCATTATCAAAACGACAAAGTATTTTGGCTTCCCTCTCAAGCTGATCCCTCTCAGATTGTTTAAGACTATTGTAATCTTTTAACGCTTTCACCGCGCGGAAAAGATCAAGCCCCTTCTCATAAGCAAGTAAAACCACCCCATTAGCGCCAGCGCCAAGTACTCCCACAACTGTAGTCTTGCGGTCAAGCGCGTAACCACTCCATTCTACAGGGTTAACAGTAGGCGGGTTTATCACCTTCCAATCATCACCGCCACGACAAACACCGTTTAACCTAAATACTAAACAATCATGACCTCCCTCCTGAGGAATAAGACAATAATTATCCCTCCTTAATAAATATACCGCCTCGGCGCGCTCCTTCTCGGAAAGCCGCCCAAAAATTTCTCTCTCAAGCGATTGCCCTGATATATACCGAGCATCTGACAACCCAGAAGCCGCGCGACTCAGATCAACATTCTGAATAACACTATATACATCTAAAACCTTGACAGGAGCAGGTTGTGCCGCCTCAGGAAGATTCACCTTCACCTTTGTCCCTTGCGGCGGCGTGATCCCTCCTGCAGGCGTGTCGTGAGAACTTCGCTGATTGACATCGACATCCACATCCACGCCATTACCCATAACAACATCCCTTCTGTATATAATCTCTCTTTCTATACTCCGCCAGCCGAAACAACGGCAAGCCACACACACTTGGCTAACTTATCCTTTTAGCCTTACACCTTTGAACCTATAAAAACTGACCTACCTAATAATAAATATCACTCCCCCTATAGATCTTTATGCTCTAATTCCACTCAACCGTACCATATTTTACAACATCCTAGCACAACAAAGATATAAAAACTTTGACAGGAAAAAACTAACCTAACCAGCTACTAAATAAACCACAAAAAAAGGTGCCACCCTCTCTTTACCCTGCCTGAAAGATGCTTATAACCGATTTTATTTCAATTTAAAGAGATAAAAAAGTGCCACCCTGTTTTGCCGAAAGGAGAGAGGAGAGACCATTGACCGCTACCCAAAACCATCCCTAGCTAAACCGCTAAAGCAGAAATCGAAAAAAAATTCACTAAATTTGTAACTACCTAATTTAGTTGAATCTTTAAAAACAAAAACGACCTATAAATATTATTATATGTCGTTTTT
>CALMIO010000009.1 GCA_937864035.1 uncultured Pseudomonadota bacterium | reverse complement strand
TAGTTGAATCTTTAAAAACAAAAACGACCTATAAATATTATTATATGTCGTTTTTCGGAGAAAGGTAAGAAAAAACAAAGACTTAAACCACTTTTGAACTATTTAAAACCAATTTAATCGATTTTTAAAAAAGGAGATTACACTTATGAAAAATACCCTAAAAAAACTAACCATCGCACTCCTAATCGCAACACTAATCACACCTCAGGCATGGGGGGAGAATAAAGATAATGTTGATATTTTTCCTAATTCTGATAAAGATTATGATTATATTTTTCCTGATTCTGATGGTGCTAATGATGATCTTGCTTTGCTTCTAGAACATTTGGCTCGTGATCGTGATCCTAAATCCTACGCAAATTACGATAGGTGAATAATTCATAATTAATGATATTATTAAGGAGTCAAATTATTTCGAGACTCTCTGTGCTAATGGTAAAAGTTACTCCCAACTCGTAGTAACGTTGCCGTCATTAGTTTGACGATTTAATTTAGTAGCATTTTCATCAATAAATTTCTTAAATTTAGCATGCTTGTTATATAAACCCTTGAGTTCTTCATCATTCTGTGCTAGAATTATATATTTGTCGGATATGGGAAACACATATTTTCCTAAGATATTCATTGCTTGATTCCCTAAATCCTCAAATTTTCCATAATCTCCTTTGCTATAACTATCCATAGCGCAAAGCCCGTGCAAACAAGCTAGATTATAAAAATAATCCTTTTTTGAAGTTGGAATCATCTTATCAGTATGCTGGATAAGTTCAAAATACCTATTTAATGAGAATTCTAGCTCTCGAGTAAACCGATCTTTTTTGAAGGTAGCGAAAAGAGCTGTTTGTTGTATAGAAAACTGTAGGAAGATGCTGTTAGGAGGTAATTTTTCTAGGACAGCAGAGTATCGATTGTCATAGTCAAGACCATGTCTTTTATTAAATTCATCAAAGATCCTAAGAACACCCTCCCATTGCGATTGCCCACCTTCTTCATACATACTCACCATTTTTATATATGTGATCTCTACATCATGGACAATAGGGTCTTGGTATTTGCTTTTAATAAGTTTTTCATATTTTTCGTGAATCTCTTTAAGAGCCTGTTTATACCTATCCCTCGTTGCCGGACTAAGATCTTTTCTGCCAAGCTCAGCAGAAATACTTCTATTCAATAATTTTAGATATCCAAAATTATTTTCTTGCCCACCTTTTACAAGGTACTCATGTAATTTAAGTAGTGCACCGTGGTAATCCCAGTTACTTAATGCAATACCAGCCTGTATCATTGAAATTAATGGGAGGTTGTTATCAATTCCTTTGTTTTCTCTTAAAATCTTAAAAGCATATTCAGAATCACCATCAATCACTAGTTTAATAACTAATAATAATATTAAATTCGGATTTTTAATTGTATTAAATTCATGTTTCTCTAAAATATGCTTAAAAGAGATTAGCTTTTCCCTATCCCTACTTTTCTTCCGATAGTCTTGTAAAATATTTAAAAAAGTTGCCTGCTCTTTGTTCGGTAGAAATTTTAGATAAGGTGGTTCCGCTTCGCCAAGAAACATATCGGCTTGTTTAAAAGAGAGCCGTTTGTGATCTGGATGTTGAACGGATTTTAGAGTGTCCGGATAAGTACTCAAAATATGCCTCTCCGCGATCAATTTAATTTCAGCCGCAACAAATCTGCTTGTGTGGTATTCTTCTGCCAAGGATTTTTTTAACTTTTCAAAAGCGGCTCTGCCTTCTTCTGAAAGCCCCTCAAAAACCCCGCCTTGCTCGCAAGCACCAAGATCTCTGCAAACCTGCATGATCTTTTTCATCTTCGCAATAGACCTATCACACCATTCATTAAGATCAAAACCATTTGCCGGAGAGCAATTAGTTGTCAACGCGGTCATCGGAGTTTTATTCGGGTCTTTGTTGAACTCTAGGTAATCTTGTAGTGATGTTTTAAGAGTTGCTATCAGCTCTGCATGCTTTTCTAATTCGGCTGGCTTGCTACTCCAAAGCCTGCTTAGCCACGCGCCTCCCGCCTCCTTTGCAGCGCTCCGAACCTCAGAAACCACCCTTAACATATCAGTTATAGAATGGTCGATCTCCTGATAATTATAATATGGAGCTTCTATCCCCTTGCCAGCAGAACCTAAAAGATTCCCAACCGACCTTGTGATGTTTTCTCGGACGTTTTCAAGCGCCGTTGACTCCTGCAAGCTTCTAGCAGTAGCGCCGCCACCTAACGTAAACACAGAAGCAATACCAGCTATCGCTCCCCAAAACCGCCTTCTTTGCTGATAAGTCTCCTCTTTCGCCTCCGCTACCTCCCGTTCTAACGCCCCCCTTAAAACCTCCCCATTAAGACGAAAACCTCCTAAATCACTCCCAGTGTTCCTCTTGTTAACTATCTCAAATAGCTCCCTCTTAACCTCCTCCATGCTCGGACGCTCACCAGCATCAACGCTCAGCATCCTTCTTATTAGCAAAAACACCGCTAACGACTTGACACCGTTCATAAAACCAGACGACTGCAGCTGCGTGCTGTCTAAACCCCTTATAAACTCAGGCACCTCAGCTACACTCTCCGGAGCAGGGATTCTTAGCTGATCATGTAAAACGCCATCCTTGTCTCTAGCTTGCTTGGCAAGAATGCCTAAAGAATATAATAACGCCGATACCCTCTTATCTATCCCACTATAAGCACCCTTAGATCTTATCGCTTCACTCCGATCAAAAATACTCCTCTGCTTACCAGCAAATACATCGCCGGTTAATAACTCAAATAAAGCACATCCTAACGCGTAAACATCTACCTTCTTCTCATCATCAGCTGTTAACTTCTTATCCCCTCCAAATAAATACAACGCCTCCGGCGCCATATACAAAGGAGTACCTGGTACTCCTTGCGCCGTATATGTAGTCCGACTAACATCAGCATCTCCTCTTAAACCAATCTTCGTAGCCGTACTCATAGCCCACTTCAATGCATGGCTTTTAATTAAACCAAAATCAAAAATTACTGGCTTACCTCCCTTAAATACAAAAATATTATCTGGCTTAATATCACGATGAACTATACCAGCACTATGTAGCGCGCTAAGCCCTTCAGCTAGCTCAACTGCTATCGGTAAAAGCTTCGAATACCTGTCAACACTCTCCTCACTCGCTATCACCTGATTGTTAATCAGCTCTCTTAATACACAACCACCCTCTAAGTATTGATAAAAAGCAACAGGTATAGACTTCCGATTATCAATAAATCCAAGACGGTGATATCCACACACATTAGGGTGTTTCAAATTAGCAAATGTCCTACGCTCGTTATCATATTCTGCCGTCGCGCTCTTCAGATAAACACTAATATCTCTTTCAACACTCCTGAGAGGCACCTTCGCCGCTTCCAACCTCTTGTCCTCTGCGTTAAAAACCTTCAACGTTACTCCAGCAGCTCCATACCCCAATATGTCCAATATCAAATACTGACCCTTCTCCCCAAAAATACGCCCTATAACAGGTAAATCTTGCTTTAACCTAGCTAGCTCATCCGCCTTCTCCCCCTCACTTGAAAACTGCTTAAAATGCTCCGATGTAAATATGTCTAGCGGATCTTCTAACATTTGAGGACGAAAAATCCCTACTAACTCTTCTCCCTTCTTCTGATAGTAATCATACGGAGTAGACAAAAACCCCTCGGCAACCTCTGGCTTTAACAAAATTCCCTTAACTCGTACCTCGTGAAACTTAGCATCAGAATAATGCTCCTTATTAAGACCAAATCCAGCTCCAACCAACACCCCCCCTGCGCCTATCGCTATCCGATACGTCGAACTCCTATAACAAAAATCTAAACCAGTACTAGTCTGACTAACTTTTGGCAATAGACACTCAGACCTCCTCAACCCTCGTGGAGGAGTAATCCCTGCCTCCAGCGTGTCATCGCCAACCGGTCGATAATCTATCGTCTCAGCTAAAGGCAAATTCCGATCCTCCGGTGGATCAACAAGGTGAACCTGGCTATCACGGACACCACCAGCGCCATTTAAATTCGTATCTCGCTCCGCCAAATCTATAATATCTTCTTGTTCTTGAATACCAACCGCAGCGCCATTGCGCTCTTGTCTAACTCCACCTGCTAGTTCCTTTTGCACCTCAGCACTCATAATAACATCCCTTCCTTATAATCTTCCTTCTAATCCTTCTTTCTAACCCTCTTTCTAATCCGCCACGCCACAAAAAAAACAAACCGCTAATCCACCCTTAGCCTTACACACCTAATAAAACCTAACCACCTATATATCTGTTATTATAAAAATAGTCCTCTCCCTATAAATTATGCCCTAATCCCACCCAAATGTACCATATTTTACGACTTTTAGCACAAATAAGCTACTAAAACTAAATTACACTATATAAAGCCCAACTAATATAAATAATTTTAGCAAAAACAAATACTTAAGGCAAAAATAACAAGAGTAAATTGATGAGCTAATCCTATAGCTCTAAATAGAGATTAAAATAATCCAGGTATACACCTTAAAAATGATTCTAAAAGATATTATTATGATTCTTTTCAATTTCAATCAATTTCAAATAACGTGCTTTTTATGCCTAACCGCCAACGACTCTATCAAGTAGCAGAGAGAATTAAAGAGATCATAGCAACCGAACTTGTAGAGATCGCCGATCCGCGCTTTTATCTTGTTACTTTGACCGGCGTTAAATTATCTAGCGACATGCGTCAAGCTAAGATATATTGGAGCACCCTTTCTAAAGAAAACCAAAAAGCCGAGATCGATCTCGCGTTCGCCGGCGCAGAAGGAGTTTTCAAAACAGCCCTAGCTAAAAAATTAAAGGCACGCTTCGTGCCAAACGTAAAATTTTTTTACGACGACACCTTTGAAACTCAAGCTATGGTTGAAAAACTACTTGAGCGAATTAAGACAAACAATTAAAGTAACCTTTATCCTCAATTTATAAATTTTTATGCCGCACTCCAAACCTCCCCAAGAAATAATAGATACCATTCAAGCCAATCATAAATTTTTAGTCATCGCCCACGCGCACCCCGACGCCGACGCCTACGGTGCCGCCCTCGGCTTGACAGCCATTCTGAAAAAAATTGGCAAGCACGCGATCGTCGCTATCGAAGGCGCGCCATCGGAGCGGTACTCAAATATCTCCGGATTTGCCGAAATTCTAGACCGCATCCCAACTCCAACCCCTGACCAGTGGCTAATTGTCGTTGATTGCGGCAGTTTTGAGCGGATCGGAGAGGAAGAGATCGAAAGATTAAAGGCGGCAAATATCATCAACATCGATCACCATTTTTCCAACAATGGCTTTGGTAAATTAAATTGGATCAATCCAGCCTCTTCATCAGCTAGCGAGATGATTTATGAGATCGCATCCGTCCTAAAGTGCGAAATAAACACCGAAATCGCCACCGCCATAATGTACGGCATCGTGGGCGACACCGGATCTTTTCGTTATAGCTCAACTTCGGCGCGCACCCTCGAGATCGCAAGCAAATTGGTCGCCGCCGGAGCAAAAATAACAAAAGTGCATCAAGCAATCTTCTCTGATTTTCCACTGAACGTCGCCAAACTCAAAGCAGAAGTAATTCTAAACGCCGAGTTTCTTTTTGATAACCAACTGGCACTCGGAATTGTAAGCAACGCTTTGTATAAAAAATTCAATTGCGCTGAAAAAGAAGTTGATGGGTTGGTCGAAAACTTGCGCGACATTAAAGGTGTCTTGGCAGGAGCTTTGGTTAAACAAGATGGAGAGCTTTGGAGAGTAAGCCTGCGCTCGAGTAAAGAAAATTTAGATGTAGCGGCAATCGCCGCTAGCTTTGGCGGCGGTGGACATAAAATGGCGGCCGCCTTTCGCTGGCGTCAAGATCTAGAAAAATTAGTTGAAAAGTTAAAAGAAGAATTTAACAAAGCGTTCGCGCGGCTTGATTAAGAAAAATTTTCCGTTTCGTCAATCAGCTTATGATCGAAAATATATATAATTTAAAACATATCAAGGTAATTAGGCGGTGACATCGCAAAACGGCATTTTGCTGATCGATAAATCAAAAGGAATATCCTCCGCTCAAGCTTTAAATATAGTAAAAAAACGGCTCAAGCTTGCCAAAATCGGACACAGCGGCACTCTTGATCCGTTCGCTAGCGGTTTACTTGTTGCCCTCAGCGGCTCTTGCACTAAGCTTGCTTTCGTTCCGGAAGCCGCCCTCAAAGAATACACCGGAGAGATTACGTTTGGCGCCGCCACCGACACAGATGATCTTACAGGAAAAATCATAAAAGAAAGCTCCCATGTTCCGACACTCGAAGAGCTTCAAAAGGTCATTCCGGAATACATAGGATCTTTCAAACAAACTCCACCGGTTTATTCGGCCCTAAAGATTGACGGTAAACGAGCTTACGCCCTCGCCAGAGCCGGTAGCAAACCGATACCGCCTATGCCCCCCCGTCAAGTGTATGTTAAAGATTTTTCGGTTGAACCAATTGATAAAAAACGGTTCGGTTTTAAACTTGTTTGTGGCAAGGGATTTTACCTGCGAGCACTGGCGCGCGATCTCGGCGAGAGACTGCAAAGCGCCGCCCACCTGTCATTACTCCGCAGGACGCGCGTCGGCGAGTTCGCAGTTGAACAGGCAAAGTCGCCAGAAGAGATCGAAATTGCCGATCTGCTCTCCTTTGATACATTATTTTCTGGCGCTCACACTCTTGTTCTTGAAGGTAAACTAATTCAAGCTTTACGAAACGGGAATTTATCATCGCTTGAGACGCTTCAATTAAAACTCGACAATCTCCAATCTGAAGAATTCATTGTTTATCGGGATCAAAATGACAACCCCCAAGGGATTTTAAAAGTCACCCCAAAAGGTTGGGGATTGATTTACGCGCTTCAGAGCAGAGCTTGAGATTGCTTAATGATTGCGCTGGTAGCTATCTCTGGGGTAAGATAAGAGCGCTCAGTTTATAAATATCGTTATGAATTTGCCCGAAAAAACAATCCTAGTTGTCGATGATGACCCAGCCGTTTTAAAAAGCGTTGCCGGAGTTTTGAGCGATGTCGGCTACCGTTCGCTGACAGCCGATAACGGTTTGGAGGCTCTTGAAATTATCTCGAAAAATCCTCCTCACGTCGCTTTGATTGATATTTGGATGCCGGGACTTGATGGTTTGCAAACGCTCGAAAAAGTTCAGGAAAATTTTCCGAACGTTAAAACTATCGTTATGAGCGGACACGCTAACATCGCCGCCGCTGTAAAAGCGACTAGGCTTGGAGCTTTGAATTTTATCGAAAAACCTTTTGATCGAGATCTTTTACTGAAAGTTATCGGTAATTGCTTTGCGGCCGAGCAGATAGAAACGACTTCTCAGCCAACCACTTCTCCAAAAAGCGCAAAGAAAGAGATTTTAATCAACAACACCTTTCTTCTCCCCCCCACGTCAATGCGAGGCAGTAAAAGATCTCAAAAAACTTTGGCTAATTCGGCAGTGCTCTACGGGCATGGTTTGCATTCTGGCAGAAAAAGCGGCTTGATCCTTGAGCCATTACCGCCCGGCAGCGGTATCCATCTTTTGGCGATTGGCGCTGATGCCTCTAAGGCCGCGCCAGTTCCAGCCGTTCTTGATAATGTAAAAAATACCGGTTTTGCGACTACGATAGGAGATCAAGAGAGCTCTTTTTCGACCGTCGAACACTTACTGTCGGCTCTTTGTGCTTATGGTATTACCAATTTGCTTATTAAATGTGACAAAGAAGTGCCGATTATGGATGGATCGGCTTTGCCATTTTGCGATTTGATTGAAGATGTTGGCATCAAAGATCAAAAAACGGAATATTATGCTTTAAGGCTAAACAAAAAAGTAAGTTATGGCAATCAAAAGGAGAGCATTACTATAGAGCCGGCGGAAGGTTTTTTCGTTGAGTATTACCTTTCATATCCAGAACCGATTGGCGAGCAAAGAGCTAGCTTTGAACTTGCCAACGCGAAAGCTTTTAAAGATCAGATCGCGCCGGCGCGAACTTTTGGTTTTATGAAAGACATAAGTTATCTCCAAAAGATGGGATTAGGTTTAGGAGGACGTTTTGATAACTTTGTTTTGCTTGGAGATGAGGGGCCGCTCAATGGTCAGCTTCGTTTTCCAGACGAGATGGCTCGCCACAAGATTCTTGATCTTATTGGAGATTTGTATCTTTTGGGAATTCCGCTTGAAGGCAAGATTACCGCGTGTCTGACAGGACATTCCGATAATATTGGATTGCTAAGAGAAATAGCAGAACTGCTGAAACGAGAGGGATAGATTTAAAATCTCGATTTTAGATTTCAAATAAAATTCGTGTTGGCAGTGATGTTTTGCGCTTTAGCCAACTAGTTCGCGCTTTCGCATAGTTTTAATTTGCGCTCGCGCGCGGAGCGGTATAAGGTTAATATTAAGATCTTTGCTTAATAGACCCCAATAAAGCTTAAAAATGTTTTTCCAGTATCAATGTTTTTGCATTTAGAGTTAAAAGAAGCCGCCGTCGCCCTTTTGGATATCTTGATTGTAACCTATATCGTTTATCGGGTGTTATTAATTATCCGAGGAACTCGGGCTCAGCCAATGCTTTGGGGTTTGGTAGTGGTGGCTTTGCTTTATTTTCTCTCTCGTTGGTTGGGACTGGTGGCGCTAAATTGGTTGCTCGGTACTTTTTTAAGTTCAATTATTTTGCTGATAGTTGTTCTGTTTCAAGATGAAATTAGGCGCGCGCTGACTAAAGTTGGCAATCGAAGATTTCATTTGCCGCGATTTAGCAGGAAATCGCAAACCGGGTCTCTTGTTGATGAAATCATTGCCGTCTCCTTCAAGCTTGCCTCTCAAAACACCGGAGCCATTATCGTTATCAAGCAAAACGTTGGACTTGAGGGTTTAATTGAAGAGGGTATTACAATCGATTCTTTACTGTCGCGGCGACTTTTATTCGCGATCTTTTTAAAAGACTCTCCTTTGCACGATGGTGCAGTTGTAATTGAAGATGGCAGAATCAAAGCGGCTGGTTGTGTTCTGCCTCTTACTAACAATCCAGATCTTGATCCAAGCTTAGGCACTAGGCACCGAGCGGCTTTGGGACTTTCTGAACAAAGCGACGCTGTCATTATAGTCGTTTCCGAAGAAAACGGTTCGGTTTCGTTGGCGCTTGATGGCCATCTGCTTAGAAATCTGGATGAAGAGAGATTAGCGACCGAATTAACCGGGAGGGTTTAGTGAAGAATCTTAAAAAAACCAAAGATCTTTTCTTTTCGCTCGGAGTTGCCGTTTTTTTGGCGTATTATGTGCGTAGTTCCATCAATGAAAGCACTGTTACTTTGGAATTGCCGATAGAGTTAAATTCTTTACCGGAAAATAAAGTGGTTATTTCGGAAGGTTCTTCCTACGCCGAAGTAGTGGTGCGCGGCCCTTCGCATTTGATCGCGCAATATATATCAATGTCCAAGAAAATTAAATTAAAACTTCCCGAGAATCTTGGATCAAAGCATCGTTTTGTTATTGATAAAACATACTTAAATTTGCCAAGTGGTATTTCGTTGATCTCTATTAAACCAGCGGTTTTTGAGATGGAATTTGACGAGTTGCGTTTGGTTAGTTTGCCGATTAAATTAAATGTCGTTGGCAAGCTTAGTAAGGGATTAGAATTGATTTCGCAAGAATGTTTTCCTAAAAGCGTCAGAGTGACCGCGCCAAGCAAATTTATAAAAGATCTCAAGGTAATTCAAACCGAGCCGATCAATCTTTCGGAAGTTTTCGCAAGCGGCGAATATCAAGTTGGTTTATTGCCTCCGTTTAAACAGGTATCTTTGCAACCGCAAATCGCTAGAGTTGTTTTTGAGATTATAAACAAAGAGCAGAAAGGGGTAAAAGCGGCAGTTCGTTGATGTCGGGCTGATTTATTTTTTCAACAATATTATAATATTATTCCAATATGAATCAAAGAAAATTATTCGGCACGGATGGTATTCGCGGGATTGCTAACCAGTATCCGTTGGATCCTGAAACGATGGTTAAGCTAGGCAAGGCGATCGCGGCGGTTTTGCTCAAAGAAAAAAAGAAGCATAAGCCGAGAATTGTCATTGGCAAAGACACTAGGCTTTCCGGGTATCTGATTGAGTATTCTTTAGCGGCTGGGCTTGTTTCGATGGGAGTTGATGTTTATCTGATGGGGACTTTGCCAACTCCCGGGGTGGCGTACCTGACTCGCAGTATGAGAATGGATTTTGGGGTAGTGATCTCTGCTTCACACAATGCGTATGAAGACAATGGAGTTAAGATATTTTCAGCCGATGGTCATAAACTGTCTGATGATTTGGAAAATGAGATTGAGCGGATGGTGCTGGACGGTTTTGAGGAGCGGGTAGCCGATGTTTCGTCTCTTGGGAAGTCTTTTAGGATTAACGATCATGTTGGGCGTTATACAGTTTTTTTAAAAAGTTGTTTTCCGGCTGATTATTCTTTGGATGGCTTTAAAATTGGACTTGATTGCGCCAATGGCGCGGCTTATCAGGTTGGTTCTCAGCCTTTTCATGAGTTGGGGGCGGAGGTGGTTGTTCGCGGTGTCAGCCCGAGCGGTAAAAATATCAACTCTGGTTTTGGCAGTCTTTTTCCGGAAGTTGTTCGCGAGCTTGTGCTTGAACATAATTTAGACATTGGTATTTCACTTGATGGAGACGCGGATCGGGTTGTTTTAGTTGATGAGAATGGTTTAATTTTGGATGGCGATCAGATTTTGGCGATTTGCGCGATTGATCTTAAGGAGCGAGGTTTATTAAAGCGCGACACGGTGGTCGCGACAGTTATGTCTAATTATGGTTTAGAGAAAACTTTATCGCCCCATGGGATTAAGGTTGTCCGGACGGCGGTTGGAGATCGCTACGTGATTGAAGAGATGAAAAGCGGCGGTTATAATTTTGGCGGTGAGCAGTCCGGCCATATTGTTTTTGGCGATTGGGCGACGACTGGCGATGGATTGATGACCGCCTTGATGGTGCTGGCGATTGTTTGCCGAAAAAATAAAAAGCTTTCGGAGTTGGTTGAAGGCTTTGTGAGAGTGCCTCAAACTCTATTAAACGTCAAAGTTGATCGCAAAATTCCCTTTGAGCAGATTAAGAATTACTCTGAGACTATATCTAAAATAGAAAAGAGTTTAATGGGACAAGGAAGATTGTTGGTTCGTTATTCGGGGACAGAAAATAAGGTTAGAATTTTAGTTGAGTGTGAAGACGATGTTTTTTGCGAGAAGGCCGCGGCCGAGATCGCGCGAGTGTTTGAAAATGCTTCTTTTTGATTGAGTGTTTTAAATGAGTTTTGCTAAAGAGAGTGTGCCACTCTTGCTTCCTGATTCTGAAGAGATGGGGCGGATGGATCGGGCGATGGTTGAGTCTGGGGTTAGCGAATTGATTTTAGTAAAGCGTGCCGCCGCCGGTATTTTTCGAGTTATCAAGCAATGTTTATTATCCAATCCTTTCAACAGGATTAAAAAGGCGTTGATTTTGGTTGGTCCGGGGAATAATGGAGCGGATGGTTTGGCGCTTGCTGGTCATTTAGTAGAGGGTGGCCTTGTGGTTGAGGTTTTATTAGTGCTCAATGCTAAGGAAATTTCGGCTGAGATGTTGAAGTTTATAACTTCAATTGGGGCTGAGATTTTTATTTATAAAGGGTCGGTTTTAAGCAAGCGTAATTTGGCGAAGGAGGATTTGAGGGTTGTTTTTGAGGGGGCTGATTTAATAGTTGATGCTTTATTGGGAACTGGCCAGAGAGCAACCTTGAGAGGCGAGATAGCAGAGGTGATGGGTGAGCTGAAGGCGTTTCGCGATAGTGGTGTTCAAGGGGGCAGTGATAACGCTAGATATCTTGCAATTGACGTGCCTACGGGAGTGGAGGCTAGCAGTGGAGAGGTTGATTCGGCTTGTTTTAGGGCGGATTTAACCTGCGCGATTCAATTTATTAAGCGCGGCATGTTACAGCCGCCGGCGAGGAATTTTTGTGGTCGGATTGAGGTGGTTGACATTGGGATTGAGCCTTCGGTGAGTTGTAAATATAAAATTTTAAATTCGGATCTTTTAAAGCATATGCCAAGGCGTGATCGTTATGGGCACAAGGGGCTTAATGGTCGAGTCTTGATTATGGGTGGGAGTGTGGCGATGAAGGGGGCGTCGGCGTTGGCGGCTGTGGCGGCGCTTAAGTTTGGGGCGGCTTTAGTTACTTGTACGCGGCCGGAAGGGGAGAGTTTAGCTCATTTACCGCCGGAGATAATGACTTTGCCTCTTGTTACGATGCGAGGGGTTTTTGCTATGGCTCAAAATATTTCGCGTCTTGTAGGGGCGCTAGAGAAGATTGATTGTTTAGTTATTGGTCCCGGAATTGGTGGTGGTGTTATGAGGGGTGATTTGGAGGCGAGAAAATCTCTTTTAAGTTTATTTGAGAAGGTTGTAGGTGAGGCTATCGATCGTGGCAAGAAGATTTTAATTGACGCTGAGGGGCTTGATTTGATGGTGGAGATTGGGTTGAAGTTTTCTCCTGAGCTTGTAGTGATTACTCCTCATCCGGGTGAGGCTCTTCGTATTTTGGATATTTCGCTTGAGGAGTTAGCAAAGGATCGTTATGGCGCGGCGGAGGAGATGGCGCGGCGTTTTGGGGCGACGACTATTTTGAAGGGAGCGGGTACGATTATTACTGATGGTGAGAGAGGGTATGTTAGTCCGTTTGCTTCTGCTCATCTTTCCACTGGTGGGAGTGGGGATGTGTTGAGTGGTATGATAGGGGGTTTTATGGCTCAGGGGGTTATTTCTTTGAAAGCGTCGGCGTTAGCTGTTTATTTGCATGGCGCTGGGGTGTCTGATTTAGAGGAGCGGATGCCTTATAAGGTTGCTTCTGATTTGATTTCGCTTTCGCTCGAGCAGGTTGAAAGCAGGCTTAAGTTTTAAAATATTTTGGGAATTTTTTTGATTGGTTGAGAGCGGCAAGGTTGAATTTGCAACGAAAGGTTTGGATGATTTAGGTGGGGTTGCGCTTAAAGTTGTTGATCTTTTATCGAAGAGGCTTCTTAGTGGGTCGGTAGAGGTTATTTTGAGTGGCGAGCTTGGTGCGGGCAAGACGACTTTTGCTGAGATGGTTATTCGTGGATTAGGTTATACTGGGGAGGATTTTGTTTCTCCAACGTATGTTTTGCAGAGGATTTATAGAGTGTCTGAGGGGCTTATGGTTGAGCATTGGGATCTTTATCGGGTTAGAGAGTTACCGGTTGAGTTAGATTTTTTGCCTGAGGTTGGGGTGTTGAGGTTGATAGAGTGGGGGGAGCGATTTATGTTGCCGGAGGAGGTTGATTTAGTGGTGAGGATTGATCGGGGCGATCGGTTATCTCGGGTGACGATCAGTGGTGCCACCCTGTTTTAGAGGTTTTGAGGATTTTAAAAAAAACAAGGCATTTCAGGTATTTGTTTGATTTATTGATTTTTGCGATAGTTCGCTTTGGTAATTTTCTAGCTTTTAAAGTCAAATAAAAAGAGGGTGGCACCAATCTTGTCATTGCCAATCTTGTCATTGGTTGTGAGGGATATTGGTTTTTCTTTTGCCTATTTTTCTTTTTTCTAAAAAGAAATTTAGTGATTTGGTGAGGGTTTTGCTGTGATTAGTTTTGTGGGTGGTATGTGGGCGGCGGTTGTGAGGGATATTGGTTTTTCTTTTGCCTACTTTTCTTTTTTCCTAAAAAGAAAAGTAGGGGGGTTAAAATATTGGTTAGAAGTGGTTATATAGTATTTATGAGGGTTATTTGTTTGTAGGTTTTTTGTATGGATATAAGTAAGTTTACTGAAAGGTCGCAGGTTGCTTTGGAAAGGGCTAGGGGGCTTGCTATTGCTCGTGGTCATCCTGCTGTTGATAACGAGCATTTATTTGCCGCTTTGATTGAAGATTCTGAGAGTTTGGTTGGTAAATTGCTTGAGAAACTAGGGGTAGGTTTATCTGAGTTTAAAGCTATTCTTGTGGGAGAGCTTGATAAAACTCCTTCTGTTGCTGGGAGTGGTTATGATCAATCTAAAATTTATCTTAGTGGACGTTTGGCAAGAGTATTGGAGAGCGCTTTTGATAGGGCGAAGAGGTTGCGCGATGAGTATGTTTCAGTTGAGCATTTGGTCCTTGTTTTGATAGAGGAAGGTGGCAAGGGAGCTGTTAAGGATTTTTTGAAAAAAGCTGGAATAACAACTGAGAGGTTTTTGAGCGTGCTGTCTGATATTCGAGGAAACCAACGGGTTATTAGCCCTAATCCAGAAGAAACTTATGAGGCGCTTTCTAAGTATGGAGAGGATTTGGTTCAGAAGGCGCGGCTTGGCAAGCTTGATCCTATTATTGGTCGTGACGATGAGATACGCCGCGCGATCCGGATTTTATCTCGGAAGACGAAAAACAATCCAGTATTGATAGGGGAGCCGGGTGTTGGCAAGAGTGCGATTGTGGAGGGTTTAGCCCAGAGGATATTGAAGGGAGATGTGCCAGAGGGTTTGAAGGAGAAGATGATTTATGCTCTTGATGTTGGGGCGCTCCTTGCGGGCGCAAAGTATCGGGGTGAGTTTGAAGAGAGGTTGAAAGCGGTGCTTTCTGAGGTTAAAGGGGCTGATGGTAGGATAATTTTATTTATTGATGAGTTGCACACGATAGTTGGCGCTGGCAGAACGGATGGAGCGATGGATGCTGGGAATATGCTTAAGCCGATGTTAGCTCGTGGTGAGCTTCGTTGTATTGGGGCGACAACGCTTGATGAGTATCGCAAGCATCTTGAGAAGGACGCTGCGCTTGAGAGGAGATTTCAACCGATATTGGTGAGTGAGCCTAGTGTTGAGGATACGATCTCTATTTTGCGTGGTCTTAAGGAGCGTTATGAGGTTCATCATGGGGTGAAGATACAGGATGGGGCTTTGGTGGCGGCGGCAGAGATGTCGAGCCGTTATATTAGCGATCGTTTTTTACCTGACAAGGCGATTGATTTGGTTGATGAGGCTTGTGCGACAGTTAGGACTGAGATTGATTCTATGCCGACTGAGTTGGATGAGATTTCTCGTCGTTTGGTGCGTTTGGAGGTTGAGCAGGCGGCTCTTAAGAAGGAGGGGGACAAGGCTAGTGGTGAGCGTTTGAAAGCGATTTCCGGGGAATTGGCTAATTTACGGGAGCGTGAAGGCGCTTTGAGGAGCGCTTGGCAGCAGGAGAAGAGGCAGTTGGAGGTTTTGAAGGGGAAGCGTGCTGAGATTGAGAGGACTCGTTTGCAGGTTGAGGAAGCTGAGCGTTCTTATGATCTTGAGCGGGCGGCGGAGTTGCGGCATGGCAGACTGCCGAAGCTTGAGGCGGAGCTTAAGGAATTGGAATCGGGGTTGGCTCGTAGTGGTCGGCTTTTGCGTGAATCTGTTGGGGAGGAGGAGATTTTGAAGATTATATCTCGTTGGACCGGGATTCCGCTGGCGAAGTTGCTTGAGGGTGAGCGGAAGAAACTTTTGGAGCTTGAAAAGCATTTGGCGAGCAGGGTTATTGGTCAGGAGGAGGCGCTTAAGGTTGTGGTTGATGCGGTGTTGCGTTCTCGGGCTGGAATTAAGGACGCGCGCAGGCCGATAGGATCGTTTTTGTTTTTGGGGCCGACGGGCGTTGGCAAGACTGAACTTGCAAAGGCCTTGGCGTGGACGTTGTTTGACAGTGAGAGTAATTTGATTCGGATTGATATGAGTGAGTATATGGAGAAGTTTGCAGTTTCTCGTTTGGTAGGTTCTCCGCCGGGCTATGTTGGTTATGAGGAGGGTGGTCAGCTTACGGAGGCGGTGCGTCGCAAGCCTTATTCGGTGATTTTATTTGACGAGGTTGAGAAGGCGCATCCGGAGGTTTTTAATATTTTATTGCAAATTCTTGATGATGGTCGTTTGACTGACTCAGCTGGCAGGACGGTTGATTTTAAAAACACGATTATTATTATGACTAGCAACATTGGTTCACGGGAGCTGCTTGAGGGGGTTAAGGGTGGCGAAGAGATTTCGCAGGGTGTTATTGATGCGGTGCGCAACGAGTTGAGGCGTTATTTTCGCCCTGAGTTTTTGAATAGGGTGGATGAGACAGTTATTTTTAAACCGTTATCTAGCGAAGAGCTTAGTCGGATTGCGCAGTTGAGAGTTGATGAGCTTGCAGAGCGGGCGAGGGAGCGGGGCGTTAGGATTGAGGTTAGCGAGGCGGCTAGAAGGTATTTGGCGCAGAAGGGTTATGATCCGGCGTTTGGCGCCCGTCCGTTGAAGAGACTTATTCAGAAGGAGGTTGAGAGTGAGATTGCGCGCTTGATATTGGCAAATGATTTAGCAAGAGGTGAGGGCGCTTTGATTGAGGTTGATTTTGACGGTAAGAGCGGAAGACTGATTTTTAACTTGGCGCAGTAGTGTTGTATAACGCTTCGGCGTATCGAGGGGAATTTAATTCGTATTGGTTGATTATTCTTCTCGCTTGTATTTTTTGTTCCTCTGTTGCTTTGGTAGTTTCTGGTGTGACAAAAGATTGAGTATTTGTCTCTGGTGTTATTTCTTCAATGTTAGATATATTTAGTCCAAGTTTATCTCTAATCAAGGCGTTGGCTAGTATTAATGAGTATTGGATAAAATTTCTCTTTAGATCTTTATTATAAATGCATAATTCAACAGCAATAGAGCTTATAAAAGTTGGTGGCAATATGTTTTTTATGGTGTTTTGTGTAGCGGCTTCCTTTTTGATCTGTTCTAAATGAGTGTGTAATTGACAAAAGGTGTTTTTTACTCTCTTAATGTTTAAGAAAGATTGTAAGGCTTGCTCGTGTTGAGGTGTTTGAGTAACTTGACCTGAAGGTGGTTGTTGAGCTGTGGGAAGAGTAGGATGGGGCTACCCTATCGATTGGTTGAATTGGTCCCTCTAAAACTGTCATAAAATAAACTTATAAATTACCTCTAATCCATTCGTCTAAACTTTTAGCGCCTCCGGCGCCGATGCAGATCACTAGGTCATCGCTTTTTAGATGGCTTTCTAGTTTTTCTTTAAGCCCTTGGCTGAGCTCGGTTGTTTCGGCAATTTCAGGAGTCTTTAAATATGTTATGAGCTGAGCCGGCGAGTATGTATCAATATTTTTTACTTCGCGGGCAAGGAATGTTGGTAGCCAATATATTTTATCGGCGCCATTAAAGAGGTTGTAGTATTGTTCTTTTACGTAGTGTTGTCTGATATTTGAGTGGGGTTCGTAAACCACTATTAGCTTTTGGTTTTCTTTTTTTAGCTCAAGGGCTATATTGATGCAACCTGCGATCTTTTCGATTGTGTGGGCGTAGTCCGAAAAAAGATTTTCTTTTAGTTTTTCCATTCTTCTGCCGGCTCCCGGATAGCGGGCGGCTATTTCAATTAGGAGTTCTTTGGGGGCGGCGGTTATTTTTTCGATGGCCGAAATTGCCAGCCAAGCGTTCATTCTCATGGGTGCGCCGGCGAGTTTGATTTTGTTGATTTCTGGATCTTTTGCGTTAAGAATTTTATTTTTGGGGTTATGATCCAGTTTGAAGCGTCGCGCTTCCTCTTGCCAGCAGTTGATCTGGAGGCATTGGTTAAAAAATTTTTCAAATGCTTGGTTGTATGATTCTTGGGTTGGGAAGATCTCTTGATGATCCCAAGAAACTCCGGGAATTAGAGCGATGTCGGGGCGAAAGGCAAGAAAATTGTAATCGAATTCATCGCATTCGTAGATGAACCATTCGCTTTTCTGGTCGTAGGCGCCGGGTTCTCCGAAGGGTATTTTTGAGCCAACCAGATAAGAGATTGAAAGTTTTAACTCTTTTGCCAGCCAGATGGCGATAGCGGTAGTGCTAGTTTTGCCGTGGGTGCCGGCGATCGCCAGAAGTTTTAATTTTTTTTCTTTTATTAGGTCGGACAAAAATTCGTCACGTTTGCTGTGTTTAATCCGATTTGTTTTGGCAAATTTTAGTTCTGGGTGTTCGGTAGGATTAAATAAAATTGCTGATGAATAGACGAACCAGTCAATCGGGTTTTTGGCGTGAACGGCTGATATGTTCTCTTCGTTTTGACCGATGATAATTTGATCGATTCCAATTGATTTAAGATAATCGATAGAGAGCCCGTGTGCTCTGTCCGAGCCTGAAACTTGATAGCCAGCCTGTTTGGCTATGATAGCAAGCGGACCTATGCCAGCCCCTCCTATTCCTGAAAAAAAAATATGAGTCATTGATTAGTTTAATAACATTATTTGTAAGAAATATGAAAGTAGTTAATCAAGTAGTGGCGTGTCGATATGTGATCGGCGTAAAATAATTATTTAATTCTATGTAATCTGTATTGAATTTACTTGTTATCGCCAATATTCGCGCTTGAGTTTTTATGCTTGCTAAAATTCGTTTTAAATATCGTGTTGCCGCAAGAAAGCTCCGTTTTATCATTTATTTAAAGCGGAAACAGGCGAGACCAAGCGAGCCTGAGGTAGTTTTGCAAGCGGCGGGAAAAGTTGATTTATCAGCTGAGCGTCGTTCGGCCCAGACTTTAGCTGACTTAAAATCGTTTGGAGAGGATTTGGCTAGTTTTCATTTTGATTGTGATGTTCGGGCTCGGGGCAGGCGTTTGATTGATGAGTTTAAAGAGAACGCTCTGATTGTTGAGGAGGTTTATCAAAAGTTTAGGCAAGCTAGCTTGCGATCTGAATATCTTCCTCCAGGCGCAAATTGGCTACTTGATAATTATCACGTTGTTCAATCTCAAATTAATGACATTAAACGTCATTTTCCAAAGGGTTATGAGCGTTCACTTCCAAAGTTGGTCAAAGGCTCTTTGTCTGGTTTGCCGCGCAGTTACGAGTTGTCTTTAAAATTTCTTAGTTTAACCGAAGCGGTTATTGATAAGGAGTTGCTTAGTAGTTTTATAGATGGTTATCAATCGGCGATTAAGTTAAAGCTTGGTGAGCTTTGGTCGGTTCCAATCATGTTAAAGCTGGCTTTAGTGGCGACTCTTTCTGGGCTTGTTAGCTCGATGGCGGAGCGTAACGAAAAGCGGAAAGTGGTTGTGGGCGTACTAGAAAAGATATTTTCAGATAAGGAGAGCGCCAATTCGGCGACCAAGATCCTTAGTAGTTTTATCAGAAATTTTGAAGAGTATGAAGAGGAGTTTTTAGAAAACAATAATTATTTACTGAACCGTTTGCGAGAAGGAGGCAGGTTGACCGGTTTAGCTTTGCAATGGTTCGAAGAGAATTTGCGGGAGCGTCGGGTTGCGTTAATTGATCTGCCGCGCGAAGAGCAATCTCGTCTTGCTAGAGAGCAGTTGATTATTGGCAATGCTATTCAAAGTTTACGTTCGAGCTCACTGGTGGATTGGAAAGCCTGGGTCGAGTCGCATTCGAGCATTGATCGGGTTTTTTCAGGCGATCTCGAAGATTTTTATTTAAAATCTGATTTTTATACTCGCGATCAATGCCGCAAGGTGGTTGAGAGCCTTTCTAGGCTTTCTGGTAAAACGGAAGAAGCGGTAGCGCTAGAGGTTTTAAATTTGGCTCGCGCCGCTCAGGCTGAAAGTTTTCAAAGCTTAGAAAGTGACCGTTCTGTTCGGCAGAAGAAAAGAGAGCATATTGGGTATTATCTGATTGGAGATGGCTATGAGCAATTACTTAAGGCTTTAGGTCTAGATTCTTCTTTAAAGATTAGAATTTGGAGTTTTTTTAAAAAGAATGTTTTCGCCATTTATTTTGGCTCTCTCATCTTTTTTAGTTTGCTTTTTTGGTTGGTTTTATTGGCTCATACTTATCGTTTAACGACTAATTGGCAATTGGCTATTGTGGTCAGTTTACTTGGGGTTTTGCCGCTTTCGCAAATTGCCACTCATCTGGTGCAGTGGATAGCGACTAAAATTGTTCCTGCCAAAAGCTTGCCAAAACTAGAATTTGCTCAAGGCATTACCTCTGAGTATAAAACTTTGGTGGTTGTTCACGGGATGCTTGTCAACAAAGAGCAAATTAAAAAGATCTTTGAAGATTTGGAGGTTCGCTATTTAGGAAATGTTGAAATTAACGCTGGGTTTGCTTTGCTCTTAGATCCTCAAGATCATAAGGCGGCTGAGCGCGAGGGTGACGCCGAGTTAATCGAGTACACAGAGTTTTTATTAAAAGAACTGAAAGCTCGCCAAGCGTCTGATAATTTTTATTTTTTGACTAGAAAAAGAGAGTATAATCCAAAGGAAGGGAAGTTTATCGCGCGTGAGAGAAAACGGGGAAAGCTTGAAGAACTTTTAAATCTGATCACCGGCGATGGTCCCGACAGTTTTGTCATTTCTGAAAGCGAACGTCGCAAGCTTAAGGAGTATGTTTTTGTTCTTACTTTAGACACTGATTCACAGCTGCCGCGAGGAACTTTGCGCAAGCTTGCCGGCGCGCTAGCTCACCCTTTAAATCGCCCTGAGTATGATCCGCTCGCTAATCGAGTGACGGCTGGTTACGGTTATTTAAATCCACGAGTTGAATTTGATCTTCTCAGCGCTAATGCCACCAAATTTGCCAAGCTTTTTAGCTGTTACTCCGGTTTAGATCCGTATACCCATATTGTTTCAGAAGTTTATCAGGATCTGTTTGGCGAAGGTTCATCTTTTGGCAAGGGGATTTTAGACGTTGCCGCTTTTCACCAAAGTTTAAAGGGTAAAGTTCCCGAAAATGCAGTGCTCAGTCATGACCTTTTTGAGGGTTGTTATGCTCGTAGCGGTCTTGTTAGTGACGTTGTTATTTACGACGATTTCCCTTCGCGTTATCAGGTTCAGGCTCGTCGCGAGCACCGTTGGATTAGGGGCGATTGGCAGTTGTTGCCTTGGCTTGGGCGGCGAGTGCCAACGACCGGCGGCGCGAAGATAAAAAATCCTTTTTCAGGATTGTCTTTGCTTAAGATCGCAGATAATTTGCGCCGCAGTTTAGTGCCACCTTTGTTGTTTTTTTGGATGGTGACATTTTGGTGTGTCGGTGGAATTTTTTCGTTGGCTTGGATTTTAATAGCTCTTTTTGTGTTTGCTTTTCCGTTGAGCACTCATTTTCTGCAGGTTTTTTCAATGCCCCCTAAAAATGTTCTTTATCGGGAGCATTTGCGGGCGTTATTGAAATCTTTTAAAACAACTATTTTTCAAGCGGTTGTAAATTTTTGCTTTTTACCTTTTGCCGCTTTTAATGCGCTCTCGGCAATAATTACCACCTTGTATAGATTGTTTGTTAGCAAACGCAATTTGCTTGAGTGGGAAACTGCGCTGACTACTGAAATGAAATTAGGATCTAGCCTTAAGGTGGTAACTAAGGCCTTGAGGGGAGGATTGCTGATGACGGCAATCGCTCTATTTGTCCTGATTTTCTTGGTAGGAAAACAGGTTTTGGCTTTAGCTCCGGCATTGATAATTTGGTTTCTCTCTCCGCTGGCGGCTTATTCGTTAAACCAAAAAACAGAGTTCAAACCGGACGGTGTTTTAACTCGGGAGCAAAAAGATTATCTTTTGCAGATAGCTCGCGAAACTTGGTCTTTCTTTGAGGAAAATTTAACGACCCACCGTCATTATTTAATTCCAGACAATATTCAGTTTTTTCCGGACGAGCGCATCGCTGAGCGAACTTCTGCTTCTAACATAGGACTATCACTAATGGCGGTTTTAGCGGCGAGCGACTTTGGTTTTATTTCCAAAGCGGAGGCGATTGAAAAGTTGCATCTGATTATCAATACTTTGAAGCGGCTCGAGAAATTTCACGGTCATTTTTTTAATTGGTATGGCACTATTGATCCAAGACCTTTGTCTCCTCGTTATGTGTCAACGGTTGATAGCGCTAACTTGGCGGCCGCTTTAATCTCCGTCAAAAGCGCCTGTCTGCAGTTGGCGGATGAATTTATGATTGAGGAGCGGCTCCAACAAGTAGATCACTTAGATAATCCCAAAAAATCGATCTTATCGATTAAGGCGAGAGAAATTGCGGTTACTTGCGAAAGATTAGTCGATCAGATGGATTTTGCTTATTTGTATGACCACGAAAGGAATATTTTTAGAATAGGTTATGATGTTGATAGCGCCAGAAATGATCAGAGTTATTATGATCTTTTGGCGAGCGAAGCGAGGATCGCCAGTTTGATTGCGATTGCCCTTGGACAGGTTCCCACCAAGCATTGGTTCGCCTTAGGTCGACCTTTGGTTAACACTTCTGAAGGAACCTGTCTTATTTCTTGGGCGGGTACGATGTTTGAATATTTAATGCCGCTTCTTTGGACTTATGATTATGTTGGCACGTTGCTTTCTGAAAGCCATAAAACAGCTGTGCGCTCTCAGATAGCTTATGCTCGTTTGGTTGGAATTCCTTGGGGAATTTCAGAATCAGGTTACGCTGGAGTCGATTTTGAGAAGAGTTACCAATACAAGGCTTTTGGAGTGCCGACCATAGGTTTAAAACGTGGTCTTGATGAAGATTTAGTTGTGTCGTCCTACTCTTCATTTTTGGCGCTCGCGATCGCACCTCAAGAAACGCTTGAGAATTTAAAAGTTCTTGAGGAGAAATATCAAGCTCGCGCCCGTTACGGTTTTATAGAGGCAATTGATTTTACTCCCGAGCGTTTAGCAAGCGACGAAAAATTTCATCCTGTCAAAAGTTATTTAGCGCACCATCAAGGGATGATTTTGGCTTCTTTGGCTAATTTTTTTCATGACAAGGTCTTTTGTCGACGTTTTCACGCGGACAAAACTATTCGTGCAGTAGAACTACTGCTCCAAGAAAAATTTCCTGACAGGGTTTCGATTATTTCTCCGTTTGGCGCGGATGGAAAATTGGAGCGTTTAGAAACTTCTGAGATTGACGAAGATAAACAGAGAATTATAGATACGCCACATACAAAAACTCCAATCACTCACATTTTATCAAATGGCAATTATTCGGTGATGATTGATAACGCTGGTAGTGGTTATTCCAAACACGGAGAAGAAATTTTGATAAATTGGTGGCATAGTGATCCGGAGTTCAATCAGCTTGGTCAGCATTTTTACCTGCGTGATCTAAAGGCGCGCGAGATTTGGTCGATAGGTTATCAACCAAATCTTAAAAAACCCGATCAATACACCGTCTTTTTTTCAGCAGATAAGGCGGAGATTAAAAGGCGCGATCACGAAATTCTCTCTCATTTAGAGTTAATTGTAGCGCCCGAAGACGATCTTGAAATTAGGCGAATTCAAATTGCTAATTTATCGGAAAAACAGAGGATTTTGGACATTACTAGTTATTTTGAACCGGCGTTAACCTCAGCAAAGGCTTTTGCCGCTCATCCCGCTTTTCAGAAGCTGTTTATTCAAACTTTTTTTGACCCTGAGCTTGACGCTTTGTTTGTTGTTAAGAAACCGAAATCTTCAGAGGAAAAAGAGTTAATTTTGTTTCATACTGTTGTAAGCAAGGTTGTTTGGGAGCCAGTGCAGTTTGATTCTTCTCGTTTTTCGTTTATCGGACGTGAGTCGGGATATCAGTTCCCGAGAGCTTTAAATTTTGATCTTAATTTAACCGGCTCACAGGGGGCTGTTTTGGAGCCGTGCGCTTCTTTAAGGGTTAAATTGGAGCTTGAAGCCGGACAAAGCGAAAAGATTTATTTTATTACCGGTATTGCTCAAGATCTTGATGAGGCGCGGGCGCTTTGCCAAAAGTATAAAAGTTTGCATCAATTGAATAGAGCGTTTGAGCTAGCTTGGAGCCAAGCCAGTATTGAGCTAAAAACCGGAGGAGTTAATCATGTGGATGCGTTTTTGTTTCAACGGCTTGCAAATTTTATACTTTTTAAAAGAACCCTTGGAGCTGTCGAAAAAGAATTAATCTCTCAGAATACCTTGGCGCAAAACGCCTTTTGGCGCTTTGGAGTTTCCGGCGATTATCCGATTATTTTGCTCCGCATAAATTCCCCCACCGACATCAAGCTGTTGTCGAAACTGCTAGCGGCTCATTTTTATCTGCGATCGCGAGGTGTGCGATTTGATCTGGTAATTTTAAATGAATATGGGGTGAGTTATCTGCAGAATCTGAACGAGGAAGCCGCTTTTACAATACGCTCTAGTATGTCTGGTTCGTTGGTTGAAAAGCCTGGTGGCATTTATCTCAGGAGCTCCCAGCAGATATCTGAAGAAGAGAAAATTTTATTATCTTCTACCGCGCGTTTAACCTTTAGCGGCGTTAATGGTGAGTTTGAAGATCAACTAAATAAGTTGATTTTATCATCGGAAGAGAAAGAGAAGCTGGAAGAGTCTGCTCTTAACCGTGATTTATTCAATGATCAACGTCTACCACCTCCGGCTGAAATCGCGAGTTCCGGTTTTGCTGGCGAAGATTTTCAAATTGAGCTGATCAATATGGCAGAGAAAACAACTTTTACCCCTTTGCCTTGGTCAAATGTGGTTGCTGAGCCAGAGTTTGGTTTTTTAGTGACTGAAAGCGGTGGTGGTTTTACTTGGGGAATAAACTCAAGAGAGGGGCGTTTAACTCCTTGGTCGAATGATCCATTATTAGATTTGCCGTCAGAAGTTTTTTACTTAAAGAGTAATAATGATATTTGGAGCGCCACTCCAAAACCTGCTGGCAAAGGGAGGTATCAGGTGAGACATGGTTTTTGCGGTTCGAGTTTTATCTGCGAAAATCCTGATAAGTTTCGTTCGAAACTATCAGTTGAATTAGGCGAGGGCGGATATAAGTTTTATTCTTTGGAAATTAATAATTTAACTGCTAGCCGTCAAGAAGTTGATTTGTTCTTTGCTCTGGAAAGCATTTTGGGGGTTGATAATCATCAAATTAATCAGCTAGTAATTGGCGCCTTGCTCTCAAAAAGTAATCTTCTTTATTTTAAAAATTTATATACTAACGATAAGAATGGTTCTTTTTTAGGTGTTTGGGCGGATCGACAGCTTATGTACGGCACCCTTTGTCGAAGTAAGTTTTATGGGCGCGATGGTGTTAGATCTAGACCGGCATTGTTGCTCAGTAAAGATTTGCATCCGTTTTCTGATTCTGAAAATATCTCTAATTTCGCGGCTGTAGGATTAAGTTTAGCGCTGAAGGCTGGCGCATCAGAGCGTCTCTCTTTTGTAATTTATTCTGCTGATACTTTGGAAAGTGTGTTTGCTAAAGCAGAAAAATTGAAAGGTGCCTTCAAACAGATACGGATGCCTGTCGTTAATTTTCAGAAGACTCGAGGCGAACTTCTGTCGGCGATTAAAGTAGAAACTCCGGATCGCGATTTTAATTCTCTGGTTAACGGTTGGCTTGCGCATCAGATTTTGTCTTGCCGCCTATATGGCAGAAGTGGTTTTTATCAGAGCGGCGGCGCAATTGGCTTTAGGGATCAACTGCAAGACGCGATCGGGTTGCTTCTTTTTGATCCGAAGATTTTAAAAAAACAGATCTTGCTTCACGCCAGCAGGCAATTTGAAGAAGGCGACGTTCAGCATTGGTGGCATCCGCCAAGCGGTCGGGGGGTAAGAACGAGAATATCGGATGACTTTTTGTGGTTGCCTTACGCGGTTTTTAGGTATATTCGCGCGACTGGTGATTTGGATATTTTAAATGAGACCGCTGGTTATTTGAAAGGAGATCTTTTGCGCGACGATCAGCACGAAGCTTTTGTTAACGTTGAACGTTCTGGCAAGGAGGAGGCAATCTATCAGCATTTGGCTTTGGCGATTGAAAGGGCTTTTAATTTTGGCGAACGTGGTTTGCCTTTGATTGGTTGTGGCGATTGGAACGATGGCATGAATCGTGTTGGAGAAGCTGGACGTGGCGAAAGCGTTTGGCTCGGTTTTTTTCTAGCTGGAATTTTAAAAGATCTGATTCCGATCGCGCGCGAACCAGAGAGGCGTCAAAGGTGGCAGAATGTTTTAACTTCCCTCAAGGATGCTCTTGAAAAGAACGCTTGGGACGGCGATTGGTATTTAAGGGCCTTTTTTGATGATGGTTCGCCGCTTGGATCGGCGGCAAACGAGGAGTGCCGGATAGATTCGCTCTCGCAAAGTTGGAGTTTGCTCTCCGGCGTTGGCGATCCGGAAAGAGCTCGAAAAGCTGTCTTGAGCGCTTATCAGATATTGTTTGATAGGGAGGCGCGGATTGTGAAATTGCTTGACCCGCCATTCGTGAAAGCACGACCTTATCCCGGTTTTATAGGAAGTTATATTCCGGGCATTAGGGAAAATGGCGCTCAGTACACTCATGCGGCGTGTTGGTTGATTTTAGCTCTACTTCGGTTGGGGGAGGTTGATAAGGCTTACGAGCTTTTTGCGGCGTTAAATCCGATTGCCAAAGGGAGGGATCTAGAGTGGATTAAGAGGTATCAGACTGAGCCTTATGTTTTATGTGGCGACGTGTATTCACATCCTCAGCATTTGGGGCGGGGTGGTTGGAGTTGGTATACCGGGTCGGCAGGTTGGTTTTTACAGGTTGCTTTGAGCGGCATATTGGGAATTAATTTTGAAAATGGAAAGTTAGTGGTTAATCCTTCTTTGCCGGCTAGTTGGAATGGTTATAGAGCAGAGCTTAGGCTGGCAGATCGCGGCTCATGGAAAATCACTGTTTTAGGGGATAAAGTTACTATTGACACTCTTTAGTTTAAGACTTACAATTTACCTACCTACCTACCTACCTACCTACCTACCTACCTACCTATTTTTTTTATTTATATTTTTATGCTCTATATGAACGCTTTGGCTAGGAAATTCTTGTTTTTGACTCTCTTTGATTTGGTGATTTTAGCAATTTTTGTCCAAATCTTTTTGCTGACTCACTTGGACCCTTTGAATATCAAATCATTAGCCAGTATAGCAATGAATTTGTGGCTGGAAATATTAACCCGGACGGTACAGTTGTCGCCATAACGCAAAAAGGATCTGCTTCCGCGATTCCTAAATATTCTTAAAATTATCAGTAATAATGGCGCTTTGCTAAATGAAAAGGGTTATTCCGGACAAAAGGTTAATTTATTGGGTTTTAACGTCAGCGGTGAAGTGGTAATTGCTTTATCTTCAGCTAGTTCGGAGGTTCCCGATTCATTGGTTGCCATCAATCCTGTCAATCAAGCTGAAAGAAGCATCGCTTTGCCAAACGATAAAGGCGCTTTCGTGAATGGAGCGTTAAGGAAAGATGGCGACGATGTAGCAATATTTACCAGAAGTAATAATAATGTTGATTACGTTACCTTCGTTAAGGGAGATTTTTCCAGCGTTAACGCTCAGCAACTCCCAGAAAATCTTGGGATTTACGGCAACATTATGATCGAGTTTTCCGCTAGTGGTGATTTAGTTTACCTTAAAAACTCTAACTCTAGAACCACAGAGCAAGAGATACTCTTTATTTCTTCTGCTACAGGCGCTATCGATAAGAGAGTCGCGCTTAGTTCTCTTAGCCTTCCACGCCGCTATCGTCATGGTAATTACAGATTGCAAGCACCTACTTTTTCTTTTGGGAGTAATTTTTTCGGCTTATTTTCATTTTTCTCGCCAGAAAAATTCGCTGAACCTTCGCATTTAGATTATTATCTGATTGAGCAAAACGCGTCTTCAATTCTCTTTAATAATCAGGATGTTGCTTTGCGAAAAGTTAAGGTTCCATCTTTCTTTGTTCGATATAAAACTGATGGATCTTTTTATGCTTATCAAAATGGCTCAGTGTTAGGAGAGGTTTCCTCGGGGCAGTCTTATTCCCGACAAAGCGGAAGCGCTGAGCAATCAATTGTCAGAATATCTCCGAGCGGCGAGATTGAGCATATTAATTGCTTTATTTCTCCACTCGCCGGTTCCGTGAAGAAATTGTTTGACGCAAATCGTAGCGGAGACGTTTTCACTTTGACCGCTACTTCTGACGGCAACAAGAATTTAGCGATTCTAAAAAATGTTATAGGTGTTTCTTTAGCTAACCAAGAAAACTATTGCTTGAGGTTACTGCCGAATATTTCCCTCTCTTCCTCGTGCGGTCATGTTAATTTTTACCATAAAAAGCTCCGAACAGAGGGTTTTCTTAGCTTTTATCGGGATTACTACGTCTCGGGACCGCTTAAGAAAGTTAAAGCTGGCGCTTGCAAAATGATGGTTGATATCAAAAATGCCAATAGTAGAAAGGTCAATCACTTGTTGGTTGCTCTTCTGAGACGAAAAGGAAAGTTGGTAAGATCGTTTGTCTTGAACAGGCAAGCGCAAGCAGAGGGAAGATTTGTTTTTGATCTTGCGCCAATTTTAAATGATAAAGAACTTTATCTTAACTGGAGTTTGACTTTTAAATCTAAATCAAGGCGCGAAAAACAATATAGAGAAAATAGTTTGCTTATTATTGAGCCAAAAACTATTTAGCCCATTGTATTTATTAGGGTACGCATGGGGAGGAGAGTTGGGTAGGTCTCTATGCTGAGAAAAATCTATCTAAAAGCCAAACAAATCTCCCCTAAAGGCGAAAATGAGTTCTGCGCGCTGTCAGAAGGGTATGACTCAGTGTTTTGGTAGGAGGTTTTTCTTTTTCCTCATATTATTATATTAGAATTAAAAAGATTCTAGAACACAAAAGACTAAAAGAGAATTCTACAAGCATGCACCCCTTTAAGCTTACAAATTTTCGCTTACAAAAGGGGCGCGCCGCAGTCGCAGAGAGCCTCTCTACAGTTCATATCCGCCATACTAGTTTTCCGTGAAAAATTACTAGAAAGCTGATTAGAATGGGTAAAAAGCGGTCAAAGCCGATCGCATATAATGCAAAGAGATTGCAAAAAAGAGTATAAAGCCTTACAAAAGTTATGAACCCAAAAAAGTTCGGACAGTGATTGTTGTTTGAAAGAGAATTAAAAGAGGAAAACAAGAGGGCTCAACGCGGCGGCTTTGGCGAAAGATACAAATAAAGCGCCTTATAAGCGGTTTGCAAGTGAATTGAACAAAGCGCCGCAAGGCAACAAAAAAAGAGCACCCTACAACCAACATAAACGATGGCATGTTTGCCATATTTAAACCCTCTATTTGTCTCTCCATGAAAAACCACCCTTTTGCACGAAGAGCTACTAGGCAAGATCGAGAAAACTTTTTTAATCGTTAACCGCGGTTTTTAGTGCAGTTGCTAGTTTATCTTTGTTTTCAAGTTTTTTAAATTTTAAAATTTTTGCTTTTTGTTCCTCATCTCTAGTCAGAAATTTTTTTCTGGTCAGTTCGTTAATTTCGCGATCTAATTTACGGTGGATTTCAAATAAACGTTTAATGTTTTTGTCTTGTTTGGCAAGTTCTTCAAGCTTTAGATTCGCGAAATCACTATCAGTCATAGCCCATTTCCTCCAAAAAAAAATAATAAAGACACATATTTTAGATTAATTGGAAATCGGACAGGCCACCAGCAAAATCGGTAGCTTCTTTTTTAGAGCGTATTAAAAGGGGTTTTTAAGCAGAATGATTATTCTATAAAAATTGAAGCTCTATTTTGAGAGCTTTGCTGTAAAGAGATAAAAAAAATAAAATATTGAGAGATGATTTGTTATTTTATTCAAGACCGGTTGCCAGCAGAAGCCACCTTCTTTCGGTTGGAAATCTTGATCTAGCGTCGTAACCGAAACGGGACCAAGTTCGCGCTTTAAAAATAAAGGTTATTTTGCCATCTCCTCTGGCGGCGGCCGCCGGCGGATTTTGATCGCGCGCTCCTTGTTTTGCCGCCAACAGTACCGCCTGATCAAATTTTATACTGCCCGATCCAGACTCAAGAGATAGCGAGATCAATTCCCCTTTTAAGTTTAAGGTCGCGCTAATGGTGGTAAAGCCGCCAATTCTACTGATTTCGGCGGCGCTTAAAGTCTCCCAACCTGTTTGTCTAAGAGCGCCAAAAACTTGAGTTGCTACCCTTCTGACGAAAACAGCAAATTGCGAAGCTTTGGCGTTAAGTAGTGTGATGTCTCCATCCGGTAAATTTGGCAGATAATCGGGAGCGCCTAAAGATGAGCCGCTTCCTAAAAAAGCTGCACCGCTACCACTAGCCCTGCTAAAGGCTTGATATGATTCAAGTGAATTGTTTGAAATACTGGAGGCGCGTGCCGCCACTGCGCTAGAGATCACTTTTTCAACCGCCTGTTGATCAAGGGTTAGTTTTTTAATTTGATTTGAATTTTGTTCGTTATTTTCCGTTGTTTCCCCTCTTTGTTTATTTCGGTTATTTTGATCATTTTTTGCTTTGGTTAATTTTTCCTTTTGTTCTGAGTAGTTATGCTCTTTTAGTGTGGCATTGCCTTGAGCTTTCGCTTGAATTCCCTGATCAAGGCCACGTCTAATTTGTTCTCGTTCGGTGACATAATTTTTATCCGTCAACAGCTTAGCATCCTTGTTTAAGGCTTCTTGCTGTTTAGTATCAGGTTCCGAAACAATCTGCTCTCTGAGGTTGGGAGCGGCAGGTTCTTCAATAAAACCAACATTAAAAATAATGTTTGCGGGGGTATTTGGTTTAAATCTTGTGGAGCTAAAAGTAAACAGCAAAAGCAGATGGAGCGCCGCCGAGAGCGCTAACGAAATAATGTTTATCTCGCTTTCGCTATTTTTTAACATCTATAATGGATTTTTTAACCTTATATTTGATATTATTCTCGCCTAATTTATTCTACAAGTCGAGCTAGCCATTCAGTAGCGATCGCCGGCGGTGATTTTTGTTAAAAATATCTTTTTGATTTTTATGCGCCAATCTTCTTTAAGATTTATTTTGGCTGAAATCTTAGGCTTTAGGCTGAGATTAATTTATGCCTTAATTGCCTTAATCCTTGCTGGCGCGATCAATCTTTTAATTCCCTATTTGGTCTCTTTTTTCTTAAGCGATCTGGCAGGTTGGATAGAAAGGCCTACGGTGATGCTGGCGATAATAATAGGGATATTCGCGGCGCAAGCCGTGTTTTTTTACCTTAGGGCATATAATTTTTACGAACTTGGTAACGCAATTGTCTCCAATCTAAGAGTCGCGTTAATTGAAAGTAGCCTGCAAAAATCATCGCTTTTTTTTAGTAAACACACCTCCTCTGAATTGGCAACTTTAATTTCCAGTGATTTGGCTATTGTTCAAGACGGGATCGCCGCTAAGCTCAATTTGATTGCGCGTTACGCTCTGCAAGTTGTTGGTGGAGTGGTGATGATGTTTGTGATGTCATCTAAGTTAACAATTACTCTGCTAGTTGCTATTCCGCCTATTGCTACTTTATTTATGATATTTGGGCGGAAACTGAAAGCTTATTCGTTTAAATATCAGCAGATGATCTCTAAATTAGCGCAAATCGCCACCGAGAGTTTTAATAATATCACAGTTATTAAGGCGTTTGTTCGTGAAAATTACGTAGCTGATAATTTTAAGTTAAAAAACCTTAAAGCTCGCGCGCTGGGCGCCAGCAGGTATCGTTTGAGCGCTTTTACCCAAGCTTTTGTTGGTTTTGTCTTTAATTCTTTTCTAGCGTTAGTGGTTGTTTACGGCGTTTTGAAGGTGGCTCAGGGTGACGTTAGCTCGGCTGATTTAGCTGGCTTTTTGCTCTATGGAGGCATAGTTGGGGTTTCACTTGTTTTGGCGGCAAACGGCGCGGCTGATATGGCTCAAGTTTTTGCCAGCCTTGAGCGAGTAAAAGCTTTTTTAGATTCAGAAAAAACAGAACTTGAAAAATTTACCTCTGTAAGCGGTGATTTTAAATCGGATCTTCAACAAATGACAGGGAGAGAGATTACGACTTTTGATGGAGGCATTGAATTTAAGAATGTCTTTTTTGCTTACTCGCACTCTTTTCCGATTGATTCTCAAAAAGAAAAGCTGGCTGATTTGGCAAGTGATAAGTTGATCTTAAAAAATTTAAGTTTTAAGCTTTCCGCTGGCGAGGTTTTGGCTTTAGTTGGTAGATCTGGGATCGGCAAAAGCACTATTTTAGGATTGATACTTGGTTTCTACCGCCCGACAAGTGGAGCGATTCTCTATGGCGACGGCAAAAGCTGTTCAAGAGAATTTGATGTTCGGCTAAGATGTTCAATCTCATATCTTCCCCAAGAACCAAAATTATTTTCGGGAACTCTTCGTGATAATTTAAAATTTGGTGATCCCCGAGCTAACGATAATCAGATGTTGGCAGCCTTGTCGCGTTTGCGCTTAATTGATTTTTTGAAAAACTTTGATGGTGGTTTAGATGGTGAAGTTGGAGAAGGCGGCTCTAAGCTTAGTTTGGGCGAGAGGCAGAGGGTGGCCATGGCTAGAGCTTTATTGAAGGATGCTAAATTGTATCTTTTTGACGAGCCAACTTCGGCGCTCGATCGAGCTAATTCGGAAATTTTGGGTGATATAATTAGCGAACTTAAAATGAGCGGATCGGCAGTGATCGTTGTCTCTCATAGCGAGCAGTTTATAAGTCGAGTGGCTGATAAGGTGATTAGAATAGGGGAGTAAGGCAGGAGAAGTCTAATTAAACCGAATTACTGCTTTCTTGACCTGTTGCTATTTGAATCTAAAAAAATGTTTGATAAATCTAAACTTAAGATAGCAATCTCTGTTTTTTTGTTAAGTTGTTGTTTTTTAGGCTTTTTCTAAGAATAAAACTGTTAAGCTAGTTGTATTTATTAGAGCTCGTTTTCTAGATATATGATAAAATGGTTATTGAAAATGGTCCTTTTGCCTTTTAATAAAATGTTAAGATTATCTTTATCGATATCCTGCGCGTTAATAGTTTTTATAGCTTATCCATTTTCATTATCGGCGACTCCGATATATGTGATTAAAGAGCGAGATGGTTCTTTAAAGTTTACTTCGCGCAAACCGCCGGATGGTGTTAAGGTCGAGGTTTTTACCGCCAAAAGTGCTCCTTTTTCCTCTTTTAAAATTGGCAATTATCAACAAGCCAGAGCATCTTTTTCTTTGAATGGGGCTAGAAGAGTTAGTAAAAAACTTTATCCAGAGCTTTATAAAGAGCATATTTTTGAAGCGGCTTGGCAAAATGATCTCGATCCGAATTTGCTTAGGGCGGTGATACACGCGGAATCTGCTTTTAATCCAGCCGCCATATCGCCTAAAGGAGCGCGTGGCTTGATGCAGCTTATGCCGGGAACGGCTCGCGAACTAGGCGTTAAAAACTCTTATTTTCCGCGTGATAACATTTATGGTGGGGCAAAATATTTATCTACTCTTTTGGAGAGGTTTCGTGGCAATTTAAAGCTTGCGCTTGCTGCTTATAACGCGGGCGAGGGGAATGTTGTTAAATATGGTGGTATTCCGCCATTTGCGGAGACTCAGCAGTACGTCCAAAGGGTCATTGATCTTCACTCTAGGTATCGCCTGCGCCAGCTTAATCAAAGAGGCTCTTAAAAAAAATATTGGAAAAATATTGGTGCCACCCTCTTTTGTTTGTGGGAAAAAGCCGATCTTTTCAGCGAGTCTCGTCTTTATTTTATTCAACTTCATCTGACCAGACCTGTTTAAAAACAGGGTGGCGCTAATTTTTAAATTTTCTTTAGCAACAAATTTCAAAAGAGTTCGATTTAAGTTAGGGCAGAGATCTTTTTTAGGCCCGACAGATCTTTTTTAATATATTTTTTAAAAAAACTATATGTTGTTTACCGGACTAATTGATGTTGTAAGTAAAAGATGGCAAGCTCAAGATCTCGCAAAACATCCGCGACAGATCTCTGGCAATAGAAACGAACCTATAAAAAAAGCCCAAAGCCAGTCAATTAATGCCTCCAATTTTTTGCTCGGCAAAGATCAACCGATTAAATTACCTCCGGCACTACCCTCAACAGCAAGCAGAGAAACTAGGTTTGCAACAGTCAGCAGACAAAAAAACATCAGCAAGGTAAGATTAGGTGGAGATCCCCCTAAACACCCTAAGCAAGAGTTGATTTATAAATTGCGTTATAGCTCGCTCGATGAGCTTCTTGGACAATTGGACGCTCTGCTTGAGCGGTGTATGAATGGAGGCTTTGAGAATTTCGAACGTAGCGCCTATGGCAAGCAGTTTGCTAGGCGAAAAATTATACTCTCCCCAAGCCAGCAAGATAAAAACTTGTCAGCTCTTTCAAAATATCTGATTAAGAAATTTTCCAGCTACCAATCTCCGCAAAGTTCCTATTTTGGCGACGTTAATATGCCCCTTGGGGTCAAGAAACTCTGGTATTTAAGAGAGCTAGTCGCTCAAAAAATTAAAACAGATTTTAATCATCTGTTAATTACTCAACCTGAACCTAGCAATAAGGCTAATTTACAAGCTAGAGAAGATATTTCTGATAGCGCCATAGCAACTACAAACAAAATAGTTATTAAAGAAAGTTTTATTAAATCCTCTCTAAAAGATTATTATGGTAGTTATATAAAAAATATAGTGGAGGGCGCCTTATCTACCTTGAACCGATGTTTTAAGCCGCTAAAAACTATTTCTGATTATCTTTTTAATACCTCAGCAGTTTCTTACCGTTGCTAATAAAGATGGGGATCTTTTTGACAAAAGCCATTTAAAATAATCTTTAATTTCAAAATTTTCCAAGTTTAATTCAGTTAAACCTTGAGTAAGAATCAAAACCGTTGTATATATCTGGCAGATTGCAACCTTGCAACTTTTTTATTCTTTAGACAGTTTTTAGTTTTATAATCGAAAATTATGGAGAAAACTAAACTATTGAATAACTCTATCTATTTACTGAGCGTCAACGAATGCGCTGAAATCTTAAGAATCAGAAGAACTAAAATTTATCAACTAATAAAATCTAAAATTCTCCAAGGAGTAAAGATTGGTTATGATTATCGTGTGCAACGTGCCTCTCTTGAGAAACTGATAGGCATGCCTATACCAGATAATTTTTTTGCCGATAGACCTTCCCATAGACATCGACTAGCGCTTGATAAGGTATTATTAAAAACTCAATTATATTGTGATTGCGGTAAGGTTATTAAGCTTGATTCTGAGCATATAAATAGCTCCATAAGCCGAAAAGTTCCGATCTCTGTTGGTTCCGTGAGAGCTAGCTAAAAAACGAGAGTAGTTTTACTTATGAGTTATACTCCAGCAGATTCAGATAGAATTTACCTGCTTAACGTAAAAGAGTGCGCCGATATACTGAGAATCAGGCGCGCCAAGGTATATGATCTGATAGCTCTCGGCTCAATTAAGGGTTTTAAAATAGGATCTGATTTTAGAATTCATCGCTCTTCAGTGGAAAGTTTAATAGGAGCAAAAATTCCGGCTGACTTTTTCGCTCCGAAAGCTAGCAACAGAAAAAAATAACAGATTTTTTTTGCAATAAGACCTCAAAGAGCTGGGAAAAACTCTTCTTTTTTAAGAACTGTTTGTAATTCAGTGCAAACATTTTTAACAATCTGCCTAACTCTTTCGCGCGATAATTTTAAAGCTCTGGCAATCTCAGCTAAAGTGAGCGGATCTTGTCCATCTAGTCCGTAACGCATGCGAATTACTTGTCTATCTCTTTTTGTTGGTATTTTTTTTATAATCTTCTCTATTGCCTCATTATCAGATACGACGGTATCGGCTTTTTTAGCTTGCATAAATCTTTTGCTAATATCAACATTTTCTAATTGATCTAAGCTAATAGTTTTTATTGCGGCAGCTTTTAAGATCGCTAACCTTCGTCGATTGTAATTGGAGTTGGTTTTCAAAAGGTCTTGCTCAGTTGCTTTCTTCCCTAATTTTTGAGTAATAGATTCTATTTGTTGGTTAAATTCAATAATTTTTTGAGGCATATATCTTGGTGTGCGAATTGACTGCCCGTAAAGTAGATGACCTTTTTGGACGGCTTGGCGAATCCAAAAAAATGCGTATGTGCTTAGACGATTTGGCTTGCTAGTGTCAAATCTTTTGATAGCTTCAATTAAACCGATAACACCTTCTTGCATTAGCTCTTCTGCTATTTCAGTGTTGTAATTTTTATTCTTCAGGAATCGATGGACTACCATTCCAACCAGTCCTTGATTGTTTTTAACTAGCTCTGCGATAGCCTGAGGATTGCCGCTTTGGGCTAATTTGATAAGTCTCAAAGTTTCCTTTTCTTTATCGTTAAGCGGTTTTTTCTCGGTTGGTTTTGTTTTCTTACTGACCCTTGTTGGCGCTGGTTTAGCGCCGCCTTTTTTCGGGCTAACTTTACTGCTCTTTTGAATTTCGCTTAGAGGGGGCAGAACAGGATGTGTATCAGCTTTGCCGTTGCTCTTATTAAATTGCTTAATTTGACTCTTTTTGACAGCAGGCATATCGAATCAGCAGCGATCTTTTTATATCTAAACAATTTCAAAGTTTAACATAAAAAAAAATTTAAACAATTTTCCGGTTTAAAATAATGATGCTCTTTAAATAATGTCTGTGGCTCACTTGAGATTGATATTCGCCCTTAAAGGCCAGCTTTATCTTATTAACTTCTTCTATTTTTTAAACAAATAAACATTAGCCAAGCTCCAATTATTTTAAGACATACCCACTGCTGTCTTAAGTTTTTTATGGTTTGAGTATGAAGCTTGTTGGTCATTTGCCTTGTAACCCTCAATTCTTTTGGTATTTCTACCATTTTTTAGATTATTTTACGAGCTTATCTATTGAGCTCCTAGCCTAGCGCAACAACCTCACTGCTTATAAAAACCAAGCCATTTTTCTCAATTATTACACAAATATTTGTGGGCGACGTTTGATGGGATTTTTTAAAAAACCCTATTGACTCAGGGTAAATTTAGTGTATCTTAAAATATTAGGTGTTACAAAAATATTAAGGTTTTTTAGGGTAGAAGAGAGATTGCTAAAGCAATTGCGTTAAAAGCAATTGCGAAGTGTTTGTTAAAAAACGTTTTGTGTTAGAGGGAAACTAAATAACAAGAAAAAAGCTAAAACATAAAGTAAAATTATGCAATTTTTTGCTTTATGCTAAGTTTTTTAAGAAGTGAGTGTTTTTCTAAAAAAGCTTCTTTTGGTTGCTTTGTTGTGTTGTTTTTCAAAGTAAATACTTTTAAACGATACAACGAAGCAGCCAAGTAAAAGATCGTTATAGATTCAACGCACAAGGTTGTGCGTTGACGATCTTTGTTACTAGAGTTGCTTAGGAGAAAAGACTGATGCCCAAAAAAGCAAACCGCTTCAAGCGTCCCTCTTATCGGAAGCCACATCCTTCCTCGGCAATCGCCGCAGCTCGCCTTCGGAAGGAGGTTAGGCGGCGCGAATGCAAACAGGGACATTTCAGAAACGGTCATGGCTCCTTCAGTTGGACCACTTCTTAACAAACCCTTCTCCCCCGGGTCCCTAGGGTTAAAGTTTTAGATCTGCTCCCCGCAAATCTAAAGCCTTGAGCACAAAAGTTACAAACCACTTTGTAACTTCCCCCATGTGCCGCCCTAGGGACCTCAACTCAAACCTCTCAATCTAAGTTTTTTTTATAGGATTTTATTTACGGTTTGTTTTTTTTGTAACACCCTCTCTTTTTTTGTTCAATTCACCTTTCGTCTCATTCTATCTCTCTTAACCATAGTTATTTTATTATTAACGGCTTTTATTGATTGTCAGTGCCAACAGCAATGCTACCTTCCAAACCTCAACGCCGCCCAAACGATTGGGCAACAGAGCCTACCTCGCAATTGCCAACCCTAGTTGGCTCGGAGCTTCTGCTAAAACAATTTCCTGATCCTAAAAAATACCTCAAGTTTGATTTTAAACAAAACCAAAAGATCCTCGGCCGCTTCCAGATTGAAGATCTTCTGGGAGAGGGCAAATTTGCCAAAGTCTATCTAGTCGCCAACCTCAAACCACGCCGCTTGGACTGCGGCTCCGCTCTTTATGAGCCGGAAATAGCGGCAATTAAGTTTTTTAAAATAACCAGCGATCAGCAAGAAAACGAAAAACTTTTCGAACGTTGGCGCAATGAATGGGATATCTTAGAAAAAGTTAACAAACCAGTTCCGGGCGGCGGGCCAAACCCATACGTGCCACTGCCGTATAGGCATAATCTAATAAATGCCAAAACGCCCGAAGAAAAACTACGATTACCCTATATCTTAATGGAAGCAATCAATGGCATTGATCTCGATGGTGCTATGTTTCTTTATAAAGATAAAAATAAACAACCAACCGAAAGGGTAATAGCAAGACTTGGCTGGATGCTCTCTCGATGTTGTTTGCTTCTTTTAAAAAACGGCGTTTTACACCGCGACATCAAACCGCAAAACATTATGCTCGATTTAGCCGAATTAAAATCAACCCCCGATCGCGGATTATATCTGGTTGATTTTGGAGGGGCAGAAGATCTTAATATAATGAATATTAAAAAAAGATTTCAATTTGCTGGCACTCCTTATTTTATGGCGCCCGAACAACTGATTAAAGAACGGTTTGACGCCAACGAAAAGACAGAAGTTTATGCGATCGGTATGACTATAGCTATTATGATGGGGCTTAACCTCTTGCCAGATCTGCCTGATCGCAAAGATAGCTCCTATACGGATGATTGGCTAACAAAACTCCGAACGGAAAAACTAAAGATAGATTTCAGCTTGCGATTAAGATCTAATTACTCTGATACGCTAAAAAATATCGTTCGCAAAACACTAGATCCTAATCCGGAGGGTCGGCCAAGCTTGCAAGAGCTTGTAGTATCATTATACATTTTAAATAGACGTGAAAAATTAAAGGTTCGTACCGGTGTAATTAACCGAAAAGATTTAAAATAGAGTTTAAAGTAATTTTTTATCTTTTTCCAATTTTGCTTGATCTTTACTTAAAATCAGTATATACTAAAAGTTTAGTTAATTTAGTTTTTCTTTTATTTACAAAAATTTTGCCGTGAAAAAAGGCATCCATCCAGAATATCACCAAACAGAAATTACCTGCATTGGTTGTAATACAACTTTCCTTGCCGGTTCAACCGCCAAAGAGATTAGAGTAACTATATGCTCTAACTGCCACCCCTTTTACACGGGGCAGGAGAAAATTATCGACACCGAAGGACGAGTTGATAAATTTAAGAAAAAATTCGCCGGCAGATACGGCACAACTAGCGCAACTCCGACAAACGCAAATCAGGCAAAATAAAGATAAAAAATTTTATTAGCTTGTTCTCGCGACTTAACTGCTTGATGGTTGTTTAAATCTTTTCTCTTGATATAAATGGCGTCTAGCCTATTAAGCCTAACCTTCCTTCAAAAACTTGTTAAAATACCCGCTCTGCTACTTCTCTGCGCGCTCTTTTTCAACAACTGCCAATCTCACTTAGCAGAAATCGCTCCTGAAAAATTCGCCCCATCAATAACTTTGCCGCTTTTTTTTGATCCTCAAAATCCCTCCGACGATCACAATAACCAAAAACAAAAAAACTTGTCGCTAGCAGATTTTAAAGGAAAGATCGTTATTTTAACATTTTTTGCCTCTTGGTGCGAAGGGTGCCGCGAAGAACTGCCGAGCCTAGTTAAACTAAAAAAAAATCTCCCCAATAAGCTAGAGGTGCTGGCAATCGCCATCGACGATGAGGAAAATTCCTTAAAAAAACTTTTGCAGGAAAGCGGCGCCAATTTTCCAGTTTTACTCGACAATAAGGGCATTAGCAGAAAGACCTTCGGCTTAAGCGGCGTCCCTGAAAGTTTTGTTATTGGAGCTGACGGCAAATTTAAAATGCTCTTTGATTACCAGAATAATGAACCGGCTCTGCGCCTGATTGGACCTCGCGATTGGACACACCCGGCGTTTGCAAAACAAATTGGCGCGCTGTAAAATATTCGGCACGCGCCTTAGTTGCGCCTGTTGTCGATTAACAAGCTTAAATGGTGTTACTAATCAATAGATGAACGCTCAAGATAATTTTACCGCGCAAATTCAACTTGGAGTCTGGGAAAGAATTAAGTGGTGGGTAAGGGTAGTTATATCCGGTATTGATCGTTTCTATTGGGATAACGGCTTTTCAAAAGCCGCCGCTCTGGCTTATTCAACACTGCTCTCACTGGTTCCAGTAATGGCTCTTTCCTACGGTTTGCTCGCCTCGTTTGTGTCGAGATCTGAATCCATTCCTGAACTTAGAGATTTTATCATCCATGTTTTTAAACAATTTACCCCATCAACCGCCGCGGTTGATACAGTTTTAAATTATCTTAGCAATTCAAGCGCAATCATTACCGGCCTGAACGAGCTAGCCTTTATCTTTCTAGTCATAACCGCGATCTTACTTTTGAACTCAGTGGAAAACACCTTAAACGAAGTTTGGCAGGTGTTTGAAGCGCGCCCCCTCTGGCACAGGATAACCCGTTTTTGCACGATTATAGTTATAGCGCCGGCATTGGCTCTTTCCGGCTATTACACCTCAACTAGAATCAGCCTCTTTGATGAAGTTACTTGGATCGCCCATTTTTCATCGTTAGCCGTGCCATATCTGGTCGATTTTACCGCCTTTGTCCTGCTTTACTATATGATTCCCAAGGCGCCAGTCAAACTTGTGCCCGCCATATTTGGCGCGCTCTTTTCAGCCCTTTTGTTTGGAATAGCCAAAGATCTCTTTGCCATTTTCGTGGTGAAATTTTCGGCTCATGCCGCCATCTACGGCACAATCGCCGCGGTGCCGATATTTTTGATCTGGCTTTATTGCGCTTGGAGCATAGTTTTGCTCGGAGCCGAAATCTCTTGGCAGGCTCAGTATCTGCCGCGGAGCGGCAAAATCTGGAAATACACCCTTCTTAGCAGTGGCGATGGCAGGTTGCTACTTGCTGTACAAGTGTTGATATTGGTGGCGCGCTCTTATCTGGCTGGCAGGCGAGCGCCAAACGATCTTGAGCTTGCCGAAAGTTTGCGTTGCAGTTCGGCGGTTTTAAAACCAATCATCGAAAGCTTAATTAAAGATAAAATTATTGCCCGAGCAGATAGCAGGGAGATGCAAATTGCTCTCCTTAAAGATCCTAGCCAAATTGATCTTAGCGCGCTTGCCGATCAACTGCTCATTAACGGCGGTGGCAACGGCAAAGCGGCGCCGGCCCATCAAAGCGTCGCCGTGAAATATTCAAAAGAGCTAAGCCGCCTTTTTGATTGGCTAGCCAGCAAGCCTTCAAACTCCTTGACTTTGCAAGAGATACTTTAATTGCGAAAACTTCGCGTGCCACCTTAGAATAACCATTCTACTGAGGCAAAAAAAATTTTCGTAACTATAACGAGGGAAAATTTTGTAAAGAGGGTTGATCGTTGTCAAATGTTTCAGCGAAACTATTTGGAAAAAAAATCTCCTTAAACTCCAATATTTTCGGGCTATTTTTGTTTTTTCTAAGAGATTCTTTTAGGCGAAAAAACTCCCCAAAAGATGATTTTGAATTGCTTAACTATAAAGCTAAAGGTGTCAGATAAAAAAAATAAATTGCAAAATTATTGCATTTTTTTAAAAACCCCCTTGACTGAAGCTAGATTTAGTGTATCTTGAAATATTAGGTGTTACAAAAAATATTTAAGGTTTTTGGGTAGAAGAAGTTCATAAGTTTTTGTTTATCGCAAAAACTCCTCTTAAATAGCTCTTTTGGCTGTTCTGTTATATTGTTTGCTCAGCTCATTTACTTATGTGCCTCCGCCACCTAAAAATTCCGTACTATAGGGGTAAAAATCAACACTTCTGTGGGCCATCAATATATTGTCGCAAATATTGATAACGAAAAATATCAACAAAAAAACTTCACAAATCAAACTTAAGACATACAAACAATAGACAAACAATAGAATAGAACAGCCAAGTAAAAGATCATTTAATGGACTAAATGCGTATCGCTACGCATTGGTGATCTTTTTACTAGAGCTGTTGTCTAAAGGAGGGCGGAAGGATGTCGCAGGATCTGCTTCCTTGTGAACAGAAGTGGCTGGGAATGGTTCGGGCCGCCTGGATGCGTCTCTTTGGCGGTCAGATCTTGGCTACCGTCACGAGCAATGGGGAGTTGCTGTATTCGCTCTGCAATCCCGGTTGGCTGGGTCGGCATGACGGGGATTTTGGGAAGTGCCTTAGTAGGTTATCTTCCCGCGAGCGCCGCCACGCAATTCGTTGGATGACCAGCAACAGCGGAAGCGCGCTCCTGATCAAGTTCCTGATGTCGATGCTTTCTCAGCACCTGACGGAGCGTCGGTGTGGCGGCCAAAACTGAGATCAACAGCAGACGATCTCAGCTAGCACGATGAGGCGAACGAGAAGTATTTCTTTTAACTAAGAAGATGCTTGCTTGCGTTCTGCCTACCTGATCAACTGTTGCCAAGAGGGATCAGCTAGCGTCACTAAATAACCACTATCGAGCCACTATACCATTTGGCGACGCTCTTTAGTTATGTGTTATTTAGAACGCTACGCTATCCCTTGGGAGAGTCGAACTGTGTCTGTACGTTTATGTCTGTACTCTGTCTGTGTTTGTACTCTGCGCGTCTGCAAAAAGATTGAACCTCTTCTTCGGTTTTTCCTCTAGGTTTTTCTCAAGGTTCTATGTTTTTTGTAACACTCTTCCTCTACTTGGTTGAGTCGCTTGGCTATGCCTATCAATCAGGTCAATCACCCCAAAATCATGGCAAATCACAAATTTAATAATTGTTTTTAATAACGATAAAATCCCCGCCCCGTTTTTTTACCAAACCAACCAGCGGCAACGTAATTTCTTAAAAGAGGGCAGGGGCGATATTTATCTTCGCCAAGCTCTCTGTGTAAAATCTCTAAAATATAGAGTAGGGTATCTAAACCAACAAAATCAGCTAAGGTTAGGGGTCCCATCGGCTGATTGGTGCCAAGCGTCATTGCTTTGTCAATGTCCTCCGCTCTGACACCCTCTTGTAATAAATAAATCGCCTCGTTAATCATTGGCACTAAAATCCGATTAACGATAAACCCCGGAGAATCATTCGCGACCACCGTCAACTTACCAAGCTTCTCCTCGCAAAATTTAATGGCGGTGGCAGTCACCACAGGATCGGTTTGAATGCCATTGATAATCTCCACCAACTTCATCACCGGCACCGGATTCATAAAATGAATTCCAATAAAACGATCCGGCCTAAAGGTCGTGGCAGCAAGTTTGGTGATCGAAATCGAAGAGGTGTTGCTTGCAAGTATCCCCTTTGGCGACAACTTTGGCGCGATCTTTTTAAAACACTCTGCTTTGATGGCTTGATTTTCGACAATCGCTTCTATAATCAGATCGCATTCCGCTAAATCTAAGAGATCTTTAGCGATAGTTAGATTTTTTTCATAATTATCAAAAGAGACTTGCTCAATCTTGCCCCGTTCAAGCAATTTCGCTAAAGACTCCTTTGAGCGTTCGCGAGCTTTTTCAGACGCGCCGACCATAGAGTCCCAGAGTAAAGTTCTAACGCCGGCCGCCGCCGCGACTTGAGCAATACCAGAGCCCATCTGACCAGCTCCAATAACGCCTACTATTTTAATTTGTTCTGTGTTCATAATTTTAGAATAAAAAAATCCTCATAATAGATTCTGGTATTTATAAAATATAGCTCAAATAATAAGTGAAATGTACCAGGTTTTTTAGCTACTATTGGACTATTTTAATATCAACCAGCTAAAAAAGCGAGTTATATTTATTTATTCATTTTTCTTTTCTGCCGAAACTTATAGTTGGATCTTTTTTACAAGCTCACTCTAATAGGGGACTAGGGTTCAAATTTGATCTATACAACCGTATCTTATTTATAAGAGAATTACTGTAAAGTAAAATTATAAGTAAATTAAATTATGTTACGAAACCGCCACTTAAAACAAAAATATTTTTACCTAAATAAACAAAGAGGATTTTCTTTGATTGAGTTGATCTTTATTTTGCTGACAATCGGAGTTCTAGCTTCAATGTCAATCACTAGCTTTAATGTTTTAAAAATGAGCACTGCTTATCAGGTTGTTGCAACTTCAATCAACCAATTAAGACTGGCGGCTGAATCTGGAACTATTGAAACGGACTCTCTACCATCAGCTTTTTCCATAACCCAAACAACCAGCGGTCCATTTAGTGATGTCAACGCCGCCGCGCTTTTCCCCGGATTTAATCAAACATCAAGAACTAAAATAACAGCAGAATTTGATCCAAGCTGTGATACCGGCGCATGCGCCTTTATTTTTACGCAAGTACAACACTGTAATGGAGATCGTTATCAAGAGTGGCTCCGTTATGGAGATGGAATAGATATTGTTCTAGAAGATCTAATGGGCGATGGCTGCGCCTAGCCCGTGATAGCTTATAGAGAAAGCATCAATAAATCTTAACCCTTTTCAAAAATTAACCTTTTGCCATATTCATAAATTGTTTTTTTATCAGTAACGGCTAATATACTCTTGCTATATCATAGCTATTTGCTTTTAATGAACATTGGAAATAACTATCGAATTTTTAATTATTAAATCCGCAATGAAGGAATACGATCTGTACGGCGTTGGTAATGGGATTCTCGATCTCCTCTGCGAGATCACCGAAGAGGGCTTTGCAAAGCTTAAAATAGATAAAAGCTCGTTTGCGCTAGTTTCCTCTAAGGAGCTCGCTTTAATAATGAAAGAGATAGAGCCTTTCATTCGCTCACGCAATGTGGCAAGTGGAGGATCGGTTGCTAATTCAGTTGCTATCTGCGCTACCCTTGGAGCAAAAACCGCCTTTACCTGCGGTATCGGAGATGATCAAAATGGTCTTCGCTATATTGAGGACTTTCAAAAATTATCAACTTTAGTTCTGGCTAAAAAAATTACGAATGGGGAAAGCGGTGTTTGTTTAGCGATGATTACTCCCGATGCACACCGGACGATGAGGACATTTTTGGGAGTTGCCGGAGATATTGCCCCTAGCGATGTCGATCAAGAGGTGCTGGCAAACTCAAAGGTAGTTTTTCTTGAGGGTTACCTTTTGGCAAACCCCAAAAGTGGTTTTGCTACAATTGAAATGACCGCCAAGCAAGCTAAAAAATCATCGACTATCGTAGCTCTTTCCCTTTCAGATCCAGCAATAGTTACTGCTCACAAAGAAGAGTTGCTTAAAATATTTCCTCTGATTGATATGATCATTTGCAACCACCTAGAGGCGGCAGAATTAAGTCATGATCTAAATCCAATAGAATCAGTTCGTAAGTTAAAGGAGTTGGTTCCTCAAGTAATAGTGACCGCAAGCGAACAGGGAGCGTACTACTCTTTAGATGGAGAGATCTCTCATCAACCAGCGTATCCGTGTAAGTTAGTTGATCTGACCGGCGCTGGTGACGCTTTTGCTGGAGCTACTTTGCGAGCCCTTTGCGCTGGAGCTCCAATTGATATGGCGGTCAAATCAGGTGCATTTGTTGCGGCTCAGGTAATTTCGCAGATCGGCGCACGTCTACCCCTTGAATTCCAACAGAGATGGAAAAGTAGTTTTGGTGGTGTGCGTCGCTAGTGATAAAATGGCGCCACCCTGTTTGAAATCAACCAAACAACATCAAGTATATTTAGGATAACTATTTAGATTTTCTAGCTTTTTATTATTATAACTTATTATAACCGGTTTTTCTAAAAATACCGCCTGTTGTAATGTAATCGATTTTAAAACAGGGTGGCACCAATATCTCTCTTATTTATCTCTGGCAATACTCACAGTAATGAGCGCTCCTTTGATTTATAACTACCCGCCTAATCGGCTTTCGGCACCTTCCGCAAGGCATGCCGCCTCTTCCATAAACGGCTGGCTGGTAAAGACCATCAAGCACGACTCGATCTCCATTATCAGTACCATTGTTTTTGATCGCTTTTTTTAAAACACTCTTGATAGCTTCCCATAAGGAGCGAGCCTCGTCAGCGGTAATTAAGTTCGCTTTTTTCAGCGGATTGATCCGAGCTCTCCAAAGAGATTCATCGGCATAAATATTGCCAACACCGGCAATTTTGCTTTGATCAAGTAAAAAAGTTTTTATCTTTTTTGAAGAAGAACTGAGTAAGTTGCTGAGTAAAGCTGGCTTAAAATCCCCAGAAAGGGGCTCAACTCCAAGTTTGGCAGTAACTTCTTCTGCTGATTTAACGATCGCCACCTTGGCAAATTTTCTTACGTCATGCAAACGAAGATCTCTGCCGGAAGTAAAGCGAATCACAAAACGGTGATATTTGGAGAAAAATTTTCGACTCGAACAAAGCTCAAGGCGACCACTCATTCTTAAGTGAATCAAAAGCTCCCCGTTGGTTAACTTGTTTGGCGAAACTAGCTTTAAAATAATATACTTGCCCCGCCTGCCAACATCCACGATCTGGCAGTTAGTAAGTCTTTTAAGAGCAATTGATTGCCTGGCAATGATTCGCGAACTCAAAGAGATGAACTTTTTTATCTTAAGACCGATTATTTGCCCACGCAAATAACCTGCCAAACACTCTACTTCAGGAAGCTCAGGCATAGTTATAGATCTAATCAAAAAACTTTAAGAATATTAACTAAGACGCTCTGGTGCAAGCAACCCCATCCTAAATCGCCAATCCAATCGGCAAATGATTGATTAAAAACTTAAAGTATGATGATTACTTGAAGACAATTGAGAGATTAAACGTTCAATCTCTTTGACTTTACTGTAACTACCAAGCAAGCGACTACCAGCCGCAAACGCTTTGTTGGCAACCATTAGAGCGGTTGTTTTGTCGCCACAATGCAAAAGCGCCCGAGCGTAAATATGAAGCTCGCGAGCGCTAACCCAACCACTTGATTGACAACTATTAGCGGCAAGCTGAGCCGCGTAAGACGGATTGTATAAAGTAGTTTCGCCGTTAAGATATGTTTCAGCAAGCAAACTCAATAGACGAGGGTGATCAGGGGAAACTAAAAGCGCTCGCTTTAGCTGATTGCGCGCCTGAATAATTTCATTTGTCGCATATAAAGTTTCCGCGTAAGCAATGACTGATTCAAAGGGCGCTTTGCTAGCAAGAGCAATTTTGGCTATCTGGTTTACGCCACCAACTCCATCATTTTTAATAATCTGATAACGAGCAATCGCTAAGTTTAAAATCTGATGATCAGCCGTAAAATCTTTTTTCTCAATAGCCAACTTATACGCCTCTTCTAATAGATATTCCGGACCACCATTTTCACAAACTGCCAACAGAAAAAAACTAACCAACTCATGGTCGTTGTGCCCTCTTTTAATGGCACGCTTAAGAGTCCAACTAGCATCAAGCGGACTGCCGCACCAAAGTTGAATTTTTGCCAAACGAAGGTGAGCCTCGCGCTTTTGAGGATTGATAAAGATTAAATTTCTCAGCGACAATTCCGCCTCTTCCATCTTGCGTAGTTTAAATTGAGCATACGAAAGATCCATCAATGCCCGCTGGCGGTCCGAAGAATTTAAAGTTCTACTGTTCAACGCGCTCTTAAAAAAATACTCTGCCCTTTGATACTCTCCCTTAGCCGAAAAAATTTGAGCTCTGAGTAAATTTATATTTGGAATAAAGCGATTAACAATGACGCTATAAGCAAAAGCCCTAATAAAAGCCAGCATAATATCAGTAAAATCAAATACTTAGTCGCACGCGAGAGATTCAACTGCGAAAGAACTTAAAAATATATTCTAATCACCCACCGGAACTGCTCCATAATTTTTAGCAACATCTTACCAAGGTCAACGATATTACTTATGAGAGATATAAAAACCCAGATGAAAAGTATCAATTCCATTCCAATCGCAAAGGAGCCTATTGTCAGCAATCAGCATAATCCGATACTTAACGTCCCTAATAGCCAATTAAAACAGAAATCCTTAGAGGGGGGATTTGGCGAGATTTTTAACAAGATCGTTCAAGAATCGATTAGCTTGCGCTCAAGCCGCCCGGGAGAGCTTGCTGATAAAGCCGGCATAGTTGGCAATTTGCGAGAGTTAATCAATTTTCAGATTCGTGTAAGCCAATTTGGGGTAAAAATCGAAATGTTATCTCGTTTCGCCGATTCATTAAATTCAGCCGTTAGAAAGATACAAAATGCGGGCCAACAATAACATTAGCGGTGACAAACTAAAAACAGCCTTGGGAATATTTACATTCGAAGCGCTCAAGGCTCGTCATGCGTTTTATCAAGCCGGCAAGATTCTCGCCTCTGAAAAATTAAAACTCGCCAATTTTGAGAAAATTCTCTCCTCTCTCAAAGCTTCTTTTAAAAAATTAAAACCAGAACAGGGAAGTAAGTTGTTTGAGGCTTCTTTAGAGAGAGCTCTAAATAGCAAACAACAACATCAATCAGCCTTGTTAGCCTACAACGACGCGCTTGAGAAATTAAATATCTTAAACATTGAGCAGAAAAAAAATCAGGAAAAACTATCTTTAATAGAGGGGGAACTGCAGGTACACAAACAGCAGAGGGAAGAATATAAGCTGGAAGAAACAATGGAATTATTGGTAGCCGAAAAAGAGATTAGCTCACAAAAATCACCGCCAACTATAGAGCACAAGGTTGAAACAACCGAAAGGTTAACAGAGGCTGATAATAAAATTAGTCATACCCTTACCAGTGATTTTACCGATAACGACAGAGACTCGAACAATCAACAAAACAATCAACGGCAGATTAAAGCCCTACAAATTTGGGCTAATAACGAGGGTCAGGGAATAGATTTTGAATATCGCGACTCTCAAGATATCAGATATAAACTTCAATTTGCCGAGAAAAACGAGGATGGGGTTGTAATTTTAATAAACGCTCCAAAACAAACAACCTCTATTAAAAATGGTTTGATTCAGGAGCTAAACAAAGATCTGCAAAATGCCGGCATAGTGGTGAGTAAATTAGTTGTTAAATAAAAATTATTGCTTGATCATATGGAGGTAAATCCCCTCTGGTTTCTAATAGCAACAGCGGTGATGGCGTTAGCACCTCTGTTTATAGGTGTTGGCACAGCTTTTATTAAAGTTAGTGTAGTTCTGACTCTACTCAGAAGCGGTCTTAATGCCCAACAGGTGCCGAGCAATTTTGCTGTTGGCGCAATCTCTCTGGCTGTTTCTCTCTTTGTTATGTCGGGAGTTATTAACACTGCTAGCGAGGAATTTTTTAAGATTGATCTTCAAAAAATTATCGACAAACCAACGGTTGAAAATATTAGCAAATTAAAACCAATTGCTGTCCCTTGGATCGATTTTATCAGAAACAACACAAACCCGGAGGAAATTAAGTTACTGCTTGAGTTAGATCATTATCTAAACAAGAAAAATGTTCAGGATACCACCAGCTCCAACTTGCTGAACAGTGATGAAACGGTAAAAAATCAACCAAACGTCGAAATAGAAAGAAAAACCGAGACCCAGCCAAGTTTGCCTTTAATGATCTCAGCTTATGTTTTGTCTGAACTCAAACAGGGCTTTATCGTTGGCACTATGATTCTTCTCCCTTTTTTAGTGATCGATTTGGTCGTTTCTAATGTCCTAGTAGCCCTTGGAATGGTTATGCTTAGCCCAAATACAGTGGCTCTGCCTTTGAAACTATTAGTTTTTCTATTGATTGATGGTTGGCACTTACTGTTTACGACTTTAGTCAGAACTTACTAAAAAAACATGGAGTTTGAACTTTTAAAGAATGCTTTAAAGTTAATCATAATAATGACCGCTTTGCCTGTCGGTTTGGCGGTATTAGTTGGCGGATTGATCTCGATTGTGCAAGCCGCTTTACAGGCTCAAGAGCAAGGTTTGATTTTTGCAGGCAAATTAGGAGTGGTCATATTAGTGATAGTCATTAAAGGATCAACGGCTCTTGCTATCTTAAGTGAATTTACTCGCAATTGCTTTCAATATATCCCCAAAGCTTTCTTCTAATGATATTTGCAGTTATCTTTATAAGATTTTTTGCTTTTCTTGTGGTATTACCACTAATGCCCCTTTTTTACCGTCTTTTCGCGGCGGGAGGCTTGGCATCATTGGCAACTATCGCTATCGCTAGCGAGCCGGCAATCATAACGCAAATTCAAATAGGCGAAAATTTTTTAGCGTTTTTAAAATCAGCCATGATCGGAGCCGTCTTGGCGCTCCCCATAATTTTAGTTTTTGAATTGGCATCGTCAGGTGGAGAACTTTTAGATCTAGGAAGGGGAGCGATGCCCGGATCGGTTTATGATCCACTCTCTGGAGCCATTAGCCCGCTGGCAATTTTTTTTAAATATGGTTTATTGATAGCCCTGATCGGTGGAGGGCTTGTTGAGGTTGCTTTTGTCGTTTTAAAACACTCTCTTCTTAAAATTGACTTGTTTGACACCATGGAACCTCTACGATTATTTAAATTTTTCTCAACTACTCTCTCAGCAGGTCTAATAATTATTTTACCAACCCTTATATTTTTTTTTACAATCGATCTACTGCTAGTAATTTTCGCCAAACAACTACCAGGCTTAGGCTCCCATATTGAGTCATTTTTCGTTAAAAGTATCAGTTTATTAATGGCACTTACTGTTCTGCTTTCAACCTCCTGGAGTGGCCAGTTGCGTGATTGGCTTAAAAAAACCCTTTTTTTAATAGCTGATGTCTGATGAGAAACGGTATATTCCACTGCCAAGCAGGCTTAAAAAGATGCTGGCCGAGGGTAAAATCCCTAAAATCAGGGAGATAGCCCATGGTTTAAGCTTTGTTATATCGATTCTCTTACTACTAGGCTATCTGCCGTATGCTTTGGTAAGTTTTGGATCAGTGATACAATATAATCTGAGGGAGCAAAGTGTCCCTGACATAATGACTTTGCGCACAGTGGCTAGTGAGATCCTCTTAAAGACTACTATCGTTTCTTGTTTAGCTATTTTGGTATATGGCTTAATGACCCAAGTTTTCTATTTTTTATTATTAGCTGGAAATTGGCAGATAAAAAAAATCGAATTTAAGTTATTTAATTGGAGTTTACTTCCAAAATTTAAAGAAGGTTTAATAACTTTAAGTGGTGGAATCGTGAAAGTTTTATTAATAGTACCTGTTGCTTGGGCGGCTTTAATAATTTATCAGAATAAAACGCTCTTAGCTTACAAAATGCCGTTTCAGCAAATATTAGAGATCCCATTTTCGGTCACGTTCAAAGTAAGTGGTGTTTTAGGATTATTATTTGCCATTAGTTATATCACTCTCTGGTGGCGGTGGCGTCGAAGCGTAATGCAGGCTGAAAGTGATTTTAGGCGAGATCTTAAAGAGCAGGAAGGAGATCCGCATTATAAGGCTTACAGGCGAGAAACACAAATCGCTTTAAGTTATGAAGAGCTAGTTCGCAGAGTAAGACGCTCCAAGGTGATTATCGTCAGCCGTAGCTAAGGATCTCTTCGGGGACTTATATGAATTCAAAATCAAAATTCCTCAATAAACAAATAGCTCAAACACCGCTAGCAACTACGGTGCCTAAGCTCATTTTAATTGAAACCGATCCGGATTTTAAAATAATCGGTGTTTCTGGCGATCTAAGCGGTTTAACTGACATGTCGCTTGAACAGCTGATTGGTCGAGATGACGTTTGGAAGGATCTTTTTAATCAACAGGATCTAAAAGAATTGCGTTTTCAGCTCTCTTTGGCTGGCGAACATAGAAGGGAATTTAGCCAAGAAATTAGATTACTTAAGCCAAAAGATGGAGCGGAACGTTGGATCTTTATGAGAGTGGCTCCTCAATTAGATGAAATGGGTAAAATTTCGGCTTGGCGCGGTTTTGGAGCTGAAATTACAGAACAAAAGGCAATCGCTAAAAAACTTCTTTTACAAAAAAATCGTTTAGAAGCTTTGTATAACCTATCAAAAAACATCCATTATAATAGCGGTCCAACTTGGGTCGCAAATCAAGGTTTAATCGTGTTGATCGAGTCTCTGCGAGCTGATGCTGGCTTTATATTTTCTTATGACAAATCGTTTCAAAAAATAGAACTAATAGCCATTCAAGGAATGCCGATAGAATATGTTGATAATCTAGATAGCTCTATTGCTTCAAGAGCTCCCTTCCTTGAGATCGTTCATAAGGGCGTTGGCAGAGTTATTAATTTCTCCGCAAACAACGATGAAATTCTCTTTAAGGCTGAACGTCAAATATCGATGAGATCTATGATTTTGATGCCACTTAGAGTTGATCGTGAAATTAGTGGCGGAATAGTGATTTTATCTAAAAAGAAAAATAAATTTTTAATTGAAGATCTGGAACTTCTCGATAGCGCTGGCTCGCAACTTGGAATGTCTATAAAACAAGCTCAAAACTTAGAAGCCGAGCGTTATTCGGCTCAAATCTCAAATGTTCTTTATGAACTTAGCAGAGAGCTTTCAAAATACACCAACTTTAAAGACATCGCTGAAAAAACCTTTCCAATTTTTCAAAAAATTTTGCCAAGCAGAAGAATTTGGTTGGGAGTGTTAAACGATCGAGGCACTCATATTGCCGGACAAGCTGGAGTTGGGCCGGGCATTAGACCAAGTCTTGCCAATTTGCAGATCGATCTTTCCTTGAAAATGCCAATTCTAGAGCAATTGTTGCGTGATAAAAAAATCACCATCATTAGCAATCTTAAAGAGCATTCCTGTCCATACTTTGAAAAGATCTTTAATTCGCTTCAAATAAATAATCTATTTTTGCTCCCCTTAACTTCGCTCGGCGGCTTAGTTGGTTTAGTAATCTTTGAACCAAACGGATACAATGTTTACAATTTAGAGGTGGTCAAGCCAATCTTGAATATGATGGCGAACGAAATTGCAACCGTTATTCTCGCTCGCAAATTAGAGGCAAAAGCGGCTTCGGCCGACAAGATGAAGATGGCGGCTTTGCTAACATCCGGCGTTGCCCATAATTTTAACAATCTTCTGCAAGCGGTTATGGGGCAAGCATCTTTGATCGAGGCCCAAAGCCCAGCGGGATCTCTAATCAGCCGTAGCGCCGCTTTAATTTCGGAAGCCGCGCAAAAAGGGAGTAGTCTCATATCGGAACTCCGTAAATTTGCCGCTCCGGAAAGCGGTGATAAAAAACAGTGTGATTTAATAAAGTTCCTGCGAAACTCGGAAAATCTTTATAGTTCGCTTTTAGGAGAGCAGATTCGATTACTCATCAACTTGCCAACTTCAGCGCCACTAACTCTAGTTGATTATAGCCAGCTTCAACAGGTTGTAACAAATATTATTTTAAACGCTCGGGAAGCGATCGAAGCCCGCGACAAGCAGATAGAAAAAGGACGAGTTGAGATATCCTTAAATCTGGCGAAATTGAGCGTTGGCGAAATTGATCCAGAACTGCCTCCGGGTGAATACTTAAGAATTGACATAACAGACAATGGGAGAGGAATGTCAATTGAAGAGCAAAAAAGATGCTTCGAACCTTTTTATACATCAAAAAATGCCGATATCAGAAGCGGTGTTGGCTTATACGGAAGTGGTTTCGGTCTCTCTTCGTCATATTCGATAATTCGCAGGCATGGTGGAACAATAGTTGTCAGTAGCGCGGCAAATCAAGGCTCTATTTTTAGCGTTTTCCTGCCGACAATTTTTTCAGCTGACCAACTAATATCGCTAGATCCTGAAAATCAAACAGCTATTAACCGCGAACACCAAAAAATTTTAACTCAAGACAAATCCTCTACTCAAATAGCTCTAATAGGTTGCAAAAAAGAGATTATTGATATTATTCAATCTTTTCTTAGAGATTATAAAATAACCGTAAAAAACTTTAAAAAAATTGAAGAAGCGATTCAAAAAGGGAGTCTCACTGAATACCCCTTGGTATTTACTAGCGAAACCGCTCCAGACTTTGATTTAGAAACTTTTAATGAATTAGCGTTTAAAGAAAAAAATATCCATTTTGTCTTAATTGTGGATAATTCAATTGACAAAAGCAAGATAAAAGAAGGAAAAAGCGCGAATCTTGTAAAACCATTTGAAATCCTTGAATATCCTTTTAATCTCTGGAAATTAGAATCGCTGATCAGGCAATTCGCTATTGATAAAAAACATTCTGAGCAATTAAAAGCTGAATAATTTTTAGATTATGTCAAATTCAAAATATTCAAGAGCCATAGCAATTAATTACGATCAAAGCCGAGATGAAGCGCCTGTCATTGAGGCTAACGCTACTTTCGCGAGCGCCGATCTTGTCGTAAAAATAGCTCACAGATTTGGGGTACCGGTGGTCGAAAAACCATCTTTAGCGTCGGCTCTAAGCGAGACTAAAGCTGACCAACAGATTCCCAGTTCGCTTTATCGCGCCGTAGCTATTGTTTTAGCTGGCATTGAATCTATAACAAACAGGTTGCGCAAAAAGTAAACAATTAACTATTTAAAAAAATGAAACTTGATCTTTTAATAGGCGATACCAAAACTCAATTTGCCACATTTGAGAGCGATCGCGCTTGGCTTGGTAGAACAGCCGAAACAAACAGGGAACTTTCGCCCTTCTATCAGATCGCTAGCACAGCAGTTTCTAGGAAACATGGTGTCTTTAGAAAATTCGCCGACTATTGGTACTATTTAGATGAAGCTAGTACTAATGGTTCGTTTCTAAACGGCACAAGACTAACACAATTCCGGTGGTATCCGCTAAGAGACGGGGATCTGTTGCGAATGGCAGATGTTGTCTTCGTGGTTTGTTTACCAAATCTCTCTCAAGCGCCCTCTAATTTGACGATTTTCCGAGAGAAAAAATTTTTAATGGTCAAAACAATCGAGCCAGTAGGCAGAGCGCTTGAGATTGGAGGAACTCGCAGTGAAATTGAAGATTTTGAAAGCCCAAGCGAAAAACCCTCTTTAATTATCGAGAAAAAATTTGATGATTTAAACGCTTTTCAGATTGATTCAAGCGCTAGACTATCTTTAAATGGCATTGAAGTTTTAAGCTCAATTGTCTTAAGAGATCGCGATCTATTGATGCTTGGCGATTTGATAATCTATTTTAACGATCCAGCCAGAAAACACTCCTCAAAAAAAATATCTGAATGGGAGAGGGCGTTTGCTGGTTCATCAATAGAAAATCCTGAAAAATTTGAGCAACATGATAGTGGCAGTTTGCTCAATCACGACGAACAGGATTCACTGATAGATTCTAACTTAAAGGGTGATAACAATCTTGCCAGCGAAACAAAAGAGAGCTTTTTTGAAAACACCTTAAGTCTTGCTATTTTTTTGATTCTATCTTTAAACTTAATAGGTCTAGTTTTATACTGGCTTTTTTCGTAAATTGACCGTATGTCGATAATTATTACCGGAGTTGCTGGCTTTATAGGTTCTACCTTGGCGGAAAGGTTGCTAGCCGAAGGAGAGAAGATCATTGGAATAGACTCTTTTACCGACTATTACTCAAAAAAAATCAAATTAAAAAACCTCGGAAACTCCCTAAGTAATTCTAATTTTAAATTTATCGAAGGGGATTTAAACTCGCTTGATCTCAAAACAATTATCGCCGGAGCAGAGTATATTTATCACCAAGCCGGTCAAGCAGGCGTTCGCAAAGCTTGGGGAAACGATTTTGCCAGATACGTTAGCGATAATATTTTAGCAACGCAAAAACTACTTGAAGCGGCTAAAGAGAGCAAAGAGCTTAAGAAATTTATCAATGCCTCTAGCTCCTCAGTATACGGAACAGCTGAAATTTTCCCCACACCGGAAGATATTCTTACAGCCCCAGTCAGCCCATACGGAGTCACCAAATTGGCGGCTGAAAATTTAGCAACTCTCTACGCCAAAGAGTGTGGAGTACCTGCAATTTCTCTCCGTTATTTCACAGTTTACGGACCGCGGCAACGACCTGACATGGCTTTCAATATATTTATTCGCTCAATTCTCAAAGAGAAAAAAGTTAAATTTTTTGGCGATGGCAAACAGACTCGTAGCTTCACTTACATAGATGATATAATCGAAGGTAATATTTTAGCCGCTCAAAAAGGTCAAATTGGAGCTGTCTATAATTTAGGAGGAGGAAGTCAAGTTGATCTTTTCACTGTCTGCGATATTTTGCATTCTCACTTAGGCAATTTTGACATAGAATTTGCTCCTAAAGTCTTGGGCGAATCACGCGATACCGGAGCCTGTTTAAAGCGAGCAACTAAGGATCTTGGTTATGCCCCACGAATTTCCTTATCTGATGGCATTGTCGCCGAAATTGAATGGATTCAGAATAATATTGGGCTTTTTGAATAAATTTTTTAGCAGGCAAAAGCATATAACTTTCCTTCGGCTTGAATAATCCTCACAGCTAGCAGATCTTTTATGGGAGAAAGAATCTTATTGTTGCAAACAAGCTGGCTTGGAGATGTGGTTCTTTCAACTCCAGTTATTAGCGCTTTAAAAAAAATTTATCCTCACTCTTTTCTCGCAACATTAACAACACCTCTTGCTAAGCCATTAGTTCAATACAACCCAAACGTCGATCTAGCTTTAACTTACGATAAAAATGGAGAAGAATGCTCTTTTATCTCTTTAGTTAAAAAATCCAGGGAACTCCGCAAACTCAACTTTAATATCGCTTTTGCTCTGCAAAGATCAGCTCGGTCGGCTTTGCTTGTTTATTTAAGCGGTATTAAGCTAAGAGTTGGATTTGCTGATAGCTCTCTTGGTTGGCTTTATAACCGCCAAGCTAAGCGCCCTGTAGATAAACACGATGTTTTAAGAAATTTAGCTATTATCGAGCCGATCTCTCAAGATGAACAGAATGCCGAACTGTGCTTGGAATTTCCCAAGAACTTTTCGCTATCACCAGAACTATTGAAACTTTTAGAAAGCGAGCAGATCAACCTCAAAGAAAAAAAACATTATACGCTGGCTCCGACTAGCGCTTGGAAAACAAAGCAGTGGTCAACCGATGAGTACCGAAGGTTAGCCAAGCAACTGACCAGTAGAGGTTCAAAAATTATTGTGATTGGCGCTCTTTCTGAGTATGACATCTGCCAAAAAGTCACTCAAGATCTACCAACTCTTAACTTAGCGGGAAAGACAACCTTGCTTGAATCAGCTTATCTGATCAAACATAGCAAGGCTCTTGTATCTAATGATAGCCTTGCCACTCACATTGCTTCTGCTTTTAAAACCCCAAATGTCGTGATTTTTTGCGCCACTTCTCCAGCTTTTGGCTTCGGCCCTTGGCGCAACCATGCTATAATCGTAGAAAAAGAAGGTCTCAGTTGCAAACCATGCTCGCGCCATGGAGGAAAGTATTGTCCAACTGGCACCGAAAGTTGTATGAAAGAGGTTTATGCGGAACAGGTATTAGCGGCGCTAGATCAACTAAATCTTAACCTGTAAATAAAAATTAAGAGTCAAAGATATTTCTCTTTCTTATATATCATTATTGTTCTAACAAGTTGTATAATATAATTCTTAAATCGGAATTATATTAACAACTAAAGAGCGCAATTCGTTTTCAATAATTTAACTAAAAAACAAAAGGTATCTGTGTCGGAGCTAATCAGAGTAGAAAAAGGGCCGTACATTTTTTTTGTAACAAAGGAATTGGCAGAACTGCCAAATGGTGAACTTTTAAACCTACTAGCCCGTCCGGGAATCGTTGTTGCTGGAGGTACACTTGGGGGTCGGGGAGCTATATCTTTTACGTCAATTCCCACAATTGGTCCAATAGTTATCAAGGAATATTATCGAGGTGGTTTTTTAGGAGGCATCCTAAATAACTTACACCTTCGCTTTACTCCCAATGGCCGAGGAAAAGCTGAATACAACACATTGAAATTCGCCAGAGAGCAGGGAATTAACGTGCCAGAGCCGCTAGGTTACGCCGAAGTAGGTGTTTATCTTTATAGAACTTGGAGCTTTATGAGAGAAGTTGAAGGAGCGGTTAATTTAGTTGAGCTTTGCAAAAAAGATCCCTCTCTAATCACCAAGATTATGCCTAAATTGATAGAACAGATCAAAAAACTTTTTAATTGCGGAATCTTCCACCCTGACCTGCATCCGGGCAATGTTTTGGTCCAACCAGACGGAACGGTTTTTTTAGTAGATTTTGACAAGGCTCTATATTGGCAGGGCAATCTAGCGGATCTCAAAAGGCGATTTTTAAATCGTTGGCGGCGTGCAGTTATTAAACATAGTTTATCAGATCTGCTTTCAGAGCAAATGGCATGGGGGTTAAAAGCTGACTACGAATAGCTAATGCAACCTAATATTATTAAAAGAGCTGACTATAAAAATATTCTGATAGTTCTTTTAGGAGCATTGGGTGACGTGGCGCGCGGAATGTCATTGGTTAGTCCCATTAAAAAGAATTTTCCAGAAGCTCGTATAAACTGGTTAGTGGAGCCAAAGTCTGCCGATCTTGTCAAATTACACCCTCAGATCGACTGCGTCAAAGTGTTTAGGCGGGATCTCGGCTTAACTGCTTTTTTTGAGACAATCCACTGGCTTGCTAGACAAAACTTCTCGATTACCCTCGATCTGCAACGTCATTTTAAAAGTGGTATTTTTTCGCTTGCTTCAAGAGCTCCTCTACGCCTATCTTTTCCCCGTTCTCAATCGAAAGAGTTTAACTGGTTATTTAATAACAGGGAGATTCCAGAACTTCCTGACAATGCCCCAAAAATTGAATCCTACTTTCTCTTTCTCAAAGAGCTCGGAGTTAATTTTGATCCAAAACAGGTTGATTTTGGCGTTAGCGCTAGTTGCGATCCTCAACTTTTAAGCGCTTTGTTAGACTGGAAAATAGATGATGAACCTTATCTGACAATTTGTCTTGGATCTACTTGGGCAACTAAAGATTGGCCACTTGGTGGTTGGTCAGCTCTTGTTAAAAAATTGTTGGATATGAAGTTGGGTAAAATTGTTCTAATTGGTGACAAAAAACAAATCACGACAGCAGAAGCTTTGCTCTCTGCTTTTGGGAGAAACAAAGAGTTATATTCAGTTGTTGGAAAAACAGATCTCAAACAACTATTAACAGTAATTAAATACAGTCGCTGTTTAATATCTCCCGATTCTGGCCCCGGACATTTGGCGGCAATGGTGAGAGTCCCAGTCGTATCGTTGTTTGGTCCAACTTCCATCGAACGAACAGCTCCTTATGGCTTCGAAAAATTCGCTATTAAAGCAGAGATCGCTTGCGCTCCTTGCTACAGGCGGATTTGCCCGGGATTAGATAATCTTTGCATGCGTTTGATTGCTCCCGAGAAGGTCGCCCAAAAAGTATCCGAAGCTTTGTCAAGCTTCAGCAAAATAGTTATCTAAAAAATCGGCGAAATTGATCTTAAGAGAAAAGCTTATTTATATCTATCTTTCAAGTATTGAAAAGATTTTCCTACCCAACATCGTGCCAATTACCATAAAAGTAAGCCTTTTTTAAATTAACTTACTCTCTCTTTCTTTCATCTTTCCTTTAAATAGGATAGAATAAAAACATCGACCAATGTTAAAATTTGCTAGCTAATAGGAAGGCTTGCTCTTTATATTTTTCTAAATTCTCAAGTGTTATTCTCTCTTAATAATCTTCCAAATTTACTGACGATCTTTCGAGTAGTAATAATTCCGATATTCATCTGGCTACTGGTTGATCCATCTCGCCTTCAGATAAACTTAGCTATCATTATATTCACAATTGCCGCTTGCACAGATTTTTTAGATGGTTTTTTGGCTCGCAAACTGAGAGTGGTTTCTGATTTTGGTAAATTGCTTGATCCGCTAGCTGATAAAATTTTAGTTATGTCTGCGCTAGTTTTAATGATCAATCTCAGATCAGAATTTAACAATGAACCTTGGGTTCCGGCTTGGATGGTTGTTTTAGTATTGATGCGAGAAATGTGGGTTACTGGCATTCGTGGAATAGCCGCCACTAAAGGGATTGTTATATCTGCCGCAGATACAGCCAAGTGGAAAAGCGCTCTGCAAATGATATCGATAATTTTTTTATTACTGCACGATCTGCCTATCTTGATCTTAAATAAAATAGTCTCGGCAAAAGTAATCGGCCTAAGTTTATTATCAGCTTCGTTGATGCTCTCTTATATTACAGCTTTTAATTATACCGTTAGTTTTTTTAGTAGAGCTAAATTAAATAATGACTAAGCTCAATAGATACGCTCTTTTTTTTAGCATATTACTTTTATTGATCGTACTGCCAGCTTGCGGCAGGCAATTTGCTCAAACCGCTTCCGTTGGCAACCAGTTCCAGCCAATTGAGCCTTTTACTATCAAAGTTAAGGAAGAATTTAACGATGGAGAAAAATTGCGGGTTATCGGAGAGCTCTTGGCGCAAGGGAAAATATCATTGGCGGAGCAAACTAAACTATTGCTATCTACCGGCAGAGGCAAAGAGCAGGAAGCTGTTGATGGTGTTTTAAGGATAGTAACTTTCAAAGATGGCAAACAGATCGGCGTAGCGCTTCTGCAAATTCCTAATTTAATCAAAGAATTGGGCAGTACTTCTCTTTCAAAAGGACAAGCGGTTCCCTTTTCAATTTCAGTGGCGGGACGAAATATGTCAGATTATCAAATTGAGTTGTTATGGGGCGAGGACGCAAGGGCTTACGTTGGCACGGCTTTGGCGTCATGGGGAGCCAAACAACATATCGAATCTTTAAGTAATATTAAAATAGCGGATTGGCGCGTTCAGCCACCTGCTTTAGGGCGCACGAAATACATAATTAGCTTTAAACTGCTTAACGTTTCAAATCAGATGATTCAAAACATATCTTTAGGCATAGGTTTTAGAGCAAGCGCGATCGATAGTGATAAATTCACCGGAATTGGAGAAGAGCAGGAGATTAATTTAACCAATCTCGGCATGACTCCGAGAATGGGAAGAGATATTAAACTTGCGGTTACCGCTCCAGACGTTCCAATTCCAGATGGGTATGTTTTAGGCCCTTCAATCAGGGTACTTCGCTATGAATGATTCGCCAATACAGGCCCGCAAAGTTTATATTAAAACTTTCGGTTGCCAGATGAATGAATACGACTCTCAGAAGATCTTAAAGATCTTAGAGCCGAATTTTTTGACAACAAAATCAGCCGAGGAAGCGGATCTGGTTTTGATTAACACCTGTAGCGTGCGCGAGAAACCAGAGCAAAAATTGTACAATGCTCTTGGCGAATTGCGGGAGCTTAAAAAAAATAAGCCTCAACTATTAGTCGGCGTTGGTGGTTGTGTTGCCCAACAAGAAGGAGAGAGAATAGTCAAATCAAGCCCTCTAGTTGATTTTGTTTTTGGAACACATAATCTCTCACTTGTTCCATCTTTAATTGAACGCCGCTCCGAGGGACTGCCTCCGCAAGTTGCCGTCAATTACCGTGATGAATGGGAAGAGTTGCCGGCTGGCTTTGTAGAGAGTGATCGAGTTTCGGTTTTTATCGCAATCAGCAGGGGTTGCAATAAAAATTGCACCTATTGCATAGTTCCAACCACTAGAGGTCGCGAGGTGTCTCGCCCTTATGAAGAGATCGAGCGCGAAGTAAAAATCGCCCTACAAAGAGGAGCAAAAGAAGTTGTTCTACTTGGACAGACTGTAAATTCTTATGGACTCGATCTTACGCCGCGCGTCAAATTTGCCCAGTTAGTTGAACGCTTATCGCAACTTGACGGCTTAAAGCGAATTCGTTTTACCAGCCCTCATCCGGCTGAAGTGCGAGATGATTTTATAGAGTTAGCGGCTAGCAATCCAAAGGTTTGCCGCCATATTCACATGCCTTTGCAATCTGGCAGTAATGCGATTTTGAAGGCTATGAATCGAAATTATCGTAAAGAGCGTTATTTGCAAATTATCGAGAAACTGAAAACACGCGTACCAGATATGGCAATTACCACTGATATTATCGTCGGATTTCCCGGCGAAACCGAAAAAGATTTAGAGGAAACCTTGTCTGTTATGCAAATTGTCGGTTTTGAATCAAGTTTTTCCTTTATGTTTTCACCTCGCCCGGGAACTCCGGCTGAATTCCTGCCTAATCAAATCCCGCAAAATGAAAAACTTGACCGTTTATACCGACTCCAAAAATTGCAAGATAAATTAACCTCTCAAAAGCTAGAAAGTTACGTTGGTAATTGTCATGAGGTGTTGATTGATGGCCACTCAAAATCGGAATCAGATAAATTATGTGGCAGAACTTCGCAAAATACCTTGGTAAATTTTGAAAAAAGCTATCCAAATCTTAAAAAGGGAGATTTGGTAATGGTGAAGATTAACTCAAAAGCCAAACACACTCTGCGCGGCGAATTGTCTATTTAATAAATTATCTTTAATCTTTCTATGCTGCTAGCGGCAACTACGCTCTCTGCGCGCCTAAAATATTGAGCAAATAAATTTCTTATTCTTCGTTATTGAAAAGCCTACAGAGATTTATGTTGCTCGAATTTAACACCTCTGGTAAAATAATTATATATGGAAGATCTCTATTTTCCGCTTAACTTTAGCTTATTATTAACAACCAAATGTCAACTGACACCGCTTTAGAGATGTTTGTCGGCGGTTTGGTCGTTGATCCATTGACCCAAGCTCCAGTAGTTATATTGCGGAATGAAGCAGGTGATAAAATTCTGCCGGTTTGGATCGGCGTAGCCGAGGCAACCGCTATAGCGGCAGCCATAAAACAGCTAAATGTTGGCAGACCTTTAACCCATGATTTAATGCACTCTATTTTTTTAGAGCTTGGTGTCAGGGTTGAAAGAATCGTTATTACATCTCTTAAGGGATCGACATATTTCGCTGAAATGGTTTTACTAGCTGGTGATAAAGTTATGGTTCTAGATACAAGACCTAGCGACGCGATAGCGATCGCTCTAAGAGAATCAGCGCCCATTTTTGTAGTTGAAGAGGTGATTGAATCTGCAAAAAATACAGCTAGCGAGTTAGAAAAAAATAGATCAAAAGTAACGGATTCTCAAAGCGGTACAGATAAAAATAACAGCGACCCTACCAGCTCGACAGATGAGGGAACCAGCTCTCAACAAGGACCAGATGATCTCTCAAATATCACGAAAGAGCAGTGGAAAGAGATATTAGCCGATCTAGATCCAGATGATTTTAAATATAAAGTTTAAAAAAAACTCTTTCATATCTAAAATAATTTTTTTTTAATATCGCTAAGTTTTTTTGAGTGGCTTTTACCTGACCTACAGCTACCGCAAAATACTAAAATACAAAAATTTGACAGATACTTTGTTTTGCCATATCTTTTTCCAATGGCAATTAAACAATAAGCTATCTATGTCAAATACTAATATCTCAAAAGTAATTAAAGCTAATGATCGGGATAAAAAAAACAATACACTCTCAGTTACCGAGACTGCTATTAAGAATGAATTAAACGATCCGATCGCTGATTGGTTCTCGAGAAATTGGCGTCTTTTAAGTTGGTTTATCTTATCTCTAGTTATTATCTACCTAATATACCAAGGATATGTCTCAAGCCAGCACGAAGCAAATAAAAGAGCCGGCGATCTATTAGCAACAACTCTTAATCAGCTAGATCAACTTGAAGCGCTCCATATTCAGATTAAGGATTTAAAAAACCAAAAAGAACACCTAACTTTAAAAAATGATAATGCCGAAAAAGAAAAAGAATATGAGAAGCTAACCGTCAAAATAAATGAAGAAAGAGAGAAGTTTCATGAGATCGCTCGCACACTTTCGCTTTCCAGAGAACCATATAATCAACTTGCGACTATTATTGAAGCAGTTGCCCAAGAGTTTAATGAACAACCTAATCAAAATAACGAAGCTCTGCTCACACTTGCTACTCGTTGGCAAGAGCAAGAGCTCAATAATAACCAACGTTTCTTGTCCGAGATCGCGGCTTTGATTAAAACAAAACAGTTATTAACTTTGGCGACAAAAAACAATAACACCTCGCAATTAGCAGCCGCCAAAGAGGAGATTTTTAAGTTGGCCGAGGCGGGCAAATATGTGGCACTACCAGCGGCCTTTAGTTACGCTGAATTTGCCGCCAATTCAGCTGAATTGAAAAAAGCTTTGGAACTTCTCAAAAAACTTACCTCTCAATACCCGGAGCAAGTTGATCTATTAAACCCGGTAATTGAAAAATTAGAGACGCGGCAAAATAACTAAATGCTGATTTTTCTTTAGGCTTTCAAAAGATTTATTCAAAATGATTAGTGACGCTATTCAGAATAAAGCCGGTTCGATAGGAATTTTTGATAGTGGTTTAGGCGGACTAACTCTGGCTAAGAGCATTATACAAGCAATGCCTAATGCTAACATAATTTATTTAGGCGATACTGCTCGTTTGCCTTACGGCACAAAAGGCGCTCAGATAATTTCGCTATTTACCAAACAAGCCTTTGATTTTTTTCAAAAACATAGTGTTGCCGCCGTCGTAGTAGCCTGCCATACCGTATCAACTATTGGGTTTTCAGTCGTCAATCGATCTCGCTTGGCCTTCCCAATAATTGACGCTTCTGAAATATTACTTGCCGATCTATCAAATAAAATCCAGCGCCTAAACAATTTCCCGAAAAAAATCGCACTTCTAGGCACTAAGGCAACTATTAATTCAGGAGTTTATCAAAAGAAACTAAAAGATCTCTATCCAACTATTGATGTTTGCGAGGCGGCTTGTCCTCTTTTTGTGCCGCTAATAGAGGAGGGGATTTGGGAAGGAGAGCTTGCTAGACTTATTATAGAAACTCATTGCCATAAGCTAAAAGAGATTGCGCCTGAAATCGTCTGTCTCTGTTGCACTCATTATCCTCTCATAAAAGATGAACTTCAAAATTACTTTCAAGGCGCCTTATTTGCGGATGCTTCGACAGAAGCCGCGCAAATTTTAAAAGCTCGCCTTCCTGAAACTCAATTACTAAAGAACGCCCGACGCATGTTTTATGTGACCGATTATCATCAAAACATAAAAGATCTGTTTCAACGTATACTAGGAGGACTTATCGGCGACTTTTCTCTGCAACAGGTTAGTTTGGGATAAATAATTATCCGTGAAAAAGGGTAATTTTTGTTTCAAGAAGAGAGCTGTTGACGTTTCGGGCTCTTTGGGCTTCATTACTTTTGCAAGGTTTTATACTATAATTCCTACTACTTGCTTGCGTTATATCCGATTGCCTTTTACCTCTTTTCTCAACTCCTCTCCAGCTTTCTAATAACTTTTCACGGAGAACTAATTACCAAAAAATTGCTCATTGGGGTTACTCTAATCTTCTAGATAAACTCCCTTTTTGACTCGCTTATTACTTCATTCTGGCGAAATTAGAGTTTAAAGCTCGGACAGTCGCAGAGTATAAACGTTAATCGGTAATAAATTAAACCAAACTTGGGTACAACCCAAATTTGCTTTATGTACAACATCTTCAAAATATTTAGATACATCTCTTAGCTGTTGGCGCCCAACGGAGGAGCGCATAATTTTCCCAAATTTTTTAAGTCCGATATATTGATAATAGGTCATTATCCCTTTCGGGTTCGCTAGTTTTTTGAGCTTTGCGAAAATCTCGGTTACAGTATCTAAATCAAAATTCAAAAAAGGCAGGGCACAGATAACAATGTCAAACTTTTGATCTTCAGGCAAATTTTGCATCGGGCACTGATAAAAAGAGATATTATTGATATTTCTCAGATAGTTTGCGTTATTTTGAATTCTTTTTTTAAGAAATCCCATAAACTCTGGATTAATTTCGCAGATTGCTAGTTTATCCTTCGGGCGTATCAACTTAAGAATTTCAACTGTTACAGAGCCTGTTCCCGGACCAAGCTCTAAAATCGATAAAGAATCATCAGATTGACGCTCAATCAAAGGACGGCTAAGAGCCTTAGCCGCACGTTGTGAAGTTGGAAAAAACGCTCCCGTAGTTTGAAACTCTTCAAAAAATTCCCGCGCAAAAACTATCTTTTCTTTCAACATTTTTTGGGAATATTCTATAACAAGAATTGGTTATACAAAATACAAACCTAAAATTTCTCTATCGCTCCTTGCCCGGCGCCATAATTTTGACCACTTTCAGAATGATTTTGATCAAAAACCTCTTGATCTAAAGCTCTGTTTTCCATTGAAGTTTCTGTTCCAAAAAGTTGCTCTGAATAATCGTTTGAATCCAAGTTATCAAATTTAGTAAATTCAGGTATGTAAGCAACTCTAACAATACCCGTGGGTCCCGTGCGTTGCTTTGAGATAATCAATTCGGCTACACCTTTATCTGGGGTTGTTTCAGGGTTATATACCTCATCCCGATAGATAAACATAATAAGATCTGCATCCTGTTCAATCGCTCCAGATTCTCTCAGATCAGACATAACCGGCCGTTTATCCGATCTGCTTTCTACTGAACGATTAAGCTGAGAAAGAGCAACTACCGGCACTCTAAGCTCTTTGGCAAGTGCTTTTAAAGATCGCGAGATATCGGCAATCTCTTGCTCCCTGGAATCTGAATAAGCCGGACTACGCATCAGTTGCAAATAATCAATAATTACCAAGCCGATCTGATGCTCACGATGCAACCTGCGAGCTTTAGCGCGAAGCTCGGTAACCGTGATCGCCGGAGTATCATCAATAAATATCTTGGCATCAGTAACCTTGCCGGCGGCGCTCACAAGGCGAGGAAAATCTCCCTCCTCAAGCGCTCCCGTTCTTAATTTTGCGGTGTTAATTCTCGCCTCACTTGATAAAATTCGAGCAGTCATCTGCTCTTTAGACATTTCAAGTGAAAATAAAGCAACCGCTTGATCTGATTTTAAGGCGGCATTAGCGGCAATGTTCAACGCCAAAGAGGTTTTCCCCATCGAAGGTCTGGCGGCAATAATAATCAGATCAGATTTTTGAAAACCAGCTGTAATTTCATCAAGTTTCACAAAACCACTTGCCACTCCGGTAATGCTATCTTTATTTTTACACCGCTCTTCAATTTCCCGAATAGAGTCCTGAACAATATCGCTAATTTGATAAAACTGCTTATCAAGGCGCAGATCTATAATTTGCAAAATTTTCTGCTCGACCGAATCAATAAAATCTTCAACCGCATAATCTAATCCAAAAGACTCATTGATAATTTCGCTGGCGGCGTGAATAACGCGGCGGCGCAATGACATTCCTTTAACTAATTTAGCATAATAACCGACATTTGCCGAACTCGGCACCGAAGCCGCCAAGCGTGCTAAGTTATCAATCCCGCCAGATTCATCAAGTAAATTAGTTAGCTTAAGCTTGTCAGATAAGGTCACAGGATCAATCGGCTGATTTTGCAAAGTAAGATCTCTCATTGCGCTAAAAATAGCCTTATTGGCGCTACGGTAGAAATCTTCCGGAGTTAATATGTCAATCGCCGAATTGATTGCTTGATTATCCAATAAAATGCCACCCAAAACAGCTTCTTCCGCCTCAACCGAATGAGGAGGAGATCTCAACGCCAAGTTGCCAGCTAAAGGCGAATTTCCTCTCTCTTTATGATCAGTGTGAACTGCTTTCGATTCCATAAATTCAGATTTTTTAGAGGTGGCGTTTAATTTAATATGCTTTAGCTCAAACTCTGCTCTTGGTTATTTAAACTCATAAATTTTCATTTACTAAAAGTTCCGCCAGAAAAACTAAAGCAAAACAAGAGGCAAGTTATATTAGCCAAACAAGCTCCAGATTGATCTTTTATTTCAGGAGCAATTAAGCTAAAATAATTAGGTTAAAGCCTAACAGATATTGAGCTTGATTTTCAAATAATTTTTTACTTATCAACTCTAATTCTAAATATTTATGAGAAAACTATCGAAAATGCAATTAGTTTATATCACTTTTATTGTACTCTCATCTTTATCTCTCTTTTCTAACTGCTCCTCTCTTCGTAGTGGCACAGAGAAAACAGTTGGTTATGTTAGGGGACAATTTGAAGAACAGCTTAACGCGAGTTTTCAAGATGTTGTTAATGCTTCACAAACAGCTTGTGAAAATCTGCAATTTTCAGATCTAACGGCTAAAAGCGACGCTCTTTCGGCAAGAATTACCGCGCGCGACGCTAATAATAAGCAGATTGAAATCAGCTTAAAGAAAATTGCCGACTCTCAAACATGGGTAGCGGTTAAAGTAGGATTGATCGGCGATGATAGAATATCTCAAGCTATAATCAGCGAGATAAAAAAACAGCTCTAGAAAGCCAACTTTCTTGCTCGTAATCTATACGAAACCGGGTAGCTTAACTGTTTTTGCAACTTCTTCTATTTTAGCCCTGATAACCGCTACATCTAAAGTATAAATAAATTCCAAGTGTTCACTTTAAGCAAGCTCGATTAAAATGCTTAGAGTTTAATTATGTTCAATTCAAATTATTTTAGAAAAATTTCCCTTCCTCAAAGCGGAAGAATTTTTGCGATCGGCGACATTCACGGCTGCGTTCGTGAGTTAGAAATTTTATTAGAGGGATTGGTAACCTTAGAAAACCTAGGAAAAGAGGATCTGGTTGTTTTTATCGGTGATTATATAGATCGCGGCCCGGCCGTTAAAGAAACAGTTGAAACGCTTATTAACTTTAAACTGAGTTACCCCAACGCGATCTTTTTACGGGGCAATCACGAAGATATGTTTCTTGATTATCTCGGCCTTGGAGGAGGCTTAGGAGAGTTTTATATTGATAACGATGGAGATGCGACACTTAAAAGTTACGGCATCTCAATTTTTGAACCCGGACCCCTTGGGCGAGATCGACTGCCATTTCATCACTTAAATTTTTTCAAAGAGCTGGAAACAGGAATAGAGTGCGGAGATTATCTCTTCGTTCACGCTGGCTTAGATCCAGCGCGCAATCCGGAGAATCAGCTATTAAACGATCTTTTATGGGTACGAGATAGTTTTATTCCTTACCAACATGATTTCGGTAAAACCATTGTCTTTGGTCATACGCCGTTTGAAGATATTTTTTTTGATCTTCCATATAAGATAGGTATAGATACAGGGCTTGTCTATGGGAACAAACTTAGTTGTTTAGAGTTAGACTCAAAAATCGCTTTGCAAATCGGATCGCAAGATAATAAAATCAAAAAAATCTCCTTTGTTAAAGAGTAACCTTGAAACAAACCACCCCTTCAAGTTTGCTTAAAAATCTATTAAAATAAACTTTGGCTAAACAGGTTGGAAAATAGCCGGAGGTTAAATCGTACTCTTTTAAAAAAAGATATAAGTAGCGATAATAAATCTTTCTCTCCTTTGTTTGTATGTAGAGCAAAACTAGTCGATATAAGCATCTAAATCATAAGGAGTTAGCCGCTAAACCATTAAAAACCATGAAAGAAAGAGATTATGAGAAGTTATTTTTAAATTTTGGAGAAAACGCCGGTTTTCTCTTAGAAAGTTACCAAGCTTATCTTAAGAATCCAAATAATGTCGACCGGCAATGGGCAGATTTTTTTAAAATCATCGCCGAAGCCAATGGGACCCTATCGCTCAGCGAGCTTCAAAAACAATCCAAATTCACAAACAAAGATTTCAATACCGGCGCTTGGCAGACAGCCAGACACAATCAAGCAGATTTTTTCAAAAACGGTGTTGCTTCAAAGGCCACCTCTGCCACAATCGAAGACTCGTCATTAGCCAACTTAAAAACCTCTCACACGGCTATTGAGCCAAAAAAACTTTTAGCCTTACAGGAGCTGTTTAACGCTTATCGCTCCTTTGGACACTTACGGGCAAATGTCAATCCAATCAGCTCAATACAGGCAGTTGCCGTTAACGATCCAGATTTCAGATTGCTTAACCCCGATTATTACGGATTAAACAACCAACAGCTATTCAAAATAGATCTGGGCGATGGAGAAAATGCAGCTACTTATCTAGAAAAACTTCAAAAAAGTTATTGTAGTACTATTAGCTTTGAGTTCGCGCAGATCGATAACCCCGCCGAAAGAGAGTGGATTATAAACCAAGCTGAAAACGCTCAAGGCGATTTTGAGTCCGCTCTAAAAGGAAAAGAAATAGCTGTTTTAAATGATCTTATAGCTTCAGAAGGCTTGGAAGATTTTCTTCACAAAAGCTATCTTGGAGCAAAAAGATTTTCGCTTGAAGGTTCCGACTCTTTGCTCCCACTGATCAAAGAGCTAATAGACGAGCTAACTGATCTCAATGCCGCCGAAATTATCATAGGGATGGCGCACCGTGGCAGAATTAATTTGCTGGCGAATGCCTTTGAAATGCCGATAGAAAAAATTTTTGCCGAGTTTGAAGATCAGACTAACGCCGCGCGAAAGGGTGGGGGCGACGTAAAATATCATATAGGTTACGTGGGCGAGCTTAATAAATTAAATATTAAAGTTAATTTACTTCCTAATCCATCTCATCTTGAATCAATTAACCCGGTTGTAATTGGATATGTTAGGGCACTCCAAGACTTGAGGTATAATAGCCAGCGAAATAAAGTAGTCCCATTATTAATTCATGGCGATGCCGCTTTCGCCGGCCAAGGAATAGTCGCCGAAACATTGCAATTTTCAAAGGTCAGAGCCAATCAGGTTGGCGGAACAATTCACGTCATAATCAATAATCAGCTTGGCTTTACCGCCGAGGCAGCCGAAGCGCGCTCCTCCCGTTATTCATCAGATATAGCAAAAATGATCAACGCTCCAATCCTCAGGGTTAACTCGGAAGATTTAGGGGCATCTCTTTGGGCCGCAAAATTCGCAGCGAATTACAGAGCCCGTTTTGGAAAAGACGTTGTTATAGATTTAATCGGTTATAGAAAATATGGCCACAATGAAGGCGATGATCCAACCTTCACCCAGCCGGTAATTTACGCCGAACTAAAAAATAAAAAAAGATTGTCGGAAATTTATTTTAACCAGATCAAAGAAAAACTTTTATTAAAAGACAACGCAATCGAAACCGCCAGAGCAAGTTTTCGGCAAAATCTTATCTCTGCGTCCGAAAAAATTAAACAAAAAGAAAACAAAATCGAAGCTCTACCAGTACCAGTAATTAGGCAATCTGAGCCTCTCAGTAAAGAATCAAGCTTTATTCAGACACCTCCTCCTAACATCTCAAAAGAAAGGGTGAAAGAAATCATCGAAGCGCTTTCAACGCTTCCCGGCGCTTTTAAACCGCACCCTAAAATTAAACAATTTATAGAAAAACGTGGTCAAACGATTATTGCGGACAATCTGATTGACTGGGCTTTTGCCGAAGCTTTAGCTTTCGGAAGTATACTTTCCGATGGCATCAACGTTAGGCTTAATGGCCAAGACTCGGCGCGCGGCACATTTAGCCAACGCCACCTTGAATATGTTGATTACGAAAACGGCGAGAGATTTTCTCCGCTTGCTGAACTTGCCAAGTCAACCAAAGCGCGCTTTGAAGTTTACAATTCGGTTCTCTCAGAAGAGGCCGTGATGGGTTTTGAATACGGTTACTCGGCGGCGGCAATTAAACAAGCGCTTGTTTTATGGGAAGCGCAGTTTGGAGATTTCGCCAACGGAGCTCAGGTTATCATTGATCAATACATAGCCGGAGGATATTGGAAATGGAATCAGGAGTCGCGCCTAACGTTACTACTGCCGCATGGCTATGAAGGGCAGGGGTCAGAACATTCAAGCGCCCGCCTCGAACGATTTTTGCAGTTAACGGCTCAAAACAATTTTAGAGTCGCTTATCCGACGACCGCGGCGCAGTATTTTCATCTTTTAAGAACTCAAGCGCATATTAACATCTCTAGACCGCTAATTGTGATGACTCCGAAAAGCATGTTGCGGGCTCCCGAGTCAAGTTCTAAATTGACGGAGATAATAAGCGGCAATTTCCAGCAGGTGCTATTCAATTTAGTCGGCAACGAAAAAAAGAGCGCCTCTTTAATAGTCACTTTTGGAAAAGTTTATTTCGAGCTATTAAATACTGCTAAAAAAATGGGGAATTTCAATTTCAATGTTCTGCGGATAGAAGAGTTGTATCCTTGGCCGGAGGAAAAAATAAAACAGATCGCCAAAAATTTACCGACAAAAATCTCCCACTTTGTCTTTCTTCAAGAAGAGCCTGCCAATATGGGCGCTTGGACATATATCGCTCCAAAATTGGAAGATATTTTCGGAGAGAAATTTACCTATGTTGGCCGCTCACCTTATCCGGCTCCAGCTGGCGGCTCGTATAAATACTTTCAATTAGAACAGGAAGAGATTATTAAAAACGCTTTATCTCTAACGCGATAGGAGCTTTTTGAAAAATGCCAAGCGGGCTCGTAATTTGCAAATCTTTTTACCACCGAAAGTTGTGCGGTTTAATTTTAAAAGTCAGCGCAACGTTGTGTAAGCTTTGGCATACTAACTATAGCCCCAGACACAAGGGAGTTAAAAGCGTAACAGTGATAATCTCCTGTACTCATGCTCCAATTATGCCTATTGCCATTTCTAGCGCCTTTATGAATCCCCGATAAAATATAAATCTGACCCAATGAAGTGGGACTAACACGACTTTCAATATCAATTTTCGGATCGACAATGTACCCAAAATTTGCAAGTCCCAAGATTGTTGGGCAATACTCTTCGTTAGTAGCGTAATAACTCTCCTGCGCCGTCGCGGCGTTTCTAACATTACTAATGGCGACGGCGTTCCTAGCGGAGATTCTAAATTTCATAAAATTAGAGTAGGCAGTAGCGCTTAAAATTCCAATAATAATTACCACCATTAAAAGCTCAATCAGAGTAAAGCCGAAATTTTGAGAGATAGATCTGTACATAGATAAAAAAGTACTATTACCCTAGAAAAACTAAGTATTTTGCCTAGATTAGGGCAGGATTCTAACAGATAAATTTATATCGGCAAATATTCAAAAAATACTGAGATTTAATCCTTTTTATAAAAAACCTTTTAATTAATTTAGATATTTATCTTAAAAGTTCTCAAAAACAGCTCTCTACCAAAAATAACCTTCAATGTAGTACTATTATATTTTTTTTCATTCTTATAAGATTTTCTCCTACTTTACTTTGTAGATACCTTTATGGTTGAAACTTTAAATAAACTATCTCAAATTGGCCAATCAATTTGGCTTGATAATCTAAGCCGCGACCTTATCACAAGCGGAGAGCTTGTTCGCCTAATAGAAGCTGGAGTTAGCGGCATCACAAGCAATCCAACCATATTTAAAAATGCCATTGCCGGATCAACCTCTTATGATAAATTGATCAACGAAGAACTCAAGATAAACCCAACTCTCTCCGCCGAACAGATCGCCGAGGTTTTAATGGTTGATGATGTTCGTCAGGCTTGCGAAGCGTTTTTGCCGCTTTACAACAGCACCTTTAAAAAAGATGGTTATGTCAGCCTTGAAGTGCCGCCAAAATTTGCTTACGACACCCAAGGAACGGTTGAATGCGCCAAAAGACTCTGGCAAAAGGTGTCAAAACCGAATCTAATGATTAAAATTCCAGCCACCAAAGAAGGTTTAAGCGCGATTTCTCAAACTTTAGCTCTCGGCATTAACGTGAATGTTACCTTGATTTTTGCGCCCAATAGATATCAAGAAGTCGCGCGCGCTTTTCTTGATGGAGCTGAAAAATTCGCTTCAGCGGGCGGTGATCTAAGCCAGCTCGGATCGGTGGCGAGTTTTTTTGTTTCGCGAGTTGACTCACAAATCGAAAAATTAGCTACCAACCTTGAAAGCATTGGCAAATTAGCCGAAACATTTAGGGTGGGGATCTCCAATTCGTTGTTCGCTTATAAAAAATATCTTGAATTATTTCATGATGAAATTCGCTTTCAGAGATTAAAAGCCGCTGGACTCCGCCCGCAAAGAGCACTTTGGGCAAGCACTAGCGTTAAAAGCCCAAAGTTATCGCCGCTTTTTTATTTAAAGGCGCTAGCCCTACCTGAGACAGTTAACACTCTTCCTTCGCAAACTTTAAGCGAACTAATAGCAGCTGATCCCAATACAATCAATCGGACTGATCCTGATTTTGCCGAGGCAGAGTCTCTGATTAACACTCTAACAAACGCAGGCATAGATCAAGTTTCGTTATTTGCGGATCTCGAAAGTAATGGGATCAAAATATTTGCTGAGAGCTACGATCAATTGGTCGCGGCAATCGGAGATAAAATCAATAAACAATAAGATGTTTTTAAGAGACTTCATATCTTATGTCTAGCGCTCGCCAAAAACTCCCGCCAACAATTTTGGTTATCTTTGGAGCTACCGGAGATCTAACAAAGCGAAGGCTTATTCCCGGTCTGTACAATCTTTACAAAGATGGTTATTTAAAGGAAGATTTTTTAGTCGTTGGCGCGGCCCGCACTAAACTTAGCGATCAAGCCTTTGCGGAAAGGCTTAAGCCGGCGCTAAGCGAATTTTCTCGTTCCGGATTAGATCTAAAAGTATGGGAACGGTTCGCCGCCAAACTTGCCTATCATCCATTAAATGCAGATAACCCGGAGGATTTTTTAACTCTTGCTCAAAAGCTTAGAGCTTCACAGATTGCTCGCGATGGCGAAAGGTTAAATTTTATCTTTTACCTAGCAACATCTCCGGAACACTTTGCGATTATCGCTAGCAACCTTAAGTCCGCTGGCTTAATCGCCGATCCGCAAGATACTTCGCAATCAACTGTGTTGGTGATTGAAAAGCCATTCGGCCACAATCTAGAGTCGGCCCTTGAACTCAACAACGCTCTGCGAAGCAGTTTCAAAGAAAAACAGATCTTTCGAATTGATCACTATTTAGGAAAAGAAACTGTTCAAAACATCTTGGCTTTTCGTTTCGCGAACAGCATTTTTGAGCCTCTCTGGAACAACCGCTATGTTGATCACATTCAAATTTCGGTTTGCGAGGACGTAGGTGTAGGTTCTCGCTCAGTCTACTTCGATCAAACCGGTATGTTGCGCGACATGGTACAAAATCATATCTTGCAAATGTTGTCTTTGCTGTGCTTTGAGCCTCCTTACGCGCTCAACGATGCCGATGCCATTCGCAACGAAAAAGTAAAAGTTTTAAAAAGCATCAAAAGACTGAGCGCCGAAGAGATAGAAAAAACAATCGTCAGAGGACGTTATGGGTCGGGAGTTGCCAAAGGAGAGCCTGTCGTGGGCTATCTCCAAGAAGAAGGCATCTCAGGCTCATCGTTTACCGAGACTTTTGTCGCACTCAAACTTGAGATAGAAAATTGGCGTTGGTGCGGAGTGCCGATTTACATCAGAAATGGCAAAAGGCTCGCCAAACGTATAACCGAACTGGCGGTGTTTTTTAAAAAACCGCCGCTCTCGCTTTTTAGGGGGCGTGGTTTAAACGATTTAGAACAAAACGTGTTGTCAATTCAGGTGCAACCGAGTGAGTCGCTATCAGTGAAAATCTCTTCAAAACCTCCCGGTCCCGGTTTTCGTTTAAATCCTGTTGAAATGAACTTTAATTATGAATCTTTTAAAGCTGTTTCGCTCGATGCTTATGAGCGCTTAATGCTGGATGTTTTTAAATCGGATCCATCTCTTTTTATAAGAAACGACGAAATCGAAGAGGCGTGGCGTATTATAGATCCAATCATAGATCAGTGGCGAAGCGGTGGGGGTTCTCCACTCGTCGAATACGCCGCCGGAGGGTGGGGACCAAAGGAAGCCGACCTCTTAATTCAAGAGAGTGGTCGCAGTTGGCGAGAATTGTAAAGTATTTTTTGATTGATTGGAGGAAGATATAGAAAATAACGATCTTTTAAAAAACAAGATTGCTATCTTTCCATCCACTGAGTACCCTCAAAAATGCGCTTGGCTAATAGCAAAACAGTTATCTAGCACCATCCATCAAAACGGCAGGGCAACTTTAGCTCTTTCCGGCGGATCTACTCCAATCGCAATATACCAAAAACTGGTTCAGCGGGAGAAAGATTCGCTAGATTGGCAAAAGGTAACTTTTCTTCTGGCTGATGAACGATTAGTTGAAAACGGTCATCCCGAGAGTTTAAAAAATCTGGCGCTTAATAATCTATTTTTACCTTTGCAAATTAAAGCTGAAAACCAGCTTTTAGTCGATCTTAATCTCCCGCTTATTGAAGCCGCTAAAGATTACAACGATAAACTTGAAGGTCATTTATCGATTCAAAATGGATCAATGGCGAAGTTATCATTAGTACTGCTCGGAGTTGGGGAAGATGGCCACTTTGCTTCAGTATTTCCCGGAGAGCAAAGATTACTTGCTGTCCCAACTAAAAGGCGCGGAGCAAGCGATTTGATCTGGCTGGTTGACGATTTAAACTTAATTTCAACCTACAAAGCGCCTCGGCTAACTTTGACTCCAAAAGTAATATTGAATAGCGAAAAGGTTTTTGTTTTGATAAATGGCGAAAGAAAAAAAGAGGTTGTTCAAAGGCTTTTTACAACTAGAAACACAATAACCGAAGAAGACATGCTAAATTTTCCGGCTTTGGCGTTAAAGGGGAAAGAAAATGTATATTGGTATTTAGACGAAGACGCCGCCAGAAATATTCAAACTGGCTCGCTAATTTAAATAACTAATAATTGTTGAGACATTTTACGCCTTGACTTTACTTGTCATAATAATAAGATTATTTTTCGTAGCATAATTTTTTAGCTTTGTTGATGATTAAAATCGCTTCATCGGAGAAAAGCGCCAATTTAGTGGCGGAGTTTCGTAAATGGTATGAGCAAAACGGACCAGCGCCACAAGCCAGCTTAAACAATCTTTCAAACTTCGTGTCGATTTCTCGCCAGTGGCAAAGTAAACTCGCATCGGCTCGCTTTGTCGGGGTTCATTGGCCAACAGAGTTTGGGGGCAGGGGACTTAGCCTGATCGAAGAGGCGGCTATGCAGGAAGAATTTGTTAGAATCGGAGCGCCGCAACTTGTTGGGCTTTTTGGCCTGACTATGGTAGGTCCGATTCTCTTAAAACACGGCTCTCGCGAGCAACAAAACAAATATCTCTCCAACATTCTTTCAGCTAACAAAATATGGTGTCAAGGCTTTTCCGAGCCATCCGCCGGCAGCGATCTGGCTAATATCAAGTGCTTTGCTAAGCAACTCTCAAACGGAGACTTTGAAATTAGCGGTCAAAAAGTTTGGACTAGCTTTGCTCAAACGGCCGATTATTGCTTTTTATTAGCGCGAACATCACAAGAAGAGAGCAAACATAAAGGTCTTACTTATTTTCTTCTGCCAATGAAATCAAATGGCATCACTATTCGCCCTCTTCGTCAGATTACTGGAGAAGAGGAGTTTAACGAGGTTTTTTTCGATAAAACAATAGTCAAGCAAGATGCTGTTGTTGGCAAAATTGGCGAAGGATGGAAGATAGCCATTTCAACTTTGATGCATGAGAGAGTAATTTTAACTTTTGCTAGACAGCTCCAATCTGAAACGATTTTACGAGAACTGCTGTTAAAAACTTCCGCCAAAAATGAATACAATACCCTAGCTAACTTAGCAAAGCATATAGCAAACAGTTGCGCCGTTAGAGCTTTAGCCTTTGAGCATCTCCGATCTTACGCGGGAGGCAAAGAGCCAGGAGCGGAAGGATCGCTTGACAAATTGCTTTGGAGCGAGAATTTTCAAACCCTAACTGCCTTTGCCCTTGAAAATGAGAGCAAAGATTTAGCAAGAGATGTTAAAAGCGATCTTTTTTGCTCTTCTACTCTCTCAAATTATCTTTATTCTCGAGGACGAACAATAGCGGCGGGGACTTCCGAGATACAACGAGCCATCATAGCAGAACGAATTTTAGCTCTCCCGAAAACCCGCTAAATCTTACAGATAAAGAAATCGCACTAAGTGTTAGACAAAGCTGTTTAAAAGCTCAATCGTCGTAAATACAAAAGTTCACTAGAACTAGAATTCTAGTGAACTTTTATTGCTTTTAAAAAAGCGCTCTTCATAAACCAAACACTCTTTTAAGGCGCAAACTTAAAATTATTTTTATAAATCTTGCAGAACCGAGATTGACGTTCGACAGCAGTTAACGATAGCTTCAGCCGCTAAAGTTTGGTATTCCTCGTTAAAAGGAGTTTTTCTAAAGTAAATCGAGTAAGCTACAAACAAATTAATCAGCGCATCAGCCATTCCAGCCGTCAGAAGTTGTTTTTCGACTAATTTCTTGCCATATCTAATGGTAGCAAGCTCCCCTTTTCTAACCAAGATGTTCGTGGCAAGCTTTAAATTTCTTCGAGGATTTAAATATAAATTAGCTTGCCTTGCTTCATGTTCATTTTCTGTTCGCACCGGAATATTAACTCCAATAGTCCAAATCCTGAGTTGCTCAAATAAAACTGCCAAAGCTCCGGCAAAATTCCCCTTAAAACTCCTCCTAGTCATTTTAGAAAGGTTAGCTCCGACCGCCTTAAAAGCGTTTAATCCTATATACAATCTTAAGATCTCGTTAGTTCCTTCAAATATCATATTAATACGGGAATCTCGAGTAATTTTTTCATAGATATAATCTTTCATAAAACCACTGCCGCCAGCTATCTGTAAGGCCTCATAGGAGGCGCGCCAAAGGGCTTCGGTGCTAAACACTTTGCTAATAGCCGCTTCAACAGAGTAGTCTTCGGCTTGATTATCAATTAAACCACCAACAAGCTCTACAACACTTTCGGCCGCCAAATGCAATCTTTTAATAGTGTTGATTTTTTCATTTATTAACTCAAATTCAATCAATGGCCTGCCAAATTGCCTTCTTTGCTTGGCATGATTAACAGCCAGATCCAAACAACGCCTAATACCACCAACACAACCGCCCCCTAAACCAGTGCGGCCGTTATTTAAAACAGCCATCGCTATTTTAAACCCTTGACCAACTTCTCCTATTAAATTCTCCTTTGGAACTTTGACATTTTCGAAAGAAACCGTAGTCGTATTTGAAGCTCGTATCCCCATTTTATCCTCTTTTTTGCCGGACATGACTCCACCAAAGGAGCGCTCAACCATAAAACAGCTTAATCTGCCGCTTTCGCTATTAGTACGGGCAAAAACTGTAAAAAAATCAGCTATACCACCATTAGTAATCCAAATCTTTTCTCCATTAAGAATCCAATCATCACCTTTTAATTCAGCGTTAGTTTTGATCGAAGCGGCATCAGAGCCAGAGCCGCTTTCGGTTAAACAAAAAGCCGCTATTAGCTCACCCGTCGCTAGTCGCGGAAGATAACGTCGCTTCTGCTCTTCATTGCCAAAAAGAAGCAAAGCTTTAATCCCTATCGAGCTGTGAGCCCCAATAGTTAACGAAGTTGCGGCGTCATAATAAGATGTTTGAGCGACAACCCGAGAATATGCCCTAGCTCCCAAAGATAGCCCTCCATATTCCTCAGGAACAATCAAGGAGAACAAGCCAAGCTCTTTAAGCTGATTGATATATTCAGTTGACTGCTCGCCAAGCCGATCAAATTCCAAAAACAACTGCTCTCTAGCCGCTAGAAATTTATCAAGTTGATAATTGAATTCAGCAACCAACTCCTCTTGTTCGGAACTAACCTGATTAACAAGATTAAATGAATCCTGATAAACTCTCCCAGAAAACAAGGCTTTTGCGGGACTAATAATTTGTTTCACCTATCTGCGAAAAATCATCTAAAATAAAGCAATAATTGCATTTGCCGAATCGCCATTCATCTGCTAACTTGCTAGTTTTAACCGAGAGCTTATAAAATCTTTAAAAACATAAAAAAGAGAGTAGATTCTCTAAACTATAATCTGAATTACAAGACTGGTAAATATGCCAAGTGATAAAAAATTCCTTAAATATAGTGAAGTTTAATTTGTTTATAATCTTGCTAAAATCTGTTGCGAAAATCTCTCTATTGACATTGAGAACTCTCCTTTATTCAACATGTATTTATCTATTTTTTGGGGCGAATATCTCACGAGCAGAAGATCAACGGAACATTAAAAATTTTCCTCGTAACGCCAAATACCTGCCAGAAACATCGGCTCAAGATTTTGAAAAATACAAACCGCTTGAAGGGAAAATAATCCGTTCTATTCGCATACATATCGTTGATATGTTTGAAGACGACACTCGCCCAATCTACCAACACCTAAATAAGCTGAAAATCAAAACCCGCGAAGAGGTAGTGCGGATTGAAATGACCATTAAAGAAGGACAACCTTTTAGCGCCCTAGCCTTTTCCGAAAGCGAGCGTAACTTGCGCAGTCTTAAATTTTTTAGAAGAGTCAGCCTACTACCTCAAGTTGATGGCGACGTTGTTGATATCGACGTTTATGTACAAGACACGTGGACGATAGTTCCACAATTTACTTGGTCTAGCGGACAAGGAAGAAAAAGATTATCAGCCGGCGTTTCCGATAGCGATCTGCTGGGTTTAGGGAAAAGGCTCGAACTTCTCTACAACGAAGACGACCAGCGCCAATCAATACAAGCCGTTTGGGACGATCCACGGCTTTGGGGAACCAAAAACCAACTGACCCTAGGTTATTTTAACCGAAACGACGGAAAAATTTTCCTAAGTAGTATCGGAAGGCCGTACCGAACTTTAGTCGAAAAACACGCTTGGAATTTTCAATATAACCTTTACGACACGATTGGGAGGCTTTTTTCGGCGGCTACCGAAGAATATATATTTCGACAGAAACGATCAGAACTTTTAGCCCGTTATTCGATCGCCAACACATCCGATTTGAGCCGCATCCGAAGATTGTATTTTGGCTACACCTTTCGCGAAGAAACATTTTCCAAAGCAACCCGAGAAGATTACGCGGATCTTAAACTAGATCCTAATGAAGTCAGCAATGACCCAAGTAGACTTGCAAACGATCGCCGTTTTTCTGGAGCAACTTTTGCCTACGAAGTTATCGAACCACAATATATAACGATGAACTATATTGATCGCTTCGATCGCTGGGAAGACTACAACATTGGAGAGCAATATTCGATCAACGCCATTTTAGCTCCTGAATTTCTCGGCTCTCTCGGAAACAATGTCGTCGCCTTCGGTAATTACGGACAAGGAGAGCAATTTTCTGATGATTCCTTTTTGCGGGGAGAGATCGGCTATTCCTCTTGGTACGATCAAGATGGGTTTCAAGATTCACTTTGGCGAGGCGAATTAAAATATTATAATGTGCTTGGCCTACTTAAACCTTATGGAGTTTTTCTTGGCAGACATACTTTGGCTTTTTCGGCCGCCTTTGATTATGGTCTTGATATAACTCGTGATAAGCAATTTACTTTAGGAGCAGACACTGGTCTCCGCGGCTACAAAGCGCGGACTTTCGATGGGGACAAAAGGCTGGTTTTAAATCTAGAGGATCGATTCCATATAATTGATAACGTTTTAGAATTTATCAGCCTTGGAGGGGCTTTCTTTGTCGAAGGCGGTGCGGCAAGCCGCAATCCATTCGCCGATATGATTGCAGATCAATTTTACTCAACAATTGGATTTGGGTTTAGAATAGGTTTTCCGCGCTCTTCTGGCGGGCAAGTTTTACGGCTCGACGTGGCCTTCCCCATGAGAGATGGACCAGATGGCTCAGATGCTTGGAGTCCACGCATATTATTTACTTCTGGCCAAATCTTTAGCTCGCGCACTCGCAGTGAACTTCTTGGAGCGCAAAGAGCCAGCGTCGAATTCGGCATTGAAAGATAAATTACAAAAGAACAAAAATGATTATCAACGATAACAACCCGTCAGTATCAGAAGCAGAAAGCAAACTGCTCAAGCTAACAGATGGAAAAATTTTTACGAAATTTTATGGCAAACAAAAGCAAGATCAGTTGACATTAATCTGCATTCATGGTGGTCCCGGTTTTAGCTGTGATTATTTAGAGCCGCTTGGAAAGCTAAAGGATCTATTGCCGGTGGTTCTTTATGACCAATTAGGCAGTGGTCTGTCTGAGAGGCCAGAATCGGCAGAGCTCTACAATAAAGAGCGTTTTTTGGGAGAATTAAAGGAATTAATTTCAACCTTAAAAATTAATAGCTATGTTTTATATGGCCATTCATGGGGAGCCGCCCTCGCGCTTATGTTAGCTGCTCAGCAACCTGCCGGACTTAAAGGATTAGTATTAGCTAGCCCGGCGATTGACATGCCGGCTTGGCAAGAGTACACCCTCGAATTGATCAAAACCATCAATCCTCAAGCGGAAGAAATTATCAAAAGTTTTTTGAACAAAAGAGATCATCAAGCAGTTCAAAATTTTTTTGAACTGAACTCTCTTTATGCAAAAAAACATCTTTGCAAGCTAAATCCTTTACCATTAGGTCTGATTCGTTCTAATGCCAAAAGTTCTCCTTATGTTTATAATCTAATGTGGGGACCATCTGAATTTGTTTTAACCGGTTCGTTGGCGAAAGTTGATTTAAAAGAATTATTACCTCTGGTAAGGACTCGATCTCTTGTCACTATCGGAGCTGATGATGAGGTTTCAGCCGATCAAGCTTTGAATTTTTGTTCACTACTCAAAAACGCAACTGGCAGTGGTGTTGAAATCTTTCTACAAAGCTCGCATAATCCACATTACGAGGAGCAAGATTTATACCTCGAGAAAATAACTAAGTTTTTAAATTTAATAAAATAAGATCTGATTTCACTCTAAATTGAATTTACATTTATACCTCAAGTTTTGCAGATTAAAAATATGCTACTTTCGCAAAAAAACCTTTATTTGATATAATCTCCCCTTATGAAGAATAATAATTTAAATATACCAAGCAGAAAAAAAGAGTTAAAAAACTATGCGCTGAAGAAGTTCATACGATCCGGCGGCTTAACTCTAATTGAAATTATAGTAGTACTAGTCATTCTTTCAATACTGATTGCCTTTTTAACAAGCAGCTTATTTAGCACTGCTGAGGGCGCCAAAGCGAAGCTTACCCAGATTAAAATGGAAAAACTAAAAGGAGCAATCAATAACTATCGTTTTATGAATAACGCCCTACCCCCAAATCTTGAAGCGTTAGTAACGTGCCCGCCAAATGCCACCGGACCTTGCGTGCAATCTGCTCAAATCGACGATCTTAAAGACGCTTGGGGAACCCCTATGATTTACACCATTGAAGGTGGCAGAAATTTTAGGATTAAAAGTCTTGGAGCTGATGGTCGAGAAGGGGGAAGTGGCACTGACGCGGACTTTAGCATAACCGGTCCCTAATATTTTTCAGACGCTACTATTTTTTTTAAAAAAAAGCATATCTCAATTTTTAAAGAGCAACAAAAAACACCCAGAACTAACAGGCAGTATTTTTGACTTGCCTATGATAAAAAAAACTAAACACGCTACTGGCTTTACCTTAATTGAGCTGATCGTGGTTTTAATTATTATTGGAGTCGCGATTGGACTTGTTGCAATACGAACCGAAGCTTTTTCCGGACTCCGCCAAGATGGAGCTATTAGACGCTTAACAGAGAGCCTAGTCTTACTGCATCAACAAGCCATTATCGATCAAGAATTTTACATAATAGAATTTGACCTTCAAAATAATTCTTATAAAGTTGGCGCTCTTAAAGCCGATTCTTGGATGGCGTTCCAGTCTAATCCCCAACTGCTCGCCCTTGCCAATGACGCCGGCAATTTAACATTAGAATTAGCTTCATTTTTAAGCCCAAATCTTGGTCGAGATCAGGAGATGATCCCTCCCCCATCCTTGCCGTCACTGGCTGAACCAACAGAACTGCCAGATGGTCTGAGCTTTTTGGATATACAAACATTTCAAGGCAAGATAACTCCAGACACAGGTGTTAAACCATATCTGTTATTTTCACCTCGCGGATTCTCTGACTTTGGAGTAATTCATCTAACCGGAGTTGATGGAAGACCTATGACAATATTAGTAAATCCATTTACTGGTCTTACTAAGGTTTACCGTGAATACCGTGATTTTAATTGGACCTATGGATCTCGAAATCAAGAGTAATCAACAAAAAGAAAAAACTACCAATGAAAACCTCACCACTAGGCAAATTGGTTTTACACTAATTGAAATTGTGTTTGCAGTTTTAATTCTTAGCATTTCAGTCGTTACCTTGCTCGGCCTGCAATCGTCGGCAACAGCTAGAGCATTGCGCGACAGAGAGGGGAAAATAGCAATGCTTGCCGCCCGTACCCTGCTTAGCGCAATCGAGAAAAAAACTAATCCAGAAGCGCTATCTAGATCTCGCCAAGGGAGTTATCAAGAGATTAAAAATTTACTACTGCCAGATAGCGAATTTCAATTTGATCTATCAGATCGAATTCCCAGCAAGCAAACAAATGCCAAACTCGACAACGACTTTTACGTAACGCTAGAAATATCTTTTATCGATCTGCCCAAAATTGGAGAACGAGCTCTTAAAAGAATTGACCTAACTCTCTATCGCCCTTGGGAATTAACTAACCCAATTTTTAATGGCGTTTATTATATTCCGGCGGATGATGTAGGAAGTGTTCGGTAACTAGTATGAGAAAGAAAATAAAAGATACTTTAAAAAATATTGATATTCACCTCAAATATGCTGGCTTTACCCTAATTGAACTTATTTTAGCAATTTCAATCTTGGTGATTGTTTTTGGGACGGCTTACTCGCTCTTTTCTTCGCTCGTTAGAACCAAGCAAATACTCGATGACGACCGTGAGCTTTCTTTTGTCGCGAATGTTGTCATCAAACGCTTAACTCGAGAGTTGCAACTTGCCTTACCAGCAAAAAAGATTATGGTGCCTCCGGGATTTAACGCTCCCGGACTAAAGCCTTGCTTTGTTGGCAATGCCCAAGGATTTAATCCTCGAGTAACAGGTGGTGAACATTTTATTAGTTTTATAGCAAGCGAAGCCGGACAATATATAGCTGGCGAAGAAACTAATGCTGGCATTGTTCAGATTACCTACAGAATCGATTTTGATCCTAATAACCAACGAACCGATGGAATTCCTGTCAAGACCTTGGTCCGCGAAGAACTACCGTTTGTTGATATAGATAACACAACTTCAAGCCAACTTTTTGATCAGGACTTGGCACGAGCCTATTCGCGGATAATGATCTTCCCAATTGCGGACAATTTAATAGATCTTAAGTTTCGTTTTTTTAACAATGCTCAAAAAGTATGGGTTGGTGACTGGGGTGTTAGAAATAACGCTAATATCCTACCCGACCTTATAGAATTTGATATTACCTTAATTTCAAGCGACGCCAAACAAAGCAGGTTTCAAACAGTAGTGCCGGTTGGAGCAACAAATATCTTCTAACCAAACAAAGAAAGAGATTATTTGCTGTTTTATTTTTTATCTTCTCAAACTCGTGCAAGATGTGTCAGATTAGTGATATCATATGCAAAGAATTTTAGTTGTTGATATATCATCTAGCAGAACGCTTATCGCGCTTTCCGAGGTTACAACAAGCACCACAACCGTACTGAGAAACTTTAGCTTGGATATTAATCTTGGTAAATTGCTCCTTGATTCCGGAAGCAAAGAGGAAAATCAAAAAGATCAAAAACAGGACTCAGAGCCGCTACCTGAAGCCCGGTCAAATTTAGACTTAGCTAAAAAATCAATTTTGGAGACAATTGCTAAACTAAACTCAGATTGGACGAATTCAGTATTGATTTTACCTAGCGACTCTTTTTTAGGAGTCAATATAGAGCTCCCTTTTGGCGATAAACACAAAATAAAAAAAATCCTTGTCCCAGAAGTTCAAGACTCTCTTCCATTTGAAATTAATGAGTTCGTCGTAACTGGCAGGACGGTAGGTTCTTTACTGAATGGAGAATTTGATGTGTTTGCTGGTCTAATTTCTAAAAAATTATTAGAAGCGGCTCTTGATTTTTTCCGAGAAATTGAAATTCATCCGTTGATTGCAATAATCACCGCCGATTCAATGGTAGCGTTAGCAGACTTTGCTCCTAATTTTTTTAAACCAAACTCGCTCTTTATTTACGACAACGGTGAGAGTCTGCAATTAAGCCTTAATTTCGGAGGAAGCCATAAAGCGTTAAAAGTAATTGCCGACTCTAATCCGGCTAATCAAGAGACGACTGCGCTATCCTCAGATCGAGCTCGACAAATTATGCCTCTTTTAAAACTCACCATTGCCGCCGCCGAAAAACGATATCAACAGGAGATCGAAATCTGTTATCTACTTGGCAATAATAGCATATTTAGAGAGCTTCAACAGTTTTTAGGAAGAAATATTGAATATCTCAAGGTCGATGATATTGTAAAAACAACTAATTCAGCCGAATCATTGCCCCTACTCTATCTGCCATCGGCTTTCGCCGGCCGTTTCGCAATAGATACCGCTCCGAGTGTGCCGCTGTCTGATTTTCGTGTTGGAGAGTTTCGCTATCGCCCACCACTGAAAGAATTAGTAACCGCCACTAAGAAAATAGCTCCAGCCGCTTGTATCTTAGCGGCTTCTTGTTTGCTATTTTTTCTAGCGCAATTATTTAGTTATAAATTCGGAATATCAAAGCTTAACGCCCTAACCAGAGAAAAAATCACTTCCATTATTGACGATCAGAGCAAACCATTGCCGCACGGCGAAGAAATGAATTTACTATCAGCGGAAAACTATAAGCTTCGACAAGAACTGGGTGATTTACCTTCCCCAACTGAAAGCTCTATACTTGATGTAATGATCGAACTATCAAAAGATTTTCCAACTTCGCCAGATTACACGATTTCATCACTTAAAATTAAAGATAATAAGGTAGAAATAGAGGGATTTGCTACTAATTATGCGGCGGTTGAAGAGATAGAAAAAAAGTTGCGGCGACGCTCCGATGTTTACAAACGTTTTAAACGAGGCGATTCTTCGGAATATTCAGCAACACCCGGATCGCGACCATTTAGTTTCAATATATGGCTCAGGGAGTAAGGTTAAAAATAAATGCGATATCAGTGAGCGTAAGCCAACAGCTTGCCAAGCTTTCAATGCGCGAGCGGTTGCTGACTATCTTAGCCGCTATCGTTTTAACTCTGATTGTGATTTACGGCCTAATATATCAACCATTAAAAAATCGGCTGTTATCAAACGCAACCCTGTTCGAACAACGCAAAGCGGAGATGGCCACTTTGGCAATGATGATTGCCGAAAACAACGCTCTTAAAAAACGGAAAAAAGCCATAGAACAAGCGTATCAGGAGGTGGAGATCGCCGAAGGAGCTCTAACTCTTCTTGAAAGCATGATCCGCCTTAAACTAGGATTGGCGCCGGGCGCTTTTCTAATCAAAGATCGCGACCCAACTCCATTTGGTGGCGGCTATGAACAAACAAGTTTTAGCATTAAGTTTACTACTGTCGAATTAGATAAATTGGTAGAGTTTCTAAAAGAACTCACCACTGGTTCCAAACCTATGATTTTAAAAAGCCTCTCACTGAAAAGACGTAACATTGATAACAAGCTAGATGTTGACATGGAAGTTACAAGCATCCGTAAAATCACTGAAAATTCTTAAAGAGCGTAAAAAAATGAAGTTTAACAAGGTTTTTTTCTGGAGGATTTTAATCTGGCTTATTCTGCCAATAATGCTCCTAAACCTCTTACTTGAAATTCTCAAGCCATCAGTCGAAAAAAAAATCATAAAACATTTAAAAGAAAATCAAATTGAGGCCAAATTTAAAATTGCTCGGCTTTCTCCAACCACTTTTAGAATAAATTCTTTATCATTTTTTTTTAAGGATCTTCTACTCGGACTTGATGCCAACACCCTTAGCGGCAAGCTATCTATCGCAAATTTAATCAGAGGTAAGCTTTTGATAACCGGAACAATTGTGGCGTACGCCGGAGAGATTGATTATCAAGTCGATTTAATAAAAAACAATAACTCTCTTATAGCCTCAGCCTCAGCTCGCAATTTGCATCTAACAACCCATCCGCACTCAAAACTGCTGGGTATCACGGCTGGAATACTTGACTTTACTGCCAACAAACTCAACTTCAACAAACAAAGTTTAGTAGATGGACAATTAATAGTCAGAGTCGCTGATTTCGCTTTTTATAATCCGGCCTTAGGATATCTGATCGGCAAACTTTCCCCTCTTTTGCAAAGAATTACTTTGCCACCTCTCTCAGGAGCAGAGATCAATCTTAATCTTCGCTTTGCTATGGAAGGTATAAAAGAGATTAATGGAGATCTTCGCTCGCCTCTTTTAGATTTAAGTATGAACGGCTCTATTGTTGGTAGCCACAAAGATTACAGCCGTAAAAACTTAAACCTAAATCTGCAAATTAAAGGTAGCAAACAGCTACTAAAGGCTTTTGGAATCAAATTAGAAGATATTGGTCTAAAAGAAGGCGAGCCTATTTATCTTACAATCAAGGGCACGCCATCAATACCAACCATCAGTTTTGGGAAAAACTAAACTGGTGCCACCCTCTTTTATAAATGCTTTTATAAATAGCTTAAAACAAAAAAACCTTTCATCACTATCAGATGTTTTCATCATCAATTTGTCGAAATTTACAAAAAAAACAAGATAATACAATTACTTAGCAAACAAAATAAACCGGTAATAACCTTATAAAACAGGGTGGCACCAGCGATCTTTTCTTTCGTGAGCCCATTGCCTACCTCGATTACACCGCTCAACCATGTTAAAGTACCCCTAATTTCTTTTAAAACGAGTTAAAAACAAAATCACCTAGATGGCTAAAAAGATCACTATTTTCCACTCTCCAGATGTTGATGATGCCTTTATGTTCTATGGACTTGTGTCAGGCGGTGTCAATGTTCCGGGCTACCAGTTTGACCATGATTTGTGCGACATCGAATCGCTGAATCACCGAGCCCTTAATGGCGAGTTAGATGTTACGGCGCTTTCTGTACATGCCTTTTCAGGATTAAATGGACAGTACGCAATTTTAAAGTCCGGCGCTTCAATGGCAGGACAAAACTACGGTCCTAGACTCGTAACCAAGCCGGAAAATAAAGAGTGCCTCCAAAGGAATTCGATAACCATTGCAATTCCTGGCTGGCTTACATCAGCAGCATTAGCAATTCAATTGTATTTAAAGGAGAAGAGTATTAAAGCAAGGCTTGCGCCGATTTTCTTTGAAAAAATTATTAGCGCTGTACAAACAGGCGAATTTGATGCTGGCTTAATAATTCACGAAGGCCAGATTACTCATCAACGTGATGGATTAGTAACTATCTTAGATTTAGGAGAGTGGTGGTGGAAAAAACACCAACTACTCCTACCGCTTGGCGTAAATGTCGTTCATAAGCGTCTTGGAGAAGAAGGCATGCAAGCCGTTGGCAAAGCGTTAAAAGATAGCATTGAATATTCGCTCGCAAATAGGCGAAATGCCTTAGAGTATGCAATCTCCTATGGCCGCGGCTTAGATATTCAAGACGCAGACACTTTTGTTGGAATGTACGTTAATAACATGACGCGCGACATGGGCGAAACTGGCATGGCGTCAATTAAACATTTCTTAAAAGAGGGCTTTATGGCGGGCATCACATCAACTTACATCGAACCTGAATTTGTTTAACCAACGAGGCTTCAGGCTATAACAATTTTGAATGTTTTTTAAAAAAACAAACCATTTCCGGCAATATTGGAAAGCCCCGCCATTTTTTATTCACAAAAAAATTAAAATTATCTATTAATAAAAAATCCCTTCATATACACGCCCCAAAATCTCAAAAGGGATCGATAAAATACGGTAAGGAATTAAAGCCGGAACTATACCTCTTGTTTTAAAAGCACGGTGGTAAAAGAGCAACGCCTCACTTTCGACATAATCAAAAGGCAAAATACAATTAGCAATACAGCGAGGAGGAAAGAGTGGTTGAATGCTTGTAAAAAGCAAGCTGGTATAATGGTTTCCCAAAAGGAAAATTGTTCGAGGACCCCCAATTTGATCGCGCAATTTTCTTCCTAATTTTATCGGAACAGTTTGATCAAACGCGCCAAGAATCATCAGAGTATTTCTTGAATCAATATAACTGGCAAGATTTTTCGGATCGCTCTGAATACTTTCCGTTAGCTTGGCAAGAATTTTGTTTTTCTCTAATCCCTTAAGCTTAATCACGTTTTTCAAATAACGTCTAATGCCGCGCTGATCAGATTTGCGAAAAAGTTCGGAAATATTTGTCCCTCCCAAAACCAAAACATTATATTTAAGCCTCTTATCAATTCCGGCCAAAGCCGCCGCGTTAATCGCCCCGCGGCTGATGCCAAAAGAAGCAAACTGTTTTTTCCCTAATTCTTTTTCAAGAAAACTAATAGCTATTCTATCTTTAATTAAATTCTCTCTAAAAAGTTGCTCTAGACGATCAAAGTATTCTGGTTTTTTAAATTCATTATTCCGTCTGATGATAAAGGTATCAAAACCCTTGGCGGCAAAGTATTTGGCAAAATACCCCTCAACAACTGGACGTCCACCTAATACTGGAAAAACAATAATTGCTTGATCATCGCTTGGCGAAGTGTTGCTTTTAAAATAATCAATCAAAACATCTCCAAGATAAGTTTTCAGCTTATATAAATAGATTTCAAAACGAGGATCTTTCGAATGACCAGGAAATTTCTCAAATGAGCTATAAAGCTCAACCGGGGTGTAGTAAATTAAAACTTCGTCAGGTAGCGGAAGCGGCCCTTTGTAACCAGATCGTTGAGGCAAAGAGTAACATCCACTTAACGCTACTAGCAAACAGAAAGTAAATATTTTCCTTAAATAATTCATTTAATCAGAAGATCGCGGCACTTAGATAGATATCGTCAAAGTCTGCCAAAGAGATAAATTTTCCAGACAACTAAGATAACCATTTTTTAAGCTCTGCTAAACCATTCGAAGTAATCTTATGAGCGCCTTCGTCCACAATCAAATAAGCATTCGGAAACTTAGCTCGTAGCACCTCAAAACCATCCATTGCATCGGCAAAAGGGATAATTTGATCTCTCTTGCCGTTATAAATAAATACTTTCTGGTTAAACTTCTCTGATTTAATAAGATCACTTTTCTCCCCTTCAAATAAAGGAACAAAACCACAGATTAAAATTAATTTATCAAAAAAAGTCGGTTCATCAAGGGCAAACCGTGCCAGCAAAGCCGCTCCTTGAGAAAAACCAAGACCAATTCTTAAAGTGATAGACAAATTAAAACTATTTTCAAATTTATCAATCGCTCCGCGCAAAACACTGGCGGACGATTGTGCTAGTTCAGCTAATTTGGGATCTTTAAGTTCCCTAATACCTAACTCATTTACTTCAGAAGCAGTCCACCAGCTTTTACCACTGGGAGAGGCAGGCAAAATCGGCTCATCTTTGGGCGCCTCAAAAGCAACAACTGGCATTTCTTTCCCAAATAGCGATCTAAAAAACCAGATCACATTGGCGTTACCAGCTCGCCCATGAATAAGATAAAGCGCCCTTAAATTTTGAGAAGCTTCTGTTAAGTTTGGAAGATCATAACGGGCACTAAGAGCGCCAAACTTTTGGTATCCTTCCACGGGGATTTAAAAAATTTAAAGTTTCTATGAAATCAGTTTTAATTTATCGGAAACAAAGAGAGAAGTTACCCTCTTTTTTTTGCTTTTAGCAAGTTATCAGCATCTTGCAAACCAACAACGATTAAAATTCGTTTAGGGTCAATCTCCAACATATTGCAAATCGATTGAAACGAAAAGATATGATCCTCTTCGGGATTTAAAAAAAACTGAGTTGCCATCTTCGAAATACGCCCCTTCTTTTTAAGATCATAAATTGCCGACATTAATAACGCTCTCAGCAACTCGCGTTCGGGAGCTGCCGGATCATGCGGAACAAAGTCTTCAAAAACAGAAAAGATAGCGGTGTTTTTCTCCTCTAACTTCATATAAAAACAACAGGTGATAAGCAAAACAGCTGCTTCCAAACAAGCGCCTGTAAATTATGTATCTATATTTATTTCAATCGTCAGCTATCAGAGAAGACTTTAAGGGTTAAAAGAAGCAATTCTAACTTTTAGAAAGGGTAGTTTGCAAAAGATTCTTTGCTCGCTGTGCCAAATCTTTCAGATCTATAGGCTTAGCAACACATTGATCAATACCAGCTCGAATATACCCCTCTATGTCAAAATCAAAAGCGCGAGCCGAAAGCAACAAAACTGGTATATGATCCGTTTTTGGGCTATTAGAAAGACGCTTTATCAACTCTCTGCCTCCCTGCTCTAAACTTAAATTATCAACTATAACTAAATCAATTTGATCTGAATTAAGCGCAGTCAACGCGGCACCATTATCTTTCGCCGCAAAAACATCAAAACCACGTGATTTCAAAAAACGCTCCAAGGTAAGACGCTGTTCGTCGGAACTCTCGATCAAGAGAACTCGCTCATTATTTCCCATAGGCAAGTGTTCGTCCGATTTGACAACGCTAGCCACAGCTTGAAGGTTGCTTATTTTGGCACTAAAATAAAATTCTGTGCCAATTCCAAGCTGAGATTCAAAATCAATAATGCCGCCATTTAGCTCAACAAGTTTTTTTGTCAATGAAAGCCCCAATCCAGCGCCACTTTGATTTTTTGAGTATGGATCATCAACTCTTTCAAAAGGCGCAAACACCTTGCCGCGATCGCTAGCGGCAATGCCAACCCCGTTATCGCGCACAAAGATCTGAGCGATTCCGCCTCCTAAGTTCCTAGCGCCCAAAATTATAACCCCCCGATCAGGGGTGTATTTAATAGCGTTAGAAAGCAAATTGATTACAATTTGCCTAAAGTGTTTCTTGTCATAAAAAATATTGAGGGCTCCATCAATCTCAAGATCAAGCTCAATTCTATGCCCTTTTTTCTCCGCCATCTTAGATATAACATTAGCTAAATCAACCAGACTATCTTTAAGATTAATAGAGATAACCTCCGGCTTAGCCGCGCCCGCTTCGAGTTTGGCGAAATCAAGAACATCATTGATCAGATCAAGCAGATGTTGCCCATTGTTTTTGACCATTCCCAAAGTTTCTCGTTGATCTTGTGTTATATTTCCGCAAAGTCCATCAAGCACCAGATCAACCGCGTTTAAAATAACTCCTAGCGGAGCGCGAATCTCATGGCTTAGGTTTGCCAAAAATCCAGTTCGATTTTTAGCTGATTCTTCTCCTCGTTGGCGAATACGCACCATCTCTTCGGCATAACGCGCCGTCAACAAAGATAAAGTAGCCTTAATCGCCAATTCAGAAACAACCTGAATTTGTTTCTCCTTCCAAACTTGCCCCTCTTTAAGAGCAACTCGTAATGTTCCCAACAGCTGTCCCGAAAAATACAATTTTTCAATCAAAACTTCGTTAATAATCATCGGCGAACAACGCTCGTTGTTTTGGTTGTCGGCGGCGGCATTTGAAAGCATCGCTTGCGATGCCAACTTAATAGGCTTACCAATAACTAGGGCGCTTTTATATTGGCCAATTTCTTGATCAAAAAGGGCTAATTCAGCCGACTCGGCTCCAACAAGTTGCATCGCCCTAGATGTCATTACCGTTAAAATCTCTGTTAGTGGTTGAGTCGAAAGAAGTTGTTTTCTAAAAAAATCCGTAACGCTATCGCCGCCCTCGATCTTTCCGATTTGCTGATGATTCCCTGAATCCTTCATAGATTTACACATTAGCGAACCACCCTATTACCTCCTTGGCTATCAATGTCAGATAAGAGCAGTGTCAGCTTACAATAAATTCACCTAAGCGATTCTTGTATCGGCTAAAGATAAAAAGTTCTTTAATTTAAAAAACAAGGTAACAAAATGACGGTTTTACGGAGGGGTTATTTATTCAAAAATAAAACCAAACTAATAATGCAATAAGTTTGCATTACTGACGTTTGACTAAAGTTAAGATAAAAGATAAATTCCAGCCCTGGAAAATGAGCTTATTTAAAACGGATATGCCAGATCCTAATCCACACCAACAACAATTTCTAAGTCTCGCGCCACCTTCGCCTAAAGCTATAGAGCTTGCTAAAGCGCTCGACTTATTTTCCAATATGCCGCGAAAAGAACTATTTACAACTGAAACTCCTATTTGGCGAGCTGATTATCTTTCACAACTAATCTCCAGTAAACTAGGAAAAGAAATAAATATTTTTGTAAAATGCGATCATCTGGCAATTGTTAGAAGTCAAAATAATCAAACTTCTTATGGAGGAAACAAAAATAGAAAATTAGAGTTTTTATTGGGAGACGCGCTTAGTTTAGAGCCAACAAATAAAGAGAAATTAGTAATTATAACCGCTGGCGGTGTTCAATCTAATCATGTCCTGCAAACAGCTATCGCTTGCGACAAGCTGGGCATTAAATGCGAAATTGTTTATGGATATAACTTGTCAAATCCAAAAAGTGGGGGCCCAAGCGGAGAAGGCGCGGCAAATGTTGGTAACTATGCACAAGTCCAAAAACTAACCAAAAAAATTCATTGGGTCGAGCGCGCAGATCGCGACAAGCAAATGCTAGCTCTAGCCAAAGAGCTTACTACCCAAGGAAAGACTCCTTATATTATTCCAGTTGGAGGCTCAAACGGTGTTGGAGCATTAGGTTATGCCTATGGCTTTATTAAACTACAACAGCAACTAGAAAACGGAGAAGCTATAACAAACTCAATTCCAGCAAGCCCAACAGCACTATCACTATCGCACCTGATGGGAAGCAAGCAATCGATACCAAACTCAAAAATAGATAAAATTATTCTTGCCACAAGCTCCGGAGGAACATTAGCAGGAATAATTGCCGGAGCAAGCCTAACAGGCTACCCCCTTGAAAACATATTAGGAGTCAGTATTGATAACCCCAAAGATTCAAATTTTGAGAAAAAGATCGCCGAATTAGCAACCGAATGTTTAGATTACATCTATCTACAAAAGGGCGATATAGATCCAACAAATCCCGAGCGTTACGGACTTTCCCAAAATAAGATTAACATAGATTATTCTCAAGCCGACATTCCTTACGGTGTTTTAGATCCCCTTGATCCAAGAGCTCATCTGATAGTCTTTGCTATGGATGCTATTTATAAAGAAGGCATTATTGAAGCAGATCCGGTTTACACAGGCAAAGCTTTAGCCGCCATGATTACTATGGCCGAGCAACCAGAGAGTCCCTTGAGCAAGCTAAAAGACGGGGATCAAATTCTCTACATACACACCGGCGGCTCGGGCGCAAATCCTGCCTATGAAGATGAGATAAAAAAAATTTGCCCGTTGTATTTCCGACGTTTAAAATCATAATAAAAAAATTTCACATCTTTGATAACCGCTAAGATTTAGGTTACAATCCCTAAAAGCGAGTAAATTATGCCTCATTTAAATAATCTTGTTATCAACCGTTTTGAGGGTTATTGCCACCAATTCTGCAACATCCTGCTTGGATGCTTGCTCTCTCTGGTATTAACAACCGACCTTTTTGCTCAATTTATCTCTACTGGCATTGGCGTCTGGCAAGATCCTTACAATAAAGTTATCTCTTTTAGCGGCAACGATCGAGATGGCAGTGGTGTTTTTATATTTCATTCAGAAAAAGATCCTCTGCCAATCGGCGCTTTTGATCCGGCTCAAGTAATAGAGAAAGAAAGCCTAATTCATCTCGCTCTAACCTTTAATAACGGACGATTCGACACAATCAGAATTGGACAAGATAAACGCTTTGCCATCAATGGCAGTTTCGATTTAAAAATTGGCGGCGCCAAAAAACTAACTCTTTCTCTTGATTACCTAAACAACTATCTAACTGTTGTCAGCGAAGGAGATGCGACCAACGGCGAATCCGTGTCAATTCTCGGGTTTTCGGGAGTGTCGAATTTATTTAATTTTTCCGGACGGGAATTAGTCTCCCTTCTGCAAGCTAATCAATTTAAAGGAGATATCGGATTAACCTATCAACTTATCAATTCTAAAGGAGATCTGAAGCTCGGCAACTTAACTGTTGATGGTATTGGGGCGCCGATCTCTCCAGAACCAAATCCCTGTCTTGCTAGCGGCGCCTTGATTTTAACCCAAGCCAACACAAAAGCAGTCACAAGTGCTCCCTCAACTGAAAAGCAGATAAAAATATTAAAAGATATCGCCGCCAAACAAAAGCGCGAAAAACGCTCGCCTCTTAGTAACCTAATTCATATATTAATCAACAACAATAGAGTTGTTAGCCTTGACCTTAGCAGTGGAATTAAGATTACCCTACTAACAAGAGTGCCCGAGTTGGCTGATTTTGAGTCAGCCCTAGGAGAAATTACAATTTGTTCACTGAAAAGTGTTATTTAAAAAAGATCGTTAAGAACTCCTAAAACTACAACTCTATGAGTTATACAAATACAATTGCTGTTATTGGCGCTGGTCCGGCTGGATTGCCAACTATTAAAGAGTTAGCTAAAGAAGATCTGAAGGTTGTCGCCTTTGAACAGCGAGCAAATTTGGGAGGAATGTGGAGCGACGTAAATGGCTATAGTTGGCAAGGAATGCAAACGAATCTCTCTAAATATACATGTTGCTATTCAACCTATCCACACGCCAAACAAACGCCTGATTTTCCGCTCTCGCACCAGATGGGGGACTACTTACAATTATTCGCTAAATCCTCACGACTAGAGGATTATATCAGGTTAGAGCATAAAGTTAGAGAAATTATCCCCACACCTAACGGCTGGCAGGTTATTTATCAGAATAAATCGGGGCAAGAAAAAGTAGAGTTCTTTAGCAAAGTCGTTATTGCAACCGGTTTTTTTCTAAAGCAGTATTGCCAGAAATTCAAGGGCAAGAAAATTTTTCCGGACTAAAATTACCAGCTTCAAGATACGGATGCGCCGAAAAATTTCAGGACAAAGACGTAATTGTTGTTGGCAATGGGCTAAGCGGCGTTGAAATCTGCGCCGATCTTTGCCGCGCCGCGAGAAGGGTTACTCATATTATCAGAAGACCTGCTTGGATTATTCCACGGTATTTGCCAAATCCAGAGGGACTTGACAAAATTCCTCTAGATCTGCTTTTTTATCGACGTTCTGATCTAGATGCAGTGACTCCTCTTTCAGCGGAGGAGCGAAATAACCAACGAAATCGGTGGTTTTCTACTCTTTCCAAACAAAATAATCTGGAACTTGAAGAACTAAGGATCGATCCTAATAGCCAAGACTTTATCCCAATTGCAATCTCAGACAGTTATCTAAGATTGGTAGAGTTGGGACTGATTAAAGTAATACGCGCCAGTGGAATAAAGAAATTTAACATCAATTCTGTTTTTCTACCTGATGGCGCAAAAATCAAAGCGGACGCAGTCATTTTTGCTACTGGTTACAAATTTGAATTACCATTTCTTGCAGACGAGCTAAAATCAAAGCTTCAATTCTCGCCGGAAGATCAATTGCAACCGGCAATATTATACAAAGAGACTTTTAATCGCGATCTTCCGGGGTTATATTTTGTCGGGACTTATAAAGGGCCATTTTTTGGAACTATGGAGCTTCAAGCAAGACTTGTAGCTGGATTGGCTTCGGGACGAACCACAATTAACGATGATTCATACAGTCAGGGAATTAAAGAAGAGTTAGCAATACGCAATGCTCTTCCAAGACCTCAATTTCCACATGCCGATTATGTCAAATTTAGTGACGGTTTAGCAAAGGACGCGGGATGTTTTCCGGAACTATCTTTCGAAGATCCCCTTAGGCACGCTATATTCAACGGTCCGGTTATACCAGCTCACTACAGAGTTTCTGGTACTGGCTCAGAGAGAGAAAAAGCTGAGGCGATTATTAAGGAGATCAATAAAGTTGTGACAACTAAGCGATAATGGAACTCCTGTCAATGTCTAATCAATGTCTAATATAAAAAAATCCGAGAAGATCAGATCAATACTTATTGGCGAATGGCAACTAAGTAGAAACATTTCGGGGAATATCTATCCTATGGAGCTATTAGGGAGAGCTTCATTTAAAAATTGTGGCGACTATTTATTTTACCGCGAGGAGTTTAAAGTCCCTACTCCAATAGGTGAGATTCTTAATGGGACAAGAGAATATCAGTATTACTTTAATAATGATCAGCTTGCAATATATTTCTCCTCTATGGGAGTCAGAGGAGGGCTCTTTCTCTCCTTAAAATTAAGCACAAATAACGGGATTAATGGAACCAAAGGAAGCGGCGTTCATCACTGCGGGTCAGATAGATACGACGCGGAGTTTAATTTTTTAACCTATGATAATTTTAAAATTACCTATAAAGTTTCCGGTCCTAAAAAAGACTATACCATGATCACGAAGTACAAAAGAGAAGCTGGTTATTGATAATCTATTTGAGATCTTAGCCGTAAGATTGAATCGGGTATGTCGCTTTTCAAAATTATTGAGCGGTTTTGAATTTAGAGTGGAGATTGAGTCCGAAGATTACTCTGCTAAAAATAAGCTCTTTTTTGAGTGTAAACATTGGTCAATCGACCAATAAAACTGATAAGGATTGAAAAAAGTTTCCAATTTTTACCGCCTTTCTCTCCCTCGTTTCAAACGATTAATTCAGACGTCAGCAACAACCTCTTTTCTCATTTGTCGAGATGAGCTACTTATTAAATTCAACCTGATACCCCTGATCGACGCCTTGATGCGGAGCAGAGTTTTTACTGGGAGCATTATAAAGCCTCTCGTCTCTCTCAGCTCGACAACTTTTAACCCAGCCAAGAATGATGGTAAGAGCCGACAGAGCGATAGCTAAAATAAAAATCTGAATAATAATACCACTATCACCGCCAAAACCGGCTATCATAGCTCTTTTTTGCGAAATCGATATCTTGTCGTTATGTTGAAACATCTAATTTAACAAGGGTGTCAATCTATCCATTACCAATCCCTGATATTCTTTTAACTTATCAGGAGATGCCGCTTCAAAACGCATTACTAAGACTGGTTGAGTATTAGAAGCGCGCACCAATCCCCAACCTTGAGGAAATTTAATTCGCACTCCATCAATTGTTGAAATTTGATAATCTTTAAACAAATCTACCGCTTTGTTAGCAATCTCAAATTTTCTCTCTTCAGCGCAATCAACCCTAATTTCGGGGGTTGAAAATGTCTCCGGAAGTCCAGCTAAAAGTGAGGAGAAAGGCCCGTAATGGTTACTAACTATTTCAAGAAGCCGAAGCGTGGCATAACAAGCATCATCAAAACCATAAAAACGATCTTTAAAAAATATATGGCCGCTCATCTCGCCAGCCAAAGCCCCTCCCGTCTCTTTAAGTTTATTTTTAATCAAAGAGTGACCTGTTTTCCAGATAATGGGGTTTCCCCCAGATTTTTTGATTTCATCAAAAAGAATCTCAGAACACTTAACATCGCCAATAATAGTGGCGTTCGGAACTCGCTTAAGCAAAGCTTTGGCAAGAATCAAAAGAATCATATCCCCAAAAACAGGTCGACCTTTCTCATCAACCACGCCTATTCGATCACCATCACCATCCCAGCCAATACCGAGATCGGCACTCACTTCCTTCACTTTACTCATTAAGTCATGTAAATTTTCAAGCACGGTTGGATCGGGATGATGATTTGGAAAATTGCCGTCCGGCTCGCAGTACAAAGGAACAACTTCAACATTCAACTTTTTAAGAAGCTTTAAAGCGGTTAGACCCCCCACACCATTACCAGCATCAACAACTACTTTTAACTTACGAGCGCTAAAATGAGGGTAGACATTCTGGTAAAGCTCTTCGATATATCGATCTAAAAAAGGATTACCAGACTCTTTTGAAAGCTCCTTTTCGAGCGTCCAATTTTGCCACTCAGTCAACTTGCCCTCCTCCAAAACTAACCGCTTTAAATCTTGAATTTCGCTTCCTGAGATTGTCGATTTATCAACGCATATTTTAAAACCATTCATGTTAGCTGGATTATGACTACCAGTCACCATAATAGCTCCATCATACTTGCCAACATTGGCGGCAAAATACAATAGCGGCGTTGTTGACAAACCAATAACTTCAGCAACAACGCATCCCTTGCTTAATATTCCCTCAGCTAAAGCCGCTGCGTAACTGGTCGAACTTAAACGTGCATCATAGCCAATAACAACTTTTGCCGAGGATAAACTAACTCCTTTAGCCTCAAGATAGTTGACAAAAGCCCTGCCTAGCAAAAAAGCAAAACGATCACAAAGATCAATATCTACTACTCCGCGAATATCATACTCTCTAAAAATTTTTTCACTTATACTCATATTTTTTTGAGGTGTTGTGGTTATAAAGACCAAAGTTTAAAAGTTTTTACGATCAATCGAATGCCGCTTATATATATCTTTCTCAAAAAAATTGGCTACATAGGCGTCGTCTCGTTTGCGCGAGATAATGTTTTCTGCCTCCGCGTGTTCGTTTAAGGCAAAAGCCGAAGAGCTTTCGCGCTGATCGACAGGCATTACCTTAAACACGCTCCAACCATCGAGCAATCTTACTGGTGCGCTGAGATCGCCTGCTTCAAGATTTTTAACCGCGTTTTGAAGATCAATTGACAAGTCGCTAAGTTTTACAACTCCAACATTATCATATCCATAGCTTTCTCCATCAAATTCAAAATCTCCATTGACATTATCTAATTGAAGTTGATTTTCTAAAATTTTTCGGCGACGCTCAAGCGCTTCCTCAGGCGAAGAGACGCCACTTGGCAAAGAAATTTTGGTTAATTTAAAGGCGTGAACCAAATTACTCTTATTTTCAATTTGACGTTCGATATTTTTGCCGCTTGACGCATTACGCCTCTCCGAATCATCTTCAACCAAAGGCATGGACTGACCAAGATGTGCAACCAACTTACTTTTTAAAATCTCTCCCCTGACAAATTTGCGATATTCTTGAAGGGATTTACCTTCGGCTTTCAGCCTTTTTTCAAGCTCGCTGTCAGTCAAACCGTTTTGGCGAGCGACCTCTTTAAGATATTCTCCAACCTCACTATCACTAACTCCAAGCTTTCTCTCTCTTGCTTCAGCTTCGACTAAACGCTCAAAAATAACGGCTTCCAATGCCAAACGAGCTTCTTGATCTCGCGGATTGACTTTAGCGGCAACGCCACCAGAGCCACGATTGACTGGCATCTTTTGCGAAACTTCGCTCCAAGTAATAGGCTTTCCATTGACATCAGCCATAACGACATCCAACAACTCATCAGCATAAGCAGATTGTCTGAAGCTAATAAGAACAACTCCTAAAATAAGAAAGAGCAAATTTTGACACTTTTGACAGGTTATCATAAGAAGGTTTATTAAGTTAAGTCAGAGATTAAATCACTAATATACTCAGTTAATCACCTACTGACAAATTTTGCCAATAAACTAATTTTACGCAACTAATCAAGAGCCAAATTTTGCTCATGTTAAACTAACTATTTAATTTTACTAAATGTTTTATCAAAAATTTTAATCTATTTCTGGCACGAAACTTGCTTCTATATAATTAAAGAGGGAGTGGGATTTAAAAGTTTAACCATCTTCGACTCTGTACCCCAACCGAGTTCGATTCCCCAAAGCCCAAAACCCCTAATGGTTAACACTTTATCCCCAACTTCCCACCCCTCCTGTTTGCACTCTCTCTTTAAGAAGCGCGGTTTGCAGTATCCCCACTCAAACCGCGCTTATTTTTTTCCACGCCAAAACTACCAAAGATAATTCTTTATAAAAATAATAAATTTTGTTATGGTACAACTAAGAACCATTAAGAGGATCTTGCAAAAAATTCAAGTCAACCTTTTTCAAGATATATTATGAAATATGCTAATAAACTACATATAACAACTATTGTTATATTAGCTGGAATTCTTCTTTGCCCAATTAACATCTCTCAAGCCGCCTCACGTTCAATCTCGATTGCCGGCTCTCAATCCTCTTGGCTCGACACTGGTTTTGTGTTTGACGGAAAAACATCATACAGAATATCAGCGACCGGCATGATCAATTACTGTAGCGGCGCGCCCCAATGCAACGCAACTCCAGATGGAAGCAGAGAATTTCATTGCGGCGGAGGCCCAACCGATGCCGGCGGCCCCTGTGGCTCACTGATTGTCAGGATTGGTGGGGTCAATGGAACAAAAATGGTAGTCGGGTCAGGATTTACTTTTCCAAAATCAACCAAAGGGCGGCTTGAAATAGGTATTCAAGATTTCTTATTCGAGGACAACTCGGGCCAATTTAACGTTAAAATTACCTCCTTAACTAAAGAGAGGTTTGATATCTCTGGATATGTTTTAGGATCAAATGGAGCTCCATTTCGTGGAGAAACAATTATCGCAACCTCAAAAGGAAAAACAGGCAGAGCGCGCACGAATCGCGAAGGTCGTTATCAGTTTCGCAATCTTTTAGAGGGCAAATATAGGCTTAGTTTGGCTGGTAATTATTTCTTTCCAATAACATTTATAGCGCTTGACGACTCTGCCGGCAACCAAGCTTTCGAGCCCAGAAGACATATTATCAATCTAAATCAAGACATGATCAATCAAAATTTCATCGCTCGCAGGTTCTCGACCATCAAGGCCGCTTTTCGCAGACCTCCAAGAAAAACACCGACCGATCGGCTGTGTCAACTTAATCCACCTATCGCCTCAGGCTTAATCGCTCAAGCCGATCTCGCCAAAGGCACTCGCTTAAGATTAACCGACTCTATTTTTGCCGGAGGAACCGTGGTAACTGTCAGAGAAGATGGTCCATACGAGTCGGCGAAATTTGTACTCGCGAGACTTATGTGCTCAGGCATCCAATCAACCACAGCTGGCATCGGTCTGCCGTTAAATACTGGTGGCATACTAGAGGGTGAGCAAGCTATTGTTGAAGCCGCCCCCAGCAGAAGATAAATTATCCAAAAATTTTTTGAGGTGAGCTAAAAAAATTGCTTGCTGTTTGCCCCAAAAAAGAGTGTAGTTTGCTAATTTAAACCTCGCTTATAGTAACTCTCAAAAGTATTTGCCAATACAATATAGGCTTAATCGTGATTTACTATATTTTATTATTTTTCTTTGCTCCGCTCGTATTTATATTGTTTTTCAAAAACCTCTCTTCAGCAAAGGTTTTTAAAAAACATCATAAAAAGAGTTTATAGAAAAAATTCCGCTTAAACGATTCAAAAATTAAAAACAGAGCTGCGCTAGTATTTGCCCAACGAACCTAAGTCCGCAAGCATCAAGCTTGAGATCTTCAAATTGCAAGATCAAAGAAGCTGGTTTTTTAAAGATAGTCTTTCTATCCAGACTTTGTTGAGCTAACCTAAAAATCTCTTCTGCCTTCGCGTATCCTTCCGGAGCAATCTTTAAAGTTAAAGATGTTGGTCTAATCTCTACCGACAAAGCCGCTAATTTGCGCGCCGTCGCCTTAATCTTTGAAAGCTCCAGCAAACAACTAGTCTCCTCAGGCAATCTGCCATAACGATCAATCATCTCAGAGCGAAGCTCTTCTATCTCGACTTCGCTCGGCGCCATTGCTAAGCGTTGATATAAAGTCAACCTCTCGGAGATGTCTGGTAGATAATCTTCCGGAATATAAGCTGTTATCTCCCCTTTAATTTCAGGATCAATCATCTCTTCAATAGGCAACCGCTCTCCTTTTAAATTGGCGATCGCTTCATGCAAAATCTTCGTGTACAGTTCAAAGCCGATTTCAGCAATATGGCCTGATTGCTCCTTGCCGAGCAGATTGCCAGCTCCACGAATTTCAAGATCTCGAAGAGCTAAATTAAAACCAACCCCCAAATCCTCAAGCCCGTCGAAAAACGCTAAACGGCGGTGAGCATCTCCTTTTAAAACTCCAGTCGGCGGAATTAAAAGATAGGCGAAAGCTTCTCTCGCAGAGCGACCAACGCGACCACGCATCTGATAAAGCTGAGCCATGCCAAACGCGTCAGCTCGGTTAATAATAATGGTGTTGGCATTTGGAATATCGAGTCCCGATTCAATAATGGTAGTCGACACTAAACAATCAAATTTTTTATCGATAAAATCTTGCATAATCATTTCCAGCTCAACTTCCGGCATCTGACCGTGGGCATATCGAAAACTCGCCTCTGGCACCAATGCAGACAGCTTATCGATAATCAATGGCAATTCATCAATCCGGTTATGCACAAAAAATACCTGTCCAGATCGGCGCACCTCACGAATAATCGCGTCTCTAACAATCGAATCAGAATATTGAGCGATAAAAGTTTTAATTGCTTTTCGATCGGATGGCGGAGTATTAATAAGGGATATATCTCGAATTTCGCAAAGTGATATCTGCAAACTTCTTGGAATCGGGGTTGCCGTCAAAGAGAGCACATCAACGCTCCGTTTGTATCTTTTTAATCGCTCTTTTTGCTTGACTCCAAAACGATGCTCCTCGTCAATAATTAAAAGACCAAGATCTTTAAAAGATATGTCAGCTTGAATCAGACGGTGAGTACCAATAACTATATCAATCTTACCACTTGCAAGCCGAGCTAAAACCTCTCTCTGCTCGGCTTTAGAGTAGAACCTGCTAAGGGCGGCAATCTCAACCGGATAATCGGCAAAACGCTCGCAAAAAACTTTAAGATGCTGTTCGACCAAAATAGTGGTCGGAGCCAAAAAAGCAACCTGCTTGCCGTCTTGCAAAGCCTTGAAAGCGGCGCGAACAGCAACTTCCGTCTTGCCAAAACCAACATCGCCGCAAATCAACCTATCCATCGGGCGAGCCTTCGCCATGTCCGCAATCGTCTCAAAAATCGCCTGCTCTTGATCAGGTGTCTCTTGATAAGGAAAAGTGCGAGCAAATTCTTCATCGACTTCGCCCCACGGAGGAAACTGCCGTCCAATCCCAACCGCTCGTGCCGCGTAAAGATTAATCAACTCACCAGCCCAAAGCAGAGCCGTCGCCCGCGCTTTTGACTTGGCTTTTTGCCAACGAGAAGATGCCAAACGATCAAGAGGGACTATGTCATCCTTTTCCGAAGCGCCGCCATAACGAGAGATCTTCGAGATATTCACCGCCGGAAGATAAAGTTTGCTATCGGCATACTGAATCTCTAAAAAATCGGTGGATGCTCCCTCAATCTCTATATTTTTAATTCCAAGATACCGCCCAATACCGTAATCTTGATGAACCACTAGATCACCGGCCGCGAGGCGAGAGATAAAACTTAAAATTTTCCGCAAATTCACTGGTTTTGCTTGTTTTAAGCTTTTACGTTTACCTCCAAAGATATCGCTTTCGCAAAAAACGGCGAGCCGCACCAGCGAAAACGCAAATCCCTGACTTAAATCGCCGCGAACAATAAAAGGAGTTTTTTTTCTCTCTCCAAAGCTTTCGGCGAAAACATCACCCAAGTTAGATCGAATTTTACAATCAAAAGAGAGCTCTTTTAAAAGAGCCGCTATAGAAAGTTCTCTCTCGGCGGTTGCGGCGGTAAAAACAACTAAAAAACCACTCTCTAAAAATTTATTTATCGCCTCAGCCAAAGGTTGATAGGCGCGGTGTCCGGCTGTGGAAGCGCTCTTTATTTTTTGCTTAAGAGCGACGTGATCACTTATCTCCCAATTTAGTTTTTGACGATCACCAGCAGTTTCAAAATCACTCCCCAAATAAATTGCATCGTCTGCCGAAAATAAAAGCCTATCAACCTCTCTACCGTTTAGATAACTTTTTTCAAGAGAGGGAATCAACCTACCATCCTCAACAGCTTGAAGATGTCGCCGATTAAGATCATCTTCAAATTCACTGATTGCAGCTTTGACTAAAGCAGGATGATCAATAATAATCAAAAAATTAGAAGGATCGCCGCCGACTTGCGCCTCCTTCAAAACTTCAAGCAAAGAAGATGAATTCTCTGCGAAAATTTGATAAATCTCCTCAAAACCAGCGATACTGCCATGCTTTTCAAGTTCGCTAAGCAAAAATGAAAACCTACTTGGAGAATAACCGATTTGATCGGCTCTTTTTTTAAGCCGATCGTTGGCAAGTTGCAAATCAACAAGATTGGGAACAAACGGTAGATATTCGGCAGTCGGGGTGATTGCAACCTCCTCCACCACGCCTAACGATAATTGCGAATCAGGATCAAAGGAGGAGATTAGCGGCGCGTTTTCCGCAAATCTAATTCTAATTGGGAACTTGGAGCGAGCCGGAAAAAGATCAATCACCTCGCCTCTGATCGCCATATCGCCAACATCTCTAACAAGAGAGATCTCCTTAAATCCTGCCAGCCTTAACTTACTAGCCAACGCTTCTTTGCTTAAAGTAGAGAGATTTTTTGAGCTCAAATTTAACGATATTTTTTTCAGATCATCAGCTTTCGGCAGTTTATCAAAAAGAGCGTTGGAATTAGCCAGAAAAACTCCCTCCTTTCCTGAAGCAACCGCCAAAAGGGTCGCTATTCTCTCTGCTGACACCTCTGCATGAACCGACAATCCGGAAAATGGCAGAACATCTCTAGGCGGAAAGGTAAAAACTTTATCGGCGCCCAAAAAGAAATTTAAATCGTTTTTAATCTTTTCAATTTCATTTTGATCGGAAGAGATAAAAAAAATTCTTTTAAAATTTCTAAAACACAAAGATAAGAAACAAGCCTTACTAGCAGAAGAATCAACGCCAACAATATTAACCCCCCTCCCTCTTTTCTCAAGAAGTTCTTCTGGAAAACTCTCAAGCCGCAAGCAGCAATTCATACAAACAAAAAGAAATTGTTTTTGAGGTAGGTCGTAGCAATATTGCAATTATATTGCATTATAATATTTTAACCGGTTTCTACCTGTCTAATAAATCCAAAGCGCCCCAATACGTTTTGACTAAAACGCACCTCAAAAGAGTAAAATAAAGCCCCAAAGAGCCTCTTGGAAATAGATTATCTCAAAAAGTTTAATTGCCATTAAACAACCAAGTAGGAGAAAGTTTTTTTTAAAAAAACTCTAATAACGAAAAGCTTTCTGCCCATTGAGGTCGAGACAAGTTCCTAACCCAAAATAAGACGCGCGTTGGCAGCCAGCTCGCCTTTGGAAAAAATCCGCATTACTCCCCGCTTTTCGGCAAGCTCAAACAGTTCTCCCTCAAGATGACCAGCATAACAAACGGTTTTGTCAAGGTGAACTACCTCAAAAGCTTCCTTAATCTCTGGATGAGAAAGATCTAAAACAACGAGAGCAATCTTATTTTTTTGCGCGCTGAGCAAAGCCTCCAAACTGGCAAGAGATCTACAAAACTTTACCTGCTTGCCACTTGCCGCAAATTGCTCTTTGAGTTTTGAAACGTAAACAAGTTCCCTAGAAAATATAGCGATCATTGACTAGATATTTTCAGAGCTTGGCAAATTAAAAGCAAACGAACCTATCCAAACGCCATCGACTACAGGTTTGCGACCTTCATTTCTTTGTCGCTGTCTCTCACTAAGACTTAAATACAGAGACTTTTCTTGATCTACTACGATCTGATTATATTTGTCATTTCTGTTCAAGTAAACTGCCAGAGGTTTACTAGAAGAGTCTGGATTTCTTAATGGGGCAATTCTCAAAACTTCTCCGAGACGATCTAGACCAATAATCATATGTGGATTACTTAACTGTTGATCATCTTGCAAAGATAAACCATCTCCTAAGTCTGTGTAGCGGCCTAAAATTGCCGCATGTCCACTTGGAATTTTTAATATATAATCCTTAAAGTGCTCTGCTACTTTTTTCGTATCAGAGCGAACGGTTGCACTCGCTCCAGCAGTACTCCCTAAATTATCCTGCTCTGGCGCTAAGATTTTGTAATCCGGTCTAAGAGCAATTTTAAATTGATGTCCAAGCGCAACTTGCTCTGCCATGTCACTTGACAATTTAACAAACCGCTCTCTATCTTGAAAAACATCAAAATTCCTATCAGCAATCTGCCGGGTCAGCAACAACCGACGGCTCTCTGACAAATCTCTAGCAACTGTAAATAATTTTGGTACGCCAGCAGGAAAGTTAACATCAACAAAGATTGCTTTTTTTAAAGATTCTCTTGTTATTCCCAAATGAAAAAGAGTTTTCCCGTTGCGAGACAACCAATCAGTACTATTAATTCCCTCCGCGGCAATAATTGTTCTGCCAACTGGTAAACAACAGATCAACTCGGAAAACGCTTGCGCCGATAATTTTAGTGGAGCGGCTAAAGATGACGAAAATGGAGAGAGCTCTATGTTCTCTCTATTAAAAGAAGTTTCTAACAATTTTATTTGATCGCCATAATTAAGCCTATACCAAAGACCTAACACTCCTTTTTCTCTTGGTTGAAACAATGGCGCGCTTGGATCTTGTCCCAAAGAGCGACTAATCTCTCCTTTTACAATTTCGACGTTTCCAGTGTTCCCATATGGAACACCAACAAGGTACTGACCGGATAAAAAAGGACTTTTGAGCTCAGAAAAATCCGAATTATCAGCAGGAATACTAGCTACCGCTCTATAAATAATAGCCAAAGATTGATTAAAATCTCCTAAACGGAAGATGCCATTTTCATAATATCTTCCAAGCAAGCTCCCCTCGCCTTTTTTATTAGGCAATTCAATAAGCAATAGCGAGCCGGGATCAAGCTTAGCTATAGCATTTTGTATCTCAGCTTGCTTATCAAGAAAAAAATCTCGATCTTGCGCAGGAGAGGGAAGCGCGGGTTGTATCCCGCTATGAGGTATTCCCGACTGATTAAGATTAGGCATAATATCCTTTAAAAAATTTTACCACCTCTGAATTTTAAAGGAAATTTAGATCCTAATCAAATACTTTATAAGTCAATTATTAAGGCTTGTTGCTACTAACAAATAGCAAAAAATCAAGCTCCACTTAGAGGTTTCTCATGGTCGCCCTGCAAATATCTCGATGCTCGCGGCTAGTAAGTTTTGGCAGCGCTTTAAAACGATTAAGCCGCAAACTGCTTCGGCGCCCACTTAAAAGATCCGAGAAAGTAACCTGAGAAATTTTATGAGCTTGTCTTAGTGAAACTATTTTATTATAACTACCTCCTCGCAAATAAATATCCTTGTAATCAGGGCAATTTTTACCGTTAATTTTCATAGTCAACCGGGCAGCATCACCACGCGCCCTAACTTGAAGCAACTTAGTGGCACCAAAAGATTTGAACCTGTTTGGCGCTTCACGCACCCTGAGAGAGCGCAAATTGCCGTTTGTCGGCGGCGGCTGAGAAATCGCTTGGCAATTGGGAACAAACTCAACGCCAACTTGCGCTGGTAATTCTTGATTATAAGAGTATGTTAGATTCTCGCCGGGCTTGGCTCCTGAAAGACCAATCGTTGATTGTCTGCCGATCTTTTTAGCAAGTGAACCAGATCTGAAATCAAGAAAAAGCTGAATCAAGCCATGATTATCAATTTTAAGCCAGTAATCAAAAACCTCCCCTCGCTTCGCGTAACCTTCAGAGCGCCAATGTAAAGTTAAAAAAGTTGAATGACTAGAATAACTGACTTGACTGATGAGATCACTCCAAAAACCAAAAGCCTCTAATGAGAGATTTTCGCTGTTTCTATAATCCATACCTTTTGGGGTGTTAAAATAAGCTAACCCATTCGGCGAAACAGAGAGCGAGTATGATAAACTTCCATATAAATTTAGGCCAAAAGGCAAACCAACAGTAGCAAATCCCCCCTCATCAACCGGATTACTGCTTGAGCCAATCAACGAATGTTCTCCATCTGGGAGTCTCTCAAAAGGTATTTTACGGGCAGAATACGAACAACGTGGAGGCGGAGGAGGCTTTTCCGTCGAACCCCTACTGCCAGTCAGTAAATTAAAAAGATTTAATCGGCCGCTATCAGCCAAAACTTTGCCGGCAAGATTTGGAATCTGGTCAGCTGTTTGCTGGAGCCTTGCGATACTCTCTGCCGGAGAAAGAGATGGAACCAGCGAGCTTAGCAGGGCCAAAGCGCCGGTCACATGAGGCGCCGCCATCGAAGTTCCAGACAAAGTACCATAACCACCTCCCGGAAGGGTGCTCAAAATTGAAACTCCAGGCGCCGCTATGTGAACAGAATTACCGCCGTAATTTGAAAATCCAGCTAGTTGATCGTTAACGTTAACCGCGGCTACGGAAACAACATTCGGCAAATTATAACTTGCTGGATAACTTGGAGACTGATCATTGTTTGACGAGGCGTTGCCCGCCGCCGCCACAAAAGTTACCCCAAGATTATTTAAACCACCAATAGCATCATAGAGCGACTGATTAAAGCCTCCGCCGCCCCAAGAATTATTTGTCGCAACAATATTAACCCCGCGCCTTTTCATCTCAGCAACATATTCCAAAGCGCGCACCGCATCAGACAAAGCTCCAGAACCGAAAGAATCCAGAAATTTTAATGGCATAATCTTGACATTCCAATTGATTCCTACCACCCCAATACCATTCTCCCCTTTAGCTCCAATAGTTCCAGCAACATGAGTGCCGTGACCATTATCATCAATTGGATCGCCGTTATTATAAGAGAAATTATAGCCGTGAATATCACCTATATAACCATTGTCATCATTATCTACGCCAGTTATGCCTGTGAGTTCAGTTTCATTAATCCAGATATTATCTTTTAAATCAGGGTGATTATAGTCAACTCCCGTATCTATAACAGCAACTACCAAATCTGAACTTCCAGTAACGAAATCCCAAGCCGCTGGAGCTTGGATCTGAGGCAAAGCTGGCATCGCCGCAAATTTTGGATCATTAGGCGTTTTACTAAGATGCACCGCGTAATCAGGAGAGCAAGACACCTCCTTTCCCTGCCTCTTGTAACTAGCGATAATTTCTGGGCAACGATCCTCAGCTCTTGAATACTGTTTAATTCTTTTACCACTAGCGGTCAAAAAGATCTGGTTGTTTTCATTTACCGCCAAGTATCGCGATCTGGCTATGACTCGCTGAAATTTGGAGTTTTTTCCTAACCGTTCGCTATTGCCAACCTTACTATCGTCTTCTTGGCGGCTAAAGAATAATAAGTTAGAACTACTTTCTCGCTCGCTAACAATATAACTATCCTCTACTACAAGCCTTTTGCCGCTCTCTTCCGCCGCCAACACTCCAATCAGAAGACCACACGCAACAACCAGTAGCTGAGTTATTTTTTTGACGCTCCAAAGCAAAAAGTGCAAAAGATGATAGATCATTAATTCTATGCCCCAAAAACCTCTTCCAATGTATAAAGACATCGAGCAATTTAAGAATTTTCATTAGTCCTTTTAAAACTCAAAGTGTTTACGGGGATTTACGAAGGTTATTGGACATATCTGCTAGCAGATTTTATTAGGGGTTTTGCTCAAACACACCTTAAGTTGAAAGGCTGATAATACTAACTATTTCGCCAATCAACTCTCTGAAATGAACTTTAGATTTGTGGGCTAAGGATCTTTCTTAAGCCGATTTGCAGGTCAAACCCGCTAGAATAGAAATTCTATAATATAACAGGCGGAAGGTTATTTGTTTTTTTGTTTTTTTTATTTTTTGCGAAATTTAACTTTCAAATCGCTACCCTCAAACGGCTCCAACTCACGCAAGCCGTTTTTTAAATACCGAACATAAGATGCCGGAATTTTCGCCGGATGATTTACAAATACCAAAAAAGAAGGGGGAGCGATGCCAATTTGAGTGATATAGCTAAGCCTTATCGGCTCACCCCGGTATATAGGAGGAGTTTGTTTTTTGACAAGCGCCTCTAGTTTTTTATTTAGATCAACCGTTTTAATTTTACGACGAGCCGCGATAAATAACTGCTTTGCAGTCAACATAATTTTCTTGGCGTTTTTGCCAGTTAAAGCGGAGGTAAAAATAATAGGAGCGTAATCGACAAAGTTAAAAAGGTGTTTTAGGAGAGTCTTGTAATAGCCTGCTGTTTTATTATCTTTCTCCAGTGCATCCCACTTATTAACGGCTATAATTAAAGGAGTTCCGCGTGCGTTCACGAGCTCGGCCAATTTCAAATCTTGATCGCTCGGATTGCCGGCAGTAGCGTCAAGCAATAAAACAACCACGTCAGCCCGAGCCAGAGCGATCAAACTTCTTAAATTGGCGTAACGTTCAAGGGAAACTCTAGCTACTTTAGCTTTTTTTCTAAGGCCAGCGGTGTCAACTAAAATATATTTTTGATCTTCGATATATAATAGAGCTTCAATTGTATCGGTAGTAGTACCGGGACGCTGGCTAGCAATCACTCTTTTAGTTTTAAGCAGAGAGTTGATCATTGTAGATTTGCCAACATTCGGCCGCCCTAAAAAAGCCACTCGAATTCCTTTGGCAAGTTCAGAATCAATATCCACCTCCCCATCTTTACTCTGGTTGCTATCATTACCAGAATCAACTTCTATTTTTTCTTCTTTTTTTAATTCTGCTTTAACTTGCGGCAAAGAGAACAGCTTTCCTTCTATTAAACCGCGAAGCTCCTTAATTCCAACTCTATGCGCCGCGCTAATTGTTTGCAAATTATCGATCCCTAAAGCGTAAAATTCTCCGGCGGCAAGTCGATCAACATTCTTTTCACACTTATTAACTACCCAAAGAGTTTGCTTTTTCGCTCTCTTTAAAAATTTAACAAGATCGGCGTCGTTTGGGTGAACTCCATTTTTACCATCAAAAACCCCCAGCAACAGATCCGCCTCGTCAACCGCCAATTCAACCTGAGCCTTAATTTCCGAGGCAAGCCCTCCTTCCTCATCGCCAAAAAGCCCCCCACAATCAATCAAAGTATAATTTATTTTTTCACCTTCAATCTCGGCATAAACGCGATCTCTTGTAGTGCCAGCTGTCTTGTCAACCACAGCGATTCTTTTGGCGGCAAGTGCGTTAAGCAGTGATGATTTGCCAACGTTGGTTCTGCCAACAATAGCAACAATTGGATTTTCTCTTTTTTGAGCCATGAAATTTTGAATAAAATTATCTCCGCTTGTTTTTCTCTTTAGCTTTAAAATAACTAAGAGCGTCTTTGGCGGCTTCTTGTTCTGACGCTTTTTTACTAGATCCCTGTCCGCGGCCAATTACCTCGCCCCCAATTTTTGCCACAGATAGATATTTCTTAGCATGCTCAGGACCACTAGTGTCTTCAACTAAATAACTGGGCAGTTCCTTGCCAAGAGATTGCATCATCTCTTGCAACTCTGTTTTAAAATCCTCTAGTTGGACAGAATCGATCTGATCAGCAAACAATTTTTGCGCCAAACAATAAGCAGCTTCAAACCCCTGATCTATAAAAACAGCTCCAAAAATGCTTTCAAGCACGTCTTCTAGCACCTTATCGCGCTTGGCGGTGTTAGCGGCGGCTTCAGCCGCGCTAAGGCGAATATAACGATCAAGCTCCAACAAGCGGGCAACCTTCGCTAAATTTTTAGTATTAACCAAGCCTGAACGTGCCTTTGAAAGCTCTCCTTCGGTAGCCAGGGGCTTGCTTCTAAAAAGTAAAAGCGAGATAACGTTGGCGATCACCGCGTCTCCGAGAAATTCCAACCTCTGATAATTAGAAGCGCCTTTAAACGAAGGATGAGTAAGCGCCTCTATCAGCAAATCTGGATTTAAAAGATTAATTCCGATCTTTTGCTGTAGTTCTAATAAAAAATCGTTCATTTTAATATCTTGCCGCCTCCTAGCAAATAACGATTATCAGTATCGTAAAGAGCAACTGTTTGTCCCGGAGAAACTACTGGTGGTTTTTCCGTGAAACTAACTTTAACATTGTTGTTATCAATAACACTCAAAACCGCCGCCGAGCCGCAGTGGCGAGATCTAACCTGAGCTACGCAAGGAAGATCTTTAATTAACTCGCCAGATTCAATTTTTTTTAATATCTCAAAATCAACCCAATTAACCGCGCCAAAATAAAAGTCATACTTTTCAAGCTCTTCTTTAGTTCCTAAAAAAACATCTCCTTTTTCAGAATCTATCTCGGTAACATATAAAGGTCGCAAACTACCACCAATACCCAAACCTTTCCGTTGACCCACCGTAAAATTTTCAATTCCCTCGTGTTCCCCAACAATCTCACCAGATAACAAGCGCAATTTTCCCTCTATTCCTTTCCGGCCAATTTTGTTTATAAAACGCGAAACCTTCCCGGAAACAAAACATATATCCTGACTTTCCGGTTTTTCCGCCGTAACAAGTTGATGGCGCTTAGCAATATCCCTGACTTCTAGTTTAGTCAGATGGCCAATTGGGAAAAGAGTTCTAGCAAGTTCGCTTTGAGTGATTCCATAAAGAAAATAACTTTGATCTTTTAAACGATCTCGGCCGCGGTACAATCTAAAAGTTTTTTTGCCGCTAACAACATCGGAAGCGACTATCTCGGCATAATGTCCGGTCGCCACCAGCGAAGCGCCAATTGCCGAAGCTCGATTTCGAAGCTCTTTGAATTTGACCTTTGAATTGCAATCAACGCATGGATTCGGCGTTAACCCGTTAATATAGGCATCGGCAAAAGGTTCAATCACTTCCCGTCTAAAACTCTCTTCAAAATCAAAAACATAATAAGGAACATTTAAAGTCGCGGCTACTTTGCGAGCATCTAAAAAATCGCTTGGCGCGCAACAGCTAGCGCGCGAACAACTACCGCCATTTTGCCGATAATCCCAAACCTGCATCGAAACGCCAATCACATCATAACCAGCCTCCTTAAGCATCAAAGCCGCGACCGAAGAGTCAACTCCGCCAGACATTGCCACTACTACTTTTTGCGAACTCATAAAACTCTAAGCTCTCTTTCTAATCGGTTGTTTTTCTAAAATACGACTGACACACTCAAAAAAAATCTTCATACCAACGCGCAATTCGCTCTCTGTCAAATAATGATGGAAAGATAGACGCACAGTTGAATCAGCCTCCTCTTTGCTAAGACCCATGCCTAAAAGAGCGCTAGAAGTTTCCGGTCTGCCGGAAGAGCATGCCGAACCAGCCGAGATTAAAACCCCCTCAAGATCGCAAGCCACAACCAGATCGTCTCCATCACCCCCATTTATTGATAAGCTAAGAGTATTTGGCAAAGATGGAAATTCCGGAAAATTAGGAACGATCGGCAAGCCGCTCTCCTCAATAAGAGCAATAGCGGCTTCTTTAAGATTTTCAAGTGTCCTTTTTCGATCTAGCAACTCTCCTTTTAACGAACCTGCAACTTTACCGAAAAAATAGGTTCCAACAAGATTTTCAGTGCCGGGACGCGCTCCTCCCTCTTGGAAACCGCTCATCACAACAGGAGCAACGTTAATCCCACTTTTAGCAATCAAAGCCCCAATTCCAGCAGGAGCCCCGATCTTATGGCCGGAAATTGTCATTAGATCAACTCCTAATTCGCGAAAGGAAAGCGGCAGTTTGCCAAACACTTGAGAAGCGTCAGTGTGAAAAATAACATTTGGATAAGAGTTTTTAATGGCTTCAGCCAAGTTTTTGACATCAACAAGTTCGCCGCTTTCATTGCCGCCATGTATAATAGAAATAAATCCGATATTTTCAGGCAACTGGCTAAGTAATTGCTCAGCCGTTAATTGTTTAGCTCGCTCTCTTTTAATAATGACAACCGCGGGCAATCCAAGATTGTTCGCCGCCATGTAAACTGAACTATGCTCAAAGGCCGAAATCGCTAGCGGCACTCCTTTAAATTTTGCCTGATAAAGGGCTAAAATATTGGCTTCAGTAGCGCCTGAAGTAAATATAATTTGATCTAGACTAGAGGCGCCAATGGCTAGACGAACGCTCTCCCTAGCTTCTTCAAGCAACATTCGGGCTCTTTGGCCAGCTCTATGCACCGAGCTGGAATTGGCATGTTCGGCAAACGCTTTCTCCGCAAGCTCCCTAACCAAAGGAGAGAGAGGATAGCTAGCGTTAGCGTCAAAATTGATCATTACCCTTTCGTAAAAAAGTTAGGCTAAATAAAGTAATTATAATCAAAAAAAGGGCAAATATCAAAAACAACTTTTGCCATAAAGAATCGATATTAATTAAGTAAGCAATGGGTAATCAGAACGATAACCAATATGATTTTTTTAAAACGCGCCGATTTTGGTTGTATTTTGGGAGCGATTATCATAATGGCGATTGGGAGTTTATGTAAAAGCCCAATCATCTTCCAAGATCTAAACTCCCTTAAGCTCAATCAACAATTAAACTTTGAATCTTTGCTAGCTTTATCGCTTAGCCCTAATCCCCAACAGACGAGGGCACGAGATCTGATACTACTACCCGGCATCACAGATCGGATCGCCCTTGAGCTTGAAAACTCGCCGGAGTTTAAAAAAGGTGATTTTACAAGTTTAAAAATAAAAGGGATCGGTCCTAAAAAAAGAAAATTTTTAGAAGAAACTTTCCTCTCAGAGACCGCAAACCGTTTCACGGGCAAATCTGCCGCCAGATAAACTTTCGTGGTTAAACGAGGGTATCTTTATAATTTATCACAAATCAGGGGAAAATATATTTACAAACTGAATCCTTTAACATTTATTTATTAAAACAAATCGGGGTGAGAAGATTTGAACTTCCGACCTCGCCGTCCCGAACGGCGCGCTCTGCCAGTGCCGAGCTACACCCCCGCTACTTTTACTCCTATCCTAATTTTAAGCAAAAAACCAACTAAAACATCTCTTAAAAGCTCTCTTATAATACAATAGCTTATTTTCTTTTAGAGCAACTCTCAAATAGTACTCTAGTAAACAGAGCTCGCTTTTAAAACAGGGTGGCACCATATTTTTTTAAAAGAAATAGTAGGGGTTAGGAACACAACAAAAAACAGAGCAGATCTAACGATAAGATATAAAGCTTTTTGAAGCTTTATATCTTTCAAAAAAATAGCTAATTCAAGCAAAATCTAACTAGGATAACCGTTAACCCTCTGCCGATATCGTTGCAAATGGAAACAGACGCCGTAAGCAACCGGCTCATAACCTTGAATCACCGATATTTCAAAAGTTCCTCTCCCTCCGCTTAAGATCCCTTTTCTGATCGGAGCTCTAACCAACTTAACACCTCGATAAAAAAGATAATTTGTCGGAGCAATGTTTAAAAATTTAGGCTTTTGATTTTTATATTTTACCAAACGTATTTTAGGCGTTCCAACCCAAAAACCGCCGCTTTCCATCAAGATTAAAGGCGAACCACGATATTTGCCATCAGAATCAGGCTTAATACTGGCGCGGCGCTTTCCTTTATAAGAGGAGTTTTTAACCGAAAAACTATAACTACCCAATTTTTGAAGCTCCGCAGTGGAAAAATTATCAAAAGAGAACTTAACAACGACCGTTGTAGATCTCTTGGCGCAAGCATCTTTAGGAACCACAAAATTAATCTGCTGGCGATTGACAGAATTCAAAGAGCTATTAGTCGAATTATCTGGAAGCTCAAAAGTAAAACCATTGATAGTCACAGTGTTGTTAATAGCCCCAGAGCTCGTGCCAAAAGTGTATGCTACAACTTGCTTTTTCCCGCCAACCGCCATTAAAGGCAAGCGGCTAAACTTTGACAACTCTAAGGAGTTATTTTTTATTACCTTATCTTCGGGAACTATATCACTTGCAAAAATTTCAACCTTGGCTCCTTTAACGGGCTCAGCATACAACTTAAACGCCCCACTGCTCTTACCATCAATCGTAAAAACAGCGAAAAACTCTTTTTTTGAAGCTTGAGATGTTGGCGCAATATTAAATTTATAATCTGCTCCGTTAGGAATAATTTTTAAAGTGGTACCGGTCGAGCTCTGACCAAAAGATCCGCCACCACTTGCTGGCGTTGGCGTTGGGAAATAGCCGAAACCAAATTGAGCCTCTGCTGAGAGAGAAAAAAATAAGAAACAGATCAAAAATCCAGCTATTTTCTTAAATCCCATCATTTATGAAAAAATAAAAAATTAGGAGATCTCCTTTAAATCCCCCACCAAGCTTTTATATATGATATTCGGGCTTAGCTTGCAGTTTGCTTCAAGCAAAAATACCTCTTGCTTGAACCTTTAAAGATCGCATAAAACTAATAAGCTACACTCCTCTCTTTAGCTCGCTAAATTGAAAAGCAGAGACCAGCAATATTTAAAAGACACACTCCAAGAAAACGAGCAGACAATCAGCGCCGCCGCCAGCGCCCCTAAAATTCACCCCTTAGGTATTCTGTTTTCCCTAGCTTCCGGCTTACTGTTTGCTTGGTATGCTTTTTTTCAAATAACCATTCCTCTGGTCGGGAAAGAATTCGGCTACTCACCTCTTTCAATTGCTCTTATTGGCTCCGCCACCAATATCGCCACTATATGCGCGCCGCTCATTTACACAACACTCGCCTTTTACGCACGTTCGGTTTTTTGGTCAATGTTCTCTTCTGTCTTATTGGGAAGCATTATCCTAGGAATCGCTTATTATAGGGACTTTAACGAGCTAGAGCTTTTTAGCATTCTTTTAGTGGCGGCAATCTTAATTCAAGGACCGGTAGCACTACTTGAGATATCGATTCTAAAACTCACCGAAAATAATATCTTTCGTTTTGCTCATATAAGAATTTGGGGCTCGATCGGCTTTGCCATAGCAATTTTTATTTTTTCTTGGGCGCTTAACAACTGGCATCTTGCCGGAGCTTTAGCTGTTCAAATGATTATATGTATCTGCTCAGCACTTGTTTTAATCTCTCTTAAAAAACACCTTCGTAGCATTGATCCGAAGGGCCGTTACCAAAAAAATTTATTTGAATTCTTATATGAACTTACGAAACATCCTCAGTTTATTCTAACTACAGCAATCGCCACGCTTCACTGGATCTCCATATTTGGAGTTTATTCATTTTTACCTATTCATCTGGCAAATACTGGCTGGGACAACCAAGAGATCTCGCAGGTCTGGGCAATATCAATAGGTTGCGAAGTTATTATGTTTATTCTCTATGACAAGCTTTTCAGAGATGTTACACCCAAAAAAACGTTAATGATCGCTCTTTTAGGAACAGCTATCCGTTGGCCACTATTAGGAGTTAATTTTTCGGCTATTCTAGTAGGTATCGGATTTGCCCTGCACGCTTTCTCAATCTCAATATTTTTACTTGCCAACCGAGTTTTATCACGACTAACCTTACCAGAAGAGATTCGCGATCGTGGGCAAGGTGTTCACACGGCAATTTCAGTTGGCATCGGCTCATTGATAGGTCGTTTTATCGCCGCAGAAGAGATCAGGCTACTTGGCGGCTATAGCTACTTTTTTGAAGTAACTCTATTTTTTACCATCTTTTCAGCTTGCGCCCTACTGCTAAGTTCAAAATTAGCAAAAGATCTCCCATACAACGAGCGTAAAATAAAGATCGCTAAAAGTTAACAAAAGGCGTAGTGCGCCAAACTGCAAATAAAAACCCCCGCCAAGTTTATTGTTCTTGACGAGGGCTAGCTAAATATACCAAGGCTTAGCTCTTACTGCGAAGGGAAAGACTCGATATTTTGCGTATTGAAGAATGTTCCAACTAGCGATCTCAGAATAAACGCACCAATTGAAACTACTAGCAAGGCAAGCGACGCTTTGAAGTTGCCAAAAGCAGCCGCCATAATCGCTCCAATACCAGAGGCGATCATAATTAAAGCGCCAAACGATCCCTCAATATGCCGCAAAACCACAGCGGCGGCTTCAGCAATACGAGTATCATTGTATTGCGCTCTAAAACCACCTCCACCGGGCTGCGCATGCAGAGAAAGATCAAGTCCTACCACCAAAATGACAAAACCGATCAAAAATAACGAAGCTTGAGCGGTACGCTTTGTTGGGTAAGCAAAGCTCACATTAACAAAGCGGCAAGCTCCGTTGTAAAGCTCTTTTAATTTTTCAATTTTAAAGTTCATGTTATAAAACAAATAATAAACATTTAGGTCTCATACGGCTAATTTTTAACTCTTAAATTTACCAAACCATTAGTTTGGTGGCTAAAAATAGACGCCCCAGTTCTTATATATAGTTATAGCATAATTTTCGTCAGATGCATCACCGCTAAAATAACTATTCTGATCGATCATTGATCAACAACAAAAGTAGTACCAAAGCAAGCAAAAAGGATAATTAAATAAAAAATTGGAGTTCTTACAAGCAAAATTATATTAGAGCAAGAATAACTAGGACGAAAAACTAAAAAAAACGCCGATAAAAAAATTCTCCGCTAACTGCAAAAAGCTTTTTAGCAAAAAACGGAATCTACTTAAGCGGCCTTAACAGCACCCTCTTTTTTTCTCTTTTCGTCCTCTTTTTTGATCCGATTATAATCTAAAAAATGCAAATTAGCCTCTATATTATCGGTGTTACTGTAAATGTAAGACATAAAAAACTCAGTAATGGTCGCTTTGCGATAAGCTAACTGCTCTGCCAGCTGTAACACTGGACCAAGCCGATTTAAATTTTGATTCTCAAATGTCTCCCACCATTTTCGCGCGCTACCAGTGCAATTATCCCAATCAAGAGATTCTTTCTTTACTTTTTCAAGTTGATTGCGAACTTGCTCCAAAGTCCAACTAGTAGTGTCAGTAACACCAGCGAACAACGGATTAGCGGGCGTAGATCCCACCGCCGCCGCGCTGCCAGACGCCGCCTGCTGAGCTGCCGCAAGCGCCGCTAAATCTTCGATGTACGGAATTGGAGCATCTCTAACCTTTAACTCCTTGTCTGGCGAATCAAATTCATTAATTCGACTTAACATTTCAGGCATCTCGTAATGAGGAATCAACGATCCTTGGAAAACAGGAGTATTTGGCAAAAATATAGTCATTCGATTATCAGCCGGTCTTCCTATCTCATCTGGAGTCAACACAGCTCTTTGCTGAACCTGCTCCTGAGAGCCATCGTTATTGCTGGCGAACATTTCGGTTAACTTTTTATTAGAACCAGTCGAAGTAGTCTTGAAGCGGATTGTCATCTGACCAGTCTCTTTTGATGCCCACTCGGCATCAGTAAAATCAACTGGCGGCATAATAATTTTGGTGGTAAACCCAGCCAAAACCGAATCAGCATCATCGCCATAAACCGCCTTAATTTGACCGATCGATTGAATGGCAGCGACTATGCTGACATTACGAGAGCGCAAAGTATTAAGTTTGACATGAATATCGGGCAATCTGCCTAAAGCGCTTGCAAACTCATCGATAATCAAACCAACCGGCCGAGGCAAACTGCCACCCGGAAAACTTTCAGCGCGCTTAACAAGAAAACGTAAAATTTCCACCACCATTACGTTAGCCAAAGGACGAAGCATCTCAATCTCTGACTCGCGAAGCTCGACGATCAAAAGAGTTGGCTTTTGAATAAGTTGCTCCAGATCCAACTCCATCTGGCTGGTTGTCGCTCGAATAACGACCAGATCCCAAGCGCTAAGTCTCATACTCAATTCTGACATAATCGTATCAGCGTTTTGAGAACCGGAACGAGCGAGCTCAACAAAAGAGCGGGTATTGCGAATCGCATGCGGGCGGGCTTCAAGCCAATTGCATAAATTTTTCATCCCTGATTGCACCAACTCATGAACACGGGGCATAGAGAGGGTTTCGTGCGGATCATGAAGCAGTCCAACCATAATCGAATTAAGCACAGCCAAAGCGTTGTTTCTGAAAAACGGACTGTCAGATTTAGCTTGCGGCTGATCGGTGGCCATGATGATAGTGTTGGCAATTAACTTACAATCGGTGTCATCTTGTATTTTGCCAAGAATATTCCAACTAAGCGAACGTTCCCGATCAAGCGGATTAAACAATAAAACCTGTTTATTCGGGCAGTGTTTTTTAGTTAGCCGGCCAAATTTTCGCCACATTTCCGGCTTAGAATCAAAAACTATCGTAGAACGTTCAGGATCAAGACAATCATTATAAAGTACAGGCCAAATTAAACGAGTAGTTTTACCACCACCAGTTTTAGCAATCGTCAATATATGCCTATTTCTTTCATTATTCGGAATATGAAAAGTAGTTCTTTTATAAATTAAACCCTCAGAACCGATAATATCACGAACATGCAAAAGGGTATCGCATTTTTTACCAGATGGTTTAGTCCAGCGAGCAATCGTGTTTGCAGAAGCAAGATCAGCAGAGCCCAGCTCATTACTCTTAGAACGCTCCGGCCTAACAACTTCATTTGAAACAATTCTTGAAATTGAAAAATCACCAAAAATTAACCCTGTTTTTTTGTACTCTCTCATCGAGAACACAACCAACGATATTAAGTAACCTAGCAAAGCTATACACAGCAATTCTTCCACTACCAACCGCTGATAGAAGGGAGCCACCAAGAAACTAAAGAATGTTTCAAACCATGGAATTGGAGAGCGTGAATAATCAATAAACAAAAGCGCTTGTCGAAGATTGGCTATATTTTTAAGGACACGACTTGGATCAAATACATGCAAAAAGGTAGCGGCGGCAAAAAGAACAGCTAATCCACCCGGAATGTAAGTTTCTTTTCTACGAAAGTATTGTTTAAAAAAGAGAACAACGGTGATTGAACCAAGAATCATTATGCCTACTACTGGTGGCAAGGTGTAAAACCAGTAACAAAAATTAATTATGGCAAGTTCTAACTGCTTTAGCATGTTTTTTAGCTATATTATAACTCTTCAAGATTATATCAAATAATAGGGGCTCTCTACCACTTCTACTTTTGGAGCGTTTTAATTTAAAAAACTTATCCTATATGATATCCAAGTTATTCTTGAAAATGTTTCTAGAGTCAGTGTCCATTTACGAGATCTTATTGCTAAAAGATCCTTATTTTCTGTACTATTAAATACTTGATTAAACTGTTATTTTTAGATCAAAGGTGAAAAAAGTAGCTATCATAGGCACAAGAGGGGTTCCAGCAAGTTATGGAGGTTTTGAAACATTTGCCGAAGAGCTCGGAATAAGATTGGCCGCCTTAGGCTGGAACGTCACTGTTTATGGGCGAAAAAAAATCTTTTCCAAAAGCCAACCACTTTCTGATTACAAAGGGGTCAAAAGAATTAACGCTGGCACGATTTTTTCAAAATATCTTGAAACACCTCTTTCAGCCTTTACGGCTTTCTGGCACGCGGTTTTCAAATTAAAACCAGAAATTATTCTACTTTGCAACAACGCCAACGCGATCGCGGCTTGGCTGGCTATATTTTCCACTACAAAACTCTTTATCAACGTTGATGGCATCGAGCGAAAAAGAGCAAAATGGGGAATAGTTGGGAAACTAGGTTATCTGCTGGGAGAATACTGTGCGGTTAAATTTGCCGATAAAATTATCGCTGACGCCGAGGTAATAAAACTTTATTATCGCCATAAGCATAAGACAGAGGCGGCAATGATCGCTTATGGAGCTCGCTATAAACCACTGCCAGCTGGAGCAACACTGACAAAATACCTGCTGACTCCTCGTCAATATTTTATCTATGTTGCTAGGCTTGAACCGGAAAATAACGCGCTAGGAGTGATTGAAGCTTTCGAACGAGCTCAAGTCGCAAATCCTCAATCAACATATAAGCTCGTAATAGTTGGCGATGCTCCCTACGGTTTGAAATATAAAAAATTATTAAAAGAGCGAGCAAGCGACCGAGTTGTTTTTACCGGTTTTCTTTTTGGCGATCCATATTTTGAGCTTTTAAATAATGCTTTTGCCTATATTCGCGCCTCAGAAGTCGGCGGAACTCACCCTGCGCTTTTAGAAGCGATGACGCACGGTTTGTGCGTTATCGCAAACGACGTGCCTCAGCACAGGGAAGTACTCGCAGATACTGGTATCTATTATCCTTTTAACGATTTTGCTAAACTCTCTGAAATATTATTAAATATCAATTCCTATAATATTGAGAACTTTGGAATCGCCGCCAAACAGAGAGCAGATCTTTTATACAGCTGGGATAAAATAACGGCTGAATATGTAAAATTATTTTCAGAAAAATAAAATGAATCAATCACCTCCAGATATACACTCATCTTCGGACGACTATATAAGCCGCTTTCTAAACGCTGGCGGAAAATTTTTATTAAACAAACAATCCCAAATAATCAGCACGATTATCACCGCCTATCGCTTATCACTAGCAACCGCACTCGATGTTGGCGGTGGTCACTTTCAATCAGCTCCAATACTTGCCCAAGCTGGAATCAAAGTCACAATCACCGGCAGTGATTATAGCTGTCAACAGCAAATGCTAAAAACATCTCCAAACGCAAACATCGAATTTAAAGTATCCTCATTATGTCCCTTGCCTTTTCCAGAGCACTCATACGATTTAGTATCAACCTTTAGAGTATTATCTCATCTCGATAATTTTGAAGATTTTATCGGCGAATGTTGCAGGGTGGCGAAAGTAGCGGTTATTTTTGATTATCCAACCACCAAAAGTTTAAATTATCTGAGCCGTTATTTTTTCAAAACAAAGTTAGCGGTTGAAAAAAACACCAGAACCTTTAATTCTTTTTCTGATAATCAAATAAAAGAGCTGCTTGCAAAAAACGGCTTTCAGATAAAACAGATAGAAAGAGAGTTGTTCTGGCCACATTTTCTTCATCGAGCAGTAAACAACAAGCTACTTTCAAATATAATAGAAAAACCAGCTGAAATATTCGGCATAACCCAACGTTTTGGCTCACCCGTAATAGTTTTTGCCACTAGAGTATAAACCAACGCGAGCGTCTTTAAGATGTCGATTCCAGCTCCACTAAATAATGAAGCTTTTAAAAAGAAAAAGAGAGCTTTTCAGATTATCGATCAAGCAAAAATGCTACGAGGTCCCGATAGCCTATTTCTATCGCCAGCAAAAACTAACGACTTTTCAGAAAATTCACAACCACGAGCTCTTCGGGGACTTGCAAGAATAATTGACGGCGGTCTATGCCACCGTTGCGGCACCTGTATTGGGATTTGCCCAACTAAAGTTTTAGCCAAGGATCAAGAAGACTATCCTTATGTGCAAAATTTATCCGCCTGCACGGATTGCGATCTATGCGTAAAAGTTTGCCCGGGTGACGAATTTGATTTCAAGCGAAATCATCAGCGAGTTTTTGGCGAGGCTGGCGAAATAGCCGACACTCACGGACATTTTAGTGAAGCATCAATCGCTTACGCCAGTGATCCTCAAATTCAACAAAGATCCACTAGCGGAGGATTAGTAACTGCTATTTTACTCTATTTAATTGAAAGCAGAAAAATCGATGGAGCTTTAGTAATTGTATCTGACGAAGAGGAACTCTGGCGAGGCAAACCATTGATTGCCAGAAACCGCGAGCAAATTTTAGCCGCCATGAAGTCGAAATACGCCATTTCGCCGACTAACGAGCTGTTTTCCGAAATTAGATCGATGCCCGGCAAATACGCGATCGTCGGACTTCCCTGCCAAATTCACGGTTTTCGCAAAGCTGTTGAGTTAGACAAACGGCTCGCTGAACGGATTGTTTTGGCAATCGGGCTTTTTTGCCATGCCGCCATAGAACACGACGCCTTAAGAATTATCTGGGATTCTCTTGGAGAATATAAAGAACGAGCCATCAGTTATATCTCGCGGGTTGGCAAGCATCCGGGCACTCCTCACATCCAATTAGATGATGGTTCTTTAAGGCCGGTTTATTTCCCAGAAAAAAAATGGTACCGACCAACTTCAATGGAAATTATCAATATCGTTTATAGGCTTTACACGCCAAAACGTTGCTTAACCTGTTTTGATGCGCTTGCTGAATTTGCCGATATAGCAATTGGTGATCCGTGGTTGGCGCCGCCCCATAACGGGGTTGATTTTTCAAAGGGATGGAGCTTTGCTCTGATCAGAACTAAAATTGGAGAAAAAATTTACAAAGACGCATTGCAAGCCGGTTATTTCGCCGAAGAGAAAATAACAAAGCGCGAAGCTTTAGCTTGCAACACCATGATGGCTGGCGAAAAACGGCACCGCGCCTTTCGCTCGATTGAAACCCTAAAGCGGCAGGGCAAACCAATACCAGCTTATGGAGAATTTGGCTTTAGCTTGCCAAGCCAATCAGGCATACAATTTGTCAAAACCGAAATTCATATGCTGACACACGTTTTTTGCTACCTTCCAAAGCTGAGAGCGCCAGTTTTAAAATTTTTTCTTTCAAACTGGGGATATATTCCTCTATGGCTCAACCATAAAAGACGTTATCTGCGCACTTTTTTACGGGATCAAAAAACAAGCCTGCTAAACAAATTCTTTGGAAGAAGGTAAAAAATCGGGCAAATTATCACAGATCTTCCGGTTCTTTTCTTTTCCATGCTGCTTAATCTGATCAATCGAAAATTTTCAAAAAAAATTTATTTAATGCAATAACCTTGCATTGGATAAATTTGTTTTCCGTGAAAAATTATTGAAAAGCCGACTAGAAGGCACAAAAAGGGCTAAAAGATGAGCGAATATAATGCAAGAAAATTGCATAAAACCTTCGCGGACGATGGTAGTGCTGGATGTATTTAAAGTATCTGTCGGATGTAAGCGATGGCGTACTGGATGTTGCTGGTTGCGCAAAAAGTTTGGCAGTATTTTTGTGGAAAGCGATATTTTTACCGCTCTCCACCGCCGCAACCGGCCGCAGTTAAGCCGATGGCGCAGAAGAAGGTGAGAAAAAGAGGTGATTCAGGCTTGGTAAAAATTATCTTAAAGGAAAACTTGACAGATTCATGAACGCTCTTTGTGCTGGCGCCGCCTGCAACTTTACTCACGTCCTGTGCGGCAGGTCTGCTTAAAATTTTAAAATCTACATCTTTTTAAACCAACTTTTGGCTACTGTTGGGGACGCCTACTGTGTAAAACAACCTTTTCACGGAAATTTGCTGATAAATTTTGCTCTCTTAATAAAATTTCTCCCTTTATGCCCTCTGCTTAGAAGATAAAAATCCATTTTCTACCAGCTCTCTTGTTGAAACAAAAATTACCCTTTTTCACGGCAAGTTATATAGTAGCAATCGACTCTTCGAGAGTGGAGATTTCTAATTGAATTTTTTTTACAGAAGCTATCTGCTGCTGACAACCAACAAAAGCACGCGCCAGATATTCTTGTAAGCTTTTAACTCCAAAATTAGGCGACACAACTCCACCATTTGCTTTCAAAGATAAGATAGCTTTAAGCGCGGCTATAGCAGCCGCCGAAGTCGTGTAAATAGGAATATCTAGCTCGCTTGCCCCTACCCTAATTGAACGAGAATCAACATAAGTTCTAACCTCTTGCGGAACGTTAATTAAAAGATCTATCCCGCCCGAATTTAAAACATCTATAACGTTTGGAGAGCCTTGGTTCACCCTTGCTAAGATTTCAACTTTTAAACCATAATTTTCTAAAATTTTTCCGCTACCTTCAGTCGCATAAACCTGAAAACCGATCTTTCTAATCAGTTCTGCCATCTCCGGCAGAGATCCTTTTTCATGATCGGCAACGCTCACAAAAACACCTCCGCTAGTTGGCAAATTTATCTGGCAAGCTATTTGAGCACGAACAAAACTCTCTTCAAAAGTCCCCCCAATACCCATGACTTCACCAGTCGATTTCATTTCTGGACCAAGTAAAGGGTCTAATGAGCCAAATTTCTTAAATGGAAACACACAAGCTTTGGTGGCTGAATAATCAGATTTAAACTTAAAATCCAATAATCCTTGCTCTTGCAAAGAAACTCCTAACATAACATTAGTGGCAACCTTCGCCCAAGGAATTCCTGTTGCCTTTGAAACAAAAGGAATAGTGCGAGAAGCACGTGGATTAGCCTCAAGAATATAAATTTGTCGATCAACCGTGACGGCAAATTGAACGTTCATTAAACCAACCACGTTTAAAGCGTTTGCCAACCTTTTTGCTTGCGACTCAAGTTCCTCAATAATTTCTCTCCCCAAAGAAAAGGGGGGAATCGCGCAGGAACTATCACCAGAGTGAATTCCAGCAGGCTCAATATGCTCCATAATCCCGGCGATTACGGTATTTACCCCATCTCTTACGCAATCAACATCAATTTCTATGGCGCTACGCAAAAAGCGGTCGAGCAAAATCGGGCGATCATTAGAAACTCTAATACTTTCAGAAAGAACTTCTGCTAACTCATCTGCGGTGTAAACAATTCTCATCGAACGCCCCCCTAAAACGAAAGAGGGACGAACTATAATCGGATAACCAAGGGTGGCGGCAAAAGTTAAAGCCTCCTTGGCCGATCTGGCACAAGCGCTTTCAGGTTGGCGCAAATCCAATTTTTTAATTAGCTGCGAAAAGAGCTCTCTATCTTCGGCAATATCTATAGATTGGGAAGACGTGCCAAGTATCTTAACTCCGGCCGCCACAAGATCATTTGCTAGCTTTAATGGAGTTTGCCCGCCAAATTGCAAAATTACCCCAAGCGGCTTTTCAAAAGCTACAATCTGCAAAACTGTTTCTAAAATTAGAGGCTCAAAATATAAGCGATCACTAATATCATAGTCAGTTGAAACCGTCTCCGGATTGCAATTAACCATAATAACTTTATAGCCAAGCTCTTTGGCGGCAAAAACCCCATGAACACAACAATAATCAAACTCAACCCCCTGCCCAATGCGATTAGGACCGGAGCCTAAAATAACAACCGAGCGATCGGATAATTTTTTAATCTCAGAACCACGATCGTATGAGGAATAAAGATAGGGAGTGTAAGCAACAAACTCAGCGGCACAACTATCAACTCCTTTAAAGTTAGGAGTTATTTGAAGTTCCAAACGCCTTTGCCTGAGATCTGTTTCGCTAGTCGACAACAATTGAGCAAGTCTCTTGTCGGAAAAACCAAGTTCCTTAAAAGAATTAAGCTTCTCTCGCGAGATCGCCGATATAGTTACACCTTCTCGCTTAATTAACCCCTCAACATTAACTATCTGGTTAATCTGCTCTATAAACCATAGATCAATAAAAGAAACTCTCGCGAGCTCTTCAGCCGAGATTCCCGCGCGCAAAGCTTCGGCAAGCAGCCAGAGACGCTCCGGCGCTGGTTGCGCACAAGCTTGCAGTAACTGATCTCTATCTAGTTTCTTTGAAGTTATTTCGTAATCAAAACCATAAGTGTCATTTTCAAGCGAACAAATCGCTTTTTGCAGGGCTTCCTTAAAAGTTCTTCCAAAAGACAAAACCTCTCCTATCGACTTCATCTGAGTTCCAAGCTTTGGAGCTGCCAACGGAAATTTATCAAAATTAAATCTAGGTATCTTAACAACAACATAATCAATGCTCGGCTCAAAACAAGCAGGAGTTTCGCGGGTAATATCGTTTGGCAACTCGTCAAGAGTATAGCCAACAGCTAGTTTGGCGGCGATTTTAGCTATCGGAAAACCAGTTGCTTTTGAAGCTAAAGCAGAACTGCGAGATACCCTTGGGTTCATCTCAATCACAATAATTTTTCCACTTTTAGGGTTAATAGCGAATTGAACATTAGCGCCGCCAGTTGCCACTCCAATTTTACGCAAAATCTTTAAAGCCATCTCCCTAAGAAGTTGATATTCTTTGTCCGTTAATGTTTGTATAGGGGCAACCGTGATAGAATCCCCAGTGTGTACTCCCATCGGATCAAAATTTTCAATTCCACAAACAATGATACCGTTGCCAGCGGCATCCGAAACGACTTCGAGTTCAATCTCTTTCCAACCAATCAAAGATTGTTCAACCAAAACTTCGTTATTAGGACTAGTGCTCAAAGCTTTTGCTACCAACAAACGCAATTCGCCAAGATCATAAGCAATACCACCTCCACTGCCACCTAAAGTACGAGAAGGCCTCAAAATCAATGGATAACCTATTTCGGAGGCGAAATTTTCGGCATCCTTAACGGAGCGCGCCAAGCGACTATCAGCGCAATTTAAACCGATCTCTTCCATGGCTCTTTTAAAAAGCTCTCTATCTTCAGCCATTCGAATCGAATCTGGCACGGCTCCTAAAATCTCAACTCCATATTTTTTAAGAATACCGCTTTCATCAAGATCCAAAGTCACGTTTAAGGCCGTTTGTCCTCCCATTGTAGGCAAAATCGCATCAGGTCGCTCCTTGACAATAATCGCCTCTAAAACCTCAGCCACTATTGGCTCAATATATGTCACGTCCGCAAGCTGAGGATCAGTCATAATCGTAGCCGGATTTGAGTTAAGCAAAATCACCCGATACCCATCTTCGCGTAAAGCTTTAATCGCCTGAGTGCCAGAATAGTCAAATTCACAAGCCTGCCCTATAACAATCGGACCGGAACCAATCACTAAAATACTCTTAATATCAGTTCGCTTGGGCATTTTTACAAAGCCACCATCTTATAAAAAGCGTCAAACAAATAAAGTGAATCACGGGGTCCGGGCGAGCTTTCTGGATGATATTGAACCGCAAAAGCCCGACAATCAGGAGCATCAACTCCCTCAATTGTTTGATCGTATAAATTTCTATGAGTTATCTTGAGATCTTTAGGCAAACTAGACCGATCAACGGCAAAACCATGATTTTGAACAGTGATTTCAACTTTTCCTATTTTCTCGTTTTTAACCGGATGATTGCCTCCATGATGGCCAAACTTTAATTTATACGTCTTAGCTCCCATAACTTGGCTTAAGATCTGATGCCCCAAACAGATCCCAAAAATCGGAAGCTTAACCAAAAGCTCTCTTACCGTATCGATTAAATAGCCAAGAGTGGCTGGATCGCCGGGTCCGTTTGATAAAAAAATACCATCCGGTTTCATCGAAAAAATCTGTTCAGCCCTAAATGTTGCCGGAACTACCGAAATTTTAAAACCACTAGCTACAAGCAATCTTAAAATCGCAACTTTGACCCCACAATCTATAACAACACAATGAGGTCTAGTCGCCAATTCCGCGTCGCTAACAGTTCGCTCTTTAAAGCCGTTATCTAATGTTGGCGGAAGCTGATTAAATCGATATGGCTGTTTGCAGGTTACTAAACTAACATAATCTCGTCCCTCCATGGAACCAGCAAGACGGGCGCGATCAACCAGATCATCTTCGTTTATATTATTCCCAACCGCCAAAGCTCCCATCAAGGAGCCTTTTTCTCGCAAATGCAAGACAAGCTCCCTAGTGTCGATACCAGACACACCAAGCCTTTGATGTTTTTTTAGAAATGAATCTAAGGTTTGCTCAGCCCGAAAGTTATTTACTATTGGTGAAAGCTCACGAACGATAACGCCACCAGCGTAAATTTTATCACTTTCGCAATCTAAATAGTTGCATCCAACATTACCAATATGTGGGGTGGTAAAAACCAAGAGCTGACCAGCATAACTTGGATCGGTTAAAATCTCCTGATATCCATAAAGAGAGGTATTAAAAACAACCTCTCCAACTTCGATGCCTTCCGCACCAAATCCTTTACCGTAAAATTTTTTACCGTCAGCTAAGACTAATATCGCTTCTTTTTCTTCACAACTCACTGAGCACCTTTCATCTTTAAAAGATGATTTATAGCTGTCACCTCGGGCAGGAATTATAACAATCCAAAGAGGTTAATGTAAATCCCTTATTTAATATGGCAAGCAGTATGAAACAAGCTTATGATCTGAAAATTTTAAGGAATAACCCCCAATTCTAAATAAATATAGAATACTAAGACCTATACTAAGAACCTTCCTATAAAACTTTGAAGGGTTAACAGTTTTTCCAAACAATATACAGTTCGATATTTTATAGACAAACTATTTAATATCTTAGACATCAAGATAAACACCCTCTGGTAAACTATTTTTTTTAAATCTAACCTGAACCCTTTGTTCGGTAGTGGTCGCAAGATGCTTTCCTAAATAATCGGCGCGAATCGGCAACTCCCGATTGCCACGATCAATCAAAACTGCCAGTTCCACCCGCTGCGGCCTGCCAAAATCAACAACAGCATCCAGCGCGGCGCGCGCTGTTCTGCCAGTATAAAGAACATCATCAACTAAAAGAATTCGCGAACCAGAAACCTTAAATGGCAAGCTACTGCCCTTGAGAGTCGGCATTAACTGATCGGCCGCAATATCGTCTCTATAAAGAGTTATATCAAGAACACCAAAAGGAGGCTCTATCCCCTCCAGCTCTTTAATTTTGCGCCTAATCACTCGCCCTAAAAACTCGCCACCGGTTCTAATACCAACTATTGCTAAATTTGAAACATCAGAAGAACGCTCAAGAATCTCATAAGTCATCCGCGAAAGACATAATTCTATTGCCACGCCATCCATTATTTGTTGCCAATTATTCCCCGTTTGATTCTCTTTTTTCATCCTAATAAATCTTTAGAAGCTAGCAAACTATCAGAGCTTACCGAGTCAAAACACCTTCAGAGATCGCCTCAAAATAAAATGTCTGCAACAAATATTCCTTATCTTTCCAAGAGATCGCTAAATCGTCACTCCATGCGGCTTTCAGAATAATTCTATCATGACTGCGATCTACGGTAATATTCTCCTCCTTAACCGGAATATTGTATTCCTGAACTATTTTTTTTATGCGAGTTAGAATTTCATTATTCGATAAAACATCAGCTGTGCGCACCATTTGATCCATTTGATTTTGAAGCTCGTAGTAGTTATAAAATATTGGGATAATCTTATAACCTAAATAAACGCAAGAGCCAACAACAACGAATAAAATGAAGGTCGCTAAAGATCCTAAACCTAAATTACCTTGTGTTTTTCTCATCACTCTTATTAAATAATAATATAAACAGAAACTATATTATAATTAAAATCACCTAGAGCTACAATTGCCAACCTGTAAAAAGATGACTTCTAAACTAAAAACCATCTACCTGCTTGCCATAGGTTTATATCTACTTGGGGGAGCAAACTTTATCTATGGATCAATTAAAAACAAAGCAACAGCGGCGGCGCTACTTGAAATCGAAAATTCACTAGCAGAACAAGCTTCACAAAAACCACCACCGTTTATCATTAACTATTCAGCCGAATTAGAAAACCTAAAAAAACTACGTTCGCGCAAAGATCTCTATTCGACTATAACACTTGGAGGGGGATTGATGTTTCTGCTGGCGGGAACCGTGACTATCGTCTACTTTATACTGGCTCAGAAAGAGATGTCTCAATAGCCAACCATAATTGCATCACCCGCTTGCGAACTGTCAGGAATAAATTATCGCTTGTTGCCCTTAAGTTTTTTTTCTCTGCAAAATGACCATCTAATTGATTAAAGCTAAGAGCTAAAGGGCTTGATTTAAAATCTTCGCTTTGAACTCCGTTATAAAGAAACAAGGCTATCAACAAACTGAGAGCTAAAGCGCCCGAACTTAGCAGGAGCTTAAAACTTGAAAACATAACGAGACAGAGAGCCGCTAGCAGAGCAAGATATAAACATACCTTATTTAAAATAGAATCAGCAGAAAAGATTGTTTGTTGAAAAATTTCAGTATAGTTTCCGAGCAATAAAACGCCACCACCAGCTACCAACAACTTTAAAGTAGTAAAAAAACCAACCGGAGAAAAAATCGCGAATGCGGCGAAAACCACAAGCGCGATTAATCCTATTTGCCCATCAAAACCCATACGATTTTTAAGATCGGCTTTCGCATCTTTTATCTTAATGTGAATTTAGCTCCAAACTCTACCTACGAGATTCCGCTAGCGCAAACTATGCAAATAGCTCAGATAGAAACCCATTTTAAGCTAAGGATAATTTTTTTTAAAGCCAGCTCTATTAAGCTAATTCGAATACAGCTCGAAAGCAGTGTATAAGATAACTACACTTTTTCAATAATCTCCCAAATAAAAAGGGGTTTTGGGATTTGGAGATTAAATCTTATAATTTATTCTAGAAACTTAATAATAGAAGGAAGGGGAATAATATGCGTCAAAAAACCATAATTTACAGAAAAGAAGATATATCTGGTTTAAAAAAACTAGCTTATCTTGTCTTGCTAGCCGTAGTTTATTTTTATGGAGTAAACTCATCGAAACGCGAAACCTTAAACGATCTCGGCTTTCAACTCGCCACTTCATGCGCTTATCTAAGCGGCGCTCCTTTAAAAATTGAAAAAACAATTCATGTTAAAGGGATCGATCTTAATCAGGGCAAAATTACTCTAGCGACTTGGGTCAAACGTACAATAGCGGACATTTTAGAAACTGCCTTCCCAGAAATACTACCAGACGATCAGCCAACTTCTGCTCTCTTGGTAACTTTAGCATGTCATGGAGGGAAAAATAGCGCAGCAAAACAAATCGAAGACAAGAATAGGCAACTTGGCATCTGAGAGCGCTTAAATTTTGGGTGAGATTTAAAGCCACAACTATTTTAGCAAAAGAAGCTTAATCGGTCTTTGGTACAAGCTGATACTCCGACCACCGATCCCAACCACTTTGACTAATCGCGTTTTTAATATCAACTAAAGTCAGCCTTTCGTAAGCGGTGATTTCATCTTGCAAACTCACAAGTCTGCCCCGATAAAACCACTCATAGCCAGCTCGCAAACACCTGCCATAAGAGCTTTCCTGCCCTAAAATTAACCCTGTTATGACCTTAGCCCGCGCGCGCTCTAATTCTTCTTGTTTTAAATCATCCGCCTTATCGATAATCTCCCTCATTATCTTTAAAGTCTGCTGGCGATTTGCTGGAGAAGTTGTTGCGTAAAGATAAAACATGCCACAATCTTCTTTCGCATCGAAACCGGCCGAAAAACCCTCGGCTATCGCCGGTACAAGCAGTTGCCAATACCCTCGCGAACCAATAGCATCTCCAAGAATAACGCCAAGCAGAGCCAGCGAATATCGAGACGGACTCGTAGCATTTGGCGCATCAGAAATTAACAAAATATGCGCCTGATTAATGGCGGCTCGCGTCATAATCTTCGACTCGACTTTGCCGGCAAAACTCAATTTCTTCCTTTCAACAAAAGAGGCTCCATTATCAAAACCTATCTGAAAATTACTTAACTGACAAACAACATCATCCCTGTTAAATTGCCCGGCGACCACAAAGATTATATTTTTAGCACAATAGCGACGCTTAAAGTAGTCGCGCATCATTTTTGGTGTCATAGCGGCAACTGTTTCGGTTGTCCCTAAAACAGAGTTGCCAGCTGGATGGGGAGAAAAAAAACTAGTTAAAGCATCTTCAAAGAAAACCGAACTTGGCTGATCATTATGGCGGGCAATCTCTTCAAGAATTACCCTTTTTTCGGTTTCAAATTCATCAGCCAAAAACTTTGGAGAAAACATTTGAACAAGCAACTTTAAGCCGCTAGTGAGATTTTCAGGCAAAACCGTTATATGGTAACAAGTTGAATCATCCGAGGTGAAGGCATTAACTTTAGCCCCCAGATCGGCAAACGACATCATCAATTTTTCACCATCACAAAATTGATTGCTCTTAAAAAATATATGTTCTAAAAAGTGGGAAACTCCGCTCTCATTTTGCTTTTCATCACGAGAACCGTTAGCAACAATAAAAGCTAAAGTAACTCCAAGCAATTCTGGACAGTAGTCTAAAACCACTCTTAATCCATTATTTAAAATCAACGATTCAGCCATAAATAAAAGTCGTTATTAAACATTAGTCATTTATGAATCAAGATTTAGCGCTCGCCCGCCTAAAGTCAAAACACTGCCACTTTTAAAATCTACTGCCTCAGCAACTTGTTGAATTTGATCTAATGTCACATCGTTAACTTTTTGAAGCATTTCAGCTAAAGTTAAGAGCTTTCCAAGCTTAAACCAATGTTTAGCGTTAGCAACAGCTCTACTTTGAGCCGACTGCGAGGCTAAAGTAAGGCTTGTTTTTAATCCATTTTTCGCCCTTAAAATTTCATTGGCGGTTATATTGCCCAAGGTGGCAGTAGTTATTGTTTCTTTAATAACATCCAAAGTTTCAGTCGCTCGGTCAGCAGTTGTTCCAGCGTACAGAAGAAAATACCCATAATTGTGAACAATGTTATCTGATAAATAAACCGAATAAGCCAATCCTCTCTTTTCCCTGACTTCAATAAATAAACGACCGACTAAGCCATTTGACATGATTTTAGTATAAACCAAGGCGGCAAAATAAAGAGGGTGCTCTAAGTTGTATCCCGGCAATATGATAGCAACCTGCGTTTGCTCAGAGTTATAATCAATATGCTTATAACTCCAACGTGTTGCTGTAACAATCTCCGGCAAAGCTTCAGCCTCTCCCTGCCAATCGCCAAAAAGCTCTTTAGATAATTGTAAAGCGTCATCTATCGCTATCTTGCCAGCTAAAGAAAGAATACTGCCATTAGGCTTAAAACACCGACTCCAAATGTCAGTAATATTTTCGTAAGTAGCTTGATGAAGACCGCTTGAGTCGCCAAGTAAAGAACGATTATAGGGAGGATTAAAATAAAGAGCGTTTAATCTCTCGAGAGCTAAATCCGAAGGAGAATCTTTAACCGCCTCAATTTGTTGCAATAAACTATTCTTAATCGAGGATAATTCTGATTCTGGCAAACGCGGCACTCGAACCTTCAAGCTAAGTAGTTTTAAAACATCTGTAAGTCTTCGATGATAGCAGATTGCAGAAAGAGTAAAGCGATCATAAAAACACTCTTGCCAAAGCCTTGCGCCTAATGAATCAACAAACTCAGCATAATCAATATGAGAAAGATCTCCTGCCCCGCGATTTAGCAGTTCGGTTAAAATCAAACTAGCGCCAACAGTATCAGGCAGATCAGCCACCATACCTCCAGTAATAATCAATGAACAGGCAACTGATTCAAACTCTTTGATTGGATCTATAATAATAACTAATCCATTATCTAAAACTTCAACTTTCATTCTAACCAACTGTCATTAAGCAAACTATCAAGATAGTTTATCGCGGCAAGCAGTCTGGGCGCAATCACAAGCAAATATATCGCACTGCGATAAGAGAAATTTCAATGGCGGCGATATTAAATCTAAACATATTCAAATGAAGCAGATCTTACTATCTGTCAGATAAGATAAAGAGCAACAATATATGTTACTATATAGTGCTTTCTTGTAAGATAAACTACTAAAGATTATGAAAAATATTTTTTATACACTAACTCTACTTGCACTAATTAGTTCCCCTATAAATGCGCAAGATCATCAGGCTAATCAAGAAGACTTATCGCCACCATTAGATGAGAAAATAACTCCTCTGCCCGCTTTTGAACAAGCAGAAAGATCAAAAGCGCAAGAGCTATCTGAATTTGAAGAGGCGCGAGCGACAACCTCGGAAACCAAACAATCTGTAGAAACCAATTCAAACGAGGTTAATGACCAACCATCTCTCACTATCCAAAGAGCCAAAGGAGCAAAGTTGGCGGCCGCAATTGGATATTTTGCTAGAACCAGATCTCTGCTTATAGCCGCTCTAAGAGAGTTTGATGCTGGCTTAAAAATTGCCGATCCAAGTATGCTACTTGATACCGAAAGATGGCGAGCATCAATAGTGGAACGCGCTAGTGAACTTGAGAGAATCCTTGATCCTCAACCAATTATCGCTGAAGATGGAGTAAAATTTAAAGCTGATCCGCGATTGATTAGTGGAGCAAAGTAACGATCTGTTAGGATTCATTTATTGATTTACTATAACTTTTTTTATAAGAGTTTTTAGATATTTTTCGAGATTTAACTTATTATGGACAACGGTGAGGAGATCCCGGGCCTAAATGAAGATTGGAACTTCGCGGGCGCCAAAGCTTTCGAGTGGCTGGCGGGGTTAGTGATGATGCTACTTTTTGGTGAAATCTTTACTAGCAATATGGGTCGAGCTATGCCTTTATTGATTATGGTTATGATCGGCACTACTCTTGGACTAGCGGCGCTACGAAGGCAATTTCCTGACGAAGAGCGCGGAGTGCGGAATCTTTGCATGGTTGCCATGGGTTTTGCCCCGCCCGGCATACCAAAGCCTGCTGCCCTACAACCAATTTGGAGCGGAGCTCCAGTTCGGGAAGTAAATGAAAATTCTCTCTTTTATAAGGTTAAACTATCAGAGATTTTTCCCCTTAAAAGTCAAGATTTAGAAAATGATGATGGTAACTATAAATATGGAGCGTAAGATAAGATGATGCAGATTAACAAATCCGATCAAATAACTAATAAGATAGAGGAGATAATTTCTCAAAGCAAAGTTAATCCTCCAGCCAGTAGCTCTGAAACAATTAAACTCTGGGAGGGTTATCGCGAACAGGCCCTACTTTGGAGAGCGTTAGCTCTACTGCAAATACCAACCACCCTCTTAATGATCGCGTTCTCATTATTGCTTTATTCAAATCGTAAGATTATTTTAAACGTTCCGGCTAAGCCCTTGCCCGGGCTTTACACTGCTCAACAAATTTCAGACACAGAATTTATTGAGGCGGCTACTAATTACATAAATCTAATAGCTTCTTACCAACCAGCAGTAGCTCGCCGGCAATTTGAAAAAGCCCGTGAAATGGTAGTAGAGCCGATGCTCAGCCGTTTTGATCTCGAAATGTTAAGAGACGATCTAAAAACAATTGAAAGCACTAAACGAACTCAACTATTTTTTATAGATCCGATCAAAACCACGGTTAACCGCGATGGCAGTGAGGTTAAAGTCTCGCTTTTTGGGGAACGGTTAAAGATCGTGGCGGGGAGAGAATTACCTTTAACCAATAGCAAATTTGATATTTATATGACGACTATTCCACGAAATGATTTTAATCCATACGGCATAGTCATCAAAAACGTTGTTCATGAGAATTTAGATGAGCGGAGATAAAAATTATGTCTTCAAGTTTAGTGAAAAATAAAATGAATAAAATATCTCTTATCTCTCCCGTAAGTTTGATTGTTTTATGTTTGTTTGTCTCGCTTATAGCAAGCTCTCCACTAGCTGCTCGCGATGTTGAATATGACAATAAAGAACTATCAGTCTTTGTAAATCCAAATGAACCATCACAGATTAGGTTTCCTGCTAAAGTCGCTGGCGGTTTTAAGAGAAAAAACTCATCTTTATCTCTTGAAAAGAAAGGATCGGATCTGATGGTTTTTTCAGGGGACAATCTCCGCGAAGATGGAGAAGCTATTATTGTTAGACTTGAAGATGGGCGTTCTTATTCAATTAGAGTTAGACGCGCTAGCGGAGAAAATCCTCGAGACGCAATAGTTAGAATCGGAGACGCTAGGGAACTTCTTCGAGATCCAACCGAAGAGCCGGAATACAACAGAAAAGCTTATGGTTTTGCTCCAGCAAGTGTTATTAGCGGCTTAATGCGAGAGCTTATTTTAGTGGGCGAATTCGGCAAACAATCAATACCCGGCTATCAAGTTAGCGAAGAATATAAGGGAGAAACCGTGATCAATGATGGCACAATGATAGCAACTATAGAAAAAATTTATGTTGGTCCAAATCTTTGGGGCTATATAATTAACGCGCGTAATTTGCTTGACTTGCCGCAAAAGATCAACCCCGCAAGTTTTAGAATAGATGGAACCAGAGCTGTTTCAGCTTCTAGGTGGGAACTATCCCCTCGCGCTCTAGATCTAGAATCAGAGATTGCTGGTTCCGAAAGTAGTAAAGTTTATATAGTTGCAAAGGCAAGGTAGTTTTATAGGATATAAGATTTATGGCTAATAAATTCAGATTAAAAGATCTTCCTCTGCTGATAAAAAACGACCGACGCTTTATGATTGGGGCGATTATTTTATTAGTGATTATACTCTGGCCAATCATTAATCCGGTACAAACAAAAAGGCCGGTCAAAAGAAGCAAATTTCTAGAACAACAAGAGGGAACTGGTAGCACCGGACAACGCGAAGCTTATGAAGATCTAGTTGGAGCTTTTAAGAGCGATCTTGACAATGTTAAAGGGGAAGTTGTCGAGATTAAAAGAAGCGTTACCGAACAGGGAGAAAATTTTAAAGAATTTGAGAGCAGAACCGCTGAGATCTTCAGAAAGGTTTTAGAGAGAGTAAACGAGATGGGTAGCTCTCAAGCATACATTCAAGAGGAGGATCAAGTAATTCCGCAGGAGTTGCGGGAAGCGCAACTACAAAAACCTACTATGCCAGATGAGAGTTTAGATTCTTTTGGCGACGATGGAGCTCTGCCTCCGCCACTGCCGCCAGCGCCGGCAAAATTAGCCTTCGTTGGCGCTGGCGATTCGTTGCGAGTTAAGTTATTGGCTGGCGTTAACGCCCCGACTGATGGGACACCTTATCCGGTAGTCTTTCAAGCAATCAGCGATATTTATGGTCCAGATAGCTCAACTTTGCCCATAGGAGGAGCGCGAATCGTTGCCGCCGCACAAGGCTCGTTAACGGACTCAAGAGCGCTTTTTAGAATCACCAGTTTAAATTTACGACTACCAAACGGCAAACGCAAAGTGCTCTCGGTGGATGGCTGGATTGTTGGCGAAGATGGTGTCAGAGGAATGCCCGGTATTCTAATAGATCCGATAGGTAAAGCAATTGGCGGAGCCGCTTTTGCAGGGGGTGTCGCCGGTCTTGGTCAAGGTATAGCTCAGCGCAATGTTATCGTCAACACCTTTGGAGCTGGCAACACTCAAGAGTATCTCTCAGGCGACGTGGGAACTTTTGCGGCTGGTCGAGGACTGCAAGCTGGCGCCACCGAATGGTCGGCAATCATTAGAGAAAGAATGCGAGAGCTTGTGCCTGTTGTCCAAGTTCTCTCTGGCAGGGAAGCAACAGCGGTTTTTGCAAAATCAATTTCGGTTCCAGAATTATATGAAGCGCTTGATGATGATGACGGAATTCACACTTCATCTTTAGATTAAACTTTAGGAGGAACAGCTGATTATGTATAATGTAATTCGCAGATTATCGTTACTAGGAATAATTTTTAATATTAGCTGTGCCAAGATCAGCCCGGTACTTAACCCATTTGCTGAGGAACCAGCGCCGGAGGCCCTTTATGGAGAGCGCAGTGACAGAGCTTTGAATTCAGGTCAAGCAAAGGGCGATTCTGCGCGTAAAGCCCTAGAAGCAATGGCAACATACAGAAGGGCTCACCTACCCGAACCAGTCAATCCGGTCATTCAACCAGCAGTCGTAAGATTGATGTGGGTTCCTGATCACCTAAATAAAAATGGAGATTTAGTACCACAACACTATTACTATTTAAAAGTTTTAAATGATCGTTGGGCTGTCACCGACGCCTTTGAGCTTGAAGGGCAATTGCAGTCCGGAAGTGGCAGTTCAAATGTCCCTTATATCAACGCAAATGATGTGCCACAACAATAACTTTAAGCAGAGAGGTTGTTTGTTAGTGAAATACTCATATATTATTTTTATTTTATTGAACCTAACAGCTTGCTACTCGATTTCAGGAGCAAAATTAGATAATCTTGACCGCTCTTTTTCTCATGGAGTTGCTGTTAAAAAGTTTGCGCCAGAACCAGTATACAATCGTATTCGCAAAGTTGAATTGCCAGAACCGATTATTAGCGCCTCCTCCCCTACTTCGCCCCAAAAGATCAACTTAATTATGCCTTCCTTTGAACTCTCGGTTGAAGATCTCCCTATCGAACAGATCGCTAAAATACTTGCTGATGCAGTTCGTTATCGTAGCTATGTTTCAAGCCATCTGTTAGATAAGAGGATCTCTTACGCTGGTAGCGGCACAATTGAGGAGCTTGCGGCGGCGATAGCCAACAAAGCTAATATCAAAATCAGCGTGGATCATATCTCGCGCGAACTGCGATTTCTACCTATAAGAGAGGAAGTTACGGAAATCATGCCGGAGCTTGCCAGCTAATGGCAAAAAGCTGTTTTAAGTGAAAAAGCCATTTTTTAAAGGTTTAGATTATTTAACGAGCAGTTTTTAATGAGTATTGATCGACTAACGCGCGAACGCCTATATCAAGACGAGTCGCTCTTTAACGAGTTGCTCCCTTTTGCTAAATATGATCCAGAATACCAAATCTTCATACATTCTGACGCATCGCTATGGGCGATGTTTGAACTGCAGCCTCTTTGGATTATAAAAATCTCCGACGCCGAAGCCTTTCAGGTCACGGAACAGATGCAAGAGTTACTCGATTCTCTTGATGAAACCATCAGTTGCCAACTCTCTTGGATTACAACCTTTGATGTTCAAGACATTATCAACAGATCGCAAAATTCTTTTCCGCTCCGCGGTCCAGCTGGCTGGATGACAAGACGCTGGTTGAAATTTATGAGCAAATCGGCACAAGGATCAACTATTGCCGCCCGTCCTCGCAAACTCCGTTTAGTTATGGCTTTCCGTTTTCAACCAAAGTGGAAAGGAATATCAACGTTTCAACAGATTGTTCACTCCGTCAAACTGCTTTTAGGCAAAAGCATAGGTTTTACCGTCGAACAACGCGCCGCCGAATACAGAGAATATGCCAACAGATTCAAAGGGCTAATTGATGGTAAAGCCGCTAAATTAGCCGACTTAGGTTTCGCGCCTCGCAGACTTGATGGACAAGCGATTATTAACTTACTCTATCCCTTACTAAATCGAAAAAGCGTGCGGGTTGGCAAATTTAGATCAGGAAGAAATGCCTCCGTACCGGTTCCCGTTTACGACCCGGATGATCTTTTGGCAAATCAGATTTCAGAGACGCCGCTAACGCATCCGCAAAACGGCATTATTAAAAAAGATGGCAGAATCTATCGAACTGTTTCGATGGTAAAGCCACCAAAAGTTTTACTACCGCTAATGATTACTCCTTTGCAAGCGTCTCCTCATGAAAATATCTTAACGGTTACTTTTTCTAAGGATGATCGCGAAACCCAATTAAAAAGGCTAGACAAGCTCGATTCATTGATGGGATTTAGGGAATTTACGGCTCGCGGCAGATCTAACCAAAAGGTACAACATCAAATAGCGGCGATCAGAGCTGCGAGAAACGATCTCTACAATTCAACCGCTCAAATAGTACGAGTTGGAGTGCATCAAACTTTTATCTGTCAAAATGTTGATGAAGCAATCAGGGCAAGTTCTGAAGCGGTTGCCGCATTCCCTCAACTTAACGGCGCTCGCGGTATGGTGCACGAAATATCTGATTTAGGAGTAATGATCAATTCGCTTCCCGGTTGCTATGATCCATCGACCGATGGCGCCGGCTGGACGAACGTTCTGCGGTCTTCAAGAGCGACAAGATTATTTCCTCTTTGGGGCAACTGGAAAGGAACCAATAATCCTTTAATTTTACTACCTAGTTTATGGAACAGAGAATTAGTTGGTTTTGATCTTTATGATTCAAACATCGCTCCTAATGTTTTAATCAGCGGTGTTTCGGGAGCTGGTAAAAGCTATCTGCTTTGCTATTTAATCACCATGTTAAATAGAGGGCATTTTGCTCCAACACCTGATGGAAGGTTTCAAGAGCGGCCTCCAATTACCTTTATTTTCGACAAAGGCATGATTGGCCAACCTTGCGGTTTTGATAAGTTGGCTCGGCTTTTTGGCGGGAGAATTTACGAGGCAACCCCATCTAAAGCGCCTGCAATGAATTTTTTAGCACGGCTTGGAGAGACTCCGGCAGACAATAAAAACGAGGACTATAAAGATCTACTAGATATGTGCGCGGACATTATTGGAGACATGGCAAGCGACGCTATTTCTGCTCCAGATCGCCTTCAACGAGCAAGTATCATCGAAAGCTTAATCGAAGCTCATTTTGTTTATCGCAACGGACCGATGCGCCGCGAGTTTATTTTAAGCGATGTTGTCTCGGTTTTACGCGCCCCTAAAAGAGTTGATGAAAACGACGAATCAGCCGTACGGCGCCAGCGCATAGCAACTCTTCTTAGCGATTATTATGGCGAAGGTACTTACGCTCGTTTTTTTGATCGCCCTGGTTCTTTAAAGTTAAAGGAACGTTTTATAGTGTTCGACCTGAAAGCTCTAAGTCGCAATCCCGATCTGCAAAGAGTCTTTTTAAAGGTAGCGATGCTTTGGGCAGATTCAGTTATGAACGATAGCAATGAATTGGATTGCCGCAAAGTGCTAGTTTTTGACGAAGCTCATGATTTAATCGGTAAAACTTCGGTCAACACAATTGAAACTGCTTTTAGATTATACAGAAAACGGAAAGGCATTGTGATTGCGGCTTCGCAGTCTGGAGAAGATTTTTATGTTGGCGCTGGCGGTCAAGCAATTGTTCAAAATAGCGCTCACAAGATCTTTTTGCGCCAAGATCCAAATAAGTTTCATTTAACAGCCCAAGCTTTTAACCTCAACGATCAACAAGCTGGTGTCATAATGAGACTAAGAACCGTCAAAGGTATGGAATCTCAATTTTATCTGATTTCTGATATTGGTGAGGCGGCTTTGGTTTTACCTCTTGAATCAGCTTTTTATTGGATCAGCACGAACAACGGAGATGACAATCAACTTTTCTCTGAACTACTAGAGCAGGCGCAAGGAGATCTTGGGCTTGCTCTTCAAAGGGCGATCAAAATAGCTCCTTATGGGGCGACCGCTTTAAGAGTTCCACAAGGAGAGCTTCAAAACAGCGATGTTGAAAACGGATCTTTTGAGAGTGAAGATTTGATGTAAATGTGATATAATATAGTAGAAGGTGATGTATGTTTAATTTATTTTCTTTTAAAATATCGCTATTTGCTTTAGGACTCCAGCTGTTGGCTGGTTGCACAGCGACCTCTGTTGAAACAACGCGCAAAGAAGTTGTTGACATTAGCCATATTGAATATCAGTCCGCGAAGCAACGGGAGATTCAGAAGCGAAATCAGCAGGGCGTAGTTGAATATGTCTGGGAAGAGCCGATGGTTGATGTTATCGATGTTCCTCCCGGACTTGATCCAGAGGGGCATTATTATCGCCCGGCGCATCGATCAATTGTTGAGATTAGGCAGGGACGGTACCAATATTATAAACCCTCTAGCGAAAGCGCGGAAAATTAAGTTTTATTGCTTCTTCTAAGGAAACAATAGAATTTTTTCGATGATTATTTTATTATATTAAAAGTGACAGTCTAAAAAAATTTTATGGCTCTCATAAAACCAAAAAATCTGATTATGCCTTTTAAAAGTGGGGTCAATGTTGTCACCATCATACTTTTTGTTTTACTTTTTGGCGCTTATCGTTTAGCTGGAGGTGGCATAGTTAGTAAAAAAAACAATCAATCTGTTATTGATTCTAAAAGTCAGTTGCCATTGAGCGCAACAAGCAATCAAACAGAAAAAGCTCCTGTTGGTTTTCAAAAAGACACTGCCAGACGAGAAATGCGTCCTTCGGCTTTTAGCGAGGATGCTTTTGACATAGACAAAACTATTTCTGGACTCGGAATTACGCCAGGAAAGAAGAACGTCGCTTCTTCTTCGGCAAATCGCTCTGATAATTTTGACTTTGGCGACCCTTTGGAAGATTTAAAACCCGGCGCAAATCGCAACCTTATTAAAGAGCAGGAGCAAAAAATAAAAGAAGCCGGAGCTAAACGTTCGAACACAACCAGCAATCCGCTGGAGGATATCGAAAAAAGCTTAGGGATGAGGTAGACTAAGAGATTATCAGGAAATTTTTCACAGAATCATTTCCATTTTAACGCGCTAATTATTAATTATGACCTATAATAGCCCAGCCCAATCCAAAAGGGTTATTTGGGCTGTCGTATTGATATTTACTGCCCACACCATACGGATTATTTATGCTATCAGGCGAATATCTGCTACCGTAACGGCCGTAAGGATTCGATATAGAGTCCGGATCGTACATGTTGGCGCTTAATCTACCTCGATAATTTCCTCGAGAGTCGTATAGTTTGGGGGCATTTTGCGCGTAAGGATTTCTTACCGATTCATTGCTATATTTACTGCCATAGCGACCGTAAGGATTTAAGGCGAACCAACTCCAAAGGGGATTAGCGTTGAATTTAAGCTATATCTATTCCCGCCAAATTGACCTAAATAATAGTCATCGGCAATGCAATTGCTATCTAAAAAAATTCCAAATAATAAAAATAAAAAAATCCTCATTATATCTTAATTTTAAATATTACTTAGCACAGTAGCGTCGTTTAATTATTTAGCAAAAAACAATGAGCTATCCCCGCCCAGCAAACTATAAATCAGTTTGATCAAAAGATAGCGTAAAATATTTAGTTAAAAACAATCAAGTTGTTTCTCTAGTCACACCAGATAAAATTTATTCTATTTTGCTTTGAATAAATTCATTTACAATTGCCTTATTAAAACAGAAATCGACTTTGATTGTTTTCTCTTTATGAAGAGCCTGAAAAACGCGCTCGCAAGAAATGCGATAGCCTCCGATGATCTTGAAAACAAGATCAACAAGATCGCCGATGCCCTTATTCAATTAAGTGAAGTCTTAAAATTACAAAGCAACCAATCTACAGCGATTAAAAACGTAGTGGTTGCTTCTGCGTTGTTTCAGACGAAATAAGATTATTCTCTGCCAAGACGCTTGTTGATGGCTACTATCTGCGCTTCTTGTTCTTTAGTAAACTCAATGCCTGCTCTTTCAGCATTGCGACGAGCCGAAGATACGAAAGTATCTACTCCACCAGCATCACCACGAGATGCTCTTTGTGATGCTTCCGCTAAACAATTTTTTTATCTCTACCTCTGGTTTAAACTGTGTCCCTGTATTCAACATCTTTGAAATCTCCAAAAATCTTCAATTTAAAAATTTGTATAGATTACTCGCAACACCCCGTACACGAGCATCCTTCAAGAGTTATTACGATTTTGCTTGACATTGTAGCATAAAATCTTTTCCTATCCCACAAGCCTAAAATCTCACGACTTTCTGGTATCTATTCCACCTGATCCAAGATTTTGATCCAGATATTCTTCCTCTTTGAACAATAAATCTTCAAGGTTGCCATCAACCAGCATAATCTCCGTATTTTTCGTATGTGCCTTACTGGTTTTCTTGCTGCCTTCAGCCCGCCCAGCCAGCAACTCCGCCTTATGAATTACCTCAAGATGCGAGTAGTGCCTCTCAAGCATTGCGATTGAAGTCCCCATATTCTTAGCCAGCATATGAAGATCAATTTTGCCGTATCATATCTGAAAAGTAGCGTAGGTGTGCCGCAAAGAATAAAGCGATCTGCTTTGACCATTTACATCATCAAGTAAGCCAGCCTTTTGAAGCATTATCTTAAATGCCCCGTGAAGGTCTTTAGGTGTTGAGCCATCACGCAAGCGAAAAACAAATTCATCAACACCAAGCAACTCGTTGAACGTCTTGCCCTTGAGGTTCTCAAAGCGATCTTTCATGCGATCAAGATATTTTCTGACACTATGACGAGATACTATCGTGCGCCTGCCCGTTTTTCCCTTCTCAAGTTTGATTAAGAGATATTGTTGCCCGTTAATTACAGTCTCAGAGATATGCTTCCATTTTAGATTTCTGGTCTCAGTTCCGTGCCTCATCCCAGTATTGGTGAGAAACAGCACATAATCACGAAGCAACTCTCTAATCATTAATGTGCGTCCCTTAACTCCACCTTGAGGACTATCTTTAGTTCCAAGCCGAACATATTTCCGCATATAACGGTAAAGTTTCTGATACTCGTGAAGTTCAAAATAAGCCCGACGCTCGCCTTTAAGCCCGTCATTCTTGAATGAAACGACCTGAGATTGGTGAACCCATCCTTTTCTGACAGTAGTATTAAAGACCCTAAGCAATGCCGTATTAGCGAGATTTACAGTTGATTGCTTTGCTTTTCTTCCAAGTTTACGAGTGCGTTCACGATCAAAATCAACAAGGTCTTGATAGGTGATATTCCCGATATACTTATTACCAAAGAACTCCTTAAAGCGAGTTATCGCCCGAACGTAATCAACATAGGTTGCTTTGCCTGTGCCAGAATTCAGATCAGCCTGAAATCCTTTGATCACATTATCAGCAATCTAAGAAAAACGTTTAGTATTAACAGCAAAATTATTATTGATCATCTCCTCTAAGAGCATCGCCTTTGTAAGAGTAACCTCTTTTACCTTATCAAGACCTGAGGTCTTATAGGTGTACCAGCACCAACACGACGGCAAACAACAACTTTCCCATCGCACAAATAATGTAAAGTATCCTGTGTCATCTTAATTCGCTCCAATCCGTTAGAATAATGGTAGTTAATGGAACAAATTTAAATAATAAATAATAACTGACTGAGAAAAGTCTGCAGATGATTTCTAGCGCAAATTTTTCCTGATTACTTGGTCACTGAAAATGACTTTCAAAAATCAAGACTTCAAAGAAAGCGATCTAACTAATTGCTTTTTATGCCCAGAGCCGGACTTGAACCGGCACGGTGTTGCCACCCCAGGATTTTAAGTCCTGTATGTCTACCAATTCCATCATCCGGGCTTATTTGGCGACTTGCGAAGAAAAGCTGAAAGTAAAATCCTATAATATAATTATCAGTAATTTCAAGATATTAAAAACAAGATCTCACCAAAAATATTTCAAAAATCAATTAGCAACAAAGGATCATCTAATCTTAAAGAGCCTTAAAAATAGCTCCCGGCAATCAGCTATATTTGTAAAAAATATATAAATATATAAAAATAACACTTTTAATTGATCCACCATGAGATTTACAGAGCGTAAAATAAAATTTAAAAATCTATTAACAACTCTTACTGCCGCTCTTGGTGTGTCTTCTTTGCTATTACAACCTGTTTATCCTCAACAATACCGCGATGGTAACGACAGACCGCCAACAATAATTCCAACCATAACACCAACCAGAACCGCCGCTCCAACAATAACACCAATTTTAACGCCAACAACCACACCAAACAACACTGCTTGCGAAACGGGAAAACGTACCCCTAACGACCCAAAATTCCCAGAACAATGGAATTTGCAAGGAAACTCTCCAACAGCTCTTAATATGCCTCTCGTTTGGCATATTAACGAGAAGTACAAACCTCAGTATCAGGTTAATATCGCTGTAATCAGCACCGGTTGCGCCTACAATACCGATCTTCAATATAAAGAAAGCCTAATTCCAAACCTAGGCGATCCAATCGATAACTTTCGCAGAGATGACGATCAAAATGGATGCACTGATGATGTTTATTATGGTTGCCAATTCGACGCTTCCTCCAGTCTGGGAAATAATAATTTCTGGGACACGCTGGGACCAGGAACACAAATGACATCCCTACTAACAGCCTCAACAAATAATCAAAAACAGATAGCCGGAATGCTATATGGGATTAAATTTAAAATCATACCTATTGGCGTCCCGTTACTTGCCGACGGCAACACTTATCCAATATCGTTAATCAAAGCATTCCATTATCTAGCGAAAATATCAGCCAAAATTCCGATTGATATAGTTTTAGTGGCATTTAATTGTCAAGGGCTAGCATGCAAACTATACCTACAACAAGCAATAAATTTATTACCAGAAACAACAACAATAATAGTCTCTGCCGGCGGAACGCCAAATCGCCAAGCCGTTTCAATCGATCTGCCAGAATCAAACAACTCACTTTATCCAGCAAGCTTAACTAAATCAAACCTTCGCGTGCTTGCCGTTGGAGCAATAAATAAAAATGGCAATAAACTTGATTGGTCGAATTATGGTCCCGAAAGCGCCATAGCCGCTCCCGGAGACGACGTTCCTGTTTTACTTAACACCTATACAGATTCAGCCAAAAAGAGCGGACCTCATATTGCCGCCGCTCACGTAGCAGGGGTAGCCGCAACCATCAAAGCATATAATCCGAGCATGACAGGTCCACAAATAATTGCTCAAATTAAAAAACACTTGCGACCAGTCGCCGAACTTAATCAATATTTCATCCCAACTAGCTGTGGTAACAAAATCGACGGTGGCGCGCTAAGCGAGGCGGCAATATTTCCAAACTGCGATCAATGCCAAAGAGTAAACACAAACTCAAGCAATAACGCGGCAAACTACTAAAAAATAACCGACTCGCAATCAAAGTTAAAATCAATCAGAGATAAAACATATTTTAAAAACCTTATACCAATCCCCCACTCTCAAAGCTCAAAACCTCTAGAGAGAAGCAATATCTAAACATTGTTTTAGCTTTGGTGAGTGACAAAACTGTTGCAAATAAGGTTTTTTTTGACAAAATCTTTTAAAACAACGAGAAACCATTTACCCTGATCTCCCATCAAAAAACACTAAGACACGCGGCTTATTATATTTTTTTGCGAATTTTAAAGAGCCTTACTTATGAAAAAAACTCTGACTGCCTCGCTAATCTTAGTAAATATCTTTTGCCTTAACGCCTGCTCTATTTTATCAGGGGAGAGCGGTTCAACCGCCGCCTTTAAAACAAGTGGCAGAATAGTTATTTCTCGCTCAGCGCCCCTAATACACCCAGCAATCAACCAAAACAACCAGATAGATCTTAACTCTGGACTCGCTTTTGCTCCTATTGTAAACAAAAATCAATCTCAAAATTTATTGACAAATACTATCATCATTGATCGCGCCCAAAACAAAGTTAGTTTTTCCAATAACAACTCAATCAATTCAGACTATCAAATGAAAAAACACGGGGATCTTCCAATAGGGGAATTTAAAGTGATTCACAAGCAAGCAGAGCCAACTTGGAGCGCCACGAAAAATTATTTCACTTCAAGAAAACTGGAAATTCCAAAAGCAGGAGATAAAAACCTGCTTAGACGTGGAGCTTACGGAGAGTTCGCGATTTTTATCAACCAAAAAACCGCTCTGCATAACGGTAAGGTTTGGAGCGATGAGGTCGGTGGAATCCAATTGGCAGATGAAGCAATCAAAGAACTGTTTGAAAAAGTTTCAAACGGAGATACCGTTATTATCAAATAATAATCAAATTATTTTGCCAACCCCTCTCTGGGGCTTTTTAGCCATGCTACGCGGTCTCGTTTAATATAGGAAAAGACAACTCTCAAGCTGTTGCCTGCTATGTCCTAGCAAATGGTTCAAATTAACCTCTCGCAAATAAGGTTTTCTAAATACATAATTTTATTTTGAAGCCTACAGCTCTTTTCAAAATTTTGAGGGTTTTAAAAAGTCGGTTTTCAAGAATTATAAAGAGTTGTTATTTTGCTTTCATAGGCGCTAGCACCTACACCGCTCTAACCGTTAAAAAATTTTAGAGCTTGCAATCACAAATTTTTGGAATAACTAGTTAGCTAATTATGCAAAACCAACCCATACTGAAATTGTTTCAAGGCAGAAAACTAGTAATAGCAACAATGCACGGAAAAGAGAGAGTAATTGCTCCTTTACTTAAAAAACACCTAGGCGTTCAAACTATCGTTCCAAAAGGGTTTGACTCTGATAAATTTGGCACATTCACCAGAGAGATCAAAAGAATCGGAAATCAAGTAGAAACGGCGCGCGCTAAACTACTCGCGGCGCTCAAGAGCGAAAATGCCGACTTAGGAGTTTCAAGCGAAGGCAGTTTCGGAGCTCATCCATCTATTCCTTTTATCCAATCTAATTTTGAATTAGTTTTGTTAGTTGACAAAAAAAATGGATACGAAATTCAAGGACACCACAGAACATCCGAAACAAATATGAACGGACAATATGTCGCAAACTTTGAAGAAGCCTTGGAATTCGCTAAAAAAATCGGATTTCCAGAACACGGTATTATCCTCAGAAAAAGCGACAATTGCAATTTTGAAATCAACAAAAATATCCAAAACAAAGAACAGTTTATTCAAGCTGTCAGTAAGGAGCTCAGCGGCGCTTTTTCAAAAGGGATTTTTATCGAATCTGACATGCGCGCACATAAAAATCCAACCCGTATGAAAGCTATCGAAAAAGCAACCGAAGATTTAATAAAAAATATTTTTACTCTCTGCCCTAAATGCCAAGCCCCCGGCTTCGTAGCAATTGACGTTGAAAAAGGAGTTAAATGTTCACTTTGCAAAATGCCAACCGATCTGCCGCTAAACGAGATATATCAATGCAGTCTGTGCGGATTCAAAGAGAAAAAACTACTCGTCCAATATGGAACAACGGCCGATCCACAATATTGCGGCTACTGCAATCCATAAAATTGCTCGCTATGACAAATCGCAAAGGAAACAGCCGCGCGCGCCACAAGTTGCTCGCGCTTTAAGATCGCTCCTGATCTTCACTTTCTGTAATGGAAGATTTTAAAACTTCGCGTCCCCGCACTCCATCCATTGGACCAACTATTCCGTCACGCTCCATCTGATCGACAATTCGAGCCGCCCGGTTATAGCCGATGCGAAAAGCACGCTGAATCATAGAGGTCGAAGCTTGCCCCTTGGTTAAAACTAGTTCTACCGCCTTATCATAAAATTGATCATATCCATTGGCGCCGCCATCAAGACCTCCCTCATCATAACCATCATCAAGTCCACGAAATATCTCTGGCGCCTCGCCCGAACTCTCCTCAAGAGCTTTTTGACATATCTTTAAAATATCAGGATCATATTTAGGCCCAGCTTGCTCTTTAACGCTTTTAATAACAGCTGATACCTCGCCATCAGAAACGAAAGCGCCATGAACTCTTTTTATAAAAGTATTGCCGGGAATCATAAAAAGCATATCGCCCTTGCCCAACAACTTGTCAGCGCCGCCACCATCAAGAATAGTTCTAGAATCAACCCGACTTGACACTCTAAAGGAGATACGCGCCGGAAAATTCGCTTTTATCAAGCCAGTAATAACATCAACCGAAGGACGTTGAGTTGCCACAATTAGATGAATACCGGCCGCGCGAGCTTTTTGAGCAAGCCGCGTAATCAGCTCTTCAACCTCGCGACCAGCAGTCAACATCAAATCAGCAAGCTCATCAATAACAATTAAGATCTTAGGAAGAGGCTTTAGCTGTTCAGCAGGCAAGCCGTGATTGCTCGCTCCCTTTTCGTTAGCAGAACCGGACGAAACCTGCTCTCCAATAGGAACATCGATATTCCCCTTAACAACCCCAACAGTATCTTCCGGACGTTCCGGGTTTTCTTGAACAACCAATTTTGCTTGCGGGACATCAGAATTTTCACCCCGCACCAGCGCGTTATAACCATCGATACTCCGAACTCCAAAATTTTGCATTACCCGATAACGACGCTCCATCTCTTTCACCCCCCAAGCAAGCACCGCTCTGGCTTGGCGCGGATTAGTTACGACCGGCACCCGCAAATGAGGAATCCCATCATAGACGCTAAGCTCTAAAACCTTTGGATCAATCAGAATCAAACCAAGCTCAGCGGGAGTTGCCTTGTATAGCAAACTTACAAGAATTGAATTGATGCAAACCGATTTGCCCGTTCCTGTAGTGCCAGCAATGAGCAGATGAGGCATGGCGGCAATATCCACCACCAATGGATCGCCATAAGTATCCTTGCCAATCGGCACATTTAAAATCGATTCAGACTCTACAAAATCCTTGCACTCCAAAACATCCCGCAGACGCACTAGCTCGCGTTGCTTATTTGGTACCTCTATGCCAACAGTGCCTCGTTTCGGAATTGGAGCTATAACTCTGATAGAAGTCGCCTTCAGCGACATCGCCAAATCGTCTTGCAGTGATGTTATTCTCCCAACTTTTACTCCAGCCGCAGGCTCAAATTCGTAAAGAGTAATAACCGGGCCCGGATGAACGTGAGTCACTCTACCTTGAATATTAAAATCACGTAGCTTGTTCTCTATTAAACGAGAAATTTCTATAAGCTCGCGATCGTCTTCGGCAATCGCACTCTTTTCTCCTTTAATTAAGAGATTTAAATCTGGCAACTTATAGTCAGCATAACTAGGCTCAGAAAAGCCAGTATCCGCTAAATCTTTTCGTCTCACCCGACCATCTTTAAAAAGTAATCCATCATCACCCTTTTCCGATGGCTCGCGGCGAGCCACGGTCACCTCAATTTCTCTTGACAAGTTATCAGCTGGCGTAGTCGCAACTGTTCCAGCCTTAAGCGCATTCTCCCTAATCCGCGGACGAACACTTAAGATCCGTTCTGCCGCTTCAGGAGAATTTACTTTCGTATCTGAACGACCCAACATAAAAAACCAACGGGAAAAACCACGACAAACACAAAAGAGTCCGGTAATAAAACGCCAAACAGCAAGTGGCAAAACCAATAGCAAAAAAATTGCGCTCTCTTTAAGGAAGTTTCCAGCCGAGATTATAAATGGCAAAAAACGGAAAATCCCAAAATAACTGATTCCCCAGCCAAGTAAAACGATCGAAAAGATCGCCGCCCCTCTTTTATTAAGCAGTCTTTGCAGTGGATCGGCCAAAGTAACACCTATTGAACCACCCCCTCGCGCACCATCAAAAATCGCTAAAATCTTGGTGAAAAGAAGAAAAACAATAACTACGCCTATAATTTTCAACCAGACAACTTCAAACTTTTGAGCCTCAAGCAATCTAGAGCGCCTAAAGAAAACTGCGGCGTAAGCCAAACAAACTGTCGGTATAAAATAAGCCGAGTATCCAAACCACACTCCTAACTTATCAGCAATAAAGACACCTGCCAAACCAAAGATATTTCTTGACTCAACCTCAGAAGCCAAAACTCCCTGTGAAACAATCTGCGAAGAGACCAGAACAGGCCAAATAAGAGCCAAACCGATTCCAAAGCCAAAAAGCAAGAGAATAAGCGCTGTCAACTCAAAGCTCAATTCGGAACGTGAAGGGTTAAAAGTAATTTTTGATCTAGATCGACGAGCGTTTTTAGCTCTCGAAACCGTAGGCGCCCTTCTTTTCCCCTCATTACTCGCCATAACGCGATTTCAACAAAACAACAACCAAATTTAATTTTAAAGTACCATCATCGTCCAGCAGATTTAAAAGTAGACGTGCGCAAGTCGGAGTAACGCCGCAATGATGAACGAATGGAGTCGGCGAAATTCATCTCGGTTGGAGAAAAGCGAAAAGCCAGTGGCGAGTGACCAGATCTAATATCGAGCAAGTTATCATTTTCTCCGCGCCCCTTTGGCCCAAAATCTTCTGCCCAAACTGGCAAGCCATCCAAAGAGATAATAGAAAGACGCCCAGCCGAAAATTGATCCTTGACTCCACCGATCTCAACCAACAAAATTCCCTGAGCCCCTACTTGCTTAGCTTTAGCAAGAGCTAAAGTTGTGTGATAAGTTAGCGGTTTAGCAATAGCGGCCGGGCGATCGCTTTGATCGAACACCGGAGATGGCAACTCCTGTTGAGCTATCTCTCGGAGGGTTGAGTTAAACTTAGTCCAAAGTTTAAGACACTCTTTAACCGAACAAACAAGGGGAGCAACATAAAGCTTATTAACAAGTAAAATACCCCTGCTACGGACCGAATCAGACCTACTATCTGAAAATTCTCGGTACGAAGGCAATGACTTTACAAATTGATCCTCTCCGCTAAACTCGCTGGCAATTTGCGAGTCAAAAGCTGAACTTTGATCCATCTTAGCTTGCCAACCAGAACAAGATATAATCGCAAATAAAGAGACACAATGCAGAGAAAGTATATATAAAATCTTATATTTCACCTGAAAACCCCTAAATATTTATGAATCTCTCTCGGCTCCAAATGAATCTCCTATATCTTAGACAGAGAGAAAGCTTCAAGAAAAAATGGAACTATGAGGGATATTTTCTCATGTTAAACTAATTATTAGCAAGCTATATTTAAACCCTAATATGATATTTTTTCTTCTAAAAACCGTAATTGAGGAGCTTTTCACGCTCCTTGCAGATATGATTTTATCTCTTTCAATCTTATTTTTAAGAACAGTAAAATTAGCTGGCGTCTTAGCAACCACGGATGTTGCTAAGCGCGATTATTTTCAATACAATCAATAAGATTTTTTTCAGTAAGATTTTTATCTCTATAAACAACATGAATTCAAAAGCCACAGAAAAAATTATTGATGGGTTAAATCAATTGCTAGAAGGATATGCCGAGCTCAAACTATCTTTAAAAAAGGAGTTTGGCTATAAAGAGGAAGTCGAGCAAGACGAAGAAAAGGAAGATGAATCAAAAGAATCCGAAACTCTTTCAGAAGAATTTGAAGAAGCTTTAGCAATGGAAATTAAAGGAGCAATGGAAAACGTTGTTGATAATGAAAATTACTCGCCTCAAGACTTTGCTGAAGTTTTTTCGTTACTGAGCGACTCACTAGAAGAGCTCGATCCAGATATATTCGCGAGCGCCGAAGACGAAGACAACGATGATGATGATGATGATGATGATGACGATTCAAGTGATATCGATCTAGATGATGATTTAGATGATGACGACGATAACTTTGACTTCGATGATGATGATGATGATGACCTGTTGCTAGATGAGGACGAAGAACAGATGGACGATGACGATGATGATAACAACGATGATGAAGACGATGAGCGTCGATCAGTAGCAACCACTCGTTCATCACGAGGGAAAAAAAGATAGCCTATCTTTTAGCTTTGCATTTAATTAGAACTGTCTAACTCTACCAAAAAGTTGCTAATATTGCCTTCAAAGGTGTTATAACCTTGAACAACATTTATTCCCTTACTATAGTCAAGAGTTTTTGAGAGATGACAGTTTACGCCTGATAGAAACGCTAAACTACATAAAACAAGTGGTCGATCTCGTCACGCGACCCTTTTTATAAAACTTTAGATGTTTCAGGAGTTCAGACATCATAGAACCAATCATAATGTTAGATTTGTTCAACCTTCAAAATTATATCAGTTATATTGAAAACTTTTGAAATCAAACCAAAAGAATTGCCGGAAAGTATAATGATATACTAAAGGAGGAGGTTTCACTTATTTAGGAACCAATGTGAATTTAGATTCAATTACGGAGATTCAAAATAACAATTGAAACCTCTGAAAAAAAATAGTGTTTTTATGACTCATCTATGCTCAGCCCAATACCTTTGGCAGTCTCCCGCAAAAAGTTTACTACCTCTAAATATCTACGCCATACAGAGAGCATAAGGGCGTTTGCACCAAGGTTATTCTTCTCCGTGAGGCGGTTGTGAGATGTCCCATCTGTTGAACCACATCCAATATGTGACCTCCTCGCTACTGTCGCTCTTATTTATCGCTTTATGCAGGTCATCGACTAGTTTGCAGTCAAATTATATAATCAATTTGCTTTATTTAAAAAAAAATTCGATTTTTAAATAAATTAAAATTAAAACGATTTAGACAATGAGGTACAACCTAGTTTGGCTCGCAAAATAACTCATTCTATGCCATATTTTCAGACATTCTATGTGAAGTAATTTTGATCGCCTAGCTAGCTCCTAAAACAAAGAAAAGATCGACATATTCTTTATAAATATAAGCCTTTTAGAAAAAAATCTTTTTAAACAAGCGCTTAGGCAATTTCATTCCGATTAAAAAAACCACGGAAAATAGTTATTAGCATAATTTTGAAATCTAATAATGGAGACCAATTTTCAATATAATAAAGATCATGCTCGATTCTCTTGTCAATCGCGGTATCACCACGCCAACCGTTAACCTGCGCCCAACCAGTCATACCAGCCGGTACTTTAAGCCGCAACATATACCGCGGAATACGACTGCGAAATTCTTCGATAAAAACCGGTCTTTCCGGACGAGGCCCAACTAATGACATATCCCCAGAGAGAACGTTTAATAATTGAGGCAACTCATCTAAGCTAGTAGCGCGCAAAAAACGACCTATCCTAGTCACCCGATTATCATTTGCTTTGCTCCACCCCGGTCCATCTCTTTCAGCATCAACTCTCATGGTGCGAAATTTAAAAATTCTAAAAGGAGTGCCATCAAAACTGACCCTCTCTTGCACGTAAAACACCGGACCACGACTGGTAATTTTGATCAAAAAAGCGATCAATAAAGTTAATGGCAAAGTAAAAACTATTGCCAAACTAGCAATTACTAAATCAATCGTCCGCTTGACATACATGCCAACTCCTTCAAGCGGAGAACCTTGAATACTAACCACCGGAAGCCCTTCAAACTCCTCGATCGCCCCGCCCACCCTGACAAATTGATAAATATCAGGCACCATTTTTATATCAACCAACGAATCGCCAACTTGAGCAAGCAGTTCGGGGAGTAAAAAGTGATCCTCCAAAGGTAAAGCAAAAATCAATTGATCAACGCTGATATTTCGCAAAATCACCCCTAATTGATCGTATGAACCAACTAACGACAAACCTCGAGCTGCGCTAATTCCATCTTTAGAAAGGCAACCAAGCAGTTGCAGTCCCAATTCAGGATGAAGCCTCATGCGAGCAGCGATGTCTGAAGCAACCTTACCAGCGCCAACAACTAAAACATAACGAACATTATAACCACGCCGCCTAACTTCCCGCAAAACTGTTCGAAGGAGAGTACGCTCCAAAATAGTCAGAAGAGTAGCGAAAATTCCAAAATATAAAAAAACTAATCGCGAAAACTCGAAATCTTTCTCTCTAAAAAGATAAACAATCGCTATCAGCAAAAGAAGAGCAAAAGCGTTAGTGTTGATCAAAGACAAAATCTCGCGCGAGCGACGCACTCCGCGCATTCCGCGATATAACCCAAATCCTCTAAAAACAAACAACCAGATCGGCCAGATAAAGATCAAAAGAGAAAAATAGCTTTTAAAAGGGGGAACTCCTTTATCAACTGGAATGAAGCCGCTATAAAATCTAAGCCAAAAAGCGACTATCCAAGCAAAAGAGACAGTCAACAAATCGCAGATTATAAAAAGAAACTCAAAAAGTTGTCGGCGCTGTTTTAACATCTTAAGCAATAGAATAACCCGAAAAATGTTTTTCTTAAATAGCCCCTTAGAGCAATTATGCAGGGCTTTTTGGGGCAATTAAAGATTAACCTCTTATTTTTTAAGGATGTGTCTGGCTCATATTTTTAAAAAACATCTCGACAAAAGGCTTAAAGACTAAAAACTTGATTTCTATCTAAATATAAAACCCAATAAATTTTTGCCATTCAGAAAAAAAACGTTTCTCAGCAAAATTTCTGGCGAAATTACCGGCTTCAATCTTAGAAAAACTCTCCTTATTAGCCGCCATATAGTCGATGGTTAAAATTAAAGCCTCAACTCTTGCCATGTCATCCCCACCGCCAAAAAGCATTCCGACAGGCAATTTTAATACCCGTAACTTTGAAGATAAATAAATTTCTTGAGGAGTCCCCGATAATTTTAAGCTCTCCGCCACGCCTCCCCGTCCGTAAGCTACCACCGGCGAGCCGGTCGCCAAACACTCGATTGGAATCAAACCGAAATCCTCAACTCCGGGAAAAATTAAAGCAACACAGCTCCGATAAAGAAAGCGCAACTGAGAATCATTCACTCTCCCAAGAAAATAGATGTTATTGCCAACCGAAGCCCTCTTTTTTAGTCTAGACATTTCAGGGCCATCGCCGGCAATTAAAAGTTTTTTGCCGCTTTTTAGAAAAGCATCTATCGCCAGATCAAACTTTTTATAAGCCACCAACGCACCGGCCGCCAAAAAAAAATCGCCCGCAGGAATATCCAAAGAAACGTCTCGCGAAAGCTCTAGATCATCAAGCCAAAAATCAGCAATAGCTGGCCTGATTACGGCCGCTTTTCTCCCATAATATAAGCGGATACGAGCCGCCACAAAGCGACTAATAGCGACAAAATGAGTAACTCGCGCGGCTCCGCGGCGATCCCACCAGCGAAGAAAAATTATTAAAGGATATGCCAGATAAAAAAGCAAACCGAGATATTGCCGCGCCTGATCCCAAACGTAACGGATCGGGGTAAAACAATAACAGATATGCAGAGTGCCGCGGGGTGGATGAATGTTTTTCGCCGCCGCGTGGCTGAGCGAGATAATCAAATCGTATCCTTTAAAATTAAAACCGCGAATCGCCAGCGGAAAAAGAGGAAGAAACAATTTGTACCATTTGGCAATCCCCGGAATTTTTCCAAGAAATGAAACTTGCTTGACCCGCGCGTCGATCTCGGGAGTAGTACTGCCAGCAATATGCACCAAGGTAAAAATATCGGCTTCAGGATAGATCTTTAAAAAACTCTGCAAGCATCTCTCGCCGCCGCGCATTCCCGTCAACCAGTCGTGCACAATTGCGACCTTTATCGGCTTCTTGTTTTGAAGATTCACTTTTTCGCTTAGCTGTAAATTGCCTCTTTGTAGATAGCCAGAGTGTCTTCTGCCATTCTGCGCGCCGAGAAAAAATCAGAAAATCTGACCGGATTAACTCTATCGGCGCCGCCCATAGATTCAACTAGCCTCGCTGCTTCAGCGAAACTAAGCAAGGCTTTAGTCAAAGCAGAAACCGTAAAATCATCCGCAAAAATAAATTTTGGCGACCAAGAATGATGTTTTTTAAAAGTTTCCAAAAATTCTTTTAATGATGGGAGCGGTCTGCAAATTACCGGCTTATTAAAGCGCAAGGCTTCGAGAGCCGGATATCCATAGCCTTCGGCTAGAGAGGGCAAAACGCATGCCCAACTATTTTTATAAAGCTCACCGAGAATATCATCGGCAACAGCACCCAATACTACCAGTTGTTTTGACTCCTCTTTCAACATCCATCGCGGTTGCAACAATTTTTCGGCGCCATAACCAACAATCACCAACTTACAATCATCAAAAAGCTCTTGTCCCCGCTTTTCAGCAAAAAGCTTCCTAAAAGCAACAACCAGATCAGACAATCCCTTGTGCGGCTTATTTTGCGAAACAACCACCAACAGATATCTTCCTAAATTGGGCGGTTGCGAATTCTGGCTTTCAATAAGATCGGCATCAATAAAAGAGTGCCCATATTCAACTACTCTTGTTTTTTCGATCAAAGAACCATCAAATTCAGACTTAAGCAGTTCCCCGGTGGCGCGCGTGCCAACGATAATTCGACTAGCGCGGCGAAATGAATTATTCATTAAGTAGCGCGCTAAAAACGGGTAATATTTTTTTTCAGGATGAGTAATGTGTATCAAATCGTGCACTGTCAACACTGAGCGGATAGAAAGAGATCCGGGCAAGACATAATGAGGAGAGTGATAAATATCAAAATCGGCTCGATTAAACGACCTTCCGAGCCAACATAGCTCTCTTAAAGAATAGCCGCGTGCCGAGCTAAAAAACAACTTGGCGCGCTTTAAAGGGGGAAAGCTTGTTGGAATAAAATCTCTTGAGACTATTGCTCCAAGTGAAATATCCTTAATTTGAGATAGCCCGCTTAATAGATCGCGCGAATACCGACCGATGCCACCATCAAACAATTTCCTAGCATCAAACAAAATTCGCATAACGCTCAAAAACGCCGGAAGATTTTAAGCGCTACGGCGCCAAACCGAGTTAACCGGAACCGTCATCGGCTCAACATTTGGAAAGCGTTCATAAACCCTGCGAACAGCAAAAATCCTCCGATCTTGCGATTCATGATAGGTGCGCGCCAGCACCTCCGCCAAAAGACCAAAAACCAAAAATTGCAGACCAACCAATACCATCATTACTCCCAAAACAAAGAGCGGACGATTTCCCATCGGTATCGCCATAAAAAAACGTTGATAAGTTGTGTGAGCTATCGCCAACAAACCAGCGGCAAAAGATACCAATCCTAAAACCCCAAAAAGATGGATTGGACGTTTTGAATAACGGAGAAGAAACTTGACCGTTATCAAATCTAAGAAAACACGAATCGTCCGAGATATGCCATATTTTGTCTTGCCGAAAAGACGCGGACGGTGATTAACCGGCACCTCGGCGATTCGCGCTCCAACTTCGTTGGCAAGCGCCGGAATAAATCGATGCATCTCACCATAAAGATTAATGCCTTTTGCAATTTCAGAGCGCATTGCTTTTAGAGTGCAACCATAATCGTGCAATTTGACTCCAGTCACCTTGGAAATTAACCAATTAGCGCAACGACTCGGCAATTTACGCGACAACCAGCGATCTTGGCGCTTCTTGCGCCAACCAGCCACTAAATCATACCCCTCTTCGAGCTTCGCGATCATCTTAGGAATTTCATTAGGATCGTTTTGTAAATCTCCGTCGAGAGCGACCACTCCGTCGTAACGAGCGTATTCAAATCCCGCCGCCATCGCAGCAGTTTGTCCAAAGTTGCGGCGTAGCTGAACTATCCGCAACGCAGGATCGCTACCCCCAACCGCCAGTAAATTTTCCAAAGTTTTATCTCGCGAGCCATCGTCAACAAAGATAATTTCATAGGGGCGACCAAAACAATCCAAAACACCTCTAACCTCCCGGTAAGAAGCAACTACGTTTAATTCCTCGTTATAAACGGGTATGACTATCGAAATTCCTGAAATTGGCTCTATCATTTTTAAATGAAAGAAAAAAGTAGAGAGGCAATAAATATCCAGCTAGTATATTGAGTTAGAGACGCTTTGGTAGTTCAGCACAAAAACAGGCATAATTATATCACAATTTATCTAGCAAAACAAACCCTTTTTCATTCCAACAACTTTATACATACACAAAGGGGTTATTTCAAAAGCAAATCAACCATCAAATAAGTAAGCGAAACAAAATGATATTCAAAGGCAAAGGATTACGGAATTAGCTTGGGCCGTTTTTTCCTCCTAGTTAACTCAAACAACACAAACAGAGCGGCACTTACCAAAAATGGCAAGATATAATAAATCAACCTATATATAATCAAGGCACCAAAGATCTCAGTCAAACCGACTGTTTGAAAAGAATAGAGCACAACCGCTTCAAAGACACCAAGTCCGCCCGGGATATGGCTAAGGACCGCCAAAACTTGCGCTATAAAATAGGCCGCTAAAATAGTTCCGTAATGAAGCTCGGGCAAGTTTGGAAAGAGAGAATATAAAATAAAAGCCGCCAACATCCAATCAATCGCCGCCACAATCAAAGCTAAACTGGCAGTTTGAAAGGATGGCAGTAAAAGATTCCAAGATTTCACAAGCGCTGGCTGTCTCCCTCGCCAAGTCCAGATCAGGTAAGCGATGGTTGGCAGTTGAATTACCAAACCAAAAAGATAAACTGAATACTCAGGGATCTTTAAATGGGTAGTGACTATTTCCGGCTCAAAATAAAAAGCAAATCCTCCGAGCAGAAACAAACAGCTCCAGTAATGAAAGCCGGTAAAAGCAACCATTTTGGAAACATCGCCAGCAGTCAGTCCCCAGTAAGAATAAAAACGATACCGCACCGCGCCGCCGCTAAGTAGGGCAAACCCCATGTTGTTGCTAAACGAATGCCCTATCAGCGACACGAACAAAACTCGGACATAACTAAGATTACGTTTAACATAATGCAATCCAATTGCATCATAAAAAGAGAGCACAAAATAATTGATAACCGAAAGCGCTAACGCGATAATCAGCTGGCGGCGTTCAATGCCGGTAATCGCTCTTAATATCTCTTCGTAGGTGTATTGGCGAAGTAATCTGGCTATGACGTAAATTGCCAAAGCTAAGATGGCGCAAACAATAAAAATTTTAAAAACAAGAAGTGGAAAAACTAACTGACGCTTACCACTGTTTTTTGACAAACTCATAGTGATAAAAGTTATCACGTTAAGCTCATTTTAAAAAAGAGCTATTCAGCCTAACCTATATCTGTGATACCGAATGATCTGGCGGTAAATTCTATTGGCGAAAATTGGGCAATTTCAATTATAATTATTTTAATATAATTAAAACACAAAACATGAAACCTAAAACTAAGATCACAGCGACTGCCTCATGTCTGCCAGAAACTATCGTCACTAACGACGATTTAGCAAAATTGATGGACACCTCGGATGAATGGATCAGAGAGCGTACTGGCATCCGCCAAAGAAGGTTTGCAAAAAAAGGAGTTGAAACGACGGCCGCCCTTGCAACTTCAGCTGCGCGCCAAGCTCTGGCACAAGCGGGATGGAAGGCTGAATCTCTCGATCTAATCATAGCCTCAACACTTTCCCCGGATTACTATTTTCCCGGAATCGGGGTTCTAGTGCAAAAGGATTTAGCTTGCAAAGAAATTCCGGCGCTTGATATTAGAGCGCAGTGCAGTGGTTTTGTTTATGGAGTCGCCTGTGCCGACTCTTTTATAAAAAGTGGCATGGCTAGAAAAATATTACTAGTTTGTTCAGAAGTGCAATCGCTAGCCTTAGATCTGACAACCAGAGGGCGAGAAATGGCAGTGCTTTTCGGTGATGGGGCGGGTGCAATTTTACTCGAGAACGAGGCCGAAGGAGATTCGGAAGTAATAGATTCCGTTTTAGGTAGTGATGGTCGTGGGGCTGAAAGTCTGATGATGCGTCTTCCCGGAACCGCTAACGCCGGATTTATCACCGAAGAAGATATAAGTTCCGGCAAGACGCACCCTAGCATGGATGGGAAAACAGTATTTAAAAACGCAGTCTCAAGATTGATAGAATCGATCGGTCTACTTTTAGCGCGGAATAATTTAAGCGCTAACCAAATCGCCCTACTACTTCCGCACCAAGCAAATTTGAGAATCAACGAAATGGTCAGGGAGCATTTCAAACTGCCACCAGAAAAAGTAGCAAACAACATTGACAAGTACGGAAATACGACTTCCGCCACAATTCCTATCTTACTAGATGAGGCTTTAAAAGATGGCAAGATACGGCGGGGAGACTTAATAATAACGGCGGCTTTCGGATCTGGTTTTACTTGGGGATGCAATCTAATTAAGTATTAAAAACATTGAGATCCCTCTAGAAAAATCTAGGACCCTTAGTGGTGGTTTTTAAATAGATTATAGCTTTTGTAGGTTGAATATATAAATTATAAATAAGGTAAGAATCATCATTATAAGACTCAATTTAAAAAGTATTCTTAAAAAAGTAGCAAATATAAATTGTTAGCTTAAAACAGTGATTGCTCAAAACAGGGTGGCACCAGGTCTGAGTCCGCTCAAAACAGGGTGGCACCAGGTCTGAGTCCGCCAGCTTAAAACAGTGATTGTTCAAAACAGGGTGGCACCAGGTCTGCCAGGTCTGAGTCCGCCAAGTCCTGGGCCACATCAGCCAAAGCCAAAGAGCGTTAAAAAATTTGGTGCCATCCTCTTTTATAAATGTTTAAAACAAAAAAATCTTTTATTATGAGCGATTTTTATTGTAAATTTGTTAAAGTTAAAAAAGATAAGATAATACAATTACTTAACAAGTAAACAAGATGAACCGAAGCAAGCTTATAAAACAGGGTGGCACCAGAGACAGACAGACAGACTCGAAACGCCAAGCAGAAGTCAGCCAAGCCCCACATAAAATAGGGTGGCACCTTTCCATTTCGACAGCATTAGGCAAAGCCAGAATCAGTGAGCAACCACAAAAAGAGGTGGGAGCATAAAAAAACGGCTTAGAGGAAGAAAAATATCCCCCTAAGCCGTTCCCCTATAATTTTTAGATTTAAGGCTTAATATTTTAGAGCAACTTAGCTAGATCGCCATTTTGGCGCCGCTCCAGTGATACTCTAAAACCTGCTCGCCATTTGCTCCGAGCGCAACGGTTTTTCCAGTAATATTTTTGCCGTCGGCCGAAATGGTGGCGGTATTCTCGTTGAGCACCCCATCCGCCCCAGCAACCGTAAAGACAATCTTAACGGAGCCATCAGCGGCGCGCTCGACGATCTCGCCAGAGACGATCGGATAATGCTCAACCATGCGATCGACTCCAGGACCGTTTACAGCAAACTCAATCAGAGATCTTCCAAGCAAGTTTTTACCGAGTGGATCGAACGCCAACACACCATGCGTTGACTCTTCTTTGATTGAGCCATCAGCAAGCTCGTTAAACACAGGCATACTCCACTCCCAAAATCCAGCGACCAGATCGCGCACATCTTCGCTAACTTTATTGCCGCGAGGATCGTGCTTCAAAGCTGGAGAGAAGAAGTCAGCCGCTAAGCCAACAATCTCTCGCTGTTTGCCGCCCTCATTAACAACCCGTCTAAAACCGATTCGATTAGAGAATAAACTGCCGTAAGTCGGCTCTTCATATTCGGGGTTTAAAGAAATTTCAATCAAGCCTGATTCTTTGGCTGGAATGATCTTGTCAAAGCGGCCATTTTTATCAATATCAAAAGCTAAAACTAACTCTGCTGGCATTTCAGAAGCCGATAATTTACCATCTTTATTTTTATCAAGATGCCTTAAAGCTTCAAAGCCATCAGCAAACTTCAAGTTAGCGTACTTGACATATTCAGCGCCGGTAAACTTAAAGTTATTGCCAAAAAGCTGTGTGGCATCTTTGATATCCTTTGCTCCCTTAGGTAGCCAAGCAACAAAGGCGACCTGACTGCCAGCCATCCATTTATAAAAGAGCCCCTTCTTTCCAGGTATTAAAGGAAAGTCCGAATAAAGACCAACATCGATCTTGTGGCTCTCACTAGGCTCCCATTCAAGCACTACCGGACTTGCAAACTGCCATCTTGCAAAATTGGTTGTAGTTACCAAAGCATTGCTACGAGAGCATATCTGATGCTGGCTAGGATTATAAGCAATCCTCGAGCAAGTGCCATCAGCCTGTTGTTGAAAATAAAGGGTATTTTGACCATAGTATTGACGCCAAGCTAGAAAGCCTTCAAGAGAATACAAACCATCTCGCCAATCACGGTCATGGTTTTCAAAAGCATATCTTCTTAAAGTCAGCGCTCCATTAGCACAAGCTGTGCGGTAGTGAGGAAAGGAAGCTGACGGAAAGGCATCAACACCGAAAGGCGCCGAGCGCGCCCCATAGATGGCTGATCCCAAGCATTGAGAAACGCAAGCGGTGCTTGCCATCAAACGATTGTTTCCTTCAAAGTTGCCGCCACATTGATTTAAGGCACCACGCAGACAATTTGGCACGCTCCCTTGAGACGCGCTCAGAATTGGGCGAGAACCACTAGAGGGCACACAGCCACTAACCGGAGCATTTCGATTGTTAACTAAAAAAACTGGTCTCGAGTCAGTCAACTGAGAACAAAGAGGTAAATTCGCAAACCTTGCATACTCAACGCACGGTTTGGCAGGGGTAGCTGTTGCGGCCGGCGTAGGAGTTGGAGTCGGCTGAACGCAACCGCTAAAAACTTTTCCACGATCGCTGGTATCATTTGAGAAAACTAGATTATTCTGCGGATGAAAGATCTGCTGTTCAAAAGCGCCAACCCTTTCAAGATTAGCGGGACCATCAGGACCTACTTCTGTAGGCGCCAAAAGATCAAACTCTATATCCTCGTTGTTATATATTCTTCTTAAAGGGAGCGTCCAAGCGCTCCATGTTCCACCAGATAAGTCACTGGCATCGTAAAGAGTAATTTTTAGCACTAAGCGGGTTGGTTCATTTGGGTTGCCACCAGCAGGATAGTCATAGGAGAACTGCTTAATCTTTAATTTGCTACAATTTTTAACATTGATCGGTTGAGCAACTTGATACGAAGTGCTATCAGAAGAGCCGTTTAAAAAATAGCGAGCGTCAATCGCAGAAACAGCCGCTTCAGCAGTAACAAGCCTATTACCAACAACTTGAATTGAACCACGAACATGATTTTCTTGGGCAAGCGCTGGAACTTTTGCGTAAAGATGGCGGTGAGTTGCCGAAGGATAAGCTTCGCCGGCTCCAAGTTGAGCAGAAGAGCTTCCTTCTGTCTGTGGACGATTAACTACAACCGATTGGGGGATTTGATATTTATCAATTGTTATTTCAAAAGTTGTCCCGGGAGATTGAGCGAACGCAAGTTGAAGATTAAAAATTAAACCTAGGAAAAAAGTAAAAAAACTTACAAATAATTCTTTTTTCATCATTGTTTATTTAAAAGGCTAATATAAAAACTTTGGAGCTGGTTATTAAATGATTATAATAAAACAGTGTATCACAATCTTATTGATATTCAAGTCTTTTCAAAGTTTCAAGATGGCAACTAAGGTAACAACCTGATATACCCCATCCATGTAGCTACTATAATTTAAGACTATACTAATAGTTATGATGATAAAACCTAAAAGATGTGTTCTGAAACTTATAAAATATACCGATAACTTAGGAATTCTTACAATTGATAGCTGCCCTAATTTTAACGATCTATATGTTTTAAATAGCCAATTATAGCTCTTTGTTTGAATTAACTAGCTAATTTGGCTATATAAAAATCTAACTCCCCTGTTGATTAATGCAAGTAGTTTGCAAATTGTGCAGGTCAATATTCCGCCAAAATATCAATTTTTTGATAGGTGCCACCCTCTTTTTAGAAAACACTCTCTTTAGAAAACAAAAAAATACAACATAATGGTTGTTTTCTAAAAAGAGGGTGGCACCTACTTCCCTATTCCTGCTCTTGTTCCTGCCACACAATTTGCTCAAATGGCATAACTAACCGTTAAAAGCTCAACCGCGATTTAACAACTTTTGCCCTTTATCAAGCTGAGTCACAAAAGCTTCGCAATCGATGTTTGAACCGCACAAAAGCGACACAATCCTTTTGCCAGATAATTTCCGGCAAAGCGGTCCCATCAAACCGGCAAAAGCAGTAGCTCCCGCCGGCTCCAAAGCAACCTTCAATTCATGAAACAAAAGGTACTGAGCCTTAACTATCAAATCATCATCAACCAAAACGATCTCATCAACAAAACGTCTCGCCAAAGCAAAGCTAAACGGCAGAGCCCTAGGAGGAGCAAGACTATCAGCAATTGTGGCAACCTTGCTTAAAGCCTCCGGCTTACCACTCCTAAAACTTCTCCACAAAGAAGGCGCCCCTTTCGGCTCAACTCCAATTATTTTCGCTCGCGAGCCGCTCTCTTTAATCGCCGCCGACATACCAGCAATCAGCCCGCCGCCACCAACCGGAACCACCAAATAGTCAAACTTAGGAACCTGCTTCAAAATCTCCAAAGCGATCGTGCCATTTGCCAAAGCTTGAGCTTCACCTTCAAAGGGATGAATAAAAACCCGCTCTTCACTCTTCTGACACTCAACCGCTCGCGCAAAAGCCTCAAAGATATCCGAGCAATAAATTATCTCGGCTCCATAAAATTTTGCCAGCTCAACCCTTGCGTTCTGAGCGCTACGGGGCATAAAAATTTTTACTGAAACTCCAAAACGATTCCCCGCAAAAGCAACTCCCACCCCGTGATTGCCGGCGCTGGCGGCGACCACCCCGCGACGTTTTTGCTCGGCGCTCATCCTGCCAATCGCCAGCAAAGCCAGCCGCGCCTTGAAACTGCCGGCGTGTTGAAATATCTCGCACTTAAATATAAACTCTGAGTTCTTAGGAAGATAGCGAGAGCTTATTGTCGGATACAACCCAACCACCGGGGTTTCTTTGATCAAGGGACCAAGCTCGCGAGCCGCCTTTTTGATTCCAGCTAAAGTGACTATATCTGTTGAAGATTTAGGCAAATTTTTTATGACAATAATAATGCAAACTATCTGATCTCAAATCTGACCCTAAACATAAATTTATCACAACGCTCCTTTAGCGGGCTAGCCGCTTAAAAAAACTGCAATAATTTTTGTGAAATCAAACACTAGCGCAATTTAAGGGTCGTCAGAGAGATTATCGCCAAAACAATCGAAACAATCCAAGCGCGCACGACGATCTTCTGCTCGGGCCACCCAAGCAACTCAAAATGATGATGGATCGGTGCCATTTTAAAAAAACCATGCTGTTTGTATTTCAGATAATAACGTTGCAAAATCACCGAGATCGCCTCAAGCACAAAAATTCCTCCACAAACAACGAGCAAAATCTCCTGCTTGACAGCAACCGCCGCAAATCCAATCAGCGCACCAAGAGAAAGCGAACCGGTATCCCCCATGAAAACCTGAGCCGGAAAAGAGTTGTACCATAAAAAACCCAAACCAGCTCCTATCGCCGCCGCCAGCACTATAGCTAGCTCTCCAACTCCAGCCACATAACTGAGCCCAAGATATTCTGCGTAACTTTTGTTTCCAGTCAAGTAAGCAAAAATTCCGTAAGTGGCGCAAACCGTAATCACCGGACCGATCGCTAAACCATCCAAACCATCCGTAAAATTAACGGCGTTAGAAGAGCCGATAATAACAAAACCGGCAAAAAACAGAAAAAGCACCCCCAGCGGCAAAGCAAATTCTTTCAAGAAAGGAAAACGCAAGTCTAGAGAAAATTCCGAAAAATAAAGGAACAAAAGCGCCGCCAAAGTAATAGTGATTTGAGTAATAATTTTGCCGCTTTCAGAAACTCCAGTATAATTTTGCTTTGCGATCTTTGCCCAATCATCTACAAAACCCAAAAAGGCGAAACCAGACAACACCAAAGATGAGAGCCAAATAAACTTATTTGTCAAATCGGCAAACAAAAAAGTAGCAAATATAATTCCAAGCGCCACTAATAAACCTCCTAGCGTTGGCACTCCCTCTTTTTTAATATGCGATTCAATAATTTCGTTGCGCACAGGTTGTCCCTTGACGCCTCGCGCTTTCAGCCAAGCTATAAAAAGCGGTTGCAGTAGCAAGACGAAGGCAAAAGCAAAAAGAAAAGCCAACATCGAACGGAATGTCTGATAACGAAAGACATTCAACCAGCTAAAAGGATCACGCAAAAAATAGAGCAGATGGTATAACACTGACTTTTCGGCTTAAGACCCCTCAAAAAAACTTCTTACCTCGTCGATATCGTAAAAATACCTCTTCTCCTTGCCAATAATCTGATAATCTTCGTGCCCCTTGCCAGCGATCAAAACGATATCGCCCGGTCGAGCGCGCGACAAGGTGTCTCTGATTGCTTGGCGCCGATCGGCGTTAACAATATCGGCTTTAACGCCACCACTTAAAATCTCCTCGATAATTTTCTCCGGATCTTCGGTGCGAGGATTATCCGAAGTAACAACAACATAATCAGAAAGCCGCCTAGCGATCTCAGCCATAATCGGCCTTTTGCCGCGATCGCGATCTCCACCGCAACCAAATACTGTCCACAATTTTCCTCCATTGACTAATGGACGAAGAGCGCAAAGCACGTTCTCAAGCGCGTCCGGCTTATGAGCGTAATCAACAAAAACAGCGATCTCTTTCTGTCCACATTGCTGGAGCCTTCCCGGAACCGGTGGAACCTCGGCAAGAGCTTTAACGCACTGCTTTAGGTCAAAACCCAAAGAGTGTAAAAGAGCGAGCGCCGAAGTTATGTTATAAGCGTTAAATTCTCCTATTAGCTTGCTGACGACCTCAAAATCAATCCCATCAATTTGTAAATTAAAACTTGATCCGAAAATATCTTGTTTAAAATTTACAATCCGATATTTTGCCGATTCATCAACCATGCCATAACTAAAAAATCGACAGTCACCATCTGCCCCCTCTTCAAACAGACGTTTACCCCACGAACTATCAATATTTATAACAGCCGAGCGGTTGTTTTTTCGCGATTTCGGCAAGAGAGAACTAAAAAGATGTTTTTTGGCATTAAAATAACTCTCCATGTCTTTATGATAATCAAGATGATCTCGGGAAAGATTTGTAAAAATAGCGCCATCAAATTGCAAATCTTCAACTCGCGCTTGATCAAGAGCGTGCGAAGAGACCTCCATGACTGCCGCTTCGGCGCCATTTTGAACCGCCTTTGCAAGAACATCGTTAAGATAAAAAGCTTCGGGAGAAGTTAAACCCTCTTTAGTGTCGAAACAACCAGGCATATGGGTACCAATCGTGCCGATGCGAACCGTTTTTTTACCAAGGATTGTTAAAATATGATATAATAACCAATGAACTGTTGTCTTGCCACTTGTGCCAGTCACTCCAAGCAGAAGCAATTTAGAGCTAGGATCTTCAAAGACCACCGAGAGAGCTTTACTATAAGCTAGGCGCGTATCATTAACCAATAAACCAACTCTGCCACCAAGCGCCTCAGAATTTGAAACTATAAAAACCTCGGCTCCTAAACTTTCAGCCTGAGAAATAAAATTATGCCCATCAACTTGAAAACCAGAAATAGCGCAAAAAACATCCCCCTTTTGTATCGAACGGCTATCGCAACGGACAAGCCCAAGCACTGACTTATCACCTTGCATATTTAAAACTTCGGCGCCTATTTTTTCGGCTAGCTCTCTAATTGTAATCATAACAATTGTTGTAAGTTAAAAATAATAAAAGCATTAAAAATTATTGATGACGCCTATGAATTTTAAGCATTTTTATATTTAGGATGATCTTTAGCTTCTAGCAATTTGTAATCATTGTAATACCGCACCGTTTGTTTTACTATCCTTCTAAATATCGGCGCCGCCAATGTGCCACCATAAATCGAATCGGTATTAGGCTCATCAACAATCACTGCCAACACATAGTATTTAACCTCAGCTCCAATATCAATATCAAAGATGCCAACGAACGAAGAGACATAACTGCCGGCCTTATAACCTCGCCCATCATCTCGAGGTTTCTGAGCAGTGCCAGTTTTCCCCATAACCGATATTTCAACTCCATCTATGGCGATTTTAGCCTTGCCGCCAGTGCCATGACTATCTTCAACAACAGCCCGCATCATCTCTAAAGTTTGAGCGGCGGCTTTCTCCGAAATAACCCGCCGAAAATTATTACTTTCGCCATCTTTATAAATCTTCAACTCTGGCAAAATTCCCTTATTAGCTAGAGCGCTATAAGCTCTAACCATTTGCAAAGGAGTTACAGCAACACCCTGACCAAAAGAATGGGTCAAAAGATCAACTTTCGCCCAATTTTTCAAATTCCGCAGAATACCAGCGCTCTCTCCCGGCAAAACGCCCAAAGCCTTCTGCCCAAAACCAAAATCCTTAAGATAAGAATGCAACTTGTACTCGCCAAGCCGCATCCCAATTTTACTCATGCCGATATTAGAAGATCTAACAAGCACTTCAAAAAACGAGATAACTCCACTTGGGTGAACGTCGCGAATCGTGTGTTTACCAAAAGGAAATCTGCCACGTTCGCAATCAATTAGATCTTCCGAACGCGCCAGACCAGCATCAAGAGCGGCCGCCGCCACGAAAGGCTTAAAGGTTGAGCCAGGCTCGAAAACAAGCTCGGCTGAATAGTTTTTAAGTTTAGCGGGGTCGGCATCTCCTTCCTGATTCAAATTCAGAGTTGGCGCCTGACTCATCGCGATAATCTCGCCGGTTAACGGATCGACCATCACCGCCATTGTCCGTTTAGCATTAGCTCGAATACGGGCGTTTTCTAACTCCTGATCAACCATCGACTGCAACTCGGCATCAATCGTTAGTAGCAAATCGTTTTTAGCTGGCTGAAAACGGCTATGATTGATCGGCTCCCCTTCTAAATCAACTTCTATATATTTGCCTAGCGCATCTTTTCTAACTTTACGGCTCTTGCCGTTAGTAAGCAGTTCGGCGTCTCGCAACGCTTCGATTCCAGAAAGGCCTTTGCCATCAATGCCAACAAAGCCAACAAGATGGCTAGCGGCGTGCCCATAAGGATAGACTCGCCTTGATTCCACTACGCCGCCGATTCCCGGTATGGCTTCGGCAATCAAACGCTCGGCTTGAGCCCGAGGAATCTGCCTCTTAATCCAGATAAAAGGAGTGCTCGAAGCAGTAAGCTTATTTTCTATATCGCGCTCGGGAATTGATAGTTCCCTTGAGAGAGCTGATATAACTTGCTCTTTATCTTTGATTAATTTTTGCCTGACGAATATTGAAACCGCTGGCAAAGAGATCGCTAGGGGGGAATAGTTGCGATCTAAAATGGCGGCACGGCTATCAGCAAGCCTAATCCTGCCGAACTGTTGTTTATCACCCCAATCGCGCCAAGCGGTAAATTCCCTAAATTGCAACCGCCAGAGATTATAACCAAGGAGACCAGCCCAAACAAAAGCGCCGAACAACAGAAAAAACAATTTCAAACGGCGAGAGCGAACCAATTCCAAAGCCACCCGACTATTATCAAAATTACTTATCTCGTTTTTCTTTGCTCCCGCTTGTCCTCCGGCAAAATAAAGTTGTCCATGTCTTCGTCTGCCGTTAATAATCGGAAACATCGGAATCTTTAATTTATCTTCTCTGAGCAATAACAACTTTTCGGATTTGTTTAGAATTAGCTGATTTTAAACCAAGATCGGCGACAGCTCCTAAGATTCGGGATCGGCTCTTTAAAACTGAAATCTGCATCTGATACTCGGCAATTGCGGCTGTCAGTTCTGCCGCCAGCTGTCTTGATTCGGCTATCTGGTAACCAAGATGAGTAGTCTCAACTTTAATCCAAACTCTTAAAGCCAAAGATATTAAAAAAACTAGACACAGCGCCAGTTGTAAAGAGAGGGGCAACGCTTTTGGTAAGCGACGAGCGATAATTAACTGATTTGAAAGAGAGATTGACATTTACTTATCTAACAAAATTAACTAAACGTAAAAACTCTCAGCCGAGCGCTACGACTCGCCGGATTACTAGCCAACTCATCATCGCTTGGAGCGATAAATTTTTTTGGAGTTAGCTTACCTAGCGCTCTGACAGGTCTAGCCACAGTGCCGCGCCAAGCGCTTGGAGGAGCGAGTTTTTCCCCAACCGCCCAAGCTCGAAATTTTGAAGCCACAATCTGATCTTCGAGCGAATGGAAAGTTATGATAGCGACTTTTGTGCCAACACCAGAGATAAGCGGCAAAGCATCAAGCAAACTTCGCAACGAAGAAAATTCGCCGTTCACGGCTATGCGCAAAGCTTGAAAAACCACAGTCGCTTTATGGCGCGACCTATTGGCGCCGCCATGTAAAGTGGCATTGGCTATCGAAGCGAGCTGCCGGGCAGATTTGATGGGACGCGCTTTAAGAATCCCTTCAACCAAAGCTTCAACATTATCGCGCACTCCACCTTCATAAAATATCTTTCGTAACTCGGCTGGCTCGGCATCATTAACAAGAGAGCGCGCATCAGAGATGCCGCTTGTTTCATCCATTCTCATATCGAGCTCCTCATCTTTAAAAGAGAAGCCGCGATTTTCATAAAGCTGAAAGGTCGAAAGACCAAGATCGGCGAGCGCTCCATTAAATCGAAGGTTTTTAAAGATTTTAACGGCATCAGCAAAATTTCCATGAAAAATCTCAAAACGATCTTGATAGTCATCTTTAAGAGCTTGTCCCCTTTGAACGGCTCGCAGATCGCAATCGAGGGCGAAAACCCGATTTTCTGGATGCGCCTCCAAAATCGCCCGAGAATGTCCACCGCCACCAAAAGTTAGATCAAGAAAAAAACCTCCCTGATCGACGCCCAGAGCTTGCAATACCTCTTCAAGCAAGACAGGTATATGCTCGACTAATTCTCTCTTTTCCGAATCGCGATATGCCACAGTTTCAAATGTCAACATCGGCAAATAAATCAGGATTTTCCATTAAAGCGCTCTCGGCAGCATCAAAAATGCTCTCCCAAACCCGCTTGTCCCAAATTCTAAAGCCATGAATAGAAGAGGTAAAAGTTACCTCGCGTTCTAAATTGGCGTATTGCCGCAAATGTTGCGGCACTAATATTCTGCCACCATCATCAAAAGCGCATTCGGCAGATCGGCTAAGATAATAATTTTCAAGCTGTTGCAGTTTAGAACTGAAACGACTTTTGACGCGAAGTTTTTTTTCAAACTCACTCCAAGCTGTAATTCCGAAACCTTCAAGACAACGCGCCCCATCGGAGATATAATTTGTTAGAACAACCGAACGTTCCCCTCGAGCTCGCAGTTGCTCTCTAAAATCGGCTGGCAAGCTGAGGCGACCCTTATCATCAATGGTATGGATAAAATTTCCTCTAAATATATAAAGGTTTTTGTCTGCGGTTGTGGCACACTCACGATCTTTGAGCAACAAAGAATCTCGATCCTTTTCTTGACTTAAATCTCGACGATCAATCTTTTTGGTTGACATCTTTTTGTACCGCTCCACTACCAGAAGACTACCTCAAACATGAGAAAAGGCTAAATTTTCAAAGACATTAACCATAATTTCCCATAAAATGGGATAATATACCATAAAATTCCTATTCGGCAATACTAAAACTAGTATTTGAAATAATTTATTTTAAATGGGCAATTTTTCGGGGTCGCAAGAAATAAAAAATATGGTGCCACCCTGTTTTAAAAAACCTAAAGAGATTTAATGTATTTTAAAAACCTATTGTATTTACTAGCATTTTTATCCCCAGTAGTTTTTATAACACTCGGTCCTAAATGCTTTTAAAACAGGGTGGCACCATCATTCTCCCTACATCTTTAAAGGGTTCCAAAACATGGCGGCAGATGCAAATATCTTAAAGAACATGATTCTAATCTACTCAGGCAAAGGCGTAGGCGCCACCTCTCTCAAACAAACCAAGTGCACCTTCAGCAAGATTTTCCGCGACCACAATTATCAGATCCGCACGATCAACTTAAAACAACTTCTTAACTCAAGTTGGGAAAGCCGTTGCGCCCTCCTTATTATGCCGGGTGGCGCCGACGTGCCCTACGACCGAGCTTTAAGAGGTAAAGGTAATGCTAAAATATTAAACTACGTCAAACAGGGTGGACGCTACTTGGGAATCTGCGCTGGAGCATATTACGGCACCAGCCAAGTTATCTGGAACGCCGGCAAAAAAGATCAGATTATAGAAGATAGGGAGCTAAAATTTTTCAAAGGATCAGCTATCGGTCCCGCCTTTAAAAATCCCCCATACTCATACACAGACGAATCGAGCGCGAGAATCGCCAGATTAACCTTAAAAAACAACGACCAAGCAATCACCTATTACAATGGAGGATGCCTGTTTAAATTCGAACAAAAAAATAAAAGTAAAATAAAAAAAGAAATCTCAATTTTAGCAAAATATAGAGATCTTAAAGGTCAGCCAGCTGCTATTATCCTCAGCAAAATCGAAAAAGGGAAAGCAGTCCTATGCGGCCCACACCCCGAATTTGATCCAAGTTTAATGAACAACAAAGATCCTCATTTAAAAAAAATTATTAAAAAACTTCACTCAGATCAAAGCCGTTTTGCCATCTTGGAGCTCATATTTAATTCTCTAGATCTTAGCCGCGTGAATTTTAAAAAATTATCAGAAACTAACACTCAACCCAAACCGAAAAAGATCAATGGCCGAGGAGCAAAATCGCACTAAAGCGGCACAAAACATCTTGCTCAATAAAAAAATAAAAGAGAAAGAAAAGTTTTTAAATCAAACCGGCTCCGGGCGCGATATCAACAATAAAACCTAGCATCTCTGGATGCTGAAGATTAGTATAAGAAGATAAATCTGGCGGGGTACAACTAGGATTCTGCCCACTCGATAAAACACCAACAACCCCAATGGCTTGGCGATTATCTCCAACATTTAAAAATCCTACCAACGGACCGCCAGAATCACCACCGCAAGTATTGCTTAACTCCCCCTCATAAAGAGATTCGATAAACAAAGGCTCAACCCTCGTAATGCCAATAATTCCAGCTCGCAAAACACCAGCACGATTAAACTCGTCAAGCCCATAACCATAAGCCGCCAACTTCGCTCCAACCGGCACTTGGTGCGAAACTAAAAGTGGCACAGTTGGTAAATTAGCGCCCCGATCAAGTTCAATCAAAGCCAGATCATAAAAAACCTTGCCAGCCGACCGATCAATTTTATAACGAGGATGAACATATATCTTGCCAGCGTTGAAACTCTCACCGCCAGCTCGCACAACCACACCAGACGGATTTAAAGGAACACAATGACCCGCGGTCAAAACAATATTAGGAGTGATCAAAAGGCCACTACAATAATCAGCAAAACTTTGAGGCACTCCGCTGGTTATCAAAACAACTGGACTCCGCTTCGGATCACAAGGAACCCCATTTATAATTTTACCGTTCTCGGCACGATAATTGTTAAGGGCGCAAATTAAATCTTGTGCCGGCGGATTTAAAAACACACCATCTCCAGATCCACCGCCGCCACAACCAACTAAAAATAAAAAAATAGAGAGGAAATAAGATAAAATTAGAGGGGCTTTAAACTGCATACGACTACAACAATATTTAATATTTAAAAGCGAGATATAATTTAGATAAAACGCAATTACCTCTTATAACTAATTAGCGGCTAGTTTTTCAAGAAACAAACTCGCTAACAGAGAGTAAAGCAAAAAACAAAATTAAAAAAATTCTATAATTCAGAGAAAATATCGGTAATTTTTCGACATCTAAAAAAATAGAATTCGTTGCAAACCCTGTTTTATATTTGTTTTAAAAGGTTAATTATTGGCTATTTATCATTTTTGCAAGAGTGCCGAAATCTTAATAACAAGGGCAATTCACAAACGACCTAGCCGAGAATGACTAAAGGCGACTAAAAGCAATATTATGAAAGAAAACTCTCGTCACTTAATTTTTGAACTACTACGCCGCGGCAATGAATCGCAATCGATCTTTAAAGAGTTGCTAAAAGCTTTTCTGAACGCAAGTGGCGCCGATGATGGAGCTATTATCCTGCCCAGCGAGCGCAATACCAACATCAAAGAGGTGATTGTAAAATCACGAACGCAAATTGAAGACTACGAACTGCTTTCGCTAATCAACCAACAGAAAGAGATAATTGGCAGTTGGCATATTCTACCACTACTCGCGCTAGGCGCCGAAGCCGGAGCAGTCATATTAAAAAAACAACCGAAACAGAAAAAAACCAGATTAAACAGCGAGATTCAAGAGCTACTCTGGCTTACAGAGATAGCCGCCGAACGGAAAAGATTAACAACTATCCTACAACAATTTATCGAACGCTCTGAGAACCTTTCGTTACTGAATCAACTTGCAGTCAATGAAACTTCTCTCAAAGAGATTGGCGCTCTGTTGGTCAAAAGAGTTTCCGTCAGATTCAACAGCAAACCCACCCTGCTTTACAGTTACGATCAAGAAAATAGCAAATTAGTACCGCTGGCAGGCATAGGTTGCACCAAAGAGAGATTACCTCAAGAGCTGAAAATCAATCTGCCAAAAGATGGCATCACGAATAACGGCCGCCTCATAAGCCCCCAAAATTTACCTGAAGAGATCAGTTTTTTAGCCGATCTAGATGCAAATTATTGGATAGCCTGCCCACTGCAGTACAGACAATCGCTCGAAGGCATTCTTTTTTTAGGGATCACCGACAAAACAGCCATTGAAGGAGAGGAGATCGACGAGTTTTGCCGGGGCGCCGCTGCCGGACTCGCCAATATTAGGGCCGCCGAAGAGCTCAAACTGTACAGTAGCAACCTTGAGTCGCTAGTTGAAAAGCGAACCGCCGAGCTAAACATAGCTAAAAAAAGAGCGGACGAAGCCAACCGCGCCAAATCGCAATTTTTAGCTAACATGAGCCACGAATTGCGCAGTCCATTAACAGCAGTTATTGGGCTTGCCGAAATTTTATCAGAGGGGCTGATGGGCGATCTAAATAACGATCAAAAACAAGCTTTAATCTCTATCAATAAATCTGGCGCCTATCTAAAACGTTTAATTGACGATGTTCTAAACCTTTCAAAGATTGAATCTGGCAAAGAAAAAGTCGAACCAACTGGCAACCGCGCCTACGAAATAGTCTCTCACGCTATGAAAATACTAAGCCAAACCGCGCTAGCAAAAGACATTACGCTACTGTCGCCTATTTTTGAAGAAGGCTCTGATGATTCAAGCGCCTTTCTTGCCGATCCCAAACACGCCAGCCAAATCATAATCAATCTTCTTTCAAACGCCATAAAATACACTCCAAACGGCGGCAAAGTCGCCGTTCGCATCTACAAAAATAAGGAGGAAATAAAGATCTCGATCGAAGATAACGGCGTGGGAATCTCTGCCAACCAGCTCAGCAAATTATTTAACCCATTCGAGCGAGGTGATAATATTTACAGCTTAAAGCAGGAAGGCACTGGAATCGGATTAAATTTAACAAAACGTTTAGTCGAGCTTAATGGTGGCAGAATCGAAGTAGCAAGCGAAGTTGGCAAAGGTTCAACTTTTTCAGTTTATTTTAAAGCAACTAATCTTGCCCAAGAAAACGCAAACAGCGAAGCCAACGGAGCGCTAAATTATTTTGGATTAAGCGGCAAAAAAGCAATTGTCGTGGAACCAAATCTCGACATACAAAAAAGCCTGAAACTCGCTCTCGCTCAAGCCGGCGCTGATGTCTTTGCATTTAGCAACGCAAAAGAAGGGTTAGAGTTTTTTAATGGATTGAAGAAGAATTTTGATGTTGGCAACGAGGTACAGCTTATTATTTCTGATCTCCCTTTTAATAAAATCTCCGCTTTAAAATTCTTGCGAACCGTCAAACGCGCAAATAAACAGTTGCCACTGATTGTTGTTAGCGCGAATGCATTTGATTCGGATCGCGAAAAAGCCCTTCGAGCTGGAGCGGATCTCTTTTTCTCTAAACCTTTTTCAATTAAAGAAATTCTCAATTCAGCATCAAAACTAATGACTTAAAGGAGAAAAATCAACTTGAGAATATAAGCAAAGATTCCGATGTAACTTGTAAGAGTCTTAACTAGCCATTTATTGGAGCTTAATAAATATGAACAAAAAAGCCCTTATTGTCGATGACGATCCGGTGGTACGAATGATTTTAAAAAGCATCCTTGAAGCGGAAGGTTACGTAGTTGAGTTAGCAGAAGATGGTATGCAAGGATTGGAGGTCGTAAAAAAGAAACAAAATGAGTTAGATGTTGTTTTTTTAGATGTAATGATGCCTCAGATGAATGGTTTCGAAGTAATTGAAAAACTAAAAAACCAAGAGAAAATCGAGGGGCTACCGGTCATAATGTTAACCGCCCAAAACGACGACAGCGAACTACTTAAGGGCTACTCTCTTGGGGCTGACTATTATATCACTAAACCTTTCACTAGATCTCAAATCACATACGGTCTGAAAACGGTTGGCGTCAAAAACGACTAAGAGTAAGATCGAGAAAGCGCTCAACTTAAACGGCTCAAGGTAAAATCGATCAAACCTTGAATTTTGGCAAGCGCCACTTGGTCGCAACACTCCAAGCCAACAGTAGCCTCCAAAAGATACTCATTCGACTTGCGAGCGTAACCGCGCGCCAAATCTTTAGCTTCAGCAATCACAGACTGACACTCTCCTTTAAGTTCTGCTATGCTTTGTGCCAGATACAGCTCATTATCTTCCGCTGGCGTTTGCAACAACCTCAAACTAAGCGGAGTTCCTCGATCGAGCCATAAAATATTCAGAATTGATGGTTTGCGATCGCGAATATCAGATCCTATCTCTTTCCCAAGCGTTTTCTGATCGGCAATCACATCCAAAATATCGTCTAATATCTGAAAAGCTATGCCGAGAGCCCTGCCAGCGGCAGACAAATGAACGAGAGTTTTGCCGTCCACTTCGCTTAAATGAGCTGCCGCCCTAGCCGCCAGCCAAAACAAAGAAGCGGTCTTTTTGTCAGCGATCAACAAAGCCTCGTCAAGAGTGTGGCGCTTTTCATAAAGAGGTGTTTCCATGATTTCCCCTTCTGTCAAGCCAACGCACGCCTCTTCAGTAGAATCAATAATAAAATCATCTAACTTGGCACAAAGACTAAAAGCTCTTGTCAACAAAAAATCACCAGTAATAATAGCGTTTCCTATGCCATAGCGAACCGGTGGCGCTGTTTTACCGCGGCGCAAGGAGGCATTATCAACAATATCGTCATGTAAGAGAGTAGCCATGTGGATCAGTTCAATACCAGCGGCAACTTCGGCAAGCTTGCGCTGGTCGGCTTTGCCGCCTAAAAGTTCGGCTATTAAATAACAAAAGGTTGGCCTGATTCGTTTACCCCCAAGATTATAAAGATAATTAGAGATTTCACTGAGCAAGGGAGCATCAGAAACAAATGCCGCTTCAATAATAGATGCAACCTCTTCAAGATCGACATTAAAATCAAATTCCCCTTTTACTTGACTTGAATGTTTAAACGCTTTTGACATCTGGAACTAAGAAGGTATTAATAAGGAATTGAACAAATAGGTTTTATTATTTTTCAATAATTCAATAAAAAAATACGCTGAGATATTTTCCCGAAACTTAAGAAATTTAAAGTTAACCTTTAAAAATACTCAGAGAGTTTTTGCCATAAAAAACCAATTGATGCGTCCCTAACGGGATTCGAACCCGTGTTTACAACGTGAAAGGCTGTCGTCCTAGGCCTCTAGACGATAGGGACAGAAACCGCAAAAAAATTTTCGCTTCTACTCTTACCCCAAAATAAAGAAAAAATATCTTTTTTCCGAATGAAACTACTTTTCAAACGAGTTTTGAGTGTAATATTTGAGTGTAACAACAATAATAATACGGCAGAAAATTTTAGCAGCCAATAAAATAAAAACAATACAAAATACAGCTTATTTTATCTTTAGTAAAGAGCATTGATTGAGGCATCGATAATCAGCAATTTAGCCGCCGCCGAAGGACTTGAGTATATCGGCGCTTCCGGGGTCGCCCTTGGAGAAGAGGACAAATTGCGACTTCAAAATTGGCAAGAGCAAGGTTTTGCCGGAGATATGAACTACATGAAAAGGAAAGCCGAACTTTTTTGCGATGCTCGCTTTCTTTTAGAATCAGCAAAAACGATCTTACTTTTTGCCGCCCCCTATTCCAAGGAAAAGTTCAATCCAGAAACTACCACACCAAACAAGAATAACGACAACAACCAACAGCCTGAAACAAGTCGCGGCAAAACTCAAGCACGAGTCGCACGCTACGCTTGGGGCAAAGACTATCATAAGGTTCTTAGAAAAAAACTCTCAAAAATTCTTCTGGAGACGCAACGGATCACAAAAATTGATTTTAATTTTAGAGTTTTTTCAGATAGCGCTCCACTGCTTGAGCGAGCCTATGGTCGCAAACTCGGTTATGGTTTTATCGGTAAAAATTCAATGTTAATCAGGCCATCTGTAGGTTCATTCTTCTTTTTAGCAGAAGCGGTTACCGACTATCCCTTCGAGCAAAATCGGGAAACTCCCCATTTCGCTGATTGCGGCGAATGCACCTTATGCGTTAGCGCTTGCCCAACGTCCGCCATTGCCAATAATCGAACAATCGATGCCAGACGTTGCATATCGTACCTAACAATTGAGAAACGGGGACTTTTTACAGAGCAGGAAAGCAAAAGTATTAGAGAATGGATCTTTGGTTGTGACATATGCCAAGAAGTTTGTCCATTTAATCACGCGCCCTTAAAACTGGAGCAAAAATCAATCAAAGAATTTTCTGCCGCTACCGGGGTTGGAATGTTTTTAAACTTAAAAGATGTTTTACAAATTAAAACCGACGAGGAGTTTTATCGCCGTTTTGCCGGCACACCGTTGACAAGAGCAAAGCGCGAGGGGCTTTTAAGAAACGCCGCGGCGGTTGCCGCTAATATTGGCGCAATCGAATGTTTGGAAGATTTGAAAAAGATTGCGCAAAAGGATCAATCTCACATAGTGAGACAAGCGGCGGCGGCCGCTGTAAAAGCTCTGGAATCAGAGCTGCTTTAATAAATAGCGCCGAATAGCAAAATATTGCTATAATATTTTCGTTCATTTAAAAAATTCTATTTTTTTGGCCATGAAAAAATTATCTTTCTTTTTAGCGCTACCAGTTATCGCGCTGGCGCTACCAATTCTGACTGGTTGTAGCGCCACCAACAAACCTTCCACTTTTAACGTAACCAATATTGATCCTTTAGCGGCTATACCAGTTTCAAGCTTATCAGAAGAATCTAATTTACGGGGTCTGCCAAGAGTTCATTTTCTAGCAGTTCAAGACGCACGCGACTCTCAAAACCTCATTGAAGTTGGGACTAAAATGGTCAAGCCAACTGGAGATCCACTGCCGATAGCGCAAAAGATGCTTGAAAGCGGCTTTCGTGGCGCCGGTTATGCTGTTGTAGTTTTCGATTCGCCTCCGATCAGAACTCAAATCACCGAATGGCGGCTTGTCGTGTATCCGGGCTTTCCAACCGTGCGCTACGAAGGGTTCGCTGAAATTGGGATTGAGCTCCTAGATGCCGCCGGCAAGATAGTTTACAAGGCAAACTATCGATCTAACGTCAGCGGAAGAACTTTATACCTGAACGACGAATCGGCGGGCGAATATCTGGCAAGAGTAATGTGGGGAGCAATAAACGAAGCAATTAAAGATTATCAGCTCAGAGAAAAAATAATAGCCTATCAACCGATAATTAAATAATGCAATTTGTTTGCATTATTTAATTTACCAAAAGAAAGAGATAAAATACTGACAGAAGTAAAAATATTTTTAAAATCTCAAGTGAGCGTTAAAATAAAATTTTTAGGAGCAGCTCAAACCGTCACTGGCTCAAAGTATCTAATTGACTCGGGCAATGATAAACTTCTAGTTGATTGCGGGATTTTTCAAGGATCGCGCGAGTGGCGGGATAAAAATTGGAGCGACCCACCATTTAACGCCGCTGAAATTAAAGCAGTCTTAATTACCCATAGCCACATCGATCATATTGGTTTTCTCCCGAGACTTCTAAGATACGGGCTAAACTGCCCAATCTATGCAACTCCTTCAAGCTGCGAGCTTGCCAAAATATTATTGATCGATTCCGCCAAGCTCCAAGCAGAAGAAGCGGCGTGGCGCACCGCTACAAAGCGTTCGCGCCACCCCGATCCGCAACCGCTATACACCGAACAAGAGGCAGAAAATGCTCTCAAACTTTTCCAACCTGTGCGTTTTGGCGAAAAGATAGCGCCCTTAACTAACTCCTGTGCCGTCTGGCTGCCAGCCGGCCATATTCTTGGAGCCGCTTGGTTGGCGGTTGAGATCGCGGGGCGGCGCCTAATTTTCTCTGGCGATCTTGGCAGATATCAAGCTCCAATTTTAAATGATCCCTTCTCTTTAAAAGAGTGTAAGATCGAACATGGAGATTTTTTGGCGATCGAATCGACTTACGGAAATAGATTGCACTCAGAAGAAGAACCGGCGACCAAATTAGCCGACACCATAAACCGCACAGCTGCGCGCGGCGGGGCGGTAATTATTCCAAGCTTTGCCCTCGGCAGAGCCCAAACTATTTTATATTATCTCCGTCAACTAAAATTTGAGCGAAAAATTCCCAATATTCCGGTAATCGTTGACAGCCCAATGGCGCTAGATGCAAGCAAAATTTACGCCTCACACACGAACGAATACGATGACCAGTCGCTCAAAACCATCAAGACCGGCGCCTTGCCCTTTATCTTTGAAAATTTACGCTTTGTTAGGACACAAGATGAATCAAAAGACTTAAATAAAATCGACGCGCCAATGATCATTATCTCTGCTAGCGGCATGCTGAGCGGCGGCAGAATTTTGCACCACCTTTATAATCGCGTTGGCGATCCTCGCAACACCATCCTTTTTGTTGGTTACCAACCGGAGGGCGGTCGGGGCGATTGGATCTTAAAAGGAGCGAAATCGTTAACTCTCTTTGGCGAAGAGGTCGCCATCAGAGCGGAAATAGCTGAGCTTTCCGGTCTTAGCGCCCACGCCGATCGTGCCGAGCTTTTGACTTGGGCGAAAGCGGCAGATAACAAGCCACGCAAAGTAGCTGTAACCCATGGCGATCCAGCAAGCGCGATCGGTTTCGCTAAAAACTTAAAAGACGAGCTTGGCTGGCAAAGTAATGCTCCAAAGTATTTAGAAGAGTGGGATATATAATATATATAATAAGGAGCTTGTCTAGAAGATCTTGTGCAATCAACTAGGGCTTGGCCTACAATAAATTTGCAACAAACAAAACAAACGTCAAATTTATAACATTATCTGTCAAAGTAGTGATTGTTTTTAAGGCTAATAGCTGATCAGCAAAATTGATTAGCCGCCAAATTCTGTTACTATAATTATAATAGATTAAATCAATTAAAATATCTTAATTTACTTATTAAATAAGGATTCTGTAAGATGTTTACTTATATCGCTCCCGGTCAACCTGCTAAACACCAAGAGACCACTTTACAAGATATTTACAATCAGGTTTTGCAATCAGGCAAAAAGGAGTGGTGTGGAAGTATTGACGTTACAAGCGAGCTAAAAAGCTCTATATCTGCGGGCGGTTTTCCGTTGCCTAACGGAGAAGTTACAGAAGATCAAATTGATGGACTGAGTTATGTAGTAATAGGTAGGATTAATAAAGCTACAAAGATCAATCTTATAAGCGTTGAATGTGTTGATTCAGATTCTGACCGGAAACAGTTTACTTATAAATTTCAATTAAGCAGTAACAGTGAACAAAAACCTCTGGAATTTGTTTTACACTATTTGCCAACAAACGATTTGGATACAAAATGCTCCACTAAGAAGCTAATTAGCAATCAGAAACTACTAAATCAATTATTGTTGAATGCTTATAGTAGTGAGCCTGGCAAAGAAACAATCATTAAAAATGTTATCCCGGATTTGGTTTACGGAAAT
>CALMIO010000008.1 GCA_937864035.1 uncultured Pseudomonadota bacterium | reverse complement strand
TTACTAGATCAAAATAAACATACCAATACCAATCCCCTACTAAATAACTAATCGAACTTAATTCAACTATGTTGCTTAAAATCTAATACAAAAAAATAACAAATATCCCTAAATCAAAATTAAAACAGGATGACTCCAAAGTTCCCCTACCACCCCAACCGGCAACTAAGGAACCAAACAAAACAGGGTGGCACCAAAAGAAAGAAGCGATAAGTCGGTGAGTAAATGAGAGCAAACAAAATTAAACAGGGTGGCACCAGAATCCCACCGGCAAATCAAAATTAAACATGGTGACCCCAAAAAGAAGAAGAAAGAATCACTCTTCCGATCTAAGTCCCAATCTCAAAAAAACTACCTCTTCATCCAGTTGATCATCGGTCGGCACTTCATAGTTTCTCAAATCAGGATTTAACACCTGCCCACCCGGCGGAGGAATGCCTTGCCTCTGCCTCCGCCAAAGAGCGAAATAAAGATGCCCACGCTCTAAAGAAAGCTCTAGCATATCCACCAAATCTGGCAATCGCGGTTGATCACTATCAGGCGGATCATCAGCATAAGCAAAACCTTCCCCATCCAAAGAATACCCATCACCTCGCCTTAAACTATCAAACTCATCTAACTTATGAAGCTCTAAAAGATCACGCCCTGGATCACCATCATTTCCCTCAACGTTACATCTTGGACAGGGATTTCTTATAATCTGCGCTTTGCTACCGATCGCCCTCGAAACTATCTGGCGCGCCACCTGATAAGTAGTTCTATCAAAATTGTCCTCTAACATAGGAGCCACTAAATTGCGATTAGCCGGCGAAAGAGAAGCGTTAAAATCAAGAGTAGGAACAACCGAACGAGCAATCGCCGAGAATCTCGCTCGAGTCGCGAGATCAAATCTTAAAAGCTCGCGAAACGACAAAGGATCAATACCGCTAAAAGGAGCCTGCGGAGCAACCTCATTACTGCGACGCATCTCAGGGCCATTTGTTAAATACATCAGCAATGTCACAGAACGCCCACCAACAGTCAACCTTTCAAGCACAGAGTGAAGATAGCCAAAATCAACCCTGAAAGTACCATCAACTAAAACTCCAAGAAATAAATCCCTAACCTCGGCTCGCAACATGCCCTCAATCTGCTTTTCAACGCTCGGACGAGCAAGTGGATGCATCAAAGATAAAATAGTATATCCCCTAACCTGCCCAAACACTCTGCCTAATTTATCACCTGGCTCTGGCGTAACAGTTGGCGTTTGATCCGGATTTTGCCCGGGCGATCCAGAAACACTTCGGCCCCTAGCAAAAGGAATAAGCGAATTTTCCCCTAAAGCTTCCCCCTCCTCGACAAAAGAAAAAGCCTGATTATCCGAAGGTTGAGTGAACTCAAAACCCAAAACACCAACTCTCGGCGTAGGACTACTTGAGACAACTCCCCCTAACTTCACTATTGTTGGAGTAGGTAGGGGGCGCGCCTCAGATGTTTGGCGAGATTCTACCTCTTCGGTCGAACTACTAGAATGACCTCTGTTTAATTCGGATAAAAAATAACTATCTGGCATCAACGGCGATTTAGGCGTAACGCTTGGAGTAATAATCGATTGCTTTAATAGATCACTTTCTAAATCATCAACCACTGGGAAAAACTGCCTAACAGTTTGCGGCAAATAACTGCTAAGTTCCGCTAAAAAACCAGGTTTCTCTCCTTTTCCCAAAAAAAATAAAAGTGTAAGAGCTAGAAAAGTTGCTACAAGCAGAGTAAAAAACCATCTATTATTTGACATTTGCTTGCTAGATATAGTTTAGTGAAGGCTCAAAACTGAACAACTAAAGATCCACGCTAAATCTTACTAAATTAACAAACAACATGAAAAGGAGAGATATAAAAAACACTCAAAATTTAAACGATCAAAAACGAAAACAACTTCAATATATCGCCTGCTATAACCTGCTAAAAAAAATTCCCCTAGGATCGGTAACAACCTACGCGATACTCGCCAAAGCTTTAAAGCTATCAACACCGCGGGCTCTCGGCAGAATCTTAGGAGCAAATCCAAACGCCCCTAAAATTCCATGTCATAGAGTCATTAGGTCTAATGGCGAAATAGGCGGATACGCTTATGGCACTGATAAAAAAATCACCCTGCTTCAAAAAGAAGGGATAAAAATTAAAAATGGAAAAATTCTTAATCTAAAGAATAACTTGTACAGGTTTAAATTGAGATAGCGATTCAGCAATGATCTCTCTAGTGGCAAACAATTTCTCTCCTCGACGAAGGATATTCTTCTCTACCACTTCAATTTTACATTTCAAACTTTCAAAGAATTTACTAAACAAATCGATACCTCTTTCCAGTTGCGTCTCATACGAAAAAGGATTTTCACGCTTGTTACGTTGATCACTACCTATTGGTCTGCCAATATCACCGCTTTGGCCATATCGATCAAGAAAATCATTTTGCAGTTGAAAACATACCCCTAAATCTTCTCCTACCAAGGCTAATTGCTGAATAGCCCCTGCCCCACAACCAGCAAATAAAGCAGGCATTCTAAGGGCTGCTCCAAAAAGAGCTCCTGTTTTGTGACAAGCAGTTTTCAGATAATCGTGCCCTTTCAAGTCCAGCATCTGACCAAGCGCTATATCGCTATAGGCTTTAGACAAAATTTGCGCGGCTTGAGCTTTTAAATCACCCTCAAGATCAAGCTGAAGTATTAAACAAAGAGCATCTGCTATTAATTTATCTCCTGCTAATAAAGCAATGCCTTCGCTAAAAACTTTATGACAAGTTGGGCGACCTCGACGCAAATCATCGTTATCAAGAGCAGGAAGATCGTCGTGCACAAGTGTTGAAACATGTGCCATCTCAACCGCTAAAGCAAGTGATAAAATCTCTGGCGTTGGTCCCATTCCAAGATCGATCGCTATCGCGGTAACCAATTTAGGACGGAGGAGTTTTCCCCCACCCTCTAAAATATATTTGATTGCTTGATTGATCTCTAATTCTAAGTTAAGCGAAGCAAAATAAAGATCCTCAACCACGCGAAACCTTTCAAGAAAGCTACCCCTATATTCAGACCATTTCATAACGCTGTTTTATTAGTTCCCTTAATTTTCCAATCATATAAATTGAGCCAGTTGCTATAATTTTGGAGGCATTAGGCAAAGATGAAATATAACCAATAACATTGTGATAATCACCCCTGAAATTAGAAAATTTTATATCATTACTCGATAAAAAGTCAGCTATCTGATCACCCTCAACTTTCATCTTGCTATCTGGCTCAAGTATCAAAACCTCTTTTACTAATCCCTTAAACCTTAAAAGCATCTCACTCCAATTTTTAGTCTTAATCGCTCCAAAAATAAGAGTAAAATCAGTAATATCTTTCAGTTTTAAATAAGATATCAAAGAATCAATGCCAGATAGATTATGTGCGCTATCAAAAATAATGTTATGTTCAGCAAAATTAAACCTCTCTAACCGACAAGGCCAATTAACAGAATAAATACCCTCTTTTATCTTTTTTTGATCAAGTCCTAGCAACAAACAACCATAAGCGACAAGCGACATATTAAAAAGCTGATGTTCCCCTTTTAACCCTGTCAATAAATTTAAATCATTGAACTTACTAGATTTTATTGTAAATTTAAATTGATCATCATTTTTATTATATTCTATATCTTTGCAATAAAAATCATCTCCATAAAAATATAGCTCCGAAGGAGATGTCAGAGATTTATTTCGCTCCACGATAACATTTTTTACCGATTCAGATACTGGTCCAACAATTGCCTTACTTAACTCCTTAATAATAAATGCTTTTTCATAAGCAATAGCCTCTTTAGTTTTTCCCAAAATATGGGTGTGATCTAAATCAATCATAGTTATAATAGACAAATCAGGACGTTTAATAATATTAGACGCATCAAGTCTCCCCCCTAACCCAACCTCTATAACGCCATAATCTAATTTTGCTTCCGCAAAAATTAAAAAAGCTATTAAAGTTAGAGCCTCATGATGAGATAGCTCTATTTTCTCTTTTTCAGCCACTTGTTTAATTTCGTATGCAAAATCTCCTAATATCTGATCATCAACTTGTCTTCCATTGATCTGAATTCTCTCATTAACTTTATATAAATGTGGAGAAATATTAAGACCGACAGAATAACCAGACAAAATCAATACATTAGCAAAAGCGGCAGAAGTAGAACCTTTACCATTTGTTCCACCTATATGAATTGTTTTTATCTTATTTTGAGGGTTGCTTAAAATCTTGGAAACCTGATGTAATTTTTCAAGAGAAACAGGCCTTTCCCCACCCCACTCAGCAAGGCTTTCAATAAACCTCAACCCTTGTTCGGTCTTTTTGATCATACTGAGACAAGAGGTCCTTAAATTGAAGAAAAATTTTATTGTCCCACCGTGGTACAATAAAATTTAGATCTAAAAATATATTGTTTTTAATCTGTCCCACCGTGGTACAGAATTATGAGTAAAGTCAAAAAATTATTCTGACACAAGTCTTCTAAAAAGAAGCTTTAAATCATCTTCTGAATAAAAATCTATCTCTAGCCTACCGCCTTCTGGTCTCTCCTTAAATCTAATCATATCAACTCTCATACCAAGGGCACGTCTCATATCCTCTATAATTCTATTATCTTCAGCTGACAATTCCTTATATCTTTTTTCGGTTATATCTTGTGAACCGCTTTCAATGTTTTTTTTCAGTTGATTTCTAGTTAAACTTTCAAGATCCTTTAAATAAGTGGCTCGTATCTCTGGATCAGAGATTTCTGCTAATAGTAAAATTTTCGATTCTGAAGCTCCTTCTCGCAAAGCATTAAGAAGATCTGGTGGTAATTTCAATATATCCAAGCTCCTTTGAACCATACTCTTAGATATGCCAAGCTTATCTGCTATCTCTCTTACGGAGAGATTAAAATTATCTTTTAATGCTCCTATTGCATTAGCTCGCTCTAAAGGGGTTAAATCAGCACGTTGAATATTTTCAACAAGTTGCATAGCAAGAGTACGCTCTTCCGAATCATTTGAAATAGCATCGATTAAACATGGAATAGTTTGGAGCCCTACTAATTGAGAAGCACGAAAACGTCTCTCGCCAGAGATAATAATATACCTTCCGGGAGTTTTACTTGGTTTTACTAAGATAGGATTCAGTACTCCATAGGTGCGTATTGATGAAGCCAGTTCGTTTAAGCGTTCTTCATCAAAACTTACACGGGGTTGTTTTGGATCTCTTTCGATAAGATTTATTTGAATTTCGCGATATGGAGTGTGCGGTGTACCAGCTAAATTCTCACGCTCTCGTAGTGGTGGACCCGAAAAAAGAGGGTTGTTTGCTAGGGTTAGTTTTCTTTTTGACATAGTGTAATGAGTTAAAAATTTTTATGTTTAGGTGATATCTTATGAATATATTATCCAATAATCTCTTTAGCAAGCGCCATATAATCCTCAGCGCCAGATGATTTTGGGGCATATTCAAATATAGTGTCACCACTTGCTGGAGCCTCAGCTAAGGCAACATTGGTTTTAATAACAGAATTAAAAACTAAATCCCCGAAATAGGCTCTGATTGTATCAGACACTGCTCTTGCAAGTCTTTTACGGTTATCGTGTAAGCAGATAAGTACGCCTTGTACTGATAGAGTAGGATTGTAGATACTACGAACCTGATCGATAGTATCAAGAAGTTGTCTAACTCCATGAAGAGCAAGATATTCGCTCTGAACTGGGATAATAACCTTGTTACCAGCTGCTAGAGCATTTAAAGAGAGAAGACCTAGGGCAGGGGGGCAATCTATGACAATATAATCATAATTATCTTTTATTGTTTCTATGGCTCTTTTGAGAATTAATTCACGCCCTACTATACCCCCTAATTCTAAATCCGCGGCACTAAGTAACAGATTAGCTATAATTACATCAATATTTTTAGAGCGATTTGTAATACATTCTTTGATATTTTTTGTTCCTTTTAACAATTCATAAATAGAATTTTTAGCTGTAACCTTAAATTGACTTCCCTCCGGTGGATCTTCTTCATCGTGAATTGACTTAATACCAAGATGAGTTGTTAAATTACATTGAGCGTCGATATCAATTAAAAGAACCTTCTTATTTAGCTGAGCAAAAGCGGCTCCTAGGTTAACTGATGTTGTTGTTTTGCCAACTCCACCCTTTTGATTAACAACTGTTATGATTTCTGCCACAAAATATATAGTTAAATCAAATAGTTAAATATAATCGTTAGTTTAAACGTAGCATCAAAAAATTCTTTTTTCAAGAATTTTATATTTAAATATCTGGTAATTTCTCTTTTTTTCATATTTTGTATTTTAAAAAATCACAAATAAAAGGAATATAATTGAGCTACTAGTTACTGATGAGTTTATTAAAAAGTATTTCTCGCCATTTGAAATTTAAAAAATGATTGAAAGTAAATATTTATAGCAGATTTAAGATCTGCTTTACTGTGTTAAAAAACAGGGTGGCACCATTTTTTCTCACCATTTTTTCTCATCATTTAAAAATAAAAGTCAGCGAGGAGCGGGGATCAGTAGTATCGTGCCTTTGAAAAATTATTACCGTGAATTGAAATAATTTATCCTTTCTATCATCTTGATCTTGCTTTAAAAAACCTTCGCTTACTATAAAAATAACTTAATAAATAACTATAACTTGTTACAACAATAGTTGTTGTATACATTTTAGTTTTGTTTGTTGTGTTTCCTAAAAAAATATTTGTACCAAGTTACCCGTTAGTAAAGATTAGAAATTATGAAAAACTGCAGCTAAATAAGAGCTGTATCAGTTTTTTAAGACAAATCCTAACATTACTTTAAACATAATTTTTTGTTAATTGTTCTTGTGCCATACTAATAACGTGTTATGAGAGAAAATAACTCATCTGCCAAACAAGAAGTTATCATCTACCCACAAAAAGATGGAAACTTAAATCGCAAAATCTCTCGTGACGAGATGAATCTAGCGGAATTTCCCCTGACAGTTTTATCAACTAGAAGTAATCCAGGAGTTAAAACCTTAGAATTTTCAGATATAGTTCGAGGTAAAAATGGAGAACAGATTAATCGGCGATGGATTATAACTGGTGCTGATAAATTTGGGTTGCCAACGGCCTCTGATGACGAAGTTCTTTTGGGACTTTTAAAATTGACTGTTGATGCTGGAATGTCTGAGCGGAAGGTTTTTTTCACTCGATATGAGATTTTAAAAATATTACAGTGGACAACTGAAGGAAGAAGTTATCAAAGATTGCAAAAGGCGCTTGATCGCCTAACCGGGGTGCGAATCAAAGCAACCAATGCTTTTTATGATAACGAAAGTAAGACGCATACTACTAGAAATTTTGGTGTTATTGATGCTTACGAGATAAACGATGGCAAAGAGGGCAAACCAAGTTTTTTTATTTGGAGCGAGGCGCTGTTTAAATCTTTTAGCTCAGGTTTTATTAAGAAGCTTGATTTTGATCTCTATTTAGCTTTGGAGAGTGCTGTTTCAAAGCGGATTTATAGATTTTTAGATAAACATTTTTGGTATCGCTCAAAGGTTACTTATAATCTTTTAGTTTTTGCTCATGAAAAAATTGGAATTTCCCGCAATTATCGTTACCCGAGTCTTATTCGCCAACAAATTGATCCGGCGCTTGAAGAGCTGCAAGCTAAAAATTTTATTTTAGGATTTGATTATCAGGGTAAGGGAGACCGTACTGAGATTACAATTGTTGCGGCTGATTCTTGTCGAAAAAAGAACGTACGGCTTGGTTTTAGTGGGGGAGGGGGCAGCAGTAACGAGTATCAATCTGCTAAAGATCTTGCTAGCAATGTGCCACCTACAGCTGGAAAATCATTGGCGCAGAGAGAGGTGATTGCTGATGCTGAAAGTATCTTAGGTGTTCCTGTTGTTGAGCGCGATCAGAGTGGTGTTAATGAGCGAAGGGTGAGTTTGGCTGATTTCCGCTCAGAGAGCGGCGCTCATTATCAGGAGAGTGATTATTTAATTAGGGAACAGTTGGAAATTGCTTTGGCTCAGAGGGGAATTAGAAGCGATCAGGCGAAAAAGCTAATTACTAACGCTCTTTCTCATCAGTTGGAAAAAATAAGGAAGATTATCAATTATTTTGATCATTTAATTAGTAAAAAAAGCGTTTTGATCTCTAGGAGTCCAGCTGGTTTTTTATATAGAGCGGTAGAGCGTCCAGATAGTTTTATTTTGCCCGGTGACAGACCAACCTCTGCGCCAAATTATCTAAAGGCGCGTCAGAGAGAGGTTAACAATCAGGGTTTTGTTTATCGTTATAGTGGCGTGTTAAAAGAAAGGGTTTTTACAAGAAATGGCGACAGACAGGGAATGGTTGGCGGTTTGTCTGGAGTGGGAGCATTTCATCAGCCGAGTTTATTTACTGGAGCTACTGTTACTACACCTTTGCGAGATCGATCAAAAATTGGTAATTCGTCGGTAAAGCAGAAGCAGTCGCAGGAGCGAGCGTCTTTGGAGTCGCGATATTTAGTGGCTCGTCGTCATGAGGTAGTGCGCATCAAGCAAGATATAGAGAGCGATTTATTAAACCGGATTCGTACCGAGGTTGAATCTGGTATAGTCAAATTAAAGCATATTCTATCTCCGGATCGATTTAGTGAGGCAGTTGAACATGGAGTTGAAGAGAAGCTTCTTAAGCTTTTTGCGTTTCCGGATTTTCAAGAATGGAGTAAAAGGCAGAGCAGATAGAAGGTGCAAGAGTGATGTGAAACATGGGAAACATGGCATGGGAAACATGGTGCCACCCTGTTTTATAAGTTTCAGGGTATTTTAAAAAAAAGATATTTCAAGCACTTAGCATTTTGCCATTTTTTTGATACTTGTTTTTTGTCATTTATATAGATCTTTTGAAAATAAAAAGAGGGTGGCACCATATTTTATTTTCCATACTTTTTCTGGTTCTTAATAAATAATGTTGTATTAAGTTTGGCGATTAAAAGCCAATTCTTTTAGTTGCACTAGCCGACAAGTCAGCCGATTTTTAAAAAGCATAAACAGGTGCCACCCTGTTTGTAAAAGAAAAAATCATAAGAAATTTAAATAGTTATTAAAATGAGATATATTTTAGCAAAGCTGATTTGATAAATTTATGGGCTAAGTAGAAACCTTAAAAACAGGGTGGCACCAAATTTCCAACCATTATTTTGTTACCGACAACGCCATAACGCCCAATATAACCAAAATCATCCCGATAGCCTCTTTCCGATTTAAAGGCTCACCCAAAACATTAGCAATCAACGCGGCAAATACTAATGAACTGTTACGCAAAGAAATAGTAAGCCCAGCATCCGTCTCTCTCATCCCATATAAAAACAGAATCAAGGATAACAAAAAAGCAATCCCAGCTAATAAGCCATCATAAGTTATAATAATCAATTTCCCTCGAAAACGTTTATAAGAAAAAAGATAAAAGGTACTGACAGCAAAAATCATTGATAAAGAGAAAACATAAAGAGGATTAGCCCCAAGAGAGATCGCTTGGTTATAGGCTAAATGATAAGCAGCGATAAGAAAAGCCGCTCGCGTGGCAATAATAACACCAATGCGAGATACTTTAGTGTGTAACCCGTTATTCATACCAACCATGCCCGCTAAAATTAACAACACCCCAAGGAAATGCAACATGCCAAAACGCTCCCCAAACAAAGGCACCGAAACCAACCAAACGCAGATCATCGCGCCGCCGCGCATAATCGTATAAGCTAGTCCATAAGTCGTGGTTTCATAAGCGCGAGCAACAAGATAAAGATAAGCGCCTTCGCAAATCCCAGCCACAGCGATCCAGATGTATATTTGATAAGAGAAAAGCGCGGAGTTTCCATCAAGTAGTAAAAGAATAAAACTTATGATGAGCGCCGAATTCATCGCTCCGGCGGTAGTTTTGATCTTTTCTCTTACGCCCTTGAGTAAACCGTTCCAAAGCGCGTGTAGCAGCGCCGAAAGAATAATTAAAAATGGGCCTAAACCCTTTCCAAAATCAAATTCAAATAGATCCACCTTTATTAAGTCGGCAAAAAAAGAGAGAAGTTTAACTATTATAGATAATAATCACCTATTGTTTATCTTAGGCGGCAAATTTTTTTACGACTTGCTTGGTTTATAAATCAAAGAGTAGGCAGAGATCGTTTTTAAATAATTAAAATATTTAAAAGGAATAGCCATTCTGGCGGCCGCGCCTGCTAGTTTTGAGTATTTAAGAGAGAGTCTAAGATCATCTTTAAACTGCTGCACAAAAAAACGATTGCTCTTGGTGTTGCGCATTCGACGAAAACTAGCAAGTTTTTCATTTATAATAATTGGAGAATTGTCTCGCCCGATCCTTAACCACCACTCGTAATCCATAGCGAGATTTTCGCTGGTGTCAAGATAGCCGCAAGTCTCTAGCGCCGAACGACGCAAAAATACCGCCGGCTGACAAATAAAATTTTCAGTTAATAGAAGAAAATAACTATAGTTTTTTAGCAGAAAATTTTTATATCGCGAAATAAAACCGTGCATAGGGAATCCTTTTTCGTCAATAATATCACATTGACCGACAAGCCAAAGCTTGTCAGGATTACAGCGAAAAGCACGATCCGCTAAATCAAAAGCTCCAGCTTGATAAACATCATCGGCGTTGATAAACGCGATATAATCCCCTTTTGCCATTTGAAAACCAAGATTTATACCCTCAGATTGATTTAGCTTTGGTGCGTCAATCAATTTTATTTTGTCGCCGTATTCGGCGATAATTTCGCGAGTGCCGTCTGTTGAAAGCGCGTCGGTAAAGATGTATTCTATCTCAAAATCTCCACGTTGGGACAAAACGCTTTCTATCGTTTGTCGAACTGTGTTTGCAGAATTCTTGCAAGTAGTGATGATCGAAAAAAGAGGCTTATTCATTAACAATAACTTTTTTTTCAACGATTAAAACTATGTTAGGGTGTAGCGTTTTAAAAAACACACCACCATTTAATATTAAAACTCCTTTTAAAAAACTATGCAAGCAACTCTGCATAAGGCGTCGCAACCTGTTTATAACTGTTATGGGGGGTATTTCATATCCGGTAACGTAAAAAGAGCCGTCAGGTAGGTCGCAGATTGAGCACAACTGTTTTAAAGAATTCTCTGAAAAAAGAGTAGTATGAGTAAAATCGCTGTATCTTTCAACTGTTGAAAGTGGATTTGCTCCATTTGGCACCACGATCGCCAAAACGCCATTTGGCTTTAAATGTTTGTAGAGAGTTTTAAGTAAGCTAGGCATCATTTCTGGTTTGATATGCTCAAGCACCTGCAACATTAGAATAAAATCGTAATTTTTTAATTTATTGGACAGTGCAACACTCTCTTCTATGTTTACCTGAAATAAATTGCGAATCTCAAATTGCTTTGATAAAAATTCGGTTACCGCAGAGTCATTTTCAACGATATCAATTGCCTTAGGTTTTTTATTCTTTGTTAGATATTCCAAAAATTCCCCAAGACCAGGCCCAATCTCTAAAATTTCGCCTTCAGTATTAATAAAATTACCAAGGTTATAATCTATGTAAGCGCGCTTGGATTTTGATAAAGTGGGAGAAGAGATCGATTGCAGGTATGTTAAGTAGTTTCCCATAGCATCGTGAAACGATTTAAAGTTTGTAGCGCAGTCCTCTCCCAGTTAAATTCTGCCGCGCGTTTAATTGCGCTTTCTCTAAAAAGTTGCTCTAGCGAATTTAATAAAATTTTTTCAATAGCTGAAGCAAGTGTATCGGGAGTGGCGTTTGGTATCAAGATACCACTGTTTCCGTCAATCACCGTTTCTGCTGGTCCGCCATTTTTGACAGCTATGACAGGTGTTCCGCAAGCCATAGCTTCAACTGCCACAAGCCCAAACGGCTCGTTTTCCGAGGCTAAAATTAGAGCTACCGAATTGTTTAATTCTTGCCTCAGCCGGTCTTGAGAAATAATTCCGTGAAAAAATACGTAGTCGGTTAAGTTTAGATCGGAGGTCAGTTTGATAAGCTCGTTTTTTTCTTCACCTTCGCCGACTATCGCCAGTCGCGGTCGAACTGTGAGATCTAACTTAGCTAGCGCGATAATTATTCGATCGACGTTTTTGAATTTTGTCAGCCTCCCAACGGTGATAATTTGCTTTCTCTTGATGCTTGGCGGTTTAGCTGAGTTGTCAGGTTTAAATATCGAATGATCCACCCCCAAATATGTTACTTCAATTTTTTCTGGAGGAATGTTTTTATAAATTGATAAAGCGTAATTTTTACCGAAAAAAGAATTAACGAAGATATGATCGACTTTTTCAGCAAGCCACTTATCAATTAAGCTTAGCAATGGTCTTAGTGTGATCAGCAGTGTCCTTTTGACGGGTGAGTTTACCGCGGCGATCCAACGTTCTGAGTGTATGAAGGCGGAAGGTTCTTGGCACATCCAAACTACTAGGTCTTTTTTGAAAATGAGTTTATGAAAAAACCCCCACCAATTAGCCGGAAAAACCTGAGCAAAATAAATGGTGGGCTCTTTTTCTTTTTTAGCGAGCCAAATTGCCCGCGCGCACCAGTAAGGAAAGAGAATCCAAAACAGAAACGAAGAGCTAAGAGGCGAACCGATTTTTTTTATGGTAGTGAATTTTTCAAGTTCACTTAAATGCTCCTTATTGGCGTTGATGGTTACGATCTCAATCTTTAGACCGGTTTGGTGAAATCTCTTCGCCATTTCGTAAACATAGGTGCTGGCGCCCCCCGGTTGCATAAAGTGAGGGTGATAAAAAACTATTCTTTTAAGAGTTTTTGAAAAGATGTTTACGTTATCTTCCATTATAGTTTTCGGAGAGTTTTAAAGAACGCCGGAACTAAAAAAAGCAGTTGTAATATATAAATAGTAGTTTGCAGATATATTAAAGATTTTATATTTGCGTTCGACAATAAAAAACCTACGATCTGAATAAAGAAAACTGCACTTAATGGCAGTAAAACTTTGGCTTTTTGCTCAATTACAATTAGTTGCATAACTAAGTAGCTAGCGATATGCGCTAGTATCCCTACGATCGCGACGCTTAAAGATGAGCTGAGCATAAGGTATTTTGTCCCGTAACTTAATTTAAGGGTTAAAAAAGGAGAGCTCATCATTAAAATTGTTGGTGGCGCTGTCAAAGTTAGAGTCAGCAGACAGGCTGAGCGAAAATGTGTGATTTTTTTAGAAGCAGGGGCGCTTAGTAAATGCGGTAAAAGAGCTGAAATTATTGGAGCTGCCAGAAAGAAGGGAATTTTGGCTAAAGTCATTAGCGCGCCGTAGTCGCCCGAGAGTTCTTTATGCATTAAATAAATCAGCAGTTGATCAATAATAAACGGTGTTATAAGTAGTGAAAAAGAGAGGGCAAAAAATTTTTTATTATTTTCTAGGGTATGATTGTTAATTTCAATCTGTTGGTTGCCATTGGTTGTTGTTCTTATTGAAAAAGTAGTAGATAGTTTTTGGGTGGCATAAAAAGCTCCTACGCTAAATCCGCCAGCATAAATGGCGAGAGCTGAAATTCTATCTGCGCGGATACCCAAAAAAAATATAGTTGCTAATAAAATAATTCTTGTGATCGAGCTAATAATTTGTGATGTCGCCACTGCGGCAAAATCTTTTTTGGCGCTGAGACCTCCATTAGCAATAGCGAGTAAAATTACGGAGAGGATGCCAACCACCAGGGTGATTGATCCAAAAACATTTCCTAAGAGAGGATTGTTGAAAAATATGGTTAAAATTGTTGGCGCTACTAATAGAACAGCTATTCCCAAAACGAGAGTTTTTTTAAAAAGCTGATTGATTATTTGACGGGTCATTAAGTGATCGTTGGCGCTAGCGACCTTTGCTGTAACTGTGATTTGCAAAGGGTTGCTAAGTGATATGCTTAAGTTGATGATAGCAATTCCGCTTAGCAGGGCGCCGAACTCCAATGGTTCTAGTAGGCGACCGCAAATTATAACGAACAGATAATTTAATGCGCTGGCTATAAGAGTGCCAAACATTAGGGCGCCTGAGCTCCAAACAAGGGAGAGTTTGATCTGTTCTTTAATTGTTTCTGTGTTAATCATTTCTTGTTTATTTGTATTATAACTGTTTTTTTGGTATAAGTCCTTATTAGTTATTTAAAACCTCGAAATTTATCGGAATTTATGGATACAGGTAGTAGGATTTTTATTGCTGGACATAGAGGATTAGTCGGTTCCGCCATTGTTCGTGCTCTGAATCAGCGAGGTTTTAAAAACCTTATTTTAAAACCTCGCTCCGAGCTTGATCTTTTGGATCAACGGGCTGTTAACAATTTTTTTCAGAGCGAGCGCCCTGAGTATGTTTTTTTGGCGGCGGCAAAAGTTGGCGGCATTTTACACAATAATCTTTATCAGGCTGATTTTCTTTATGAGAATTTGATGACGGCGGCAAATGTTATTAAGGCGGCCGCTGATGGTGGTGTCAAAAAACTTTTGTTTTTGGGGAGTTCCTGTATTTATCCTCGTGCGGCGAGTCAGCCGATAAATGAATCCGCTCTTTTAACCGGTCCGCTTGAGCCGACCAATGAAGGTTACGCGTTAGCCAAAATTGCCGGGCTTAAGCTTTGCGAAAAGTATTTTACGCAATACGGAAAGATGTTTATTTCGGCGATGCCGACCAATACGTACGGGGAGGGGGACAATTTTCATCCTGAGCATAGTCATGTTATTCCCGGTATGATGCGCAGGTTTCATGACGCGAAGGTCAAAAAGTTGCCTCAGGTTGTTGTTTGGGGAAGTGGCAAGCCGCGGCGGGAGTTTTTGTATGTTGATGATTTGGCGGCGGCTTGCTTGTTATTGATGGAGCGTTATCAGGAGTCAGCGACGATTAATGTTGGCACTGGCGAAGATTGCGAGATTTTGGAGTTAGCGCGGATTATAAAAGAGGTTGTTGGGTTTGATGGAGAATTGGTGTTTGATAGTTCTAAACCTGACGGTATGCCGAGGAAAGTGCTTGATGTTTCGCGGATTAAGAAGCTTGGCTGGGCGCCAAAGGTTTCATTGTTTGACGGTTTAAAGAAGACTTACGAGTGGGCGTTGGCGAATAGTAAACTTTAAAGAATTGCTTTATTAGTATTAGTTGTGTTGGCTGTTGTTGGTAAGACACGGGAGGGTGAAAAATGGCAGATCTTGTCCTGTGGGTTGTCTATTGACTCGCGGCAAGCTTGCCGTCGCTGGTTTAATTCATCTAGGGCATTGCCACAGCTTGAGGTTTCGCGAAGTTGGTTTGGATTAAATGGTTCTAAGCTTTTGCCCGATGGCTTGGAGATAAGAACCTATTGTTTAGAGGGTCATAATCTTTCATGGGCTAGATATTCGTTTGAACTTGTTTTTCCGAAGGGTTCTGAAAAGTCATTTTTTTTAACTTTTTTAGCTAAAATAGAAGGAGGCAAGCTTACAAAAGTTTACAATACTGAAGTTTTAGCTAAAAAAAGTGAAGAGGTTTATGGTTCGGTGATTAAGTTGCTCCATAATTTTTTTGAAGGCGGTATTCGGCTTGTGACTTTTGTTCGGCATAAATCGTCTCGCAAGTTGTTGGATGATGAGAAGGAGCAAGGGGAATTATTAAAGAATCCGAGCAATCTTCCTTTAGTTCAGATGTTTCGACAGGGGGGTTGGGATTTAGTTAGGCTCGAAAAGATGGATACGATAGTTCCGGGGCGTCGTTTCCTGATAGTTTTTACCAATAAAAAGAGTGATGAAAGTTAAAAAAGGCGCCATCCTGTTTTACGGGGTGATAGGAATCTAGTCATTTTCGTTGCTAATTAATTGTATTATCTTGTTTTTTTAAACTTCGACAAATTTATGGTGAAACTAGCTGATAATAATAAGGGGTTTGTCTAGAAGGTTTTTGTTTTAAATCATTTTAAAAGAGGGTGGCACCAAGTTTCCCAAGCCAAGTTTCCCAAGTTCCAAGTTTCCCAAGTTCCAAGTTTTCAAGTTTAAGTCAAGTTGAAGTTATGTTTTGATTGGTCGGGCTGAGAGGATTTGAACCTCCGACCTCTCGCACCCCAAGCGAACGCGCTACCAGTCTGCGCCACAGCCCGACGAGATATGTGGGTTTTTAAATAAAACAATTAGGGTGTAAAATAACCCGTTCTGAAATTGCTTGCAAGGCTAGGGGGAAGTTGCTTTAGTGTTGATCGGCGGATTATGTGTTGTGGTTACTACGGTGTGGACCCAGGCGGGATCGAACCGCCGACCTCTACAATGCCATTGTAGCGCTCTACCAGCTGAGCTATGAGCCCGAAGAAGACTAGTAAAGTTATAATAGATTGAGCTTAGAGAGTAAAGATCTGTAGAGAGAGCGCGGACTACCCCTAAGGGGAAGATTCGCGGAGCGAATCTGGGGTGAGAACGAGTAGCGCTCTACCAGCTGAGCGAGCGAAGCGATATATTTGCCTCGATAATTGGTTTTATTTAACTTTAAATCAAATGCAATAATTTTGCATTTAATATTGATCATTATTTCAGAGCTTTAGTATGGCACTACAAGCTTTAAAAAAAATTTGCTATGATTTGGCAAATGGCAAAAAAAATTAGATCGCTCACTGGACTTCGCGCTACAGGCGCTCAGCATATCGGTAATTATCTTGCCAGTATCAAGCCCGCAATAGAGGTTCAAAATTCTAGGGAAGGAATTTATTTTATAGCGGATCTTCATTCGCTGACGGATCTTAAGGATCGGGAGCTTTTGCGGAGAAACACTCTTAGTTTAGCGGCACTTTGGCTGGCGGCTGGTTTGGACGTTGAAACTCAGATTTTTTTTAGGCAATCGGATGTTCCGATCGTGGCGGAAGTGGCTTGGTATTTAGCTTCGGTGACTGGGTTTGGTTTGCTTGAAAAGGCTCATGCTTACAAGGACGCGGTCGCTAACGGGCGCGATGCGACGGTGGCGCTTTTTTATTATCCTGTTTTGATGGCGGCAGATATTCTTCTTTATCAGCCGGACGAAGTGCCGGTTGGTAAAGATCAGATTCAGCATGTGGAGATGGCGCGCGACATGGCGCTTTCTTTTAATGCGGCTGTTCAAAAAGAGATTTTTAAACTGCCGAAAGCTAAAGTTGATGAAAATCGTATGATTATTCCCGGATTAGATGGTCGCAAGATGTCTAAAAGTTATAATAATACTATAGCAATTTGTGCCGAGAGAAATGAAATTAAAAAGCTAGTCGCTAGTATTGCAACGGATTCCTCTAAAATTGAAGAGCCGAAAAAATTAGAATCAACCATTATTGGTGAGCTTTTTAGGGTGATTGCGACTCCCGAAAAATTTGAGGATTTAAAAGTTCGTCTTGCCAAGGGTGGTGTAGGCTGGGGTCATGCTAAAGAGGAATTGGTGGAAGCTTTAGAGAGTTTCATAGCGCCTATTCGCACTAGGTATAACGAACTTATTTCAAAACCCGATTACCTTTATGGAATTTTGGAAAGCGGGCGTGATCGGGCTAAAGCTTTAGCGGCGCCGACATTAAGCTTGTTGCGAGAGACGTTTGGTTTTTCTCCGTCGAAAATTTAAAATTTAAGACTATATTTTTTGATGCGTCGAATTTTAGTGTCAGATGGGAGAGTGTTTTCTTTTAGCGGCATTGATAAGATTGTCGTAGTCGCGACCACCTTACTTTTTATTTTGCAAGTTTTTTTATCTCTGACGCCATCTTCACTTGAGATCTTTAATTTACGTTATCATGGTCAAACGTCTGCCGATCTGATTTTTGGTGAGCCGCGCGCTATTAGAAGCGACGAGTGGGTAGTAGGAACTCCTTGGATGCTTTCTCAGGCGGCTCTTGGTTTACCGATAGAAAATAAAAATGTTGGGCCTTTAAAAACCGTTCTAATAGCCGGTCTTCCGGCAAAACATATTAGTGTTATTTTTAAGCCAACTCAGTGGGGGTTTTTTATTTTTAACGGTGACAGAGCGTTAGCTTGGCTTTATGGATTTCGTTTTTGGGGTATTTTTTTGGGATTTTATTTTATAGCGAAGTTTTTCTTTAAGGGAAATCATTTTTTAAGTTTTCTTGCTACGACTTGGATATTATTTTCTGGTTTTGCCCAATGGTGGTTTACTTCGTCGCTTAGCGAGCTTCTCTGTTATTTTGCTCTTGCTGGCAGTGCACTTGGTTTCCTTATTGTTTCAAGTAAGCGAACGGCTGTAATTTTTTACGGGTTTCTTTTTATGATTATGGCGGGAGGTTTCGCGCTGACGCTTTATCCTGCCTTTCAGGTGCCGCTTATGTATGTTGGAGGCGCTCTTTTTATCCCCTTTTTGTTGTCTGAGCCGCGGCTCAAAAATATTTTAAAATTTAAATTGTTAGTTCTTGCGACCGGCGTGGTATCAGTTTTGTTGATTTTATTTTCTTTTGCTATCGAACTTCAAGAGACAGTTAGTTTGGTTTCAAATACCGCTTATCCGGGAAAGCGTTTTTCACAAGGTGGAGGTTTTGGAATATTAAGGTATTTTATAGGAGCTTTTAACCATCTTTTTACCGATGGCTATGTGCCGAAATTTTTGGGAAATATTTGTGAAGCTAGTTCTTTTTTTATCCTCTGGCCATTAGCATTGCTTGGAGCGGTCATAACACCAAATCGCGAAAGAGATTTGATCGCTTATGGGGCGCTTTTAAGCGTTATTCTACTGCTAAGCATTTATATTTTGTTTGGTTTTCCTGTTTGGCTGGCTGAAATCACACTGCTTAAATATTCATTTCCAACTCGGGCGATTTTGGGAGTTGGCGTTTTATCGATTTTTTTTGTTTTGAAAATTTTTGAAGAGAGTGAAAGCTTTGAAAATACTAATCGCAAGCGGGTTGGAGTGATCGTAACCGTTCTATTCTCAGCTTTACTTGGAATTTATTTAATGAGAACTCTGCATCAAAGCGAACCTAGTTTTGCAAGTAAAAGAATTTTATGGTTATCGCTTTCAGGTTTTATTTTATTGTCGACGAGCCTAGTAGTTGGAAGTCGTTTTTGGTTAACGTTGTTTTTATTTATTTGGGTATTTTTACCGGGAATTAGTGTTAACCCTTTACAACGGGGCTTGGCTCCTATCTACCAGAATAAAATAGTTATGGCTGTTAAAGGGTTGGAGGATCTAAATAGCTCTGAGCCACTCAAGATGGTTTGGGCAGTTTATAACGATCACTTGGTTGCACAACTTTTGGCGGCCAATGGCTTTTCGACATTTAACGGGGTGCGGTATGTTTTAGATCCAGAATTGATGGTTAAATTTGACAGGCGCCGCAAGTTTAAGGATATCTATAACCGCTATGCCCATTTTAGCTTGAGCCTTGGAGAAAAGCCGGTTTTTCATTTACTGCAAGCGGATCTGGTTGTTTTAGAGGTTAGCCCTTGCCATAGTGGAATGTTGCTATCGGGGGTGAACAGGTTTTTGATTCCCAAAAATCAACCGATAGATCTGGAAAAGTTTAAGTGTTTAGAAATGATTGGCGAGGCAGAAGATTTTCTGGCTTACAAGTTAAAGTTTAGTGGATGATGATTTTCTTTTGCCCGTTTTTGCGTTCTCGACCTTCAAATAGAAGATCTCCACCTAGAATTTCTTCTAACAAACGGGAGTCAATATCTGAAATAGTTTTAAGGTTTGCCTGATCTTTGATTCCACCTTGTATGACTGTTAATTTGCTGGCGGAGAGCTCGTTATTTTTTTGCCCGCCAAGAGGCGTAGTTGTTTGTTTAAAAATCATCTGAGCGCTGACAGATTGGACCAGAGAGTTAAATAAACTGTAAGCTTTTACTATACGAGACGCGGCCCAAAGGACTCCTACTCCTATATATGTCAATAAGCAACCAAATATAAATGGGAGAGTTGCTGGGTAAATAGGTGTAAGTAGTCCGGCTATTACCAAGAGAGTCCCCGGTATAAAAAATGGCAGAGCTTTTAAAGAGTTTTTGTTAAGAGTTTTTAGCGTAAAAGGTCTTTTATCGCTTTTTTGACTTTGATTGGTCAGCTTATTTCTAAATCGATCTTTTTGATTCATAATAATGAAGTAGATACTAACAAAAAAAATTTTTTAACTCAAACATATTATAAATTATAAAGCATGATTACAACAGAGAGCCTTAGTTTTTGGGTTACACAATCTTTATTGATGGGAATTACTATTTTTTTACTTCCCAATCTAAGAGTTACCTCTATTTTTGCCCCTTTTTTTACAGTTATCTCGATTGCTTTGGTCAATACGTATATTTGGGATGCCGCCTTATTTTTATCGATACCAGATCATTTTTCCACCAAAGCCCTTTTGTTAATTTTGGTAAATGGGGGACTTTTTTGGATCTTGGTTAAGTTACTGCCGGGGATTGAGATTAAGGGAATATTACCGGCGCTACTTGCCCCTTTAATTTTTAGTGGTTTAAATATTTTGATTACTCTTTATTTGCCACCGATTGATTGGATGAAAATAGGAGAATTTAGCTATCAACAGGTTCTTGCTTTAAAAGATTACTTTTCTCGGTGAAAAATTTATTATCAGAGCAGAGCGCGACAGAAGGTTTAGTTATTTGGTCGTCTGGTCAAAAATCAAAAATTTTAACAACCGTGGGGTTTGAAGTTTTAGCTAGTCCTGCTACTCGATCAATTTCTCCGCTTGTTGGCGATCGAGTTGTTTTGAAAAGATCCGCTCCTTCTGCTTGGACTGTTACATCTCTATTAGAGCGTCGTTCTCTTTATAAGCGCTCTTATCGTGGGCGCGTTAAGGAGCTGGCAGCTAATATTGATCAGTTGCTAATTGTGGTAGCGCCGGTGCCAAAGCCAAATTTTTTAACTATTGATCGAATGATTGTTGAGGGTTTAGCGCAGGGCATTAAAATAGCCATAATTTTTAATAAGGTTGATATTAAATCTGATTTCTTATCGCAAGTTGCAAATACTTATCAAGGTTTTATGCCGCTCATACAAACCAACACAATCTTTGATAGTGGTTTAAACGAGCTCCGTAGTTATCTACGAAGCGGTGGAGTTAATTCGCTAACTGCTTTGTGTGGAGTTTCTGGAGTAGGTAAGAGCGCTTTGATTAAAAAGCTCTGCTTAAGCGCTGAGTTAGAGGTTGGAGATCTTTCTAAAAAGTCATCTCAAGGCAAGCAAACAACTTCTTTAGCAAAGATTTATCGATGTTTTGCGGATGGGCTTGATCAAGAGATTTGGCTATTGGATCTGCCCGGAGTGCAAAATTTTGGACTGAGCCACCTAAGTTATGAAAAAGTGCTTTTGGGATTTCCTGATTTTAGAGAATTTTTAGTAAACTGCGAATTTCCGAGATCATGCAAGCATACGGCTGAAAGAGAGTGTGGGATTAAGCAAGCAGTATTGAAAGGAGAGATTAAAGAGAGTAGATATAAGAGTTATCTGCATATTTTAAATGAATTAGTGGAAAACCAAAGTTTCATTTGGCAGAGTAAAAAATGAATACTTTAATCTCTGATAGTATTTTAAGTGCGGGCGAATCTGCAGTCAGTCAAAATTTTATCTCTTGGAGCGATATCCTTGGAGGCGAGAAAAAACAGAAGTATTTTCAAAGCATTTTAACTTTTCTTAGGGAACGCCAGAAGGCGGGAACGACAATTTATCCCCCTAAGAATGAGATTTTTGCGGCTTTTGCGGAAACTCCTTTTGAGCGGATTCGAGTGGTGATTTTGGGACAAGATCCTTATCATGGGCGCGGACAAGCTGAAGGGTTATGTTTTTCGGTTAAACCTGGAGTGCCCTTGCCACCATCTCTTGAAAATATTTTTCGTGAACTGAGCGGCGATCTTGGCATCCGAAAACCGAATAATGGATCGCTCAAAAAATGGGCGGAGCGTGGGGTTTTTTTACTAAATGCAGTATTGACAGTTGAGGATGGTAGAGCAGGATCTCATTCTGGCATTGGTTGGGAGCGATTTACTGATAAAGTAATAGCAGAGTTAAACGACAAAAAAGACCACTTAGTTTTTATGCTCTGGGGAGCATACGCTCAAAAAAAGGGGGCTTTTATCGATCGCCAGAAACATCTTGTTTTGGAAGCGCCGCATCCATCGCCACTTTCAGCACATCGTGGTTTTTTGGGTTGCAGACATTTTTCAAAAGCAAATGATTGGTTGGTGTCACAAGGATTGGAGCCGATTGATTGGACTCTTTAGATTGACTTTATGAGAAAAGAGATTAAATTTATTGTATCTCTAGGATTGTTGTTTTCTTTGTCATTATTTTTTAGGGTCGTTGCGCGAGCTCAAGAATTGCCAGGAATTTTTATTATTTTAGATGCTTCTCGATCAATGCTCGGGAAATTTGACAATAAAACCAAGATCAATAACGCCCAGTCGCTACTTAATGATTTGATTAAAAACTCCGCTGAAGGTATTCCTTTGGGGGTTGTTGTTTTTGGAAGCAGGCGAAGCTCCGACTGCACTGATATCGAAGAAGTTATAGAGTATGGCTTGATTGATCGTGAATATGCCATAAAAAAAATCTCAGAAATTGAACCAAAAGGGAAAACGCCGCTAGGAGCTTCGATACTTTATGTGGCCAAGAGATTAAAAGAGCTAAAAACAAAGGCAAGTATAATTGTTTTATCGGATGGCATAGAAACATGCGGCAAAGATCCATGTCAACTTACCAAAGATCTTTTAAATAGCGGGCATGAATTTTTTTTGGATGTGATAGGGCTTGGCGTAACCGCGACTGAAAAAAAGGAGCTTGCATGTTTAGCAGAAGCTGGACGAGGGCGGCTTGACGCGGTAGTTAATTCCGAAGAGTTTGCTGAAGCTCTTAGTGGATCGGTTAAGAGATCTTTAAAGCGCAATCAGCAATTTGTGCCGATTGCCACTTTGGCACCGCTACCCGATGAGATAGCAACAAGGTTGCCTAGTCAAATTAAAGATGATTCTACATTAAAGAGTTCTGGTCAAATTGCCATTAAAATCCCCTTATGGGCGGCGGCGCCAGCCTATTGGAAACTGCTTGATTTTATTACATTAGAAGAAATTGGAGTTTTTAAAGATCTTGAGGTGGTAACCCTGCCAGTTGGCAAATATCTGCTTGCTTGGAGACAGTATGAAAATCAGGAGAGTGATCTTATTTTTGGCAAACCGCTTGAGATAAAAAACGGACGAACAACAAATATCGATTTAGCTACTGGGGTCGAGCTTATAACGCCAAGCTGGGTAAAGCCTCCTCGCGCTTGGGGTTTTAAGAATTTAACAAATGACCGAAAAGTTGCTCAATTTTCCCTGTTAGAGAGGGTTATTATGCCTGCGGGCAAATATCGGTTGTTTTGGCGGCAAAGCGAGTCAAGCGCCGAAGTTGATTTTGGCGAAGTAACGATCGTTCCAAATCGCGTCAATACGTTTGCGCTCTCTTCCGCCGCTAAGGTTGTTTTGCCAAGTTGGCTTAGCGGCCGTTTTAGCGAGATTATTTTAGTCGATTCAAAAGGGATATCTGTTTTTAAGAGCCAAATTCCTTTTGAGCAAACTTTACTGCCGGCAGGTGATTATCTCTTGAAATTTAAAATTGACGATCTAGCGTCGGCGGATATTACTTATGGTAATGTTTATATCCCGAAAAACGGGGTTGCTGAAATGGTGGTTGATTCAGGGTTGGCGATTAACCACGATCAGAGCGTGCGTTTATTCGAAGGAGTCAAAATTGAAGTATCTGGAGAGAATGGAGAGCTTCGTTGGCGATCGGTTTTTGATCCGTTGGCGGCGCCAGTACCGCTAGCAAGTGGTGTCAGTCAAATAAAATTGTTTCGGGGAAAAACATTGTTGACACAAAAGGCAGTCGAAATTAAAAGCGGTTTTCTTGCTCTGCTTAAATTAAGCCAGCAACCCTCTGTTGGTTATCAAATAGAAGTTGACTATCTACGCTCGCAGTAGCTTTGAAAAAATACGCAAAAACCGACAAAAAGCCTTTTCTTTAGTCATAGCGGTAATAGAGATTATAACGTAAACTTTTACAACAAACAGAGTCTGGTTTTGTTGCTCTAAAGTTTGATTGATTTTTTCTTTGATGACCAAAAAACAAACGCGATATAAATTGTGCCACCTTATTTGACTAGAATAAGTAAATTGATATAATAGATCTTTTGCATTTGGTTGTTAAAATGACCGTTATCAATATGCAGGCTTACTTTTCGGCTAATCCCCAAGAATCTCCAATTAAACCAAAGTCTAATGGTGGTAATGTGGTTTTGCCTAAAATCACAACCTCTATATTGCAACGCAACTTGCAAGAGATAGGTAAATTACTCAATGCTGAAAGTTTAAAACCGATTCTTGATTGTACAATTAGGTTAAAACCAATAGGTGGGTCGCCAAAGAAATTTCCTTTAAGGGACATTATACTTAATTCCTATAACCAGTTTTCATCGGAGCATCAGACGCAAGCAACCTGTCCTATCGCCATTATTAATCATCTCATCAATAGATGGCGAGGTAATGCCTACTCATTATCAAAGGAGCAGAAAAGGAAAGCCAAGGTTGATTTTTGTAAATTATTATTGAGACTAGCAAACACTTTACCTGAACAAGATCTCTTGGGAGATTATCACAGTATGCGAGCAGATGTTTATCAAAGACTGAAAATATTTGGCAACCAGCACAAATTCCCGAGGATTTTTTCTAAAATTATGGGGAGAAAAGCAAGTTGCGCTCAGGAAAAAGCTTATAAAAATCTCTGTTAACCTTTAAGCCTGACGTTCTCGGCGCAAGTTAATAAATTCCGAAAGAGACTGTTTAAGATCCTCTCCTTTAACTACATAACTTCTTTGATTTCCTTCTTTTGATTCTCGCTTAAAAGCATTTACTCCCGCTTGATTGCAGATCTGTTTGATATCGGCCGGCGAAACGCCTTCAGTAATTTTCGCCAGAGTTTCGTAGTTCAGAGAGCCTTCAAGCTTTAGTTTGCCTAAGTAAAGTTTAAATAGATCTTGGCGCGCCGCCAGATCGGGAAGTCCGATATAAATCCCTTTATCCAACCTACCACCACGTTTCATGGCTGGATCAACTAGTTCTGGCCTGTTAGTAGCGCCGATAATAAAGATCCCTTCTTTTTTTATGACACCATCCATTAGCTGTAGGAGATGATTAAGAAGGTTGTCAGCGTGTTGGGCATTGCCCTGCGCACGATTTTTAGCGATTGAATCTATCTCGTCTATAAATATTACTGCTGGTGCGTTTTTCTCGGCGGCTGCAAAAAGGGCAGTAAGATTTTTTTCTGATTCGCCTACCCATTGCGAAATAACTTCGTCTATTCTGAGAGCGAAAAAAGAGAGACCAGCTTGATTAGCAACCGCTTTGGCAATCGAGGTTTTGCCGGTACCGGGAGGTCCGTACAGTAAAATACCTTTTGGAGGATCAATTCCGTAGCCGCGAGCCGATTCGGCGTCTTTTAAGATGTTAATCAATGAAATTAACTCCGTTTTTACCTCGGCTGGCAAGATTAAAGAATCGAAAGAGATTTGCTCGACTTGGGCGTTAACCGAGCTTGGCGAGAATTTATTACTGTTCGCTCCTTTGCGAGAAGTTGTGCTAGCTTCTTTTAGAAAATTTTGCAATTCTGCTAACGCTGCTTCTAGATCGCTTAAGCTGATTGTGTAACTGCGAGCGTTTTTCCCGAGCGCCGATTCTCGCTTAAAAGCGTTCAGTCCGGCTTGATTGCAAAGCTCTATGATCTGCGCTGGTGATGCTCCGTCTAGAGTCTGAGCCAGGGTTTCAATGTCAACGTCGCTATTTAAATTCAATTTTCCAAGACCAAGCCGCAATAGCGAGACTCGTTGATTGAAATCGGGTAGACCAATTTCAATGGTTTTATTTAAGCGGCCCGGACGCTTTAGCGCTTCGTCAACCAGATCGGGGCGATTGGTGGCCGCCACTATGTAAATTCCTTCGCTTTTGACAACACCGTCCATGAGTTGCAACAAATGATTGACGAATGAATCAGTGTGCGCGGCATTATCGCTTGAACGCGCTTTGGCAACAGCGTCAATTTCATCGATAAAAATTATTGCTGGGCGGTGCTTAGCGGCGGCGTCAAAAAGGGCGCTGAGATTTTTTTCTGATTCACCCACCCATTTTGAGATAATCTCGTTTGTTTTTAAAGCAAAAAATGAACAACCTGATTGGCTAGCCAAAACTTTGGCGATTGTTGTTTTGCCAGTTCCGGGAGGACCGCTTAGTAGAATTCCTTTCGGCACGCCAATACCGTATTTTTTTGCCGATTTTGGATCTTTTAACAACTCAACAACCGATTGCAGTTCCCATTTAACGTTATCGTCTATTACTAGGTCAGCCCAACTTAATTTTTCTACGGAGGTATTTAGCGGTTTAGGTTTTGCTTCTTCGTTGTCAGTCGTTTGAGCGGCGATCATCTCTCGCATTAACTGTGAAGCTAAATCTCGCCTACGTGTGACCAAGAGAATCGCCAAAAAAGGAGCGCCGAGGTGTAAGATTAAATTTTCAATTTCATATGCTCTTACTTTGCCAGCCGCTAAAAAAATCTTTATAAAAATTAACAAGCAGAAGACAGCCGAAAACAAACCGATTGCGAAGTTGGCCGTTTTCACAACATCAGGGCGATACCAGTACTTACCTTGAAAGATGAAATAACTAAACGGCAACAGGAAGGTAAAAAGAGCCGTAGTTTGAGAGAATTTTATTTCAGATATTAGTTCCAGCATTTAATTAAGTTTTTTTCCTGCTCTGGTCAAAATTATATTCGCCACTAAAAAGAGCTTTTATTTTTGAGGAATTACCTATCAATTAAGATGCAAACAAACATCGTTTGATTTATTAAATTAAATCAGCTAAATTTAGCTAACGAAACCAATGTGCCTGATTATTCATAACTATACAAGATATATGAAAACCATAATGAAAATTCTTGGACTTTTTCTTCTGACCTGTGCGCTAACTGCTTGCTCTATTTTGGGTAGTCATTCCGGACAAGAGCTCTCTCGCAACTGCTGTTGTTGCTGTTGTTGTAATCATAACTGCGATCAACATCAACAGGGTTGCTCCGATAAGATTGATTCTTCTTTGCCAAGCAAAACAGCAAAAGAAAAGAGCTCTTCAAAACGATCTTTAGTAAAACAAAGTACTAAAGATATTAACAACGATTCTCGTGCAAAATTAAATCCATCAATTATTCAAAAAAAGAGAGAGAATTATCGCGGCGAAGCCGCTATGATAGAGCCCAAACACATACCGGCGCCCCAAAAAGTTGCGAAGAAAAAATCCTCTACAACTGAAAACGCACATCGTTATTCTGAAAAGCTTCCTTATTTCAAAAAATATGCGACTCATAAACACACGTCGCGTGCTACGGTATTGGCGGCTCAACAGGCACTTAGAAACAGTGGCATTGATACTGAGGTTGATGGAGAGTACGGCCTTGATACCTATAACGCTATTAGAGCTTTTCAAGCTGGACGTGGTTTGCCAAATACCGGTGCGCTCGATAGCGCCACCTTGCGAGAGCTAGGGATCAATCCTTAGTCTCTCTGATATTACTGCAACTAATAATCTAAAAAGATAGTTCGCAATTCGTCTTTTTATTGGCTGAATTATTGCTTGGCTGAACTATTGTTTAAAACTATTCTTTTAGTCTACTCTTCATCGATTCAGCAAGATCTGGCATTTCTAAGTAACATCCTTTAAGCTGATTAGATATGGAACAAAACAGTAAGTCTGAAAGACGGCGTTTATATAAATATGTGGTTTGGGAGAAGATAGTTATTTGGGGGATATTTCTCGGCGCCCTTTATGTGTTGCGGAGTTTTTTCCATATTATCTTTCTTACGTTTTTAATTACCTACCTAATGCGTGGTTTTGTTACCTGGCTAATAAATTTTATTAAGCCACCAACTAAAACGCGCATCCTTGTTGAACGTTCTATTACTGTTATTGGTTTTATTGTTCTTGGTTTTACCATTTATGGAGCGGGAAATTATTTGGCGCCAAAACTAATTGCGCAGGGACATTCTTTAGTTAAAAAAATCTCCGCTTCTGAGAGTGGACCGCGCGCTTCAATTGACTCATTTCTAAACTCTTGGGTAGGTGGGTGGCTCTTTCAAGACGCGTTTGGTGGCGAAGCTGACGAGCGATATCAAACTGCTTTAAATGAATATATTAAAGATAATCCTAAAGGTGGCGCTCCTCAATTTGAAGAGTATCACAAACAAAGACTATATTATGAGTGGCGCAATGGAGAAGTTGCCAAAAGAATTCAGGATGAAATCGAGGAGTCTTTGGTTTCAGGCTTGAAACATCTTGGGCAAAAGATAGCTGGTACCATTCCAAGGCTGTTTACTTTACCCTTTGAATTACTGCTTGTGATGCTTTTGAGTTTCTTTATCACCTTTGACATTCCAAGACTTAAACATGGTATTAAAAAACTTGAATCAAGCAGAGTCGCAAACATTTACAAAGAGATTGCTCCCGGGCTGATTAAGTTTGGACAGTTAATGGGACGAGCTTTTGGGGCACAGGCGGTGATAGCGGTTGTTAATTCCGCCTTAACATTTTTGGCGATGTTACTGATAGGTATTGAAAACGCGGTATTTTTAACAGCGATAGTTTTTGTTTGCAGCTTTATTCCGATTTTAGGAGTGGTTTTCTCGAGCGTTCCGATCGGGGTGATGGCGCTTATCCAACAGGGCGGCAGTTGGAATTTGGTGGCTTTGGTGATTCTTGCGATCTTACTTATTCATTTTATTGAAACATCAATTCTTAATCCTCATATCATAGGTGAAATAATGCATCTTCATCCGGTGATGGTGCTTGCTGTGCTAGCGATTGGCGAGAGATTTTTTGGACTTTGGGGGTTGCTTTTGGCAACGCCGGTTACCGTTTATATTTTGCGCGTTTTAATACTTGATGAGGATGTTTTTTCGAGTAGCTAATTGTTCTTTCCTTCTGATGAGGCGTTAATAGTTAAGCATATTATGAATTATGGCGCTTACTAAAGGAACTTACATTATAACCGGAGCAAGTGGTTTTGTTGGCAAAGCTTTGCTTACGAGTCTTGTTCAGAAAGGTTGCGAGGTAATCGCGATTGCTCGCAGGTCGCATGAAGAGCTTTTGCGCCTTGGCGCGGTCAAAGTTTACGCGATTGACCTTGCTCGCGATAGCTTTAATCCCGATGATTTTGTCGGCGTTTTAGGAGTTTTTCATACCGCCGCTAAAGTTGAGATGTGGGGTTCTTATCAGAGTTTTTTTCAAACAAACGTTGTTGGCACTCAAAAAGTTATTGATCTCTGCCTTCAAGCGGGAATTGAGAATTTGGTTTTCACGAGCTCGCCTAGTGTGATTGCAGATGGCAGAAATCTTCGCGGAGTCGATGAAGGTTATCCTTATCCTGAGAGTTACAAAGCTTATTATCCAGCAACCAAAGCGATCGCTGAAAAGATGGTTTTAGCTGAGGGACAAAAAAGAAATTCTTTAAAAACGGTCGCTTTGCGTCCGCATCTGATTTGGGGCAAGGGCGACACTAATCTGACACCAACCGTTATTGAGAAGGCGGAGCGCGGCAAACTAATGCGAATTGGTAGAGGAGACAACCTAGTTGATTTGACGTTAATAGATGATTGCGTTGCCGCGCATCTTTTAGCTATGGAAGCATTGCAATCTGATGCGCCCGGAATTAACGGAGAAGTTTTTTTTATATCTCAGGGTGATCCGGTAAAGTTATGGTGGTGGATAGATCAGGTTTTAGAACGCAACGGCATCGCCGCCATTAATCGCTCTCTCCCTTATTGGGCGGCGTACGCTCTTGCCGCGGGATTTGAAATTGGCGCTAAAGTTTTAAAGCGAGAACCGCTTTTGACCCGTTTTTTAGTTTCCGAGATGGCAACCGATCATTATTTTAACATACAAAAGGCTCGTCAGCGCCTAGGCTTTGTACCTAAATTTTCAATCAAAGATGGCTTAAATAGGGCTTTTTAAGTTAATTTTATTTTCTAGAAAAATAGCATATTGACGATCTTGATCTTTTATGACTAGAACGGAGCATTAGCCAAAAATTTTTGATTTTCTTTGGTAATTTGCTTGAAAATTATTCGATAAAAGGCTAAAACTTCAAGTTACTTAAAGTTTGTTATACTTTTGTTTCTTTTTTATTAAAATCTTATGAGTCAATCTTCTAGCGCTAATGATTTTTATTCCGAGGGTTTTGAAGAAGCAGATGAAACTGCTGCCGTTAAACCAGAGAGAAATCTTTTAGCAGCTGTTCTCTCCCGTGCTATTTGCGATGCTTTTGGTACTGCTCATTGCGAACGCCATATTGTCCGCAGTGCTCGTCAATGGATCTTTGGCAAATTGACTCCCAATAAACCTTTTAGTTTTGCTTGGGTAGCAAACAATCTAGATCTTAATCCGATTACCTTGCAAGAGAATTTGCGTGGGTATGAAAATAATCCTGAAGATATCCAAGATCGTTTAGCGCTGCTTAAATAATCGCTCTTAACTATAGTTTTGGTTTTTGCGTTAAATTTACGCAGATTTACTTGTTTGGTTCCTTTTATTTGTTTTAAGATTTTCTTAAGTAGTTTTTTTCTTTATCTATATCTATCCCAAATTGGTTTTCGTTTTTCTATGACCGCTTTCAGCCCTTCGTTAAATTCTGCTGAGCGATAGTCGATACTTTGATATTTTGCTTCTTGCTCGAGAGCGCTCTCTAGCTCTTTGGATAGCTCTTTGCGAAATGTGTTAATCAGCTTTGTTGTGGTTGTTGGGGCAGACAGCGCGATCTCTTCAAGTAATTTTTTTGCTGTCAGTACAGCGTTGTTTTCAGCTACAGCAAGCTTGTTGACAAGACCAATTTCATAACCCTCTTGTGCTGAAAGTACTCTGGCTGTGGCCAGTAGCTCTAATGCTTTAGCTTGCCCAATGACTCTTGGTAGAAAGAAAGTCGCTCCCATTCCCGGATAAAGACCTAACTTGGCGAATGTAAATCCGAGTTTGGCGCCAATATCGGCAACTCGCAGATCGCAGGCGGTCGCTAAGCACAGTCCTGCGCCAATCGCCGGCCCATTGATGGCGGCGACAGTAGGGACGTTTAGATCTAAAATTGATAAAAACGCTTTATAAAAAGCTCTCATATCTCGATAGTTTTGCTCTTCCGATTGAGTTTGTTTCTGTTTGAGCATTCCCAGATCACCGCCAGTTGAGAAAGCTTTGCCTGCGCCGGTAATAATCAGTCCTCGTAAGTTGTTATTTAGATTGGATTTGACGATAGCTTCAAATTCAGCCGCCATCGTTAAATCCATGGCATTAAGCTGTTCTGGTCTGTTTAAAGTTATTGTTAAAACTCTCTCTGAGTCGATAGCGTGTTTTATTGTTGAGGTCATGTTATAAGTATATCTTTAGATTATGCGTTGTTTAATTCTGTATCCAATCACTTACAATATTTACATTTACACACAAAGAGATTTTGCCCCTCTTTGAATGAGCTTATTAGGATTACTTTAGCTTAACACATCTTGAAGATGATGACTAACCTTGGAAGTTTCATTAAAAATTTAAAAGCTGAAAAAGAGCTGATAGAGATCTCCGCGCCAGTTTCGGCTCGGCTTGAAATAGCTGAAATTCATAGGCGAATTATCGTCGCTAACGGACCAGCACTACTTTTTACTAATGTTAAGGATTCAGATTTTCCAGTCGTTACTAATCTTTTCGGTACGGCTAAAAGAATTGATCTAGCTTTTAACGGCGAGCCGGAGAAAGTTATAGAGCGTTTGGCAAAATTACCGTTTGAACTTTTCCCGCCAACCGTTAGCAAATTTTGGGAGAGCCGCGATCTTTTAAAAAGAGTGTTTAAGGTAGGAGATCGACAAATTAAATCAAACTCTGGTGTAAGCGCCAATAAGCTTGCCGGAGATCAGTTAAATAAACTCCCTTTTTTGAAAACGTGGTCGCAAGATGGAGGCGATTTTTTAACTCTGCCTCTTGTTTATACGGAAGATCCTTTAACTGGTGTTGGCAACTTGGGAATTTACAGAATGCAACGGCATGATTCAGCTAGGTTAGGTTTTCACGCTCAGATTGGCAAGGGCGGGGGATTTCACCTGAAACGAGCGGAGCAACTTGGCAAAAAACTGCCGACTGCTGTTTATCTGGGGGGACCGCCAGCATTGATCTTGGCGGCTATCGCACCGTTGCCGGAAAATATATCTGAACTGCTTTTTGCTTCGTTAATTTTAGGAGACAAATTAAATTACGTTCACCTTGCTGATTTCCCTTATAAAATTTTAAACGATGTTGAGTTTTGTTTGATTGGCGAAGTCGATCCGGAAGAGTTTTTGCCCGAAGGACCGTTTGGCGATCATTACGGTTTTCTCTCTTTGCGGCATGATTATCCTGTTTTTAATTGTCGGCGGATTTTGCATCGTGATGGGGCGGTTTTTCCAGCTACGGTCGTCGGCAAGCCGAGGCAGGAGGATTATTATCTTGGAGAGTATTTGCAAAAGATATTGTCGCCGCTTTTTCCGTTGGTGATGCCCTCTGTTAGGCGATTATGGTCTTACGGCGAGAGTGGTTTTCATTCTTTGGCGGCGGCTGTGGTCGAAGAGCGTTATAAACGTGAAGCCTTAGTTGCCGGCTTTAGGATTTTAGGAGAGAGTCAGTTGGCTTTGACAAAATTTTTGATATTGATTGATCGCCTTATTGATCTTATCGATTTTCAAGCTGTCTTAGAGTATGTTTTGGCGCGAGTTGATTTCCGGAGCGATCTTTATGTTTTCTCCAATCTTTCGATGGATACTCTTGATTACACCGGACCGAAAGTTAATCATGGTAGCAAAGCAATTTTACTTGGAATGGGGGAGGCGATTAGAGATCTTCCCCGTGAGTTTATTGGTTCTGTTTCTTTGCCGCCGCAAATTAAGAAAGCCGCTGTTTTTTGCGCTGGGTGTTTGCTGTTAGAAACCGAGCCGCATACCAAGCGAAACGAACTTCCAGCGGCGATCGCCAAGCTCAAAGAATTGGCTGATTGGCCGCTAATTATACTGACGGATGATTGTGTGAAGACCTCCCGAAGCCAAATTGATTTTATTTGGGGTGTTTTTACTCGCTTTGAGCCGGCAGCTGATATTTATTCGGCAAGTTCGGATGTCATTCGCAATCATATTGCATATCAGTCGCCGATTGTAATTGACGCCCGTCATAAGCCGAGTTATCCGCCGGAGCTTGAAGTTGATTCGGAAACTAAAACTTTGGTCGATCGCAGGTGGCGCGAATATGGTTTTTAGCTTTCGGATGATAATTTTTTAGAGACATAAATTGTGTCATTGATTCGGTTTTGCACTTGGTTGCGGTCAAAAGTTATGACTCGATTGTTGTGCAAACATGCTTGATGCTCGGATTTATGGTAAAGCCATAAGAAGAACAGATAGTTATCTTTTAAAAGTGTCATATCTGCCTCTGAAAGTTGGTTTCCGATAATGCTTTCTGATTTAAGATAATCTAATCTTTCGCAGGTATTAGGAGGCAATTCTACAAGTATTTTTTCTGCTGTTTTTTCTTCAGCTTCTCTTATTTTTTTAAAAACAAATCTTTGTATGGTGGTTTAAACAAACCTTAAAAGACTTTGTTTGAAAGAGCTTGCTCCTATACTACCCCTATTTTTATCTGCATCTAAATAGGCTTCGCCTCGATCAAGGTCAAAATGAACGATCTCCTCTCCTTTTGCTTTTTGTTTGCCTGTTTCTGATATTTGACGATAACTTCGAATTCTCTCCTTTAATTTTTCTAGTAACTTTTTTCCAATCTCTTCTGCTCTTACTTCCCAAGCCAAAACCCTTCTGCTTGCATCTATTACATCATGGTTGTCACTGCCTAGGGCGACTGAGTCTAAAACTCTGCCTGGCCAGAGTTGTTTTTGATCTCCGATATGTGGCATTAAAGGCTGGGTCAAAATTTTTAATTCAGCTGAATCAAACATAACTAATGGAGCGCCGTTTTTGGGCAATTGATCTGATATTTCTTGTGAAACTTCTGGAAGACGTATTGTGTCTGTTGAGAGCCGATTTGCGTAAACAACCAGTTCAAAAGGAGAGCTGACACCTTTTTCGCCACGAGCATCACTGCCAATAGCTGTGGGGGCGATTATGGATGTTGTACGGTTTCCATTGTTTTCTAATACTTTTGATACTTTTTCTTCAAAATTTTCCTCTCTCAGGGCGATATCTGCAAAAGAGAGGAGTTCTTGATTAGCGGTTTTTATAGATTCTGCGTGCGCAAGGTGATTAGGCGCCTGATTTGGATCTGGTATTGTCTGTAGAAGCTCTTTTAACTTTGTTATTCCCATATATATAAAGTTATGAAGATTTTTGAAAAAATGTGCTTAAATTTTTAGCAATTTTGCAAACAACCTTTTTGCTCTATCTTTTACGAGAGTTTTCGGGTGAATTCCTAATCTGATTATTGGTCGATATTGTGATAGACGTGCTGAACATCATCGTCATCTTCAAGTTCGGCTATTAGTTTCTCGACATCTTCATTTTGTTGCTCTGTTAAATTAACAGTTGAGAAGGGAATTCTTTGCAAAGCCGCGCTTTTGATCTCGATTTTTTTTGCTTCGAGAGCTTTTTGAAGCTGATTATAGCTTTCGTATTTACATTGCAAAATCACCTCATCGTCGTAAACTTGCATATCTTCAAGGCCGCTATCAATAAGTTCAAGTTCCAACTGATCGATTTCCAAATCTGGTTTAATTATGGAAAAGACACCCCGCCTTTGAAATATGTAATCAAGCGCTCCAGCGGATGCGAGCGAGCCCCCATGGTAATTCAGTATAGATCTAACGTTGCCAACGGTTCTGGTTGGATTATCGGTGGCGGATTCAATAATTAGAGCCACACCGTATGGTGCGTAAGCTTCGTAGGTTAATTCATTTAAGTTGCCACTCTCTTTTGAGGAGCGAGCCCTTTGAATAGCGGCCATTACTTTATCTTTTGGCATATTCAGCGAACGGGCTGTCTGAATAGCGATTCTTAATCGGGGGTTATTATTTGGGTCAGGACCGGCTAGTTTTACGGCAACCGCGATCTCTTTACCGATTTTTGTGAAGGCTTTGGCGTTTTTCGCCCAACGCGCAAACATCCGATCTTTTCTCTTTTCAAATATTCTTCCCATATCTTGCTGGTTATAATTTAAAGAACATTGAAAGTATTCAATTTTTTTAAGTTAAACTTATTACTCCAATTTGGCAAGAAATTCTTAGGTACTTGTAGATCAATGATTGTGCCAGTCATTGGATGCTTAAAAGTAAGTTGGTAAGCTAACAGATTTAATTCCGGATCAATCTCTCCTCCGTAAAAATTATCGCCAACAATTGGGAGTTCAATTGATGCTAGATGAACTCGTATTTGATGAGTGCGGCCACTAAGGGGACGAGCTATTAGTAACGCTCGATCACCATTTGTTTGTGCTAATTGTAGAAGCGTTTGGGCGCTAGCTCCATCCGGACGAATCTCCCGTAAAATTGGGTGACGGGGGCTTTTGCCAATTTTGCCTATTACCGTCAAGCTGTTCCAATTTGGAGTTTGGCTGATAGCGGCTAGATATATTTTCCGGATAGCTCGTGTTTGATATAGCTGTTGTAGAGGATGATGAGATTGGTTCGTTTTACTAACCGCAAGCAATCCAGCTGTTGATGTGTCAAGGCGAGAGGGAAAGTGAGCTGGCGCTTGCAAATAATTTTCAACATAAGCGCGCAGAGAGAACTCCGATTGCTCTCTGCTAAAAGATGTTGGCAATCCTTTTGGCTTAAATACAACCATGATCCACGGATCTTCGAAGACAATCCAATCTTTTTGCCAACTTGGGAAAAAATCAGCCGCTTCAGTTATGCTATATTTAGGATTGTAGTATTCAACTTTACAAGGAAAAGGTAAGGGTTCCAACAGCGCTGATGGGAGGCGTTTTGGAATACCGTTGACATAGAGGCCGCCATGAAGAGTTCGCCTCTCCCACTGATTTGAATCAATTTCTGGGAAATGTTTTGTTAACAGTTGCTGAAGGTTTTCTGTTAGATCATTCTGATTGAGTATAGTAATAGAGCGATACCTACTCGTAAGAGCGTTGTCAATTCGGCTTTGTATGTTGTCGCACCGCATTTTGCTTTGCGAGATCGTTGAAATTGTAAAAAGATTTATTTTTTAGTTTTTGATATCTTAGTTGCTGTTGCCAGCGATTTTCAAAGATATTTGCCTTAATCATAAGCTAGTTAGAGAAAATATTGCAAACAACTTCAGCACTAGCTAGTTATGCAATAACTTTGCATTATCTTAATAAGTTTGTGTTTGATTAGTTGTTAAAGATTTTAGCCAGCTTGCTTTTTAACTCTAGCAAGGTAAAATTTCTTGATAGCTGAGTTTAATTTAAAAATCCTTTCAACCAATTCTGTTGGTGGCAAATCATGAGAAAGAAGTCGCTCATACTTAAATCCAAACCCTTCCTCCCACTTGTTGAGCTTTGATAACAACTCGCCACTAAGATATTGCTTCATTTTTAATTGAGCCACCTCACGACGTGCCGTTCGTATTTCTACTAACGATTCGACTAGTCCAAATTGTTCACGGACACCGGCTTTTGAGGATGAACCATAAGAGCAAGCGGGCAATGGAGGCAACTGATATGAACCTGCTTGGGCGGCGTTATTAATTCTAAAAGTAAGTGGATTTTCCGTTTTATCAAGAGCAAAGATTAAAGCTAAGTCATCATTCATAATGAGGGCGCTCGGAATATCGCGCTCTAGCTGAGAATAAGCTCCGCTTTCTTTTCGATCAACCGGACTAATATCAGCCTTAAATGGACGAGCTCGCTGGAGATTAAAAAGAACTATCTCAGCTTTTTTTAATTCTTTTGAATTGATTGTCAACGGCACTTTAAAAGAGGTTTCCTTGACCTGAGCAATAGCTGAACTGAACAAGCAAGTTGCACAAACCAAAAGGGCTCGTAGAGTTAATTTAAAAGAGAGTTTTCTTTTCATTGTGATAGTATCTCCCTAATTTCTGATAAAAGCTTTAAGCCATATTCGTATTGAGCAACCTCAATTTCTAGGCGGGCCGCCTTTTCAATCAACAGTTTCAATTTTTCATTATGATCCTGAATAGGTTCAGTTTTGCTATCTACGATTTGAATTTCTGGGGCGCACTTTCTCTCTAGTTTAAATTTTTGCGAACGCGCCACTAAATCGCCATTTTTAAGAAGATAAAAAGTATATTCGATTTGCCTCAAAGGAGCTGGAATTTCAAGCGAGAAAGTTTGTTGATCTAATGAATTGATTCCATATTTTTCAACTAACTCGAAATGAAACTTGCCGTCTATCTTTAAAAGAGCCAATAGTTTAAAGTTTGCGCTGGTTGTTCCATTGACCACAGCGCTGAGTTGCAAAGGCAAAGCTGGCTGTGTGAGCTCTCTTGGTTGGTGCTCGATAGTAACAGCTGGTTCTGTTTGATTGTTTGCCAATACAAACTCTACTATAAATAAACTCCACCCAAGCGCTAAGGTGATAATGGCAATAATTATTGATGTGCTAAGCGCGATTTTTTTCATTTTTTATCTTTCAATTATCTTTGTGGTTTAATAAACCACCTTTTCTTCTCTCCCGTAAAACCATTCAAATATTCACCGACAATGCCATTTGTTTGCGGCGTGCCAAATAAGGTTAGAACAATTCCTTCGCTGGCAACTCGCAATCCTTTCGTGCGAAGTTCGGATAATGCTTGATTTTCTTTGGCAATTTTAATCACTACCGGCGTTGTGCCATCTAACCCTATGGCAATAACTAAGTTAGAGCTTGCCGGAATCGATCTGAAAACTATCGGCACGTTAACCCCTTCAAAAAGCTCTTCAAGCAAACCGTGATAAACGCCCTCTGGCAGAGCGGGATAGTTTTCTAAAAGAGTTGGATCAAATCCATATTCTGCTGAAGATAGCATTTTCTCCTCCTCGAGAGCCGCGCGGTTGGCGCTTGAGGTGTTCCCAAATAGATAATAAATTATTGATTTAAGCAGAAAGACAATTAAAGCAGTAAATAAAATAACAGCAGATACTTGTTTCAATGATACTGGTTTTTGCCGATTCATTGAGCGGTTGAAGTTTTGATAGGTTTCTAATTTTGAACGATCAATTGATTGACCTTTGGTTGATTGATAGGTGTCATTTTGATCTTGAGCATCATCTTCTTCTTCAAGAAAATCTTTCCAAAACTCAGCTTCTTCACTTTCAATCTTTGCTGGTTGATCATCCTCAATAATTAGATTTTTTGTATGATCACTTGCCTCTTCATCAAAGTTTTTTTCGGAAGTCGCGTTTTCCGGCTCTTTGAATATAGTTTCTAGTAAATCATCGCCTGCGAGAGCGCTTTTTTTGGCGAGCTCTTCTCTTTCAAGATCTCCGAATAATTCTGAAAGCAATTTTTCTGTATCGTTTTTTGATTTTGTTGACTCACTTTCCGTGATTTGATCTTTTTTTAAGGAAGTTTTATTTTCAATTTTTTCTGGTTTTGTTTCGTGAGCAGCGTGCTTTAAGAGATCTTTTGTTTGATTAGTAGAAATCTTTCGTTTGTATCTTTTAAATTTATTTTCTCTTGATCTTACTTTAAAAGTTTTATCCCTTTTAGAGGGAGTTTCTGAAGGTGTAGATATATCGCTTTCTTCACTTAAGATAGCTTCTAAATCAGCCAAAGGATTTTGTTGGCTGAGGGGATCATTATCACTGTTTGTTTGAGGTTGATGGTCAGCTTGATCCTCTCTATCTTTCTCTTGGAAAGATTCTAATTTTTTAGATTCGATCAGATCAGCAGGGTCAATCGCTGGTTTGATTTCTCTTTCTAAAGTGGGCTTGCTCTCTTCATGATCTTTTTTGGAAGAGATAACAAAAGGTTGGTTCATTTTGCGAATCGCCAGCAGTAGTTCTCCGGCAGATTGAAAGCGCTCGTTGGAGTTATATTTTAAAGTTTGTTGAATAATTATTTCTAGGTTATCTGGAATGTCTGTTAGTTGTTTTTTAAGAGGGGTAATTTGTAACTCTTTTCTGCTGGAAAGCTGTTGATCGATCGCAACCTTAGCGAAGGGGTTTGTTCCTGAAAAAAATTCATAAAACGTGATACCTAAAGAATAAATATCTGAAATCCTGTCATAGCGAATTTTTTCAATTACTTCGGGGGCCAAGTAAGCAAGCGAACCAACGCCCTCTTCTAATTCATTAAGAGAGGCGTTTTCTCCGGGGAGCAGAGCTAAACCAAAGTCCGCCAATCTAGTTTCGCGCTCGCTAACTACAAGAATGTTATCGGGCTTTATATCACGATGTAAAATACCAACTCTATGGGTATGTTCTAATGCTTCAGCTTGTTGCTCAAAAAAACGGATCGCTTGTCGCATATCAATTTGACCCTGACGTTTGTGCCGAAAAACTCTTAGGTCACTTAGCGGCGCATACTCCATCGCTAGATAGCTGAGATCTCTAACCGTGTGAAAATCATCAAGGCCAATAACGTATTTAAAACGAGCGGAAATTAAAGCTAAAGCCTCTTTACGGAGTTTTTCGCTGGTGGCAATTTGTCCACCGGTATTGAGTAGTACCTTTAAAGCGACCTCTTTTTTGGCCCCGCTTATTTGACGTGCTCTATACACTACGCTGCAACTTCCTCGACCAGCGATTTCAATAATTTGGAAACGGCCGTCAAAGATTTTTTTAGAGTTATCAACCACAATTAATTAAACAAATTTGATAACGAGCTTTATCGCCGAGCTTAATCCAATCGCCATGCTCAAGCTTTGTTGGCGCTTCAATTTTTGCTTCTTTGCTTGTCCCTTTTTTAGTGACAAATGTACCATAGTCGGAGAAAAGATCCTGAATAATTAGCTCATTATTCAGATTAGCGTTGATAGCGGCATGAAGATTGGAGATAGTGTTTTCTTTAATTACAATTGTTTTTTCATCGGCAACTTGAGAAGCGCCAATGATCCGCCTTCCTGTGCGTATTTCATAATAATCCCCCTGTGAATTATTTTGATAAGAAACTAACCAGCCTACTAAGCGATTAGCTTCCCTCTCTTGTTGTCGTTCTTTTTTTCCCATAATTAAAAACCTTTTAATTGATTAACCATCGATAATAGCCATACGATGGAAATTTTTTAAAGTTCTTCCGCCGCTAATTGACTTGAATAAACAACTTGTTTTTAGAAAAGCGGCAATATTTTTAGATGATACCGCTTTTCTCTAAGTTCTAAAAATCTTAACGGACGTTGGGCGCTACTGATTGAAGGGGAAATTTGTAAATTTTATGTAAAATCTTTGATTTTACTCCTGATTGTGGAGAAGAATTTTCGCAATTTGACAACTATTTTTATTATGTAAGGTTAACCCTTTCCACCTTGATCACGCCCGGAACGAGTTCAATGTTTCTTTTAATTTTTTCAAATTGCTTTGAATCAGCAAGTGATATTTCAAACGAATTAACTGCCTTGCCTTCTGGAGTTGTTTTAACCTGAGCTCCCTTGATGTCAGCTCCGCTATCGGTAATTGCTTTAGTTAAGTTTGCTAGAAGTCCGATCTGATCTTGAGAATAAATTATAATCTTAACTTTACGTTGGTTGGTCATGCCATCAATCCAAGAAACCTTCACCAGACGAGCTGGATCTAGCATTAATCCTTGAGGACATTCAGCTGAATGAACCACCACGCCTCTGGTTCTGGTGATAAATCCAATTATCCGATCGCCGGGCAATGGCTGGCAACAACGAGCAAATCGTACAAGAATGTTGTTATGACCATCAACTTTAATTCCTGATCTTTCTTTTGAAGATTGAGCGGCTTTATTAAATAATTTTTGTAAGGTTGATTGTTGTTCTGTTACTTGATTGTAGGCGTTTGAGCCGGGGATGAGTTTTGCAATGATACTAGTCGTGCTTAATTTGCCGTAACCAATTTGAATATAAGCTTCGCCGGTTGATTGGTAACCAAGCTCTTTAATAACCTTTTCAAGTTTACCACTTTTCTCTAGGGTTTTAAGATTAAGTTTAACTTTGCGCAGATCGTTGTTTAAATTTTCATAGCCTATCGCCAAGGCGTTTGCCTGTTCTTGTGCTCTGATAAAGGTCCGAATTCTCTGCCTGGCTTTGGTAGTGCGTACGAAACGTAGCCAATCTTTCGATGGAGTGTGAGATTTAGAGGTTAAAATTTCAACCGTGTCGCCATTTTCCAAATTATGACTCAAAGGGACCATCTGTCCATTAACTTTGCAACCACTGGCATTGTGTCCAACATCGGTATGCACTGCGTAAGCGAAATCAACGGCCGTTGCCCCGTTAGGCAAGCGGAATAGATCCCCTTTTGGCGTAAAAACAAAGATCTCTTCTGGGAAGATCTCAGTTTTGACTGATTGAATAAATTCATCCGGATTTTTTAAATAACTTTGACTCTCAACAAGTTCTCGTACCCAGTGTAGATTAAAATCAGAGCCGATTACTTTCTCCTTGTATCTCCAATGAGCCGCCACCCCTTCTTCAGCAACTTTGTGCATTTCTGAGGTTCTAATCTGGATCTCAATCCGTTGTCCTTTCGGTCCAATTACGGTTGTGTGCAGGGATTGATACATGTTTGGCTTTGGCATCGCGATAAAATCTTTAAAACGGCCCGGCACTGGCTTCCAAGCCGAATGCATTATGCCGAGAGCTTCATAGCAAGCGCGCAAGCTAGAAACAACTATTCTAAATCCTAGTAAATCATGAATTTCATCAACCGAGATTTTTTTCTCCTCCATATTTTTCCAAATTGAATAAATATGTTTGGCTCTGCCACTAACAGCGGCGGAGATGCCGCTTTCTCTCAAAGTTGAATCGATCTCTTTGCAGGTGATCTGAATATATTCTTCCCGCTCTTTTGCGCTCTTTTCTAGACTTTGCGTAATTTGTTGATAGATCTCAGGGCGGAGGTATTTTAGAGCTAGATCTTCCATCTCGATTTTAACCCAGTATATACCCAAACGGGCCGCTATTGGGGCATAAATTTCCAGTGTTTCTCTGGCTACCGAAAGCTGTTTTTCGCCAATTTTGTAGCCAAGCGTTCTAATGTTATGCAAACGATCGGCGAGTTTTACTAAAATTACCCTGATGTCTTTAGACATCGCTATTAGCATTTTACGAAAATTCTCGGCTTGTTTTTCTTGTTGTGATTCAAAGGGTAACTTTGTTAATTTTGTAACACCTTCAACCACCTCGGCGACTTCAGCTCCAAATTTTTTTTCAACCTCGGCATAACACGTTTCCGTGTCTTCAATGGTGTCGTGTAAAATGGCGGCAATTACTGAGGTGTCATCTAACTTTAGCTGGCAAGTAATTAAAGCAACGGCAATTGGATGTGTAATATAGGGCTCACCTGAAGCACGAATTTGACCATGATGTTTGCTTTCGGCAAAAACAACGGCTTGCTTGATTAAATCGAGATTTGGGCTAGGGTGATATTTTTGGATCGCAGCGGCGATCTCTTCAAAATAATTTGCGGTAGTTTCAGTCAATTGAAATTAAACTGAAAATGATCTTAAAGTATTAATAGTCGATAACGTTTTACTTTTTACTCCTGCTCTTCTTCTTTGCCGAGATCTTCCTCTTCATCTTCTTCATCTGCGCTCTCTCCCTGATCGTCAAATTTATGGATGGCTGATCCATTGGTTGAAATTTTTTCAGAGGCTGATAAGTCATCTTCTTTATCGGTATTTGCCAAAAGTTGTTGAACTTCTTCCGCTAGTGTTGTTGTTACTGGCGTTGGTTCTGGGCTGAACAAAGAATCTCGTTCTGAACGTAAGGTATTTTTTGACTCTAGCATCTCTTCTTCGGTCATAAAGCGCACTTGCCCGTCTGCGATCTCACGGAGCGCTATAACAACCTGCTTGTTGCCTTTTGAGTCTTGGATAGTCGGAGTGCTGCCTGTTAAAATTTGCTTAACCCTTTTGGCAGCGAGATGAACTAATTTAAAACGGTTATTTTCTTTGGTTAAACAATCTTCTACGGTAATTCTTGCCATATATATAATAATTTTAGCTAATAATAATGCTGATTAGGATTACTCTATAAGTTTATAGATTAAAAAAAATGATTAGCTGTGATAAAAATAAAAAGGTATAAACTTAAATTATCCGATAAAACTGTAAAAAAATCAAGAGAAAACGATAAACTAACCTTTGAGATTAACCCTTTTTACGGGCTACGATAGGGTTGTTTTTTTCGTTTAGCGCGTTCGATCTCCCAATGCTTGGCATATTTCAAAAAAACATAATAAGACTCATTTAAAGCGACTATTAATCCAGCTCTTCCTTCGAGAAATCCTAATTTCAAAATGTAAAATTTAATAAACCTTAAAAGGGGGTTTATTAACATTTTAATCAAAGAAGAATTTTTACCCTGTTCGTGTAAACTAATTGCGGCTCGTTCGGCGTACAAATTAAGCCTTGCGACTTGATCACTGATTGAATTGTAACTGTAGTGGAGTAATTCACCCTTGAGTCGCTTAGTCTGACCACTTACAATCGCTTTTTCATGTGGATCGATTCCGCCCCAACTTGCTACAGAACGCCTCAGCAGTCTGAGCCTGTATTCTGGATACCATCCCCCCTTGCGCCACCAACGATCAAGAAAAAACATTACGCGCGACAATTCGTATCCAGCAAAAGGCAATCGCTCTTTAGAATCCTTCTCTAGTAAGGTGATAATCTCATTGCGCAAACTATTAGAAATCTCTTCGTCCCCATCAATGTTGATAACCCATTCACTAGAGCATAGAGATAAAGCGTAACGTTTTTGTTCAACATAACCGGACCAAGGGTGTTGATAAATTTTGTTTGTGTAGGCGCGCGCTATTTCAAGAGTTTGATCGGTTGAACCGCTATCAACTAATATTATTTCATCGCACCAAGAGACGCTTTTAAGGCAACGTTCAATGTTTGACTGTTCGTTTTTACAGATGATAAAAGCTGAAATTGTGGCCCGTTGGCTGGTTTGTTGTTTGGCTGAAGCAGGAAGGGTCATTTTGATTTTTAGGGGATTGTATAATAATAACTCTTACGTTATTTGATTGAATCTTTGTTGACCAACAATCTAGGCTTAAATTTAGTATTTTAGTTTAATTTATGGAAGTAGTGTTAATGATTATTTAGCTTGTTTGGCTTGCATACGGATCGGCTACATTTTATTATCAAGCACTACTATTTAGTTTTATAAGCTTCTATGAACATTTTAGGTCTTTCGGCTTTTTATCATGATAGCGCCGCTTGTTTAGTGCAAAATGGCAAGATTGTTGCCGCCGCTCAAGAGGAGCGTTTTACTCGAAAAAAGCATGATCCTAATTTTCCCGCCCAAGCTTCTGCTTATTGCTTGCGTGAAGGCGGCATAACTGTTGATCAACTTGACTATGTTGTTTTTTACGACAAACCTCTCTTGAAATTTGAGCGTTTATTGCAAACCTATCTTCATACCGCGCCAAGCGGTTTTACTTCTTACGCCAAGGCGATGCCGCTCTGGCTAAAACATAAACTCTGGATTCCGGATACTATCAAAAACGAGCTTGGCTATAAGGGAGAGGTTCTTTTCACTGAACACCATCAGAGCCATGCGGCCAGCGCTTTTTATCCATCTCCTTTTGAGGCGGCGGCGATATTAACAATTGATGGCGTCGGCGAATGGACAACCAATAGTATGGGAGTCGGTCGTGGTTCTAGCCTAGAGATTTTTAAAGAGATTAAATTTCCTCACTCGTTAGGGTTGCTTTATTCAGCCATGACATATTTTACAGGCTTTAAGGTAAATTCAGGTGAATATAAAGTTATGGGACTTGCGCCCTATGGCGAGCCAAAATATTCCTCTCGGATTTTTGATAATTTAATCGATTTGAAAGAAGATGGTTCCTATCACCTCAATCTTGAGTATTTTGATTTTATGGCCGGTTTAACAATGACCAACGATAAATTTGCTAAATTGTTTGACGGTCCGCGTCGCAAGCCGGAAGAACTATTGACTCAACGCGAAATGGATTTGGCGCGTTCAATTCAAGAGGTGGTGGAAGAGGTGATGCTTAGGCAGGCGCGAGCGATTCATCGCGAGACCGGTCTTGAAAATCTTTGCATGGCTGGTGGGGTTGCGTTAAATTGCGTTGGTAATGGCAGAGTTTTGCGCGAGGGGCCATTCAAAAATATTTGGATTCAACCAGCGGCCGGCGATGCAGGTGGCGCTCTTGGCGCGGCTCTCTGTTGTTGGCATGGATTGTTAGGAAAACCAAGACGACTTGAAAATAACGGTCGTGATTTGCAACGGGCTTCTCTGCTTGGTCCGGAATTTTCAAATGAAGAAGCTTTACAGCAACTTGCTCAGTTTGGGGCTGTTTATAGAAGGATGGAAGGCGATCAGGTATTTAAGGAGATTGCTCGCAATTTGAGCGCCGAGAAGGTTATAGGGCTTTTTCAGGGAAGGATGGAATTTGGTCCGCGCGCTCTTGGTAGTCGGAGCATCATCGGGGATCCCCGTTCGCCAACAATGCAGTCGAAGATGAACCTTAAAATTAAATATAGAGAGAGTTTTCGGCCTTTTGCGCCGGCTGTTTTGCGAGAGAAGGTATCAGAGTATTTTGAGCTTGATTGTGACTCTCCATATATGTTGTTGGTTGCGCCAGTCAAGTCTGAGCGTCGAATTCCGATGAGTGAGGAGCAAAAGAATCTCTTCGGGATTGCCAAGCTCAACGTGCCAAAATCGGATGTGCCAGCCATAACACATGTGGATTATTCAGCGCGAATTCAAACTGTTGATAGCAACGAAAGTCCTATTTTTTACAAAGTTATTAAAGAATTTTATGATCAGACTGGTTGTCCAGTGGTGGTTAATACCAGTTTTAATGTGCGCGGCGAGCCCATAGTTTGTACTCCGGCAGACGCCTATAAGTGTTTTATGAGAACCGAGATTGATCTATTGGTGATCAATGATTTAGTTTTATATAAAGAGGAGCAACCAAAATGGAACGAGAAGGAAGTTTGGCAAGAGAAGTTCGAGCTGGACTAGGCAAAGAGAACACATTGCCAAAAGTAGCCATGAAAGTTGACGGCATAAATAACCGTTTCAACCGTCTAGATGAGCGATACTTTGGTAAGAGTAAAAGACAACATGTTCGTGAATTTGGGGCTGTTATTGGTTTAATTTGTTTAATTATTGCCGGCTACTTTGCGTATCGTGGGGCGACTTTGGCAAAGGTCGTATTTTATGGAGGTGGCGGCGTAGTGTTTTATTGGCTATCTATTGCCGCACCCTCTCTTATTTATTACCTTTGGGCTGGCTGGATGAAGATGGCTACGTTGCTTGGCTTTGTGATGACAACTCTTATTTTGTCACTTTCTTGGTTTGTTGTTTTTGTGCCGATGGCATTGCTTGCGCGCCTGATGAAATACAAAGGGGTTGACAGCACTTTTGGTTCTTCAACCACTACCACTTATTGGGATGTCAAAGATCCGAAATTAAACGACTTTTCTCTGCTAAAAAGACAATATTAGCTTTTTAGTCGAGAGGTTAAAATTTTTTCTGTCAGCGAATTTAAGAAAGTTTGCTCCGAAATTTTACTGTTTATTAAACCCTAGTTAGATATTTAGCTCTCTAAAAATATTGCTTAGAAAGATTTGGCTAGGTATGCTGTTAAGATATGCGCCCGTAGCTCAGCAGGATAGAGCATCTGCCTTCTAAGCAGAGGGTCAGTGGTTCGAATCCACTCGGGCGCGAGAATGCGTTAAGGAAAAACTTACTCAAAAAAGTAGCAATGTATCAGCTATTTCTTTTATTATTCGCTTGTTCGTCAGTTATTGCTTTTTTAATTGGATTGGCGTCTTGGCTTGGCCCTAAAAATCCAACTCCCACTAAGCAAATACCTTTTGAATGCGGCGCTAATCCAGTCGGTTCGCCGAACCAGCAACGCTTCAATGTTCGTTTTTATTTAGTGGCGATGATATTTATTCTTTTCGATATCGAAGTGGTATTTTTATATCCTTGGGCATTAGTTGTCCATCAACTCGGTCCACTGGTTTTTTTCGCGATGCTATCGTTTATTATTATTTTAACGACTGGCTTAGTTTATGTTTGGCGGCTAAAAATATTAAATTGGAACGAATAAGAGGGTCTTTAAAGGAGTATCTTTTAATAAATAACCTATTAGCCCCGCTTTATAATAAAAATAGCCAAAGCTTCAAATTTGAATTGCAGAAACTATAAACTACTTTTTTGGTTAGCTCTGCTCGTAGGAGGAGTTGCTTGCGTCTCTCATTTTAGGGCAATCAATTTTATTCATGAAATCTTAACTAATTTTCTCCACTATTTTCTTCCTGTTAATGTAATATTTTTCCTTTGGTTGTTGTTGTGCTACCGATACAATCAAAATCGGTTTAATCTTCATTTGCAACGTGCCGCAATCTTGCTTAATTTTTTTGGAGCGGTTTTCACCATAAAAGCGCTATTGCCGTTTTATTTTCTGAAACTTGATATTTCCAAAAATCTATCACTTGTTAATAAAAAAAATATTTCAGTTCTTTATGCCAATATTTATGGGGGTAATTTAGAACTAGATGCGCTTGCGCAAGTTATTAGTTTTCAGCGAGCCGATCTAATCGGTTTGTTGGAGCTATCTCCAGAGGTTGAAGAAAAACTAGCGCCCGCACTGAGCGGCTATTCACATAAAATATTGTTGCCACGGTTAGATCATTATGGTTTGGGAATTTACTCTTCGTTCCCAATTATTAATGAGCCATCTTCAATTGCTGCAATCGATTCTTTTGGAGAAAACTTGCAACCGGCGCTAATGGTTGTTTTGGATGCGCCTCAGGGAAAATTTAATTTTACCCTATTACATCTTTCGCCGCCGAAAGATAATCACTCCCTTATTCGCAACACCAAATTGATTCGCCGGATTGCTTCTGAGATTCGAAAGCGTCGCTCCGATATGCCGCAGATTGTGGCTGGGGATTTTAATGCGATGCCTTTTTCATCTTTTTATAAACGTTTTCAAGAATGGACTGGGTTGCATAATGCTAGTTTAGGTTATGGTTTATATAAAACTTGGCCGGCAGATTGGTTGTTGCCAGCCATTAACTTGACCCTTGACCATATTTTTATCTCTGATGATTTAACGATTGCCGATCTGCAAAAAATATCTTTACCGGGTTCTGATCATTATGGATTTCTTGCTAAAATAACTATGAATCAATTATTTTAAACAGTAAAAGCTTGTAAAGGATCAGCGGCTGTATTATCTTAAATTTGCCTAGTTTTAGAGAGATAAAATACCTACTTACTATCTAATTTACCGGCAAAATTTCAATTTTTGATCTAAATTTCAAAATGGATAATATAAAAACCGAAACTACCTTCTCTAAAATTATACGCAAAGAAATTCCGGCTGATATTGTTTATGAAGATGAAGATTTTTTGGCTTTTAAAGATATTGCCCCGCAGGCGCCTGTTCATATCGTGGTAATCACAAAAAAACATATTATTAACCTGGCAGACGCCAACTCTGATGACGCAATCTTATTGGGTGGGTTACTTTTGAAAATCGCGGAGATAGCTAGAGGTTTAAAGCTTGAGGAAAAAGGATATCGGGTAGTAACAAATATCGGACCAGAGGGCGGACAATCTGTCTATCATTTGCATTTTCATCTTTTAGGAGGAAAACAGATGGCTTGGCCCCCGGGCTAAGATCAGTGTTTTTTTGATAAACCAAATGGCTAATTTGATTACCATAGAGAGAGAACAACACTCCGCTTCGATCTGGCTTAAGAGAGAAGATGCTTTGAATGCTTTAAATTTAGAATTGATTGAGGAATTACGGCGAGCAATCAAAGATCTGTCAGATGATAATCTTTCTTCACCGCTTCGTTTTTTATTATTACGAAGCTCTACTGAAAAAGCGTTTGTTGCTGGCGCGGATATTAAAACGATGTTGTCGGCTGATCGGGCGACGATCGGCAATTTGATTTCGGCTGGACAATCTTTGATGAATCAGATTGAGGCTGTTCCGTTCCCTGTTATTGCGGCTATTAGGGGAGCCGCGCTTGGAGGTGGTTTGGAATTGGCGTTGGCTTGCGATGTGATCATTGCTTCGACTAAATCTAAAATTGGTTTACCGGAAGTGGGGCTTGGTTTAATTCCCGGTTTTGGTGGCACCCAACGTCTAATACAAAGGGTTGGGATTGGTAGGGCAAAAAGATTGATCTTATCTGGCGAAATCGTTGATGGAGAAGAGGCTTTCAAGCTTGGTGTGGTTGACCTGTTAGCAAACGATCAAGAATTCGATCAGATTTTAATTAAATTTACTCAAAATTTTTTGGTTAAAAGTCCGGTAGCGGCGCGAGAAGCGAAAAAACTTGTTTCTCATCTAGCTTGCACGGAACTTAAGCAAACTTTGGATTTAGAGGTAGAAAGCTTTCTGAAAATTTTTCAGACTAAAGAAGCCAAAGAGGGATTAAGCGCTTTTGTTGAAAAGCGCGCGGCAAAATTTTGAATTGATTCTTAGCAATGAATAAGTCTTCTTTGAATAAGAAATCTCTCTCATATACTGAATGGCTAAGATCAACCTATGCTACCCAAAAAGAGAGAAAAAAAGAGTTTTTTTCGATTAGTTTTCGCGAGCAAGTGCCTTTAGGCGCTCCTGAAGGGGAAGTTTCGGCTGATTACGCAGATAAATTAGGATTTCCCGGGGAGTTTCCCTTTACTCGAGGCGTTCAGCCCACTATGTATCGTGGCAGATTGTGGACAATGCGCCAATTTGCCGGATTTGGTTCGGCTGAGGATACTAATAAACGCTTTAAATATCTTTTAGAACATGGTCAAACCGGTCTTTCTACCGCCTTTGACATGCCTAGTTTAATGGGATACGACCCTGATCACCTGCGCGCTCGCGGCGAAGTTGGACGCGAAGGGGTTAGCGTCGCGACCATAGATGATATGGAGAGGCTCTTTGCTGGTATAGATCAGACTGCTGTTACAACATCAATGACAATCAATGCGACTGCTCCGATTGCCTTGGCTATGTACTTTGTTGTTGCTCGCAGACGAAACGTTTCATGGGATCTTATAGGAGGCACCATACAAAATGACATGCTGAAGGAATTTATAGCGCAAAAGGAGTGGATTGTGCCACCTCCCCCGTCTTTAAAGCTAAATTGCGATATTATTGAGTTTTGCGCAAAAAATGCGAAAAAGTTTAATCCAGTCAGCATTAGTGGGTATCATATTAGAGAAGCTGGCGCGACTGCGGTTCAGGAGCTAGCTTTTACGATAGCAGATGGAATCGCCATTGTAGAAGAGCTATTGGGGCGCGGACTAGATGTTGATCTATTTGCTCCACGACTCTCTTTCTTTTTTGACGTGCATAATGATTTTTTTGAGGAGATTGCTAAATTTAGAGCGGCGCGCCGAATTTGGGCTAATTTGATGAGAGATCGTTTTCAAGCTAAAAAAGAGGAATCAATGCGATTGCGAACTCATGCTCAAACAGCTGGAGTTAGTTTAACAGCTCAACAACCGGTCAATAATGTTGCCCGGGTGGCGTTGCAAGCCATGGCCGCCGTACTCGGTGGGGTTCAATCACTTCATACTAATTCAATGGATGAGACTCTTTCTTTGCCCACTGAGGAGGCTGTTAAAGTGGCTCTTCGCACTCAACAAATTATAGCTTTTGAGAGCGGCGTCACTAATACGATTGATCCGCTAGGCGGTTCGTATTATGTCGAACAGCTTACTGATCAGATAGAAGCCGAAGCTATGGAGTATATTTCTAAGATTGATCAGCTTGGTGGAATGTTGAAAGCTGTGGAAATTGGGTTTCCGCAAAAAGAGATCTCTGAGGCCGCTTACCGATTTCAGCAGAGACTTGATCGCTTGGAAGAATCGATAGTTGGTGTCAATTGCTTTGTTGACGAACTTGAACAACAAGAGATTCCTATATTAAATATTGATTATCAGGCAGAAGAGGTGCAAGCTAAACGAACGGCATCTTTTAAGATGTCGCGTGATTCAAAGAAGTACCTCTCTGCTAGGCGTGCTTTTGAAGATGTTTTAAAAAGAGGCGGCAATATAATGCCGGAGTTAATAGAAGCAGTGGATAATGGTTTAACCCTAGGAGAGTATTCTGATATACTTAGAGAGACATTTGGTATATATTCTGATCCTGGTTTTGAGTAGTTTTCGAAGAGGCAAATTGATATTTTATTTTTATGTCTAAGAGACCAATTCGGGTTTTAATTGCGAAGATAGGTTTAGATGGGCATGATCGAGGCGCAAAAGTAATAGCGCGCGCCCTGCGCGATGCTGGTATGGAGGTTATTTATTCGGGTCTGCATCAAACTGTTGAGAATGTGGTTACGACTGCTATTCAAGAAGATGTTGATTGTATTGGTCTTAGTATATTATCTGGGGCACATATGACTCTTTTTCCTGATTTGCTGAATGCTCTTAAAGAGCGTTCAGCAGAAGATATAGTTGTTTTTGGCGGCGGTATTGTTCCTAAAGATGATGTTTTAGCCTTGAAAAAGTTAGGAGTTAAGGAGTTGTTTTTGCCAGGCACCTCAACAACCGAAGTTGTGAACTGGATTAACGAAAATATTCATAAGTCAGAGTAAAAAACATAGTAACGGGTGTCTCAAGTTCCTTTATAGAACACTGAGTTAAGATTAAAAATATTTAATATACCCATTGTGTAATATGCGAAGTGGTGTTATATCCATAATCGCGACAACGCATTTAATTTAACTTTATTTTTTTATTTTATTAAAATGGCACAATCTGTAAGAGCAAAAGTAGATGCTGAAATTACTCGGCATATTGGTAAGTGGTTTACTGTTCGTCAAATTCAAGAGAAAACGAGAGTAAGCCCGGCAACCTTAAAACCTTTAATTATGAAATATGCTCGTGAAAATCTTTTAAAGAGAAGACATGTTAAAGGAACAGCTAGATCAGTACAGTTTACTCCAGCTGCAGCTAAGGTAGCCACATTTCAAACTATGTTAACTGACTTTAGACCTTATAGGAATGTTACCGGAACTAAATTTGGTTTTAAAAAAGGTGGTCTTAAGCAGTCTGCTGTGACTACTAAAACTAAAACAAAGTTTTCAAGCCGTAGCAAATCCGCAACTAAAAAAAGTTCAAAACGAAGATAAGCAATAGAGCTTAAGCGGACACTGAGCGCCGCTTAGTTTTTTATCTTTGTTTAGTTGCTGTGTAGAGTTGCTCTAGGGGTTTTGATGGGTTTCTTTGATTAGATTACCTGCGAAATCTCTAGAGCAATTTTTTTATGTTGGATTTAGGAGATTTATTAGTTTATTTTTAGCAACATTCGTGAACTGATGAAAAGTTTGAGAGGTTAGCAGGTTGATTGTTGTGATACTTTAACAGATGCTTTTATCGCTAACTTATTAGAAAAGCTAAAAGTTTATGCTAATAATAGGAGTTGTTGTTTTGCTGATAACGACAAAGTATTTAAGGTTTCTTAAGGAATAGTAGAATTCATCTGGTTTTGATCTAAACATTATTTTATCTTAGACTTGTGTTTTGGTACTAAAGGTAATTTTCATGCGTCAAATTCTTAAAATAGCTCTTTTTTCTGGAATAATAATGGTGTTTTCGGGGTGCTTTTTGGCGCCGACGATATCCGCAGTCAAAGAACTCGGTCTTTCTCCGGCGGATCGGCAAGCTGCTTTGCAAAAACAGCTCAAAGAATTTAACGATCTTCGTTATTGGGGTAATAAGACAACTTTGTCCGGATTGGTTTTGCCCGAAGAGAAAAATCGTTTACTTCCTAATTTGATCGTGAGCAGTGAAACTCGTCGCTTGCTAGAGGGTAAAGTTGATTTTCTTGATTTTTCACCCGATTCTCGACAAGCCTTCGTTCGAGCAAAGATAAAATATTATGATGTGCCCGTTTTTATAGTGCAGGATAGGTATGAGACCCAAGAATGGGTCTTTTCTTTGTCTGATGGTTGGTTGCTGAAGGATATTAAAGAAACCACCGCGAGTAATGCTTAGTATATTTTATATTGAAAGCTGAAAAATTTTTTAACCTTCTCTTGTAAAATAACGTGATTGTAAGTCAGTTAGAAATTTTCGGTTTTAAATCATTTATGGAGAGGTTAAGTTTGCCCCTTGAGGCAGGCTTAACGGCGGTTGTTGGACCAAATGGTTGTGGCAAATCAAACTTAGTTGACGCGATTCGTTGGGTTTTAGGAGAAAATCGAGCTAGCCAATTAAGGGGCGATCTTTTAGAGGATGTTATTTTTAATGGTACAGAGAAACATCGTCCACTCGGGCTTGCGGAAGTAATTCTAACGATTAGAACAGATAAAAGCGACATTTTTGATGATATAGCTGAACCTGATTTGCGGATCGAGGAGATTTTGATAGAGCTTGAAAAAGCCACTGCCTCACTGAATTTAGCCGATCAGCTCTCTTCGGAAGTAACACCATCTAGAAAAGTTGACAACGAAAATTCTCAAAAAAATTTACAATTTTTACAATCGCAACCAGTTGGCGAGGGGTTTTTAAGCCAAGGTTTCCAAGATCACGCCAATAATAGCAAAAACTTTAATAACTCTACTGGTTTGGCTAGTCGTTTTGCTTGGCTCAAGGGAGTCAATGAAATTCAAGTAACGAGGCGATTTTATCGTGATGGAGAATCCGAATTTTTAATCAACAAAGTTCCTTGTCGTTTGCGAGATATTAAGGATCTATTTCGCGCGATTGGCATTGGTTCAAAAAGTTACGCGGTTATTGCGCAAGGAGAGGTGTCACGAATTATTACTTCTAAACCGGAAGAGATTAGATTGATTTTAGAAGAAGCCGCTGGGGTTGCTGGTTTTAGGGATAAGATATCAGCTGCGCGTCGTAGGCTCGAAGAGACCGAGCAGAATTTGCTTAGACTTACTGATATTATTAGCGAATTATCTAGGCAAGTTGCGGTTTTGCGTAGGCAAGCTATGAGGGCAAAGGACAGAGATGCTTTAAAAAACAGATTATTTGAAGTTGACACCATTTTAACTACTGCCGATTTGCACTCTCTTTTTGCTAGGGAAGCTTATAGAAGAGAGAAGAATATAGAAGTTAATCAAAAATTAGAACAGGTTCGGCTTGAATTGGAAAAACTTTCTGGTTTTGAAAAGCAACTGCTAAAGTCTTTTGAAACAATTGATCAGCAGATAGAGCAGAAGCGTTTTGAGCAAGATCAATTAAAAGAACAACATCTCAAAATAGAAAGGACTTTGGCTGAAAATGAGTTTAAACTTTCTCAGTTAAGGGAAAACATCAGCTCCTTAAATGAAAGCGCTAAGCGAGAGCAGGTTCGTAAACTTGAGTTAGAAGCAAAAAAGTATCAGTTAATTCAACATAATAAAGATCTGAAACTTGCCTTAGATAATTCGCGTTTATTGATTGAAGATTTAGATCGGGGAGAAACCAAGAAAGATTCTATAGTTTCTCTAACCAATCAATTAACTGAGCAAAAAGATCTTGAGAGTGAGCTCGTAGTTTCAGTAAATTTGACAGAGAAAGAAATTGCGCGGTTAGATTCTGATATCCAAGGGCTCCAAGAAAAGTTGTTGACTGTTCGCCAAAATATAAATAGCAACGACTTTTATTTTAGCGATCTGCTTAAAGTCTCCAAAAATAATGCGAGAATTGTTCAAGTAGCGTTGCGAGAGCTTTTAAATGCTAAGCTTGTTGAAGAATTTTCTCCTGAAGATTTAAGGCAAAAAATCTCTTTGCTCAAAAAAACTGAAACTACTAGCACAAACTTTGTTGAGTTGCCAATAGAGTTAGAACGCATTGTTGGTTCCTCAAGGTTAATTGATTTGATAGAGGTTGATCCGAAATTTTTGCCAACACTTGATAGCTTATTGGCTAATTTTTATCATTGTTTAACAGTTGAAGATGCAATCAGTTTTTTTGAAAAACTACAAAACTCTGGTGTGGCGCGCTCTGATATTGAGAAAATTTGCATGGTCACTACCGACGGAGTTGTTTGCCGGTGGAACACGGTTGTTTATACTAGATTCAATGAAGAAGATCGTCTAACTTTGATTTCAACTCGAGATAGTTTATTGGCTGAAAAAGCGAAATTAGAGTTGCATTTGGATGGAGAACGGGAAAAGCTCGCAAAAATTAGAGAGCAGTTAAAGACTACGAAGGAGCGGCAAGATGTCGCCTTAAGCGAAAGTAGCGTTTACCAGATTGAACTAACAGCGGCTCTTAAAAACCACGGAGAAATTGAATCGCAAATTCATTCGAATAATTTTAATCTTCATGAAATTGAGAGGCTGTTTGTCGAAATTGAAGGCAAACTAGAGGATAACAGGATCAAATTAGAGACTTATACGGCGAAAGAGCAAGAATTGCTCGGCGTAGTCAACAAGCGGCTACAAAATCAATTGGCGCCGATTGTGAACAGACAGCAACTTGTCACAGCTGAAATCGACTCACTAACGCATAACAGACGCACCCTCCATTCAGAGCAACATGCTCAATATGAGAGAGCTATTGAACTGCGACGAGAATTAGATTTGCTTTCTGCCGAAGAGCGAGAGTATCAGATTGAAATAGAGAAAAACAAACTTGAAATACATAATTTACGAGAGAGTTACTTTGCCCGTTATGGGGTTGAGATAAAAGATAAATTTGACTCAACCTCGAACGGTAATAGTTTTCAATCTGTCGAACGACAAGAGTTAGATTTGCAAAATAGAGAGATTTTACAAGATGAGCTTTTAAGGTTGCGTGCTCGTCTGGCAAAGGAGGGGGAAGTTGATCCAGAGTCAATTTCACTCTATGAAAAAGAAAATGCCAGATTAGAAGAATTAACCTCTCATAGCGAGGATTTAAAAAACGCTCTTTCTCATCTGAAAGAGACTATTGATGCTTTGGTTGCTCTTTGCCGGGAGCGTTTTGAAAAAAGCTTCGTGGCAATTCGCAAGAATTTTTCGATTCTTGCTCCAAAAGTTTTTGGCGGAGGCTCGGCAGAATTAACAATTACTGATCCTGCTAATCCTTTAGAGAGCGGAATTGAAGTTGCTGTTCGTCCACCCGGTAAAAAACTTCGACACCTTGAGCTTTTATCGGGAGGCGAAAAAGCTCTGTCGGCTATTTCTCTGATTTTTGCCATGTTTTTAGAAAGACCAAGTCCGTTATGTGTGTTAGATGAGGTTGATGCGCCCTTGGACGATGCCAACTTAGGGCGTTTTTTGGAATTGATTAACGGCATGAAACGAACAACCCAGTTTTTATTTATTACTCACAATAAGCTTACAATGGCTAACGCTCAAAAACTTATTGGTGTTACAATGCCAGAAGCGGGCGTTTCTAAAACAATTTCTGTTTCTTTGCAAGAGGCTTACAGCAAGGTTGCTTAACTTGGTAACGGAATCACTGGTAACCACTTTTTTAATTCTTGTGTTTGATACTTTCCCAATATCTCATTCTTTCTAAGATCGTTTTTTCATAACCTCTTTCAACCGGTTCGTAAAAAATTGGATCTTTTATTTGTTTTGGCAAATATTGGATTCCGCCAATATAAGCGTTGTCAAAGTTATGTGGATAGCTGTAGTTTTCTCCATATCCTAAAGATTTCATTAGTTGAGTTGGTGCGTTTCTTAGTTGTAATGGTACTTCGGCTTTAGGATGTTGTTTAATGGCATTTAATGTCTTCTGAAGCGCGACATAGCTGGCGTTTGATTTTGGAGCGGTGGCGAGATAAGCGACGCACTGGGCAAGCACTATTTTTGATTCAGGCAGTCCCATAATGTCATGAGCTTGAGCTGCTGCTACCACCAGTTGCAAGGCTCTTGGGTCAGCGTTGCCGATATCTTCGGCAGCAAAATTAAGCATTCTACGGAGCAAATACCTTGGATCTTCGCCGCTTTCGATCATGCGAAAGCACCAATAAAGAGCGGCGTTGACATCCGAGCCTCGCAAGCTTTTGTGAAAAGCCGAAATTTGATTGTAATGCTCTTCGCCTTGTCGATCATAAAACAATGTCCGCTCTTTAGGGAGTTTTGTTTTGAGCGTATCACTACTAATAGCGATATTGTCCGCGCAATCAATAGAGATTCTTTCAAGGATATTTAATAGTTTACGAGCGTCACCTCCTGAATGTTCAAGTAAGACTGAACTGGCGGATGGTTCAATAGTAATGTTTAAAATTTTGGCTGCTCTGTCCAAAATTCTTTGCAAACTTTCATGATTAAGAGAGAAAAACTGAATTATTCTAACCCGTGAAATCAAAGCTTGATTGATGTAAAAGGAAGGATTTTCAGTGGTAGCACCTATGAGAGTTAATAAACCTTTTTCAACACTAGCCAACAAGATATCTTGTTGGTTTTTATTAAAGCGGTGAATTTCATCAAGAAAAACAATAGTTGACTTTTTGTTTTGCTCTATAGTTGTTATTATTTCGCGAATCTCTTTGACGCCGCAATCTGTGGCTGATAATTCAATAAATTGCTCTTCTGATTGTTTGCCGATCAATCTTGCCAGAGTGGTTTTGCCTGAACCTGGAGGTCCCCAGAAGATCATTGAATTGATAGGTGGCTTTTGAATTTCTTTATTAGTTAAAATCCTAATCAATTCGGGATCACTAATATTCGACAATTCGCAATTCTCTATCGCAAGAGGCCTTAACTTATCTGCTAAAGGTTGTGGCATGGAAAAAGAATTAAATAAAACGCAGTTTCGTTTTGCTTTGTTGAATCATTACTCTAGCATTTGAATCAAAAACTAGGCAAATTAGTTTTCAAGGTAATTTTTACGAGTTTCTTTTATGACTTCCACTTATGGTTTTTCCGAAGATTGCCGATTAGAATTCATACCTAATCTTTTATGAAACTCTTAATAGTAGATAGTACCACAGAACAACAAGCGTTTTGCGCGAAACGGATAGAGTCTTTTAACCAAAGCGATATGGAGATGCTCGATCTGCGCGTTAAACTTGTTGGCGAAAAAGATTTTGCCGAGCGTTTACAAGACGCTGATGTTTTAGTGCTTGGTTCTGGTTTGGCTGAAAAAGCAATTGTTATCGCACGCCAATCAATGTCAGTTATGCCTTGGTTACATATCATCATGTTCGTTAGCGACGAGCAGTACGGCGGTGGAGCGTTTCGCGCCGCCCATTCGGCAGGTGTCAGAAAGGTATTTCCCGACAGCGCTAGTCCATTGGATTTTTTACAAGAGTTGGTCGCGATTCATGCTGAATTCCGTCGCGAGGGTAGAACTCGCGAAGGTAAGTTAATAGCAATAACTCATGCTAAAGGAGGCGTTGGCGCTACTTCTATTGCCGCCGCGCTAGGCGAAGTGTGTAGCGTTTATAATAAGCGGGCAATTTTGTGGGATATGGACGTTGAGACCCGCGATTTAAGCCGCTCTTTAACGGTAAATGGATCTGAAGCGCGGGTTGTTAGCGCTTGGCTCAATGGCAGTCGCGAAATCTCTCGCGAATCCTTAAAAGACGCTTTGGTGTCAGTAAGCAACGAAGTTTCAGTTTTAATGCCTCCTGATAGAATGGCTGAATCCATGGATCTTGTTTGTCATACCGATAGCATGGCGATTACTCAGAGAATTATTGAACTTGCTAGAGTAATGTCAGATGTGATTATTGTTGATACTGCCGGCCGGTTAGGGCCAGCGACAGGAACTATTTTGCGCAATGCCGATATTGTGTTGTTCGTGATTGATGACACGATACTTGGTTTAACTGCGGTCGATCTATATTTGACTTTTATAAAAACCTTAATTGGCAGCGTTGATCGTCTTTTGTTTTTGGTAAACCCATATTCCGGAGTTTTGTTAGGTGTTTCGCAAATTGCTACTGAATTAGAGCCAGCACACAACTTGGGAGAAGCTCCTTGGCGCCTGCCTCCGGTACCGAACGATCCTAAAGCGGCTTTTTGGCCGGGCTCAGGACGTACTCTTTATAGTATGGGGCAAAAAAATACTAGGCAGGTTCTTGAAAGCATTAGCCGCGAATTGGGTATTATATCATTAAATTCTCAAGAGAGGATTGCGCCCCAAGCTGATTCGGGGGGCGGTTCTGGAGATGGAGGTAATGGGGGATGGTTTGGAAAGCTTTTTGGAAGAAAAAATAATAGTGGATTTATGGCTTCTCAATAACCAACTGTATGTGGTATATTACTTATAAAGCTATTATTATTGTTCGGCTATGGTAAGTTTATGGTAAAAGCAGAAAACAAAAATATAAAAATAGTTACATTAAAAAATAAAATATTAGGAGCGGCTTTAGTTGAGTATGCTTTATTGATAGCGTTAATAGCGGTTGTTGCTATTGTAGCTTTAACTAAGCTTGGCACTCAAGTTTCTGATAAGTTTAACGCCGTTGGCAATGAAATTCAGGCTGCTGGCGCAACACCTACCCCCTAATAAATTCTTTTCGTTCAACTAAGGAAGTTGAATTTTTTCCTAAGCAAAAATACCCCCCCTCTGTATCTTGTCTTTCTGGGTTATATCTAGGTTTACTCATATCTTATCTGATTGTACTGATTTGCAAATTTTTTATTTCTTTAAGCATCTTAATATCTTGAGGATGTTTTTTTATTTTTAGAAAAGAGTTTAATTTTATAAAGGATTTTCCGATATTTAAGAGGGATTGATCCTTTTAATAATGGAGGTTTGCCTTGGCTTTGCCCCGGCGCTTTGGAGGAGGAAGTGGCCGCCCACTAGGAGCGGATAGAGCTCGTCTATTTTTACTTGCTGGTTTATCTTTGCTTGTAATTGCTGGTTTTATTGGGGTAGCTTTGCTTGCAACAGCAAAGAAAAATAAAAATAATCTCAACAATCAAGCCGTAGTTTATCAGGAGGCTCAGATCGAATTGGTGCCGGTTTTGGTTCCAGTCCGTAAAATTGAACAGGGAACACCGTTTGAACCGGGGATGTTTCGTCGGGAAAATCGACCAAAAATTTCGCTTACTACTGGGATTGTTCGGGATTTTGAGCAGATTAAGGGACAATACGCTCGCGCTTTGATTATAGCCGATCAACCACTGCATCAGGATTTTGTAACTCCAGTTCGTCCAATCAGTAATATAACCAGCAGTATTCCGGATGGATACCGCGCCGTGACTATTAGAGTTGATGCCAAAAGCGCTGTTGAGGGTTGGGCGGTTCCGGGGGCGCGTGTTGATGTCGTTTGGGCAACCCGAGTAGGCGACGAGCAAGGTTTGTCAGTTATTGTTGAGAACGCAAAAATTCTCTCCGCCGAGAGAAGTTCTGAAGCCGCGCCTGTGGGGGTTTTGGGGGCCGTAGCAACTGTGCCAAGTACTGTAACCTTGCTTGTGACGGCAGAGGAGGCAAACAAGATCCAACTTGCTTCATTGACTGGAACTTTAAGTTTGTCACTGCGAGGCGCGAGTGATACTGGCAAGGGTAGTGGCGGTTCAGTGATCTCTGTTAAGGATTTATTGGATAAAAAACAGCCTAATCTTGAACAGAAAAAAAATAATAAATGTAGCGCTAAAGTCAGAACTTGCAAGGGAAAAGTTTGTGAAGAGCTTTGTTTGACAGCTGATGGAGAGTTGGTCCCTAGGTCGCAAGCAGAAGAATAAATAGATAAAAAATTAATTCGGCAATGAGCGATTCAAAAGATAATAGTAAAAACAACGAGGACTTATCGAGGCTTTTTTCGACTAGGGCTACTCAGCACCGTGGTATATCTAGAAGCTTGATTGAATCAGAGCCTAAAAACCCTCAAGTTGAAAACATCACGGAAGCGGAAGTGGCAAAAACAGAGACTCCAAAAAAATCTCAGGAGTTAATTGATACGCCTCGTCAGCCGAGGCCAACTCTAACTGGATCTTCGAACACTACTAGTACTATAGCCAATACTGTTATTGGTACTTCGCATGCTCTTGGCAAACAGCAAACGCGTAGCCAACTATCAGCTTTAGCCGCCACCATTTTGCGAGAAGCTAAAAGAGAGCTCGGTAGTGATTATCAGCTGCAACAGGGAGCTAATGCTACCAATACGATAGCCGAAAAAAACATAGTCGAAGCTGTCGAGCGAGTTATTAGAAAAAGAGGGGACACAGTAGATGATATTGAGAGAGCTAATATTATTATCACCTTGCAACGTGATCTGATGGGCTGGGGTCCTCTGCAGCCACTGATCGAGGATCGTCAGATTACTGATATTCATGTTTATGATTATCAGACGGTCGTTTTACAGAAGGGCAAGTCATGTGAAACAACAGGTGTACACTGGCCAAACGCGCAAGCTTATCAAGCTTTTATTGACAGGCTTCTTATGCGTTTAGGAAAATCTTTGTCAACTCAACAGCATACAGTTGACGCCTCTTTTCCTAACGGAATTCGTATTTGTGCGATCCATGAGAGCGTTTGTGGAGTGCGAGGTCCCCTTTTGTCGATCCGTATTCCACGGATGTTGGAGAATAATATTGAAACTTTAGTCGCTTATCAACTAGCGCCACCTTTGATTATTGATTATTTAGCGGCGCTGACTCGCTCTGCTCAAGTGACAATGATTATAGCTGGCGAAACAGGTACTGGTAAAACTACTTTATTGCGGTGTTTGGGAACACAGTTCGGTTTGGATGAGTCAATCGTGGCAGTTGAAGATACGCCAGAGTTAAATTTTCCTCACCCATATTTTCGCTCTTTAATAGCGCGCAGCGCTAATATTGAGGGTGTTGGCGAGGTGACTTTGCAGGAGCATATTAAAGCAACTTTGCGAATGACTCCAAATCGGGTCATTTTGGGAGAAATGCGAAGCCCTTTGGCGGCTGAAGCATTTTTAGAGAGTGCGCAAACTGGTCATGTTGGTATGTCAACTATTCACGCCAGATCGGCGCGAGAAACCTTAGTGCGTCTTGAAGCTTTATTGGGTAGAGCTCAGAAATCTGTCTCTATTGACATTATTCGCCAACAAATTTCGCTAGCAGTGGATTCTATTGTTTGGTTGCATAGGGAAAAGGGTAGTGGTAAACCCCGCATTGGTGAGGTCATAGAAGTTGGTCATTTTGTTGAGGGTGTTATCCAGATTAAACCGATATTTACTCAGATGAAACGGGGAGCGAATCCGATTTGGCAGATTAACTCATGGAGCAGTAACTTTGATGATTTTCTGCTTGAATCAGGGGTAGATCTTAAACAGGGTGGTCGAGAGATCGGTTTTAATACTCCTTATAGTGGTAGTGATTCGGGACTTGGTGGGCGTGGCGGATGGCGAGAATAAATTTTTTAATACAAGCCAATCAAACTACGTTCTATCAAACCGCTTTTTAAATTGTCTCTCTTCTTCGCTATAATAAACTAATCTCTCTCCAAAAATAGTTTTTTTTGCATCTTAACTAAGGGCTATTTTATCATTGAAGATGCTCGAAAAGGCAATTTTTAGATGAGATTACAGTGATTACCACGGTTAATATTATTTTGGTTATCTGTCTATTGTTGACAGTCATTGCCTTTGTTTTTTTTAGTATCTATTTTTTTGAAAATAGGATTCCACTTTTTCGCGATCGTCATTTTAAAAGCCAATTAAAAAATCTTGTTCTTGCTCAGCGTGGTGTTTCTCAAGAGGCTGAGAAGGAGCGCTCTAAATTAGCACAGAAAATTTTTTCTACTGGCAATATTAGCGAACAAACAAAGATTTTATCTTCAGAGCTGACATTGCCTAAGCTCCTCAAATATGGCTGTTGGCGTATGCCACCAGCAATTTTTAGGCTGAGCGAGTTACTAATTAGCTTAGTTGCTTTTGTTATAGCGCAAACTTATTTTAATATTGTCATTCAAGGTTTGTCGTTATTGGTTGGTCCTCTTTTTATGCGCTGGCTATTAAACTTAAGCGTTGACAGGCGATTTAAAGCCTTTGACAGCGACTATTCGCCATTTTTGCTCTCTTTAATTGGTTTGCTCAAGACAGGTATGAATAGCATTCAGGCGATTGAAGCTGCAGCCAGTGGTTTGGAGGAAACTTCTCTCGTGCGCCAACAGGTTGAGCTTATGATAGAAAGATTGCGTTTGGGTGTTTCTGAAGAGAGATCAATTGGAAATTTTGGAGAGGACATTTACCATCCGGAAATCGAATTATTCGTGCAGGCGCTACTGCTTAGCAAGCGAGTTGGTGGTTCTTTGTCCGACACCTTAGAGCGTTTAGCCAAACAGGTTAGACGCAGGCAATACTTTAGGCATTCGGCGGTTGCCGCCGTTGGTATGCAGAGAGGATCAATCGTGATAATAATTCTTATTTTGCTAGCTTTGCAGGTTTATCTTTATTTTGTTTATCCGGAGGCGGTTATAGGCACTTTTAAAAACCCATTTGGATTTGAAATTTGGCAAACGTCGGTAGCCGTGATTTTGTTGGCTGTGTATTGGATTAGGCAGGTAACAAAAATTAAAGTATAAATTTATGAGCGAACAAAGTTTTCTAATCTTTCTTTTGTTTTTGCTAATATTTGGAGGACTTGGTTTGGCTGCGCTTTATTTTTATTTGCGCTTGCGCAACCGAGAAACTATACAAACATTACGCACCGCTTTAGATTCTGCTCAAGTTGGCGGTCAATCAGGTGAATATGATCAGAATGACAAACTGAATAATCAAGAACTTAGTAATTTAGAAGCAAAGGTCTTGGCAAATCTTGCTAAGCGCAAAAAGCATACTCTTACTCTTGAACAACTTTTTTATCATGCTGGAATTTTTTCCCAGCGTGAACAAGTAGAGTTTAAAGCGCAAAAAAAAGTTTTGGCGGTTATTTTCTTTGTTTTGAGCGTATTATTGCTGTATAAAAAAATTAGAGTTGATTTTGATCTCTCTCTATTGATTGGAGCTTTGGCGGCTCTAACTGGTTATAGATTGCCAAATCTTTTTCTCGATCGCAGGATTTCAGCTCGGGCTGATGAAATTCTTTATTATCTGCCTCTGGTTATCGAGCAAATTTCAATTGGTGTGAGCAGTGGTCTCGATATTGGTCCCTGTATTCAACAAGTTGTCAAGATGGCTGACGAGCGCGATACTCATAATGTCGTGACCGAGCTTTTAAAGCATGTGGAATTTCTTGTTAAATCAGGTTTGTCATTAGATGCGGCTTTGGATGAAGTCGGTAAACGTTCAGGAAATAATGATTTAAAACATGCCTTTATGGCGCTCGCGCAGGTGGCAAAACATGGCGGCGAAATTTCACGGCAGCTTGCAGAACTTAGCGAATCCGTTTCTGGCAGAAGAGAAACAAACATAGAAGGGCGTATTAAAAAACTTGAGCTGGTGGCGACTGGACCCGTGGCTTTGGTGTTTGCCGGCTTTCTGGTGATTTTGTTGACGGGTTTTGGACTACAGTTAATGAAAGGTATCGGCTAAATGATAAAGAGTAACTTGCCAAATGGTAATCGATTAAATCGGAGTGATATAGCTCTTGCTATATTGATGTTGGCTATTACTGTAATGTTGGTGATTCCTTTATCGCCTATAGCGCTCGATTATCTTTTGGTGCTTAATCTCGGTTTTTCATTGGTTTTATTCATAGTTGGTTTATATTTTGCTAATCCTTTATCGATTCTTTCTTTTCCCTCTTTGTTGTTATTGATTACATTGTATCGTCTCAGTTTAAACGTTGCTTCGTCTCGTTTAATTTTAACTGAAGGGCATGCTGGTAATGTTATTCAGGCATTCGGCACCTTTTTAATTAAAGGTGAAATTATCGTAGGTTTGTTGCTGTTTATTATTATCACCATTGTCAATTTTATTGTTGTTGCCAAAGGAGCGGCTCGCGTTTCTGAGGTGGTTGCTAGGTTCGCCTTGGACGCTTTGCCGGGAAAGCAGATGGCGATCGATGCTGATTTACGGTCAGGCGTAATCAACCCGCAACAGGCCCAAAATTTACGGGAAGATCTTCGTAAAGAATCCCAATTTTACGGAGCGATGGATGGCGCTAGCCGCTTCATACAGGGGGACGTGATAGCTGGTTTATTTATCATAGCAATTAACATTGTTGGTGGTTTGGCAATTGGTTTACTTGGAGGAATGTCTTTTCAAGAAGCAGTTCATACTTATACAACATTAACAGTTGGCGATGGTCTTGTTCATCAGATTCCGGCTCTTTTAATATCGATAGTTTGCGGTATTGTAGTTACGAGAGTGGGCAGCACTAGTTATTCGTCGCTTGGTTCCGATCTGACACGCCAACTTTTTAATAATCCGGCTGTTTTATTTTTGAGTGGCGCTTGTTTATTATTTTTAGGATTAACTCCCGGTTTGCCATTCGCGCCTTTTTTTGTCGTTGGGGCCCTGCTTGTTTATTTCGGCTCACGTATTTTAAGATTACAATCTGATAAAAGTCACTCATCGCACGAAACCAGTAAAAAAACCGACCATGAGAACACTCACCCACTGTTGTTGCCGATAGGAGCTACTGGCGAGCAAAGTTTAATTGATATTAGTGCGCCAGCGAATCATCAACTTAGAATTTTTTTAGACGCAAAAACTCTTTATAAAATATATATTTCCAACAAAAACGAATTGGCTCGAGCTTTTCAGACCCTTTCTAGCGAAGTTGCTGACAAGTTAGGGTTTCAACTTGCTTTGCCGAGAGTCGAGAGTGGTCCGGATCTTGGCGTTGGCGGGTATCAAATAGCAATCGGCAGTTCGCGGATTTTTAGGGGAGAGGTTCCATTAGATGGAGTTTTTGTTTTAGTGAATCCTCAACAAGCTTTTGCACTTGGTTTAGATATTATTAAAACCGAGATCGATCCGGTCAGCGGGTTGCGAGTTTTTTGGGCTCCGCAAAACACAGCAACCAACGCGATTTTAGAAGCAGGTGGATTTTTATACTATGATCCGGTAGGATATATTGCTCGCCATCTGTTGTCTATTATTTTTCAAACGCCAGAGGCTTTTCTTACGCTTACCGATGTTCATCAATTGCTTAAGAATTTTGACAAGAGACATCCGGGGATTGCGAGCGATCTGTTAAGTAAAAGCTTTCTTAATCTTCCTAACTTTAGTAAATTGTGCCAACTTTTGGTTAGTGAGCGCATCGGGATTGCAGATCTCCATCAAATTATTGAATTAGTCGCCGTCTATTGTTCAAACAATGATATACGAGCTAACTCAACCCAAGAAATTGATTTTTTTGATTTACTGCAATTTATCAGAGAGAAAAAAAGAGGGGCTGTTTTAAATTTTCTCAAAGATCAAACATCAAGCTTGAGAATTTTTACTTTATCGGAAAAACTTTCTGAAATTTTTGCTGATTCAGTTTATGATGGAAATAATTTTATTATTGATGGCAGTGCGGAAGAGATGAACTCGGCGAAACAGGGGATCGTTTCTTTATTAAGCGGAATTAGTAAAAATGGACTTTTGCCAGTCGCCGTCGTTTGTCAAGCTCAGCAGAGAGCTTCATTGTCTTATTTTCTAAAATCACTTGATAAGATTGCTCTAAGGGTAATTAGTCACAGCGAATTGCCAGCGGAAATTGAGCTTCGTTCTTTGGGAGAAATTTAAGCTTAGCTAATTAGTCTAATGACCAATAATCCCACCGTTGAATTAGTTGATCTTGATAAAGAGTATAAAATAGCGGTTAAAATCGCTTCCACGCCTTATGCGACTTTGTTTAGATCAAATCAATTGAGTAGTTTGATCTCTGATAAATTTTTATGGATTTCCAATGATTCTTTAGATCCAGCCGCACAACCGACGCGCAGTCTATTATTCCGTTTGAAAAGAATGGCTGGGTTGAAACGAGAAGCTTTTCAGATTGAACGTTATGGTTTAAACCTCGAATCTAAATTGTTCTTGGCCTTAACTTGGCGAGATGGATCTTTTTTGGATGACACCTTACTCGAACAAAACGAAGCTGAACGCCGTTTTACATTAGCTTTAAAAATCTCCAGTAATATACATTCACTTGGATTGGCGATTGGCGATATTGGTCCAAATACTTTTTGGATTGAGAGAAATGGCAATATCTCAATGATTGGTTTGTTGGGAGCGCCAATAAGCTCAAGCGAACAGTTGTCGGCTCGTTTTCAAACGAAAGAATTTGCCTCTTATGCTCGTTTTTGTCCGCCGGAAATTTTTTATGGTAAGTTGCGCGCTAGTGATCAACTGAGCGATGTTTTTTCGTTAGGTGTTTTATCTGTTCAGCTTTTTGCTCCGGAAACCTTGATAAAAATGCCGTTAGGTCATCCTCTTAAGTCGGAGGATCTTTATAAAGCAATTCGCAATCGCCATCGTCCCTTGCCTTTATGGTTTGAGGAGATTGTTTTTAAATGCTTACAGCCGCAACCTGAAGAGAGGTATTTAGATGCCGGAGAGATTTTGCAATCAATCCGCAAAATTCGAGAGAGCAATTTTGTTGCTGATAAAAGAAAACCCTCGACAACCTCTATTTCCGGGTTATTGTCAACGCCAGCCTTAGGAAGTGTTATCGCGGAACCATTGGCGGAAAGCCGCTTTAAAAAAAAGAGAGGCCATTTATTCGTTGTTTTTTTTCTGGCGTTTATAATTCTGGCGGGCTTATGGGTTACTTTGTCTTACAGAAGATCTGATCCGGTCGCCAAAGCGATTAAAACCCATCAGGAAGTTTTACCGGAAAGATTGCAAGAGTTGGCGACCAAGCAAAATAACTCTTTTAACGAAGGCTTGCTAATTAAACTTGCGGCCAGCAATGATCCAGTATCTTATGACGCGCTGTTGCAGGCGGCTGTTAATGAGCGTTCCCTAGATCGTCGCCATAAAGTTGAATCTATTATATTAAGTCGTGCGATGAGACTTGGTTTAAGGCGATCGGTCGATGTTGTTTCTCGTTGGTTGGGTAAAATTAACGAACGTGATTTGCCAGAGGCATATCTTAATATTTTGCGCGCGCTAGATGTTACTTTACCGTGGCAAGCTAGAGAAAGATCTTTAAAAGCGGTTTATGCGCGCGCTGGAGCAACGGCTATTTTATTGACATGCGCTTTGGCGCTCGATACGACGCAGTATGAAAAGTATGGCAATTTGCTAGGTATTTTGCTCGGCGATTTAAATTCTAATTCAAATTTACTTAACAAAAGTTTGCCAGCGTTAATTTACATTAATCCCGATCTTGCTAATTTATATGGAGATGATGCTGCTCAGAAAAGCGAACTTATTCGTGATGATGAATTGACTTGGTTGATGTTAGCTTTAGCGGAACGCAATGATTTTAATCTTCGCTTGGTTATCTCTTGGATTATTAACCGTTCTATCTATAATGGTCCGAAACTAGCCTTATTAAAAGTTTTACAAAATCGTGATGATATTCCTTATGAAGTTGTCAGCACAATTGTTCGTTTCGTTTCCGGAGAAGTTGCCGTTTCCCAGCTGAGCGTTTTTTCTACTTGGTATGATCGTCAAAATCAGGAAGTTTTGCTACTACTTTGTGCGGAAGCGAACGAGGGAGAGTTTATTTTGGATGCTTTTGATCGTTTGGTTGTTAAAGAGAACAAAGATGAACCGCTGGCTAGTTTATTAGTTTGGCTGAGATCAGCTGATCGTTGGAAAGGACGTGGCAGATACGCGAAATCATTTTGTGAAATTGGAGTTGCCGGTAATCTTGATGATGATCGTTTAAAAAAAGCCCTTAATGCCTTTCAATTAGCTTTGGTTGATGACAGAGTCAGCGAAGGACTTTATTTTAAAAGTTCGCCGCGAATTGTCAAATTGCTTACCGAAAATGGGACTGATAAACTATCTTTAGCTCGCAAGATCTCTCTGTTAAAACATCCAGATCCTGAAATTCGCTCTCGCATAGTGAAATCTTTAAGCGATGTTAACGATCTGACCATTCTTAAGATAATATCCGATCATTTTGATATGGAAAAAGATCCAGAGGTGAGATCGGAGTATGTTAAAAATTTTTGGATGGTCAGAAAGAAATTAGGATTTGAAGACAAAGACGACAAAGGTTCTGAATAAAGCTTGTTATTTTTCTGTTTCAGAGGTTAAAATACTGATTATTTTTTTTCGAATTCTGATGCTTAATAAGTTGTTTTCTGGTTGTTTATTAAAATTATTATTATGTGTTTTCCTAATTTCTTGCTCTAGCGCTAACTATAATTGGCAGGGCAAGGCGGCCCCACTGTTACGTTTTACAGATCAAAATGGAGATTATAGATCGCTGGAAGATTTTCGAGGTGAACATGTTGGAGTAATTGTTTGGGCTACTTGGTGTCATAAATCTAAAAAACTATTACGTGATTTGTCTCAATTTATCTCTAAAAATAGAGATTTTAGATTGATAACAATCAGCGTCGATCCGCAGACTCAATATGATCGTTGGTTAAATTTAGTAAAAGAAAACAAGCTTGATGGTTTAGTCAATTGTTTTTCTGGCAACGATACACGAGATGAGGCGGTTGAGATGTTGAAAATCAAAGAAATTCCCCAAGTTTATTTAATCTCTCCGGATTTTGAGGTTATTGCTCAGGGGGACGATCTGAGCATTTTGCGCAAGTAATTTCATTCGATAATTAAAATATAGAATTTCGCGAGTTGTTTGTTGGCGGTGTTCTTTTTATTCGGCAAATTTCTATTTTTAAGAGTCCAAATATAGCAGGCGGCTTTGCGACCTATAGGGAGGCACGTTTTGCCAAACGTCGCCTTCCGCAAGCTTTTTTTTGAAGCCTTCTAAATCGTTTTTTTTAAGCGGTTCAATAAAATGATTTCTGGTTGCTGGCGTGTTGTCTCCACGATAAGTTAAGTCAACCAAAACATCGATGATTTTTTGATCTAATTTTTGCCAGATCTCCTCTCCATTTGCGCCAAGAGAGTTTTTTACTACCCGTTTCGTTTCTTGTTCGTATTTTGGATAAACAATTTGGCTGAACAATTTTTGTTGGCTTTGTAGCGAGATAATCGGCAAGTCGTTTTCTTTTAAAAATTTCTCGGCATCATTTCCTCTGAGACCAGCGGCTTCGCTCAAAAGCGTAGCGTCGCTTTCTGGCACTCCAGCGGCGATTAAGTCGTTTTTGGCTTCTGTCTTTGATCGAAACCCCATGTCATAACCTCTGCCGATTGTTACTCCTGATGCCGCGCCCGGCGGTTTATGAGCCACCCGTGAAAAAAACTTCTCTCCTTCGTTGCCTTCGAGATCGAAAGTCAACTGGCCGCGAGGCACTTTCAAATAAGGGCTGTTTGAATAATAAGTGATCTTTTGCTTTTGTTGGTTGCCCTTTTGATTTATCGGTTCATTATGATTTGTTTGTTGACTTCCAATTAAGGGTATCATTTTAATTATTCGTTTATTTTTTTTGTAAATGTGAAGTATCTCTCTCTTACCTATAATCGAGGTAAGTTGCTAAAAGTTGCTGGTGAGAATATTTAAAAAATAGGTAGAACTTAGTAGGTAAACAGCGAGTAAGCCCAAATGAGTGCAAGAATCACGCGTCCGTGACCAGTTTCTAGTTGCGGCTTGACCAGAGCCAACCTAGTTTTTAAACATCTTTTATTCTGAAAGGGCTTTATAGTTAGAGCTAAGCAAAATTTCTAATTTAGAGCTTATGAGGAACTAACTGTCCATTCCTTATAGTGCGGCGAGTGTTAGGTATAAAATAACACTCAAAAACTCCATCTCTCCTTTGAATTTTCATCCACATTCTAAGAATGCCTCTGTTGGCAAGTTGAATTGGTCCCGGGCATGAATCAAAAGTGACGCGGCCGTTTGGACAGCCTGGGCGCCTTGTCCCTCCCATTATGAACCTGCCACCGGTGGAATAATAACTGATTCTACTGCCGTAACCGCTGCAAGGCGTCATGTTGGCGACTGTTCTGCGATTTCTGAGGCCCGGCACAAAAGCGCGGTTCGCCATGCGAGTTGTCATGCCGCACGATCTAGTGTCAGACGTTTTCCAAGTGTCGCCAAAACTCCAGCGAGCGACCAAAGAACATCCTATACCTTTTGGGGGCGTTTGAGCAAAAAGATTTGTGGCGCCAACGGCGGCAAGAGAGAGAGACAAACAGATAAGACTTAAACAGCGCATAGTTGTTAAATAAAAATGTATTATAATTTAATTATAGCAAATCATTCACGAAAACATGAACAAAATTAGAGTTTTACAATAAGACAAAGTTATTTTTACCTTTGCTTGCGAACGATGATTGCTTATTAGCTATCATAGATCGCAAGAGTCGTTTTGCAAAAGATCCTAAAAAATTCGCTATCAGCAATAGAAAAAGGCAGATTTATACTGTATGAATTTATAGCTATTGGAGCCAGTTTGGATCGTACACGCTAGTTTGGAAATGTTCCTTTTCGAAACATTGCAGGATTGTTATGGGGTTTTTAAACCCTTTATCAAAAATCCATAAATTTTTCTTTCTATCATAAACCACGATTAAGCCGCCGCGCGAATATAATAAGTTATTATCTTCGGCTGTTAGATCTGTTGTGAGCATTGGCATTTCGGAGTTAAAAGTAAAGCCTAAAAAGTTATTTATTTTTAGGTTTCTTCCAACTACGCATATTGAACCTGATTGTAAAGTAGCTATTTTTTTATTTTCATATTGCAAAGGCACAGTTTGATTAATTTGAGAAGCTTGATCTCTTTTCGGATTATCTTCCTCTATAAGAACAACTTCCCAATTTTGATCTTTTTTTTGCAGACGCATAATAGTTGTGCGAGGATCATCTAACGAATACCGCATTATAATCTCAGTGGTTTTCTCAGGAATTGGTTGCAATAGATCTGCATCGATTTCATTTACGTTTGGCGCAAATGGCAAGGTAAGGCGGAAAAATAGTAATATATTATCTAGCGCGTTATTTTGATTGTTGCTTTTTAAGATATCTAGTATCAATCTATTGATTTGTATTTGTAGGCTGGTGTTTTTGATTAAGCCGAAAATTTTGTTTTTGTTTGCAATTGGTAATTTAGATTTATCGGTCTGTGGTGATGTTTGTTCTTGTTTAAGTTTTGTTAGGGTATTGCTGGAGTTATTTCTGACTCCTAGCATTAACTTTAAAAACTTTAAAATAGCCCTACAGGAGTAAAAAGCGTCTTGTAGATCTTGATGGTTATTACTATCGACGAGTTCAAATAATTTTTTTGATAATTCAACAGATCGCAGAAATAAATTTAAGTTTTTTTGCTCTAAATTATTTTTGGATTTTAGGAGGTAAGAAAGTAGTTCTTCAAAAAGCATTAAGTTAGATTTGCATACTTTGTGATGAGGTTCCAACCCCTCTTTGATTCTTAAAAGAACCTCAATTGTCGGTGGTTTTTGAATTAATTGCTGACGCGTAGAGTTAGACGCGCTAGGAAACAGCGACATAAAAACTTACTTCAGTATAGGCTTTTTACAATACAGTTGAGAGCAAGACGGCAACCTATCTATCTGGAATATTGTAACTGATATTTTTTGCTATTCAACTAAAATCAAATAAAATAGAATAGTAATTCTGCCAGTTATTTTGGGGCTAGATATAGGGCAAAAGGCTCTTTTGGCTTTTTAAAAATTCCATTTTTATCAATTTTTATCTTTCCCCTGTTTATTTGCTTAAGGGCGCATTAAGTTAAAATAGAGTTGGATGGCCATATTGACGTATTGACTTTCGCCGTTGTCTTTGATCTGTATTGTAATTTGGTTGCTCGCCGCTCTCTTTTCCCGCATCTGGCTGTGTTTGCTTCTCATATCCTTTGATTTTTCTTTTAGCGTTCCAGTAATCCTTAGAACCGCAACAGAGGATTGTAACTGTTGACGAGTTGTGTGCGTCCTGTTTGGGATCGTTTTTACCTCTTCCAACCCTGCCAATCAGCTGAGCAAATTTTTCCTGAGTTTCAATTCCGTCAAAGTTACAGCAGAATAATCTTTGGACTTGAGGCAGATCGATTCCTTCCGTGATCACGTTAGTGGCGATTAACCCGATGATGTCGTCACGCGAGCGAAATTTTTCGATTGTCTCAGCTCGTTCTTTAGCTGACATGTTTTCTAATCCGCAAAAGGGTAAAAATAGCTCTTGGCGGATGTTTGCTTGTTGTTGATCGTTGTTGGTTGTTTGTTGGCTTGGAGCGTTTAGGTAGGAGTTGAGCATTTTTGCCAGATAGAATGTTTCGCGCACGTTGTAGGTATAAATAATTGCTTTTGGAGGTTTGGCTTGTGGATTTGATGATTGCTGATCAATAAACAGAGCAAGTTCGGAGGTTAAAGCGCGCATTCTGCTATTTTCCCTTGATATGTCGCGCGCGAAAACCTTTTCAAGATCGATTTGATCCCTTGAATTTTCCTCAGAACATTTAGGGGTTTTTATTTTCGTTTTTTCCCTTCCGACTTTATTTTTTTTAGGGTTTGGATCTTTGATCTTTGCCAAAGCTTGTTTGTAAAGGTTTGGTGATGGGGCAAAAGCTTGCAAGAGAGTTCTTTTTTCCGGTGCGTCGTCAGGAAGATCGGAAAGGTAAGTTTTTAAAAGATCTTGGAAAGCTTTTCCTAAAAGGGGCCAACTTTCTTCGTTAGTGCCGTCTGGGCGCTGACGGTACAAGCGGTTAATGTATTTTGGTGATTTGTTGACCTTGAATTTTTCTATGCTGGTGGCTATTAAAGAAAAATTACTGCTTCTATAAATGTTTTTTTCAAGTTGTCGCAGATGAATCAATCCGCCCAAATCACTGATAAGTTCACACTCTTCTTTGGTTTTATTTTGATTCGGTTGGCGTTTGCTTACGGTATTTAAAATACCTATTAATTGCTGAATAGATAATTCACCCGTTTTTTCTATGTTTAGTTCGCCTTGCGGAGTATTTTCTTGTTTTGCCTCGAGAAGTTGATTTGTTAAATCGTAGTTGCCGATTTTTTTGGCAAAATACAGGGCGCGTTTTGCAGTGTTTCCGTAAAGTTTTTTGATAACCTCTAGAAATTTCTCTTTAACAGGATCGAGATCGATTGAGTGAATTATTAGCCGTTTTTCTCGCCCTATTGATGGTGGTTTTAAATGTTTTGGCTCTTTGAGAGTTTCTTTGATTATGCTTTGCAGTTTTTTGCCGGCTAAGGTTCCAGACATTAAGGCGATGTTGCCATAGAGTAACTCTGGAATCTGCTTTCCTATAAATCTATATTCAGCCGCTTCTGATAATTTTTGGCCCGCTTGCTTGCCACCACTGCCGATGTAGGATATGCGGTGTCCTTCGTCCATAATAACGAGGGCGTTTTTGAGTTTGCCAAGAAAAAGATCTGTTTGCCAAGAGTCGGGGTTTGAGATCGCGTAGTTGATGTCTAAAGCGAATGCTCTGGCAGTTGCTACCGTTATTTTTTCTGAATATTGCGGCAACCTTTCTTCGGCTTTGCCAAGCTCTCCCGTAACTGCCTTAATCTCTGCTTTTTCGCTGTTGAAGAATTTCTGAAACTCCTTAGTAGTTTGTTCGACTAAAGCATGTGTAGGGGTTATAAAAACTACGGGACGGTTGTCCGCCAAAGCACTAGCCGCAAGGAGTGCCGCTCCCAAAGTCTTGCCGCCACCAGTTTCAGCTTCTATTACCAGATTTTTTTGCTGTTGATCTTGTTGGTTTTGAAGCGCTGTTAAAAGATGATTCGCGATCTCAGTTTGAACTGGCAAAGGTTGCCAATTTCCGATCTCGTTCAGCCTTAAAAAGCTCTTTATTTCGAGCTTTTCGGCTATTTGCTCGATGTTTTCAAAGCGCTGAATTGGCGTGGGAGGCAGTTTTACCTCAGGTGGTGTTTCTTTCGATTTTGGCTTTATGTCAAATAGAAGAAGTTGACTCATTTTGTATTGGCGCGCTTTATAGACTTATTTGTTTTTGTTTACTCTAGAGATTTGGACAAAGTTGTTTCTTTGATCTATGTTATGCTCAAAAAGTAGCATATTGTTTTAAAAAAATCATTGCTTTTTCTGCCAATTTGAGCTGATTTGTTTAGGGTGTTTTGCCCCGTTTTTTCTTTGATTATCGATTTTTAAAGCGGCATATAAAGCGGACCCATTTTTGATTGGCTCCATAATTTACATCGATGATTTCTATTGGCAGTTGTTTTAAAAGCTCTTTTATTTCGGTTTCTTGGTAGTAGTAATAGTATCGAGGGGCTTTAAGCTTTGCCATTGATACCTCTTCACCAATGCCGTTTTTGAGGGAAAAAGCTATAATACCTCCCTCTTTTAAAACTTTTGTGCTGTTTGCGAGAGTGTTTTTTAAAAGCTTTGGTGGAAGGTGTTGCAAGACACCATTTGCGAAAAACCCGTCAAATTGTCCGAGCCATTCAGGGTGGGGTTGATCTCTGATATCGAAAACCGCCGTCTCAAAGCCGTCTTCGCTAAGTTGTTGCAAGGCTTGTGGCATAATGTCCGTGCATAAGGTTTCGTGTCCGTGCGCACGAAAGTAACGGGCATCGCGGCCAGTAGCCGAGCCAATCTCTAAAATTCTGCTTTTTTGGGGGAGTTCTGATAAGAAAGAGTCCAGCCAATTTTTAAAATCGCCACTTGGCTCGGCGGGCGTTCGCGCTACGTATTTGTCAAAGTTGTTTTGGTAGCTTTCGATCGTTTGATCTATAAGATGATTCATGTTTTTGTTGTTTTTTTAAACAAGAACACCTCTTTATTTCAAAATGCCAGAAAGTCAAATTCTGGTGCGGGAGAAGGGAGTCGAACCCTTATGCCGTGAGGCGCTAGGTTCTAAGCCTAGTGTGTCTGCCAGTTCCACCACTCCCGCGCACAGTATCGTCCTTAAATTAATCCTTAAAGATATATTGCCAAAAAATTACAAATCTTTTGGATTAGCTAGATATACTTAATATATTATCAAGGATAAATAAAGCCCTGATATTTGTTCAGTATCGACAACCAAATCTTTGCTTAATTTTTAATAGTTGATTATAATTTCCCGTAGTTTTTTACCCTCCTTAATTTATTGTTGATTCTGATGAATTTTATACAAACAGAAGAGCAGATTGATCAGCTTAACCTAAAGGTCTTATTTGGAGTGCCTAAGCAGGAGTTTGATCATTGGATAGCTGGTGTTTCCGCAAGCTATATGAAGAGCGCTAAAATACCGGGATTTCGTCCTGGGAAAATACCATCAAATATTTTATGGAAACATTATGGTAGTGATATATTTGAAACCGCTTTTAGTCAGATGGTTAAAAAGTTGGTGGCTGATTATGTTAACGAAAAGCAGTTAAAATTGATCGCTCCGCCGAACATTAAACTTCATGAGCGAGACGGTTTGATAAGCGAAAAAGATGCGGTCGATTCAAACCAACAAGGTGTTGTTAATGGGGCGGTGTCCGAGATGAAAATAGAGGTTCTATTTCGGATATTCCCAAAATTCCCTTTAAAAGAATTTGAAAAAATTAAAGTCTCCATAGAAAAACCAAAACCGATTGATGATTCGCAAGTAGAGCAGGTGATTCGGAATATAGCGACGCGCTTTGCCACTCCGCAAGAGGTTAGCGATCGTGAGCAACCCGAAAAAGGAGATATTTGCGAGGTTACTATCTGGCCACGGTTGCAAGATGGCAAGAGCGATGGCGTCGTCAATCAAGCTACCAGAGAATATCAAGAACATATTGATCTGACCGAGTTTGGAGATCCTGAGATTGCCTCTTTGGTAATAGGGATGAAGCTAGGGGAGAAAAAAGAACTACCAGCTGAAAGTAAATTTTTCGATTGGCAAACAATTCGTCTTGATAAGATTAAAAGATTAATATTGCCCGAAATTAACGATGAATTTTTGGAGAAAAATAAGATCTATAACGCGCGAACGCTTGAGGAGCTAAAAAGCGCCTTGCGTGCTCAGCTTGAGCGCGAGACTGAAAGCCAGCTTGAACAAAAAATTCAACACCAAGTTCTAGAAAGTTTGATAGAACAAAACACGTTCAATTTGCCGGAAACTTGGATTGAAGAGCAGATTCTAAGTATCGCCAAAAACAATGGAGAGCTGACTGACGAAGATATTCAGAATAAAAAATACGATCTAAAGAGCTTAAAAGATAAGCATCTTGATCAGGCGTTGAAAATTTTAAAACGCTCCCTGATAGTTGGAGAATTATATGAAAAATATAATATTCAGGTTGAACAGCCTGATATAGAATTAAGATCTGCCATGATTGGCGCTACGCATGGCGCCAGTCGCAAGGCAATCAAGAAGGCTTTGAGTAATGAAGAGTTTAGAGAGAATTTAATTTCTGATATAAAATTTGAAAAACTCCTTAAGCAGTTGCGCGAGATTGCTGATGTGGAATATACTTAAGGCCAGCATAAAGCTTACATGATGTTTAAACTTTTTTCTCTAGATTGCACTTAAAGATTCGATTAAATTAATTTATGTCGATTTCAGATGTTACAAACTCAGTTTATGTTCCGTTTGTTATTGAACAAACAGGTCGCGGCGAAAGGTCGTACGATATTTATTCTCGGTTGCTTAAAGAACGAATTGTTTTTCTTGGCACGGAGGTGAATGATGTTGTTGCGAATTTGATAGTTGCTCAACTGCTTTTTTTAGAGAGTGAAGATCCGGAAAAAGATATCTATTTATATATCAATAGTCCGGGAGGTTCGGTCGCGGCAGGTCTGGCGATATATGACACAATGCAATATATCAGACCTGATGTTGCGACGGTTTGCGTTGGTCAAGCCGCTAGTATGGGAGCGGTTCTGTTAGCTGGGGGGGCTAAAAACAAGCGCACGGCGCTACCACATGCCCGTATTATGATTCACCAACCGCTAGGTGGTTTTAGTGGTCAAGCCTCTGATATTGAAATTCAAGCGCGCGAGATGCTTCGTGTTAAAAAGGAGATAAATCAAATACTTAGTCATCATACCGGGAAAGATTTAAAAGTGATAGAAAAAGATTCTGATCGAGATTTTTTTATGACCGCTCTTCAAGCCAAAGAATATGGTTTGATTGATGATGTTTTTGAGAGACGTGAAAGCTTAAAAAAGGCATAACCTTAATTGAGGGTAATTGTTTAGATATTTTTTGGAAAATTTGTGAGTAAGAACTCTAAAACGCCAACAAATCTCTTCTGTTCATTCTGCAATCGTTCGCAGGAGGAAGCTCGCAGATTGATAGCTGGTCCGGGTGTTTATATTTGCGATGAATGCATTGAGCTTTGCAATGATATTATTCAGGAAGAAGTTGACTCTCAAGATATTGCCCAAGCAAAGGCGCGTATTCCGCGTCCGCAAGAAATTAAAAATATTTTGGATCAGTACGTGATTGGTCAAGATTACGCCAAGAAAGTTCTCTCTGTTGCTGTCCACAACCATTACAAAAGGCTTGAAACAAAAGGCATTAGTGGCGACGTTGAGATTTCAAAGTCAAATATTTTGTTGATTGGGCCTACTGGTACTGGTAAAACCTTGCTTGCCCAAACTTTAGCGCGCGTTCTGCAGGTGCCGTTTACAATCGCCGATGCGACAACCTTGACGGAAGCTGGTTATGTTGGCGAGGATGTCGAAAATATTATTCTCAGCTTGCTTCAGGCGGCTGATTACGATGTTGAAAAAGCCGAGCGTGGCATAGTTTACATTGATGAGATCGACAAAATTGCCCGTAAAGCGGAGAATCCTTCGATTACGCGAGATGTTTCTGGAGAAGGAGTACAGCAAGCTTTGCTGAAGATGTTGGAGGGAACTGTGGCTAGCGTTCCGCCGAAAGGTGGCAGAAAACATCCTCAGCAGGAGTTTTTGCAGGTTAATACCTCAAATATTCTTTTTATTTGCGGTGGCGCTTTTGTTGGATTAGATGATGTGATTCGCCAGCGAGTTGGTGTTAAAAAACTCGGATTTACGGCTAAGCCCAACAAAGCGCTTGATACAATTGAACAGAGAAGGGCTTTGCTATCGGAGGTTCAACCAGAAGATCTTTTGCGCTTCGGTTTGATTCCAGAATTTATAGGTCGTTTGCCGATGGTTGCTACACTTGATGATCTAGATGAAGCCGCCCTCGTGAAAATTTTGGTTGAGCCTCGCAACGCGCTCATTAAACAATATAAAAAGCTTTTGGAGTTTGAACAGGTACAACTGAGGGTTTCTGATGATGCTCTTAGGGCAATAGCCAAAAAATCGCTAGAACGAAAATCTGGTGCGCGCGGCTTACGAGCTATTTTAGAGAAAACAATGCTTGATGTGATGTTTGAGATCCCTTCGCAACCTGATATTAAAGAGGTTGTGATTTCAGCTGAAACGATTCAGAAAGATGAAAAACCACTAATTGTTTATTCGCATTCGGCGGCTGAATCAGCTTAATTATCAGTTCAGTTCTTTATAGTTCTTTGAAGATCAAGGTTGGCTATAATGATTTATTATTTGAGAGCGAATTATTTTTTAATTCTTCTCTTTTGCTATTTTGCCCGCTCGATTATTTTCTATTTTCATTTAAAATCTTTAAAAATCGTATAATCTATTATACGTGCTATTTATAAAATGTCTTTTTGATCTTGAATCTTGCTTGAGTAATGGTTACCTATTAAATATAGGTTCATTATTATGATTTCCAACGATCTAACAGCTTTGTTTTTGTTTTCTAACGCTTTATGAAGTTAGAGTATTTTCAGGGCTGACTAGTTGAGATTTTATTTTTTTAAAGAGATTATTTTGATATTTCCCTTATCTTTTTAGCATCTTAATATATTAAATAGTATGTCAGGATACTATAAAGCTGTGTAAGCTGTTTTAATGCCTTACTTTTTAAGATTTAAATGTCATTAACCATAAAAAATCCTGTGCCGCTATTGGCCCTACGTGAGCTGGTAGTATTCCCACAACAGATTGTGCCTTTACTTGTTGGTCGTGATAAAAGCGTGCGCGCGATTGAAGAGGCCGATCGCGAAAGTAAGTTGATAATGTTAGTTGCTCAAAAGGACTCTCGTAATGGCAACCCGGGACCAAAAGATATTTACGAAATCGGAACTCTTGGTGAAGTTGTTCAGAAAATTCGGCTTGCCGACGGGCCGATTAAGGTCTTAGTTGAAGGCAAGGCGCGAGCGCGAATCAAAAAATTCTCCCAGCAAGATGATTTTATGTTGGTCGATGTTGAGGAGATTTTACCAAACATTGATCTGACACCTGAGCTGAAAGCCTTGATGAGATCGGTTTCAACCACTTTTGATAATTATGTCAAGCTCGGGCGCAAAATTAACCCTGAAATGATCATGCAGGTTTCAGCGATAGAGGATCCGTCTCGTTTAGCTGATACAATCGTAGTCAACTTAAATTTAAAATTAGAAGACAAGCAGGAGATTTTAGAAGCTATTGATCCAGCGGCGCGCCTTGAAAAGGTTTTGGCCCACATGAAATCTGAAATTGAGATTTTACAGGTTGAGCGGCGCATTCGCACCCGCGTCAAAAAGCAGATGGAGAAAACTCAAAAAGAATATTATTTGAATGAGCAGATGCGTGCTATTCAAAAAGAGCTCGGCGAAAAAGATGATTTTCGCAATGAGATTCAAGAGCTCGAGGAAAAATTGAAATCGAAAGATATGCCGGAGGAGGCTCGCGACAAGACCGAAAAAGAAATTCGCAAACTTAAGATGATGTCACCAATGTCTGCTGAGGCTACTGTTGTCAGAAATTACGTTGATTGGATGTTGGCTTTACCTTGGAATGATATTTCACAAGATGAAATTGATATTGAAAAAGCTCGTGGCATTTTAGAGGAGGATCATTATGGTCTTGAAAAGATTAAACAGAGGATTCTTGAATATTTGGCGGTGCAAAAGTTAAATGGCAAAATTAAGGGGCCGATCCTTTGTTTGGTTGGTCCGCCGGGCGTTGGTAAAACCTCGCTTGGCAAATCGATTGCCAGAGCGACTAACCGAAAATTTGTTCGCGTTGCTCTTGGAGGCGTTCGCGACGAAGCTGAAATTCGAGGTCATCGACGCACTTACATTGGGGCTTTGCCGGGCAAGGTAATCCAATCACTCAAAAAAGCTGAATCAAGTAATCCTGTTTTTTTGCTTGATGAGGTTGATAAGATGTCAACTGATTTTAGAGGCGATCCCTCAGCCGCCTTGCTTGAAGTTTTAGATCCTGAACAAAATGAGACTTTTAATGATCACTATCTAGATTGCGATTACGATCTCTCCAAAGTGATGTTTATCACTACAGCAAATTCGTTACACTCAATACCGCAACCTTTGCTCGATAGAATGGAGTTGTTGCGGCTTTCTGGTTATACTGAGCTTGAAAAGTTAGCGATTGCCAAAAAATATCTGATTGAGAAACAGATTCAAGAAAATGGCTTAGAGGCAAAAAATATCTCGGTAGATGACGCCGTTTATGTTGAATTGATACGACGTTATACGCGCGAAGCTGGGGTCAGAAACTTAGAAAGAGAGATAGCTAGCCTTTGCCGCAAAGCGGCGGTAGAAGTTGTTGAAAAAGGGAAAGATCACGCCGTTCATATTACGGTTGATGATCTACCTCGCTTCTTGGGTCAGCCTCGTTATCGTTATGGAAAGTCTGAGGATAACGATTTAGTTGGAATCGCGACTGGTCTTGCTTGGACAGATCGCGGTGGTGATATTTTACAGATCGAAACAACGATTGTACCCGGCAAGGGGCGTTTGCAGATTACCGGCAAGCTTGGAGAGGTGATGCAAGAATCTGCTCGCGCCGCTTTAAGCTATGTTCGTTCAAAAGCTGAAGCGCTTGGTTTGCCACGTTACTTTTATGAGAAGATTGATATTCATGTTCACGTTCCCGAGGGTGCTATCCCAAAAGATGGACCGTCGGCTGGCGTTACGATTGCGACTTCCCTGATCTCCGCTTTAACCGGCATTCCGATCGATAAAAATATAGCAATGACCGGCGAGATTACTTTACGTGGCAATGTTTTGCCGATTGGAGGTTTGAAAGAAAAGGCATTGGCGGCGCATCGAGCTGGCATTTATAGAGTTGTTATTCCAAAGGAGAACGAGAACGATATTGAAGAGGTGCCGGCAAATGTCAGGTGTGATCTCGAGATTATTCCAGTTAATCATGTGGATCAAGTTTTGCTTGAAGCTTTGGTTACAGGCTCTGAAGCTCGTTTGAATCAGATTTTAGAGCAGAAACGGGCACGCGATATTTTATTGTATGCCGAAGAAGCGCCTAAAAAAAACACGACACAAGATGATGAGAACGCTAATGGCGAGCAGAGAAGCGCTAATATTGGCGGTGTGGTGACCCACTAGGGTGGCTTGCAAACTTCCATAAGAGGCATCGTCGCAATCGCTTTTTACTTGACACTTGCTTTTAGAAACAAGATAATAACCTTTTATCCTTCTTTAAGTTATAATAATCGCATTAAAATAATTTGTCTTAATTAAGGGCGCTTAGCTCAGTTGGTAGAGCATCAGCCTTACAAGCTGGGGGTCGCAGGTTCGAGACCTGCAGCGCCCAAGCCTCAGTTTGTACATCATCTTTTATTGAAGTCAGAGCTTTTGTAATTATCAAAAAGTAACTTAAGATTTTGTGGTGGTCCCAAATCTTTTTAGATTGCTTACTTGATATCCTTCACCTTCTATAATCTCTTTAATTTTTTGATCATTTAAAGAATTATTTTTTAAGCCGAGGGTTACTAGTTTTTTTTCAACTTCAACTGTAATGTCTTTTACAGCAGATTCTTTTTTAAAAGCGGTTGTTAAAGTTTCGGCGCAAGACGCGCAGACCATGCCTTCAACGGTAATCTCTACTGTGTCAGCTAGGGCAGACGATATCAGAAATGAAACAATCAATAGGGTAGTAATGATTTTGCCGTAAAATTTCATAGAAGTTATTAAATTTTTTTTAAATAGTCTAACATGATAACCTGTTTTGGCTATAAGTTTTAGATGCTATTTGCTTAAGTTTGTTATTGTGGGAAACAACTTAACCGCTGATGGCTAATTTAGCCTCTTAATATGTGATTATATATTGACTGGTATTTAAAGAAAAGTAATTACTATGCCGATTTCTAACTGAAGTCTAATATTAAAGGTCATATATTCTGATAGAATTGTTTTACAATATGATTAAATGAGCTCAGAGGAGATCAAAGAAGTTGCTTTAATCATACCTGATTTTGCTGGCGCTGAAGCCCTTTCTTTAGAGGATCAGGCCGCCATTAGAAGCATTGGTACCGCGACTGATAGCGTCAATGTTCCCGGCGAACTGCTCAAAGAGGGGCCAGTTGTTGGATCGCTCCTAGCGGCAGAACTTAATGGTTCTGAAACTGCTTCTACTCAAAGTGCGACCGTTAATCAAACCAAGAACGAAGAAAACACCGACATTCGCTTTCTTATTAAAAAAATGACGATTCCGCAAAAATTAAAATTAGCGCTTTTTGGCAATGCCACTTGTCGGATGATTTTGATTATGGATAAAAGCAAGTTGGTCTCAATGGCGGTCTTGAAAAACGCTCGCATTCAAGTTAGTGAGTTGGAAGACTTTGCCAAAAATCCTAACATACCAGCTGAAATTCTAAGGGCGCTAGCCGCTAGTCGCGAACTTGCTAAGTCAAACAGGTTTAGATTCAATTTAGCGACAAATCCTAAGACTCCTCAAGATGTTGGTTTAGGTTTATTGCGATACCTGATGGTAAACCAACTAAAAATGATCTCTAGATCAAAGCAAATTCCTCAAGTTGTTGCCAATACGGCTCGCAGAATATTAGCTGAAAAAACCAAACCAGAACATTAAGCCAGAAGGTGTTTTTTAAGAGATTTGCCAAGATTCACCCGGCTTTAAAAATTTAACTTCAGATTCTAAATTTTTCGAGGCGTTTAAAAACTCTTCGGCAGTACCCGGCAAGAAATCAGCTCCAAAGTGAATAGGCACTATCCAGCGCGGATTAATCAGAGAGGCGGCTTTGGCGGCACGCTCTGGTCCCATTGTAAAGCGATCTCCAATTGGGAGACAAACAATATCAGGTTGATAAGTTTCTCCGATCAATTTCATGTCGGAAAAAATTTCAGTATCTCCGGCGTGATAAACCGCGTGTTTAGTGTCTTGAATGACCACGCCGCAAGCTTCGCCTGCGTATAAGGTGCCTTTAGTTGGGGAGTCGTAAGAACTTGAATGCAAGGCGTTGGTAAGTGAAACTTTTAAATCTTTAAAAGTGGTTGTGCCGCCTTTGTTCATCGGAATAATCTGCGCGGCCACGATGCCTTCTCCAATTAAGATCATTGCCAGTTCGTAAGTGGCGATCACAGTTGCGCCAGTTGCTAGGGCTAATCTGAGGGTGTCGCCAGCATGATCACTATGGCCATGAGTTAAAACTATTAGATCGATTCGAGCCGGATTTTTTTCGTTGCTTGGACAAGAGGGATTACCCTCTAGCCATGGATCGATGGCGGCAATCGTACCCAAATGAGATTCTAAGAAAATGGCAGAATGTCCTAAAAATTTAAGAGTTTTCATTGAAGGGTAAATTAAAAGATAACATCAAAAGTCCCTTAATTATATTGGGAAACTGTTTTAGGCTCAAGTCAGCGTCGGTATTTTGAGAGTAATTCAAAAGCTTATTCGCTCAACGACGGGTATTGTTGTGGTGTGATCGAGCGGGCGATTCTCACTCATTAACTTAGCGGATAAGGTTGTTTTGGCTTGCCTTCGTGTGTCGGCCACTATCCCTTCAAGTTAGTGTTGTGGTATAATGCGCCGATGATATTTGCGTCCTTAGCTCAGCCGGATAGAGCACTTGGCTTCGAACCAAGGGGTCGGGGGTTCGAATCCCTCAGGACGCGAAAATATACCTCTCTTCGTATTGGGCAATGTCAACTCAATCCGCTTTTTAAAAGCAAAAGAGATGTTCTTAATATACTGGATCTTTTCACTACTGCCGACTATTCCTCAATTTGTTAAAAATTTTCGCGCAGTTGCTCGCTTACGAGCGAAACCTGCTTTGGAGTAGCTACAATCAACCTGCCATTGACACTTTGGGCTATTAGATCTAAATCTTCAAAATTATCGGTCTCTTTCGTTTTGATCGCCAATATCGTCAGAATTATTCCTTTGCCTTTGCTTTGATCGGTTATTTTTTCGATCAGATCTTTCTGAGAAATTCGCGAGCTATTGTCATTGCCATCAGTAATTAAAATAATTTGATTATTATTTTCAACCGAGTAACTTTGATTGTAAGCTGTCAAAATGGAGTCATAAACCGCACTGCCGCCTACGCATCTTAGCGAAAAAAGCTCTTGAATAATTTTTTCCGGATCTCTTGTGTTTGTAAGGATAACAGCCGGATTACTGCTGGCAGAAATTAAGGTTATCTCTGCAAAGTTGCCAAGAGAGCGCAATGTTTGCACGGCGGCTAGCTGAGCCGCCGCCAAGGTTTCGCCTTCCATGCTGGCGGATGTGTCAAAGATTAAGGTTGTTTGATGTGATCCCCTAGTTTTGATCCATTCGGTTAATATTTCTTTGGCGACGGGTAATTCTTCTTCCTCAAAGTCTTTGATTTTGTAGTTTTTCTCAACACCGCTTGTTGGCGAAAGCGAGGTTGCTGGCTCTTGATCTGATTGATATGAAACTGGCCGCAGTCCGAATTTAGAAACGCCATTTCTAATGTTTGGAGCGCTGAAGCGTTGAATCAGCTCCAAAGCGGCGGCTCTTTCTTCGGCCGAGATCCAGCTCGCGCTTGAGGCGCAAAGCTGGTAACGCAGGGCGCGGCTTGGATCGGCGAAGTAAGTTGCTTTTAGTTGTCCTATGTTGTCCGCGATGCTTCGATTTGCCAAAATTACTTGTTGTTCGGTAGTAAGCGCCCATTGATTCAGTTTTTTCTGTTTCGCCCGTAAAATATGTTCTAACATTGCTTTTTCAAAGATAAATTCTCTAGCAACGACCCTTTTTATTTTTTGAAGCTTAATTGGTAACGGATCGCGCTTGTTAAGATGGCTCAATGCCAACAAACCGCTTATTCCTGAAAGTCCGCGTTCTTGATGGCTTAGTAATAATTGCTCGGCGAAATCTTCGGTAAAATCTCTTGCTCCACTTAAGTATTGCAGAAATTCGCTCGGGACTTTACGAACGCCGGCTAAAACAATTGGCGATTCTGCTAGCGTTACGCATTCAGTAGAAGTCGCGCCTAAACCACTAACGTTACTGTTGGCTAAGCGCACAAACAGAGATGGCGCAAGCCAAAGGTGATTCTTAGTTGAACCGTTTGCCACAGCGTTTGCCGCCAGCGGTGAAGTTATGGAAATCTCCTCTATATTAACTATTTTGTTTGAAGAGGTTTTAATCGGATTTTTGGCGATCTCTTTTAAAGCAGCGCTTACAAAACCAGCAAGCTCATCACTGAAAATTAATTTTAAAAATATTCCGTTTTTTGTGGATTCTTTGTTTTTACAACCACCAACAGAGATAAAAATCCCGATTAGGGTTACAAAATAGTAGATAAAGAGTTTCCGATAATTCAACTTACTCTGCGAGGTCACTTTTACGGTTTAACTTTTTAAGAAATTTTACGAAGCCTCTCCACTCGGCGCTTGGGATGGCTGGAAATCCAACGTAATCGCCTTCCTTCTCCAGATTGCTGATCACGCCAGATTTAGCTCCTACACGAATTTTATCATTGATTTTAATATGTCCTGACACTCCGACTTGACCGGCCAACGTGACTTGAGAGCCGATTTCACTACTGCCGGCGATCGCGCTTTGTCCACAGATGATAGAGAATTTACCAATCCGAACGTTATGACCAACTTGCACCAGATTATCTATCTTTACTCCATCAGCGATGAGCGTTCTACCAAGAGTTGCTCTATCAACGCAAGAGTTTGCTCCAATATCAACATGGTTACCGACGTCAACAACACCTATTTGAGGAACCATTTTTAATCCTAACTCTTTGTCTGGCAGATATCCAAAACCATCAGCGCCAATAATGGCTCCATTTTGCACTAGGCAATAAGCGCCTAATTTACATCCTTGGCGCACTACTGCTCCAGAGTGGATAACGCTACCTGTGCCTATCTTAACGTTTGGATATAAAGCGACATGTGAAAAAATCACAACATTATCTGAGATCTCAACATTAGGACCGATCCAAGTGAATGATCCAATGGTGACATTGTTGCCGATTTTGGCGGTTGGATGAATATCTGCTTTATCGCTGATGGTGTTTGGGGAGATCGCTTCCGAAAAACTTTCCAGTAGCGGTATCAGAGAGATAATTGCTCGTTGGGGATCGCCGGTCAAAACGATTGCCCGATCGTTTAACTGGCTTGCCAGATCTCCGATATCAGTTTCTTTTGGTAGCAACATCAAGCCAAAAGGTTGGTTTTTAATAAGCTCTTTAACTCTAGGATGCAATCGTTCTTTGGCAAAGCAAAGAGAATCGTTGTCGGCATCTTTTAAATCGGAGATTTTCAAAATTGGGCTCGCGCGATTGCCTAATAATTGGCCATTTACTAACGATGCTATTTGTTCGGCTTTTTGAGGTTGTTTAAAAAGCATTTCGGGTTTTTAACAAAATTTTTTTACGACGATTAAACTAATAACATATAAGAAAGTCATCGGAATTGCCAATAGGATCTGACTGAAAATATCAGGCGGTGAAAAGATCGCAGCTATGATAAAGATAGCACAGATTGCGTGGCGCCAATAGGCGAGTAAGCCTTGGTAAGAGATGAGTTTTAGCCTTGCAAGAATAAAAGCGATAATCGGCATTTCAAAAATAACGCCGCAAACAAAGGTGAAACTCAGCACAATGTTAATTTGTTCGGTTATTTTAATGGCTGGCACGACTTGAGGCAGGGAATCGTATTGGCTAGCAAAAAAAGCGAAGGCGATCGGTAAAATCAAATGAAAACAAAACAGGGCGCCGATAAAAAATAAAATGCATGTTAAGCTTGCTAACGGCAAGACTAATTTTTGTTCGCTTGGATACAAAGCTGGCTTAATAAAAGACCAAAGCAATAAAAAAATTGCAGGAGAAGCCAATAAGAAGCCAAAAAATATAGCAACTTTAATTTTGAGCACGAAAGCTTCGCTAGGAGATGTTCCTATTAAGGAATTTTTAGGAAATTTTTCAATAAAAGGCTGATTGAGCGTTTGTAGTAGTTCTGGCGAAAACAGATATGCTATCACTGAGGTCACGCTTAGGATGATTAGTGAATATAAAATAACCTTGCGCAAGGTATTGAGATGTCCAAAAAAATCCATTTCGCCTCGAGGATCGAGGGATTCTATCTTTTTCTCTTGATTATTGATCACCTTTGTTTTGAGATCGGTCATCTAAACTAGCTGCTGTTTGGTTGTCTGAATTTAATAACATTGATTTTGAATCAGGCGGAGCGTCTGAACTATCCTTATTAACTTTGACCGAGCTCTCAGGTGGCAATAATGGAGGATAAATTGAATTGTAAAATGCTCTTCTTAAGCTGTCGCTTTGTTTTTGCAAGGTTGCAGTTAGTGAGCCTAGCTTGCGAGCTAGCTCCGGCAACTGATCTGGACCAAAAAGTAATAAAGCTATAACTGAAATGAGAATGAGTTCTGATAATCCTATTGGCGGCATTAATTTGGTTTGTTTTTAATTGATTTCCTTAAGAAAATAATAGAAAAAAAAGATCTTTAATACAACCTCGTTGACTTAAAAAACTTTGTTGTTGGCAAAGAGATTGCGTCAGTTATTGGCTTTGCTAGTTTTTTGGCTATACTAAATTTAGTAGTCTAGCTTGCGAGCGGGGCTGTTATCGACGCCAAATCTTCTTTTGTCGTAAACCTCGACCATCTGTACTGAAGAGTGACGGGAAAATTCTAGCACTTCTCGGTGTGACAGGCCGTCAGTTAATAATTTGGTAATAGCGGTTGCTCTGGCTGAGTGCGGCGAGACAAATTCTTTTTCTCCAACCATTAGACAGTATTTTTTAAAAAGCTTGTAAATGCCGCTTTCAGATATGGGAAGGTTGCTCCAATTTTTTGCTCCTCGACCGCGATAACTTACGAAAAGATAGTCGCCGGGTTTAGCTCCTTGATCAAGTCGTTGAGAGATTAAATCTCTGACAATCGCCGCGGACCAAGCTGGCAATGTTTGATTGGCGTCGCGACCTGCTTTGGTAGCCCTGAGAGTTAAATAAAGCAAACCAGAGGGAGAGTTGCGAATATCAGCTAGACGAAGATTTGCGGCTTCGGAGCGGCGCAAACCTCCTCCAAAAAGAACCGCCAGTAACGCTTGGTCGCGCAATCCATAAGGTAATTTTAAATTTGGAGCTTGAACGATCTTTTTGACGAGAGCAAAATCAATCATTTCTGTAGGGCGCTTTAATCCTGAATTTGCCGGTGGTGGAGGCACTAAATCAACATCGAAGGGGTTTTTAAGCGGAATTTCTGAGTGAGCAATAATTGCTTTATATATTCGACGGAGCGCCGAAAATTTTTTTCTAATGGTCGCGTTGCTTTGAGTGATTTGATAACCATCGGCGCGATTTTGTTTGTTGTTTTTGATTTTACCGGTTGTTAGAGCTTTTGTTGGGGTTGTCGGCGAACTGCCACGATAACGGGGCCTTTGACCGAGACGTTTTTGCAAATATAGTTTATAAGCGGCGGCATTGATAGGGGTGGCGCTTAAGATTGCGCGCGCCGCTTTGTCACTGCCCATTTCGCATCCTAAATAATCACACCACTCGCGAATCACTCCGGTATAAGTAACGCGCGTGTTAGCTGAGCGCATTGCTAAAAAACTTGCTATTTGCAACCAAATTGGATGGCGTTCTGCTTTCCCGTTTTTTTTAACAACTATGCTTTTCATTTTCTGCCTTTAGAATTTGATAAATTTGACTAACCTGATCTTTTAGATGCTTTAAGTTGCCATTGTTGCGAATAATATAATCAACGAAAGGCTCTTTTTGTGAGTCTGGTATTTGCGCTTTTAGCTTAAGCTCTATTAAGGTCGGTGAGTCGCCGTCTCTGTTGGCGACTCGTTTTTTGATTAGCTCTTGATCGGCAGAGATTAAGATAATCCGATTTATTTCAGGGAACTTTTTGGCTAACGCCTCTTTTGAAAAAGGTTGCTCAAGAGATTCGAATAATAGGGGGATAACATAGAATATTAATTTGTTGTTTTTTTTGAGATTGGCGATTTGCGCAATCGCTAGCGATCTGATTTTTGGGTGTAGTAATTGTTCGAGCCATTTTCTTTCCTGTTGATCGCTAAAGATGATTTCAGCAAGTTTTTTCCGATTAATATTATCATCGGGAGTTAAGATTTGTTTGCCAAAGCGTTGCAGTGTGGCGGCGTATTCTTCCGAGTTTCTCTCTAAAGTTTCTCTGGCTAGCAGATCGGCTTCGATGATGCTCCCGCCTAGTTCCGCAAAATAGCTGGCCGCTAAACTCTTGCCGGAGCCGATATTACCTGTAATTGCTATTATTAAAGGCGAATTCATTCTGTTTTTAATGAGTTATAAAAAACTATTTTGATCTATTTTGGCATGTCTCCTAGAATGGCTGGAAGTCTAAGAAGTTTTATTGATTTATTTTAGGATGATTTTAAGTAGTTGATATTTTAGTATCTTCGCTCACTTGTTGATCATCTAAGTTTCTTGAGAGTGAAGTAAGAATAAAAATAATCAAACAATGTTTGACCATTTTTATTGTTATAAAGGTTATTTTTATGTTACTTAAATTCTTTTAGCAGATTGTTTATAGGTTTATTTGCGATTATATTTTTCTTAATAATTAAAAATTATAGGGAGCATCTCTTTTTATTAACAATTTATCGATATGAAAAAAAACATCCTGCTTGCTTTGTTTTGTCTTTGTTCTCTTGAATTGTTTGTAGCTCAAACTTCTGCCCAGGAATTTTTCCCCGAGGATAATGGGATATATACTTATCACACAGCTCCACGTTACCGCGAAGCAGAATCACATCCACTACGAGTCTTAGCATATATTTTTCATCCAATTGGTTGGGTCGCGCGCGAAGCAATATTTCGTCCCCTAAGTTATTTCGCCTCGTCAACTAACACGCGGCGTAGCGTGATGGGGTATCGCGATCCTTATGATTTTCGAGAAACTTCTTGCTTTTCCTCGGATGATGCCGCTCCCGATTGTCGTAGCGTGTTGCCATACAACTATATGACCGGGGCAATTGAAGAAAACGCAGTTGCCGATGAGCCAGCTGCTAAGTGGGCTACCGAATCTTGGGTTTCTGAAAAAGAGATTTTGTTTCCGTCAATTAATTTTGATCGCGGCTCTTTTAAATTAAATTCCCTTGGAGAGGAGCGGGTTAAGCAGGTTGCCGAAATGCTTGCCAAGTACGCGAAAGTTATGGTCGTGGTCGAAGGACACACGGACGATGTTGGCAGTGAGGATGCAAATTATCGAATGGGTCTTAAGCGAGCAGAAACGGTGCAGAACGCCCTAATTGACAGCGGCGTTGACGCGACTCGTTTGACGGTTGTCAGTTATGGTTCAAGCCGCCCGCTAATGGAGGGTAAAGACGAGTGGTCAAGGGCAGCTAATCGTCGGGTTGAAGTTAAGCAAAGAAATTAAAATCTTAGATTAAGCCTGTTTAACTTTCATTCTGATGTGCTCTTATTAGCCCCCAAAAAGCTTGATTGTAAACAGCTACTTGCGAAAAATAGTAATTTTTTCAAGAAGCGAGCAGGTATAAAATATATTTTTATTTTCTAAGCAGAGGGCAGAAAGGGAGAAATTTTATTAACAGAGCAAAGTTTCCGGTAAATTTTCGTCAAAAATTTGTTTTTCCGGCTAGACCTCCCAAATAGAAGCCAAAAATTACTTTTTAAAAAAGTAGATTTTAAAATTTGAACCAGCCCGCCGTAGGCAGTGAGCAAGGTTATAGGTGTCGCCAGCAAAAAGAGCGTTTATAAATCTCTCAAGTTTTCCTTTAAGATAATTTTTGCCAAGCTTACACCGCCGCTTAAGTTATAAGCTAATAGCTTCAACTTTAGAGTGTGAGTTAATAAATATTCTCTCAGCTTTTGAAATCTTCTTTAACTTTGGATGAAACATGCGAAATCTTTCTGTTGCCTTATGCCCTCTGTTGGCAATAGATTCAACATGCGGCTCATGTAAACTGTAACTCTCTTTCAAAAAGCAAACCTTATTGGCGCTTCGGGCTCTTTTGTCTCCATAAATTTTGGAAGGTTTTACACTATTTTTTACTACTTCTTTGAATTATATCCGATTTCTTTTGCCCCTTTTTGTAGCTTCTATTCAGCTTTCTAATAACTTTTCAGGGAGAGTTGCTAAGTTTGATCTTTTGTTTCGCTTTTTGTTTCTTTGCTGTGGTTAAACCCGAGTAAGGCTAAAGCAGATCCGAGCAAACCTTTTTTGGATAAATTTTTTTTAGGAGGCGACAAACTGTCGATTAGCTGTTTAACGGTTTGGCTTTCATTTAAAATTAAAATTTGATCTCTTTCTGATTTTTCTTCCAGTTTTTCAACTCGCTCTCTCAGCCAAGCTCGTTCTAGCTTGATTTCGTTTATCTGATCATCTTTTAAATCTAATATTTTCTCCTGAATTTCAATCAAATTTTTCAACTGTTTGATTTGTATCTCCAAATCGATTAGTCGTGAATTTTCAATCGTCTGATTGTCGAAGTCGCGGTTGCTTAAATCGATGGTTTTCTCTTTTTCCTTTGTCAAATTTAAAAAATCTATTTTTTCGCCATCAGCGTTGGTAACTGAATGATCAACTTTGTTTTTTAACTTTTGATGATCATCAGAAGGGACATTAAAACTATAATTTTCGGTAGCTAATGATTCTTTAGAATGTTTAGCTACCGAGGCGGAAACAAAAGACTTTTTAAGATTTAAGCCAAAAGTTTTTTCGATATCAATTTTTGATATTAGCCTTTGATTCTCCGTACCGTTTTTTTGTTGTGTTCTAATATAGCCGGCTTCAATAAATCTGTTAAGGCTTTTTAAAGAGATGGCCGCTAAGCGAATTGCTTCATTTTCGGTAATAAATTGCTCGCTCATTTCAACCTGTAATTTTTAAAATTTAAAGGTACTCCATCTTTCTTATTTCCAAGATATTGGTTGAACCTGGTTGGTTAACAAACATTCCACCAGTTATTACAGCCAATGAGCCGTTTGGCAAGTTCGATGTTTTTTGAACCGCCGAAAGCGCCGTAGCGCTCTCGCTGGCGTGATCATCGGCTCGCTTAGCGAGAATTGGGCGCAACCCCCAAAAGAGAGACATTTTGCGAAATGTTTTTTGCTGATGAGTAACGGCAAAAAATGGCTGTTGCGGTCTGTATTTTGCAACTAAACGAGCAGAGTTGCCAGTTTCCGTGCAGACTACTAAAGCATCGGCTGAAATTCGTACTGCCGCCGCACAGGCGGCGTAAGCTATCGCTTCCGGAACTGAGCTTGCTTGAATTACTCCAAAACGCGCCCGATATTCTTCAAAATTAAATACCTGTTCGGCAGCTTGAGCGATTTTCGCCAGATATTCGACGCTTTCAACCGGATGCTGTCCGATAGCAGTTTCTTCAGAGAGCATGACTGCGTCAGCGCCTCCCATAACTGCCGAGGCCACATCCGAAACTTCAGCTCTGGTTGGTCTTAAAGCTTTGATCATCGAATGTAAAAGCTGAGTGGCGACAATGACCGGCTTGCCCTGTCTGTTGCAAGCCTCTATCAGCCGCCTTTGAATAGCTGGGATTGTTTCTAAAGGAAGTTCCAAGCCGAGATCTCCCCTTGCCACCATAATTCCATCTGAGGCTTCGATAATCTGATCAATGTTTTCAAGCGCTGAGCGTCGCTCGATTTTCGCAATAAGAGAGACCTCTTTTCCTTTGTTTTTGGCGTGATCCCTGGCTATTTTTAAATCTTTGGCGCAATTAACAAATGATATCGCTACGTAATCAATCTCGTTTTCCAAACCCCAATTGAGATCTTGAATGTCTTTTTCAGTGGTTGCTGGCAAATCGATTTCAGAATCGGGAAAAGCTATGCCATTTTTACTTCTTAAAACACCGCCCTTGCGAACTCGAGCGATAACCTCATCGGCGGTGACGCTCTCTACTTTAAGCACGATTGAACCGTCGTCTAACAATACAGATTCGGCTGGCTTAAGATAATGGCTTGGATCTAACCCTTCAACTAGAATCGTTTGGTTGTTTGAGAGGTTCTTCTCTCCGTTTTGAGATTTCTTGATGCACACCGTTTGGCCATCAACCAGAGTTGACAAGTTAGCATCAACTTCAGTAATCCTAATTTTTGGGCCGCTCAGATCTTGCAGGGTGGCTATTGGCGCCTTCAATTTTTCGGCTACCTTGCGCACTTTATCGAGCCTCTCTTTGTGTTCGCTATGCGAGCCGTGCGAAAAATTAAAGCGGAAAAGATTAACCCCGTTTAATATAAGTTGTTCAATTACTTCCGGAGAATCAGAAGCTGGTCCAATTGTGGCGATAATTTTAGTTTTGCGAAAAAATCCATCGTCTTTAATTCGCAAGCTGGTTACTAATTGATGCATTGTTTTAAAAAATTTTTAGTAGTTATGATTTTTAGCTTTCTTTATTTTATAAACGAAGCCTTATTTGCGTTGCTAAAAGCACGTAAAATTTGTTCGGCGGTCGCCACCTTGTTGTTTAATAATGTTACCATTTCACTTCCCAAACTTGAAAGCTGTAAAGAGGGAGCATCGGTCGAAAAAGTATAGGGAATTTGATAATCATCGAAAGTTTCAAGCAACTGCTTGTATTCTTGAATATCGTTAATGGCGTGCGACAAAAGATTCGAGTGAACGCAAAGTTCAACTGTTATTTTCCGCTCTTTGAGGATCTTTAAGCCGCGATCGTCTTTTTTCTCCCAAAACGCTCGCACTGCTGAAAGCGGATGAGCCACTCTTTGTGGATTTAAAGCCTCGATTGTTTTCACAAAGGTTGAGCAGTCAACGTGCGGCGTTTCCCCGATATGCGCAGTGCGGCCAATGCCCGATCCCACCAGATCATAAGCCTCTTTTATCTCTCTTAATTTTCCCGGATCTGAAAAGTTATTTTTTGACTCGGGACCGGCCACATCAATCCCTACTATGTTTTTATATTTCTCCTTCCACAGGGAGGTCTTTTCCGCTAAAACAAGATTAGCGCGGTGATCCATGTCGCGGGCAAAACAAAAAATTAAACCGACTTTAATCTGATTTTTAAAAGCTATTTCAACCTCCTCAGCGGCAGAACAAGCAGCGCTAATAATTCGATCAACATCGTATAGCCCAGCTTGAGCGCCTTTTAAAAAAACCGCGCCGGTACGCTTCATCGGGTTAAGCCTAAGCTCAAGCTTGCCCAATTTAAAAAGAGGTTTCAGAGAGCCACCTTCGCCACCGGGACCAAGTTCGGGCATTCCGCCAGTGCGATAAGCACGGTGAATTGCGATAATCACGCTTTCACGGACAGCCGCCGGGCCTGACTGAATTAACTCGACTCTATCATAAGTTTCTAAATAAGTATCTAAATCCTTAGAGCGCTCCGGTTGAATCCTCATATTTTTTAGAAACTCGTCATAGCCGCGTCCTATGCCGCGAATACCCCGATCAATTGCCATTTCCCATAGCCGATAGATAGGAACCGATCCACCAAGATGAAAATGAAGTTCTGTAACGTTCTCTGGCCACTTAACAGAGGAGACAATCTCGTTCATTGATAATTTGATTCTTTTACAAAACCATATCTTAACAGATTTATGCTTTTTTTAAAAAGATTTCAATTGCGCTTATTGTTGATATTGCGGTTTTCTGAATCTCTCTTGTAGGTTCGATCATCAAAAGAGGAAGAGAGAGCTATCGTTTCAAAACCGCGTAAAAGAGGTGATTTAAGGACTAAGTTATGTCAGCTAAAAGCGTGATAGTCGTTGTTTCCGATAATGAACAAAGCGCTAAAAAACAAGGAATTTATCAGAAAACCGTCCGTTATGGATCGGAATCCTTAACCCTTTTTAGCCTTGATGGACAAACTTGGTCAACTAATAAAAAAGAACTGTATCAAATTAAATTGCGACAGGAACAGCAACGAAACGCCATCTCGCATGAAATTAAGCATGGTCAACCGATTCAAAACTTAGAGAGACCTTTAAGTAAAAAAGCAGGCGATAAAGCAGCTGTTGCTAAAAAGAAAAAGGAGATCAAAACAAAAACGAAAACTAAGCCAAAAAAGCTTGAGATCATTACTAATAGAGTAAAACGCGATATACCACGAAAGAAAAAGAGATAAAACGTCTCTTTTTGCCTTTACTCAAGAGCTACCCTGAAAATAGGGATTAAGCCGATTGCTTTGTAAATTGTTAGAGCATCAAGACCGCTCTCTTGTATTAACTTTTTTAAACCTTGATTAAGCCGCTCTTTGGCGTAGCTAGTAATGGCTTCAATCTCTTCCAGCTTGCGATAATCTGCCCCTCTAACCACAAAGAGGGCGTTTACTAGTAGAGCTAGTTCGCCCAGAAGTTCGTCGTTATTGTTCTCGCCGCGAAAGATCTCAGCCAGAGGCATGGGCAGATCAGAATCATACGCAAAAGGAGCGACCGCTCGCAAAGCTGAAGGATCGGCTATTTTTGAATGGCTAGCCAACATTTTTTTAGCTTCGTTTAAAGATAACTTACTCGTCAATTGTTTTGCCCACTCGTAATCTGGCACACCTTCGGCTGATAATCTGCGACCACGCTCTTCAAAGGCGCTCTCTTCCAGCATTGATTCGGTTTGCGTTAGCCGTAAAGCTAGTATTTGAAAAAAGATCTCAGTGCTCGTTTCAAAGGCAATTGCCAGAAAACGGCTGAATAAGAAGTGTTTTCTGGTGTCATCTAATTTCACTTTAACCCAAGTGTAACCTCCATCTGGCGAATAAAAATTCAGATTAGGAGGAGTTTCCGAGCGCTCCTCAAGATAAATCACATCAACATAACGGTTAACTAAAAATCCTATGATTTTTAGATCAACATTAGCGAAAACCATCTGTAAAATTTTCAGCCCGTCTTCGGCGTCTCCAATTTCCAGCCACTCAAAAAAACGATCTTCATCAATGCGATCGCGCTTCCAGAGATCAAAATCAAGAATGGTTTGCAGTTGAGATTGATCACATAGATCGATCAGCTCAACAGCGGAGGCTATGCCGCGCTTTAAAATGATCTGATAGATTGATTGTGCTGGTAGTTGTTTCGCAAACTCTTCAGGAATATCAGCTGAGCGAATGGTGCGATATAAATTGTCTGAGTTTAAGAGGTGTCTTTTGCTATTATTCATTTGATAGCGAATGATTGAGTTTTAAATAGCCGATTACTTTCTGCCGATTAAGTGAGCGCTATTTTTGTTTAAGCGGAGCGAAAATAATATGAATTCTCTTTTGATCTAAAGGATCATGCCTTTCAAAAATAGTGGCGATATCAGCTAGTTTTTCTGCCAATAAATTAAACTTTTCTATGCCTAATTCCGTGTACATTACTTCGCGTCCTTTGAATTGCATGGAAAATTTTACTTTATGACCATCAGCTAAAAATTCTCTTGCTTGTTTGAGTTTTGTATCTAATGCGCCAACGTCAGTCCGATAGCGAATCCTTAATTCTTTCATCTCTTGATCTTGACGGTGCTTGCGGTTTTGCACTTCTTTTTTCTGCTCCTGATATTTGAATTTGCCGTAATCCATTAATTTACAAACTGGAGGAGTAACTTGGCCAGCAACTTCAACTAAGTCAAGACCAGCTTCTTCGGCTCGCGCCAAAGCTTCTCTGATTGAAACTATTCCTAGTTGTTCTCCTTCCGCTCCTATCAGGCGCACCTCCTTGGCGATAATTTTTTGGTTAATTCTATGGGTGTCAGGAGCTTGTTGTTGGCGTTGTTGGTAACGTCTCTGAAATGGTGGTCTAGTATCCAAATTTTAACTCTCTATAAAAAAAGAATTTGTTAAATTTTAAAAGTCAACAAAAGCATATTATATACCCAAAAGCTAGGATAAAGCTATCATTGAGATCTCGATTTTTGCCCCAAGCGGCAAAGCGGCAACTTGAATGGTGGCTCGAGTGGGACGGGCATCCCCAAGCGCTTTCTCATAAATTGAATTGATTACGGCAAAATCAGCCAGATCTTGGAGGTAAATGGTTGCCGAAACTACTCTATTAAAATTACTGCCACACTCTGATAAGATAGTCCGTAAATTGTTTAATACCTGAGATGTTTGCCATTCGATTGATGGGCTATCAATTTTACCGCTTTCCGGATTGATTGGTATCTGCCCCGATATGAAGATAAAACCGCCAGCTTTTATGGCGGGCGAATAAGGACCGATCGCCTTGGGTCCGACGTTGATTCTCTCAATAGTTTGTTGATTTTCACTCATAGTTACATTAACGCTGAAAGTTCTCCTTATATCTTTAGTTTATTAGAGAATTGCTCTGATTTAAAGTAAAATTTTTGATTTTTTTCTGCTTATTTGTCTCAGTCTGATGATAAGAGTATGCCTGATTTTTGATCATATCTAATAAACAGGCTATAGACAAGCGGTTGGGGGTTAAAAAATTATTCTCTGGTCGATTGCTAAGAAAAGCGGCTATTTGATCCTTGAGATCGATTAAAGCTTGCAGTTCTGGATCTGCTCTTCCCCCAAGTAAGGCTAGTTCGCGCTCTTGCCAATAACGAGCGAGTAGTCTGAGAGCCTCTACTCTTAGGTTATTGTTTACTGGCGAGAGCATTTTTTTGGCAACTCTTGAAATTGATCTGTTAAAATCAATAGCTGGTCTGATCCCTTCAAGCGCTACCTTTGTTGAGAGCCAAATATGTCCATCCAACAAGCTTTTGATCTCTTCGACTAGGGGATCTTCCTGATCCTCGCTGGCGGCTAGCAGTGAATAGAAAGCGGTAATTGATCCCTTGTTGCTTGTGCCTGTTCTCTCTAAAATTTGCGGCAAGGTGGTATAAACAGAAGATGTGTAGCCTTGTCGTACTGGAATTTCTCCGCGCTCTAAACCGATTTCGCGAATCGCTCGTGCTACTCTGGTCAGGGAATCAACAACCAACAAAACGTCTTTTCCTTGATCCCGAAAATGCTCGGCGATAGCGGTAGCGGTTTTGACAGCCAGCGCTCTCCTGATAGCCGATTCATCGCTGGTTGAAACGATTAAGACTGATTGGCTGAGAGCATCCAAACCAAGAGCGGAATCAATAAATTCCCTAACTTCGCGTCCACGTTCGCCAATTAGGGCGATAACTTTAATTGAGAAATCGTTATTTTTGACGATCTCCGCGAGCAAGGTCGATTTGCCAGCTCCAGCAGGAGCTATAATTCCAACCCGCTGTCCCACGCCAAGAGGAAGCAGAGAATCAATTGCCGGAATCTTTGTTTGGAATTGCCGATCGATCGGCGGACGGCTCAGTGATTCTGGAGGGGCTCCTTCGATTTTTAAAAATATTTTACGATACTCTTTCTTTTTTAAAGTTCCTCCAATCAGCTCGCCGCAACAATCAAATATGCCTCCAATCGGATCTCTTGGAATCGCGATCGTTGGTTTTCGATTGTAACACCGAATTTGGTTGCCAGTTGTTATGTTATCGCCGTTTTCATAAAGCGCCAAAGTAAAGGTCGTGTTATGGGCGCCTATAATCTCCGCCTTTTGCCATCTGCCTGAATTTGTTTGAACTTCGCAGGCGGCGCCTTGGCTGGCAAAGGGGAGGGAAGCAATAACGGCGCCAGCTCGCAGGCCGATCACTTTGCCATATATGATTGGTTCTCTGTTTAACATAACAAGGTGGTCAGTTGATCTTTGTGTGAGTTGATCTCTTGTTTTAACTCGAAACGCACTTCACCCGCGTTTGAGCGAATCAAAGCGTCTCCAAGCTGAATAGTTGGATCGGAGATGATTTTTAATGGGGTTGATGATGATAAGTTTGATCTCAAACCGCTAAGATGATTTTCGATCTCATTTTGTTGTTTAGGATTTACGACGACCGCGATAACCCGCTCAGGGTGAAATCTTTCGATCGCGGCTCTAATCTCTTCTGCCAATTTTTCTGGACGCTTTTTGAGCTCCTCTCTTAAAATTTTTTCCGAGATCGCCAGAGCAATCTCGGCTATTTTTTCAGAGCTTTGGTTGATTACTTCGGCGTACATTTCAAAGGCGGCCACTTGCAAGGCGCGCTGTTCTTTGTCGGCAAGGCGCGCTAATTCGGCTCGCGCCCGTTGCCGCGCCTGTTTTCTTGTTTTAATTATATGTAAAGCAAGTTTTTGCCGTGTTTGCTTTAGTTGTTTCTGACATTCGGTAAAAGTTTGCTTGTATAAATCGACCGCTGAGGAGAGTAAATTGCTCTCTTTTATTTGCAGGGGTATAAATTGAGCCTTAATTTTAGGCTCAAAGCGCTCATCCAAATTCTCTTGTTTTTTTAATGTTGAAGCTTGATCCATATTTTCAGTAAGCTTTCATAATAATAATCGCAGATTATTGCTCTTTGTTGTTGTTTTTTTTAAACAGGAATTTTTATGGAGAATAAACAACGGGTTAGTTTTTTAGAGGGCTCACCGTGGGAGGGTGTTAGCGCTAGTTCGGCTCTGGTTGTGGTTGGTGACCACTGTTATCTTTCGGCTGTCTCTCCAGTTCAAGCTAGCGGTGAAGTCGTTGCTTTGGCAGATCCATATCAGCAGACTAAATTTACTATTATGAAGATCGTTGATATTCTCAATAAGCAAGGGTTTTTTCTTGAGGATATCGTTCGACTCCGCCTTTATGTGATTGATATCGGTCGATGGAACGAATACACGAGAGCTTTGCGAGAGTTCTTTGATAAAGTTAGGCCAGCCCTGACGATTTTTGAGACGGCGCGGCTACGCGATCCCCGCTTTATGTTGGAAATTGAGGCGGAAGCGGTTAAAGGCGGAATGAAAGGAGAGATAAAAGATCTCTAAAGTTTATTTGGCCTTGGAGCTCAATTTTTTTAAACTTTTGCCATACTTTTTGATAGCGGCGTTGAAGCCTAATTTGTCGATCGTTCTAATGGCGCTCGTTGAAAGTTTTAATGTAAGAAATTTTTTTAACTCTGGAACGTAGATTCTTTTGTTTTGTAAATTGGCGTAAAAGCGGTGATGAGTTTTGTTGTTGGCGTGGCTGACTCGGTGGCCATTTTGATTGGAAACTCCAGTTAATTGGCATTTGTGCGACATAAAAATTTTAGGCTCCCCAAAAAAATAATTTACTGTGATTTCAATATAAAATTATGTATCTTAAAATTGTCTGTCTTTAGTTATTTTATTTTGCAGGCAGAGATTTAGCAGGTAGAAAAAAACAAAAACTGCAAAAAATTAGTATACTTTTTTTGCCGTAAAAAATCAAGAATTATTTAAATAAAAATGCGGTGATAAAAATTCTAGCTATTTTGATATTAGTATTGTCGGTTGTGGTGCATGAAGTTGCTCATGGCTTAACAGCCTATTTAATGGGAGACAAAACTGCCCAAAAACTAGGAAGGCTATCTTTCAATCCAATCAGACACATTGATCCAGTTTTGACTCTGGTTTTGCCTTTGTTTCTTTATTTGGCTGGTTCGCCAATACTTTTTGGAGGAGCCAAGCCTGTTCCGGTAAATCCATATTTTTTTCGCTTTCCCCGTTTACAGATGGCAGTAGTGGCGCTGGCCGGACCACTCAGTAATTTTCTGTTGGCTTTATTGGTTATCTTGAGTTTAAAATTTTTAGTTGTTCCTTTTGCTGACAGCAATTTAGATTCGCCTTTATATCTGATTTTGCTCGCGATCGGTTTCCAAGCGATCGCCGTCAATTTAGTGCTTGGTTTTTTCAATCTTTTGCCATTATTGCCACTTGATGGCGGCAGAATAGTTAATGGATTTCTACCTAATAATTTAAGCCTCTTATATTCGCAGCTTGAACCTTTTGGAATAATTTTAGTTTTTCTACTTTTATTATCAGGAGCGCTTGATCCTTTGTTTAACAATGTTTTTCACCTAATAGAGTGGTCTTATCGATTTGCTATTGGAAGTCAAGTTGACCTTTTTGGCTGAGCCGCTATATATTTGATATTTGTGTTTTACAATAATTTTTTTCCCTAGATATAATGATTCGCTGGATTCACGAAAATAAAAGATCGTTATCAATTATGCTTCTGCTTTCGGTGGTTGTTCTTTCGATGAGTTTTTTCGGAGCAGATGTTGCTAGTGGTTGGCGCAGTAAACAGAATATTGCTCTCGGCGTTGGCAAGCAGGAGATTACCTTTGATCAATTCTATAGAATTAAAAGGGAGCGTTATGAACAGCTACTCGAAACTTATAAGAAGATTTTTGGTGATAATTTTTCTAAAGTCGCTGGAAGCATTAAGGCGCCGACTAACCAAGAGTTGGCAGATAGCCTGATTACGGAGTCCTTGGCGCTTGATTTTGCCGAAGAGCTTGGCTTGGCGGTTGGCGATGAGACGTTGGTTAATTTTTTAAGAACGGTCGTTTTTGGAGGACAATTTTCTCAGGCCGCTTATAAAAATTTTTTGGCGAGTCGGGGTGAATCGGCGGCAAGCTTTGAAGAATCGCTTCGCAAGCAATTGTTAGTCTCGATGCTTGCTCGAATATTACAAGCAGCGGCTCGTCCTAGCGAAATAGAGTTGCGAAATAAGCTAATCGAAAAAGAGAGTCGTTTTGAGATTCGCTATATAGAGCTTAAGCCTGATCAATTTGTAGCTGAGGCTAAGCTCCCGAGCGAGTCTGAACTTAGCGAGTATTTCCGCTCTAACGCCGAGCGCTTTGAAGAGCCAGCCAAAATATCCTACAAGTTTGCGACGCTTCCCCCAGAGTTAGTTGAAAAAGAGATTGAAATTAGCGATGGCGATATCGAGCTGTATTATGCGGAAAATCAAGATTCTTTCTCGTTGCCGGCGGAAGCTAAAGTGCGGGTTATTACCTTGCTTTTCCCTAAAGGTGAAGATCCTCAACAAATGGCGGCTGTTGGCGAAAAAGCGCGAGAAGCGCACGCCAAGGCTTACGCCGGAGAAGATTTTGCCGACCTAGTAAAAATTTATTCTGATGATCTTAAATCGCGCGCGAAAGGTGGAGATCTGGGGTGGATTAAACAGGGAGCCGCCAATAACGACAAAGAGCTTGAAGAGGCTATCTTTAAACTTCAAGCTGTTGGCGTTGCTGAGTTGATTCAAAACGATACCGGTTATCAGATAGTTAAAATTGAGGAGTTTAAACCGAAAGAAACCAAACCTTTTGCCTCGGTTAAAGATCAAATCGCCCAAAAACTCCGCTCAGAGCAATTGCCGATCTTTATGGCAACCAAGGCGGCTGAGTTGTTTGATCAATTTTCCGCTTCTAACGAAACGTTGGATGAATTCGCCAAGGCTCACAATTTAACTTTTCATTCAACTGCTGGGTTGCTCGGCGCGAGCAATGATATTGATAAGAGTTTTTCTGGCCTGACCGCCAAAATTTTAAAAGAATCTGAAGGGGAAGATCTTGAGCGGACGAAATTTTTAGTTGAATACAACAATCAGCCGATATTGTCGGAAATTGTTGAGCGTAAAGGGGTTAGGGTTCCTTTAATTGACGAGGTAAGGGACCGCCTGATCGTTGATTGGAAAACAAGTGTCAGCGGCAAATTAGCAGTTAAAAAGGGAGAAAAATTGCTAGAGATACTTAAAGCTAATAACTCTTTGACTTTGGAACAATTGGCGAAAGATCACTCATTAAAATTGCAAACTAAAAAAGATATTCGCAGTTCTTACGGAGCTCCGCCATTTGCTGACCCAGCTATTAAAAGAGCGATCTTTTCCTCTCAAGAATCTAACAGAATTATTGATCGACTTTTTGAAAGTGAGGGTAATTTCTATCTGTTTGAGGTTGTTACGGTCGTTCCTCCAACTGCCGCCGAGATTGATAAGTTACTTGTCAATCACAGCCGCTCAGAGATTGCTCAGAGTGGCTCGCTGTTTTTTGATTCTTTAACTCGTAAGCTGAAAGCAATCTCGAAAATTCAAGTCGCGCCCGCTTTGCTGGAAAGCGAGTCGATAGAATGATCTAGTTGCCAGCGGATGATGGTGGCGCCTCTCCTCTGCAAATGCTAGGCGTTGTTAGTTGGTTTGTTGCCAATTTAAAAGATCTTTTGAACCGTTAAGAAATTCGATGACTGTTTGTCTCATGTCTTTAGTGAATATCAGAGAGATTATCGAAAGTTCTGGGTTGCTCGTGCGCACCACCGATAAACCCTCGTAGCTCTCTATTAACCCTTGGGCAATCACGACTTTTTCTGGGGGAATTTGAAGATAAATAACTTCTGTCAGATCGTCTAAAGATTCGCTTTTAATAGGGTTATCTGCGCCGCTCATTTTTTAATTTTATCTCGGTTATTTATCCTGATTTAAAAGCGTTTCAAGAATTTGATTAACCGCCACCGGATTAGCTTTGCCGGCAGTTTCTTTCATAATCTGACCAATAAAAAATGTTTTAATTTTTTGTTGGATTCTGGGATCGCTATTTTTATATTCAACAACTTGCTCATTTTTTGCTTCTAAAATTTTTTTAATAATTTTTGTTATTTCTGCCGGATCATTGATTTGCTTTAAATTTAATCGTTCGATGATAGCGCTCGGATTTTCTCCACTCGCGAACATCTCTTCAAAAACTTGTTTGGCGATTTTGCCAGAAATCTCACCGGAGTTAACTAATTTTAGAAGTTCTCCAAGTTTATCTGCCGTAATTGGAGATTTGTCCAGAGGTAATCCGTGTTTATTTAAAAACCCAAACAACTCGGAGCAGATCCAATTCGCCGCTAATTTACCATTTTCACAGATCGCGACAACGCCCTCGAAATAATCTAAATATTCCCGCTCGGATGTTAAGAGATCGGCGTCATAGGGTGAAAGCGAGAATGTTTCGAGCAATCTTTTTTTTGCCTGCCATGGTAAAATTGGCATTTTTTCTCTAAGTTGATTGATCCAGACATCCTCAATTATCAAGGGGGGGAGATCGGGGCAGGGGAAATATCTGTAATCGGCCGCCTCCTCTTTGCTTCTCATGCTTTTAGTTGTCCCTGTTTCTGGATCAAACAGGACTGTTTCTTGGATAATTTTTCCCCCAGATTTAATAATGGAGGCTTGCCGAGCGATCTCGTACTCAATAGCACGTTCAACAAAGCGAAATGAATTTAAATTTTTGATTTCAGTTCGAGTTCCAAATTTTATCTCTCCAACGGGACGTAGCGAAATATTGGCGTCACAACGGAACTCGCCCTGTTCCATATCGCAATTGCTAATAGCCAAATATCTGCAGAGTTGGCGAAGCGCCCGCAGATAGGCCGCCGCTTCGGTGGGCGATCGTAAATCCGGCTCCGAGACAATTTCAAGCAGAGGAACGCCGGCGCGATTTAGATCGATTAAAGTTGTTTGCGTGCGTGGGTCGTGAATGTTTTTGCCGGCATCTTCTTCTATGTGAATTCTGGTAATACCTATTGTTCTCAAGCCGTTTTCAAAAGTGACTTGAAGTTGTCCGCGCTCGCAGATTGGCTCTTCGTATTGAGAAAGCTGATAACCCTTTGGAAGATCTGGATAAAAATAATGCTTGCGAGCAAAACGGTTGAACTTTTTAATTTCACAACTTAAAGCAAGTCCCAAAATGATCGCGAACTGTACGGCTTTTTTATTGATTACTGGCAAACTGCCCGGCAAACCCAAGGTTAAAGGATCAATGTTGAAATTTGCTTCTTTGCCAAAGGACACCTCGGCGGCGGAGAACATCTTGCTTTGTGTAGCAAGCTGAACATGAACTTCTAATCCAATTACCGGTTCAAATTCCATAAGTCGCAATTTTTTAAGGCAAAACTTCAACTGTTGGAGGCAACCGATCTTTCCAACCAGTGTTGCTTTCGTAAATTTTTGCTACCTTCAAAAGCCTCTCTTCGTCCCAAGCGTTTCCTATTAGCTGTAAGCCACAAGGGAGTTTTTGAGAATCAAAACCGCAAGGAATGCTAATGGCAGGCAATCCAGCCAAATTCACTGGAATCGTGTAAATATCGTTCAGATACATGGCTACTGGATCAGATGTTTTTTCGTTTAGCTTAAAGGCGGTTGTGGGGGAAGTCGGGCAAGCGATAATGTCGCAACAATCTTGAAAAGCTTTGACGAAATCTTCAAAAACCAATCGGCGCGCTTTTAGCGCTTGCAGATAATAGGCATCGTAATAGCCGGAAGAAAGAACATAGGTGCCGATAACTATTCTCCGTCTAACTTCTCTGCCAAATCCTTCACCGCGGCTTTTAGCGTACATTTCGAATAAGGAGTCTTTTGGGGAAATTTTGGCTCGCCTGCCGTAACGCACTCCGTCATAGCGCGCCAAGTTGGAACTGGCTTCGGCTGGAGCGATAATATAATAAGCGGCTAACGCTAAGTTGGTGTTTGGTAGGGATATCTCGACAAGTCTGGCTCCAAGCTCGACAAATTTTTCGAGGGCCGCGCGAATTATTTTTTCCACTTCAGGATTGATGCCAGCGGCTGACATGTACTCTTTTGGTACTCCAATTCTCAACCCTTTTATGGAGCTAGATGGTGATTGCTCTTTGTTTTCTGAATTTAAAAAGTTAAATTTTGGGGGAGCTACAGCGGCTGAAGTTGAATCATGCTGGTCCTCTCCGCTAATTATCGAAAGTAATAGAGAGGCGTCATCTACGTTAAGTGCCATCGGTCCAATCTGATCGAGGGAAGAAGCGAAAGCAATTGCTCCATAACGGCTAACCCTGCCGTAAGTTGGTTTGAGTCCAACTATCCCACTAAAAGCCGCTGGCTGTCTAATTGAACCTCCAGTGTCTGTTCCCAAAGCGCCTAATGCAAGTCTAGCCGCTACCGCTACCGCTGAGCCGCCGCTTGAGCCGCCCGGAACACGGCTTGTATCCCATGGGTTGCATGCCGCAAAAAAAGCTGAGTTTTCATTTGATGATCCCATGGCGAATTCATCCATGTTTGTTTTGCCAAGTATGATCCCTCCGGCCGCCTTAAGCTTGGCGACCGCTGTCGCGTCGTAGGGCGGTATGAAGTTTTCTAGAATTAAGCTGGCGGCGGTTGTTTTTAGATCCTTGGTGCAAATCATGTCTTTGATTGCCAAGGGAACTCCTAAAAGCGGCTTTTTTATGAAAGCATCTTTGCCTTCGGTTGCTATTAAGTGGTCAGCAAGCGCGGCCTCTTTTCTGGCTTGTTCTGGATCAAGCGTGATATAGGCGCCAAGAGCTTCTAATTTTTTAGCTCGGTTTAAAAAAAAATCTGTCAGCTCCAGCGCGCCGATCTTTTTCTCTTTCAATTTGCGCAATGAAGATTGAATATTCAGGATTGATAGATCGTCTAACATTGATGTTGATTTCACGCCTTACTGCTCTAAGTCTCCCTCTTTTTCGACAACCAAGGGTACCCTAAAAAAACGCCCGAGAGCATCAGGAGCATTTTCAATCACTGTTTGAATTTGCAGATGATCACCTTTTTGATCTTCACGAAAGCGGTTAAAAAAGCCATTAACTTGGTATAAAGGCTCTACTGTTGCGAGATCGATTGCTCGCAACTTATCTATAGTATTTAGAATCTTAATAATGTCACTCTCTAACTGTTCGCTTTCGGTTGGCGTTAGGGAGAGGTAGGCCAGTTTAACCGTTTTTTTGAGATCAATCTGATCTACCGCTAATTTTTTTTTCTGGTTCTCGGTTGAACTCATAATAATGTTGATCTGGTTAGCCACAGGCTAGATAATGTAAACTTAGTAATTTGAGTTTAAAAAAGCAAGTACAAAGAGTTGTGACTTTATGAATGCCGCCAAAGGAGTAAAAAATTTTGATTACGATCTTTTAGTTATAGGTTGTGGTCCCGCGGGACAACGCGCCGCTGTGCAAGCCGCTAAAATTCGTAAGCGCGTGGGGATTGTCGATAAGAGATCTGTAGTTGGTGGAGAATGCGTTAATAAAACAACAATTCCAAGCAAATCCTTTAAAGAAGCTGTCTTGTTTCTGTCTGGCTTTAGGCAACGTTCTATCTACGGGGCTGGTTATAGGGTTAAATCGGAGATCGAAATGTCCGATCTGACCTTCCGCTGTAACCGGATAATGCAATCTGAGATTGATATTATAACTAATCAGCTTAAAAGAAATAGAATTGAGGTTATCCCCGGACACGCCAAATTCTTAGATGAACACACTTTGGAGATTGATAACGGAGTCGAGAAAACTCGAAAAACAGCAGATAAGATTTTAATAGCTGTCGGAGCAAGACCAAATCGTCCACCAGAGTTTCAATTTAATGGGGTGAATATATTTGACAGTGATGATATTTTGACAATGCAAAAATTGCCACGAGAGCTAACAATTGTTGGCGGCGGCGTCGTTGGTACCGAATATGGGTCGATTTTTGCTGCTCTTGGAGTGGATGTGACCATTATCGATCTGCGCAAACAACTACTTGGTTTTTTGGATGAAGAGATTGTTGAAGGATTTCAATATAAGCTTCGCAGTATGGGGGTAACTTTGCGGCTTGGTGAAGAGGTGCAAAATTGCTCTTCGCGCGGCGACGGGCAGGTGATTACCGAGCTTAAAAGCGGCAAGATAGTTGTTTCTGATGTTGTCTTGATTTCGGCGGGACGCGTTAGCGCCACCGCTGATCTTGGCCTTGAAAAGATAGGGATTCAACCAGTTGAAAGGGGAAAATTAGTAGTAAATGACAATTTTCAAACTGCTATTTCAAATATCTACGCGGCTGGTGATGTTATCGGATTTCCATCTTTAGCTTCAACTTCCGGCGCTCAGGGACGCAAAGTTGCTTGTCATGCTTTTGGAATCGAAGAAAGCGAGATTCAATGTCCGTTACCATATGGCATTTATTCGATTCCGGAGATCTCCTACGTTGGTTTGAACGAACAAGAAGCGACCAATCAACACATTCCTTACGAGACAGGAGTTGCTCGTTTTCGAGAAACTGCTCGCGGGCAACTTTTGGGAGACGAAGATGGTATGTTAAAGCTTCTCTTCCACCGTGATACTGGCAAACTCTTAGGAGTTCATATTATCGGCGAATCGGCGACTGAACTTGTTCATATTGGGCAGACTGTAATGGGGCTTGGCGGTGGTATTGATTATTTGCGCGACGCGGTCTTTAATTATCCAACCTTGGCGGAATGTTATAAGGTTGCCGCTTTTGATGGTTATAATAAACTAATCGCGGTTAGGGCAGGCATTAGCTGATTCTCTTTAAAATTATGGTTGATAAGGATTATCAACATTTATCAGAGCTAAAAATAGCTTATGATCAGTTCTGTCACTTGCTGAATAATCATTTAGGAGTTTTGCGAAACAAGCTGACGGCTGGCGGCATGTCAACATCAGATCTTGAGAGACGTTTTGATTCGCTTGTTGAATTAGAGAGGATCTTTAGCGGAACTTTGGCTTGTTTTAACGGAGCTGATTTTTTAAATTTATCTCGGCAGGCGATTAGTTATCTTGAGCGAGGCAGTAGTTTTATTAGGGTTGTTAATAAACCTGACCGCTTGCTTGTTAAGTTAGTAGAGACAGAAGCTGGTCGGCTTAAAGCGCTTACAGATTGGCAAAGTTTGCTGGGCATGATTGCAGAAAAAGATCGATTGATCTCCTGCTTATTAAGGGTTGCTTGTAAAACAGCCGCTGTCAAGCCTAAGCTTGTATTATTTTCTGAGCCCCTGGCTGGTGAAGTGATTTTTGAGATCAATCTCGAAGATGGTAGGTGAAAAAGCTAAAATTTTAATTGTTGATGACGATCGCGATCTGGCAAACTCCTTGAAAGATCTGTTGGCAGGCGAGTATGATCCTTATTGGGCGGATAACCCCGCTCAGGCGGTTGCCGCGATCAAAAAAGATCTTTTCAGTTTAGTAATTTGCGATCTGGCGCTTGATGAGAAATCTGGTCCAGAGAGCGGCTTGAAGCTGGTGGCAGAGTTGGCAACCTTTGATCCTGCTTTAAGAATTATTGTTTTGACTGGCCATAGTTCGGAAGATTACGGAGTTAGAGCGCTGGCGGCTGGCGCTCATAGTTTTCTTGGGAAACCCGCGAGGCCTGATTTTTTAAAGATTTTGGCCGCTGATGGAGTTAGTCAAACTGGCTTGCGTCGTCTGCGTCTTGCCTCTCAAGATCAGGTTGCTAGGGCGTTTACTTCTATTAATGTTTGCGGAGCAAGCCATCAAGCTGAAAGTTTAAGGCGTGAAATCGCCTTTTATGCAACCACTGATTCTCCTTTGTTGATCATTGGGGAGAGCGGTGTTGGTAAAAGCCGAGCGGCATTATTGATACACCAAGCTTCTAAGCGTTCTGCCGCTCGTTTCGTGTGTGCTCAGCCGAATAATTTATCTGCGGAGATGGCGCTTAGCGAACTCTTTGGCCATAAAAAAGGAGCCTTTACCGGCGCTGATCAAGATCGCTCTGGTTTATTAAAACAAGCAGATGGTGGCACGTTATTGATTGACGAAATTGATGCTTTGCCTTTGGAGGGGCAGACCCGCCTTTTGGGAGCTTTGCAGGATGGCAGATTTCGTCCCTTGGGATCTGACGTTGAAGTTTCTTCTAATTTTAGGTTGATTACCACTACCAATCAGAACGTTGAAACGCTTTTAAGAACGGGCAAATTAAGAGAGGATTTTTATTATCGGGTTGCTCATTCAGTTCTTTCATTGCCTCCGCTAAGAGATCGGCTGGTTGATCTGCCGAGTTTATTTTCTCAAGTTATGGCGGATTCTGGTGAATCATTTGTTGCTCTTGGCGAGGCGGCTCTTGAGCTTTGCCAAAGATATAAATGGCGAGGTAATCTTAGAGAATTTGCGGCGGTTGTTTATCAAGGGGCAGCTCGCGCACGTTTTGCTGGTCGCTCCGAGATTTTGCCTGAAGATCTGAAGTTTTTAACCCCGTCTGAAAATAATACAGATAGAGGGGATTTGTTTGAGAGGCCTTTTCATGAATTAGTTGAAAAATATAAGCGTCATTTGGCTGTCGAAGCGTTAGCAAAGCATCAAGGCAATTTAAGCCGCACGGCCGAGGCTTTACGGATTGATCGAGCAACACTCCGTAAGATTCTGATGGCAGAGGGCAACACGCTTTTGGAAGAAAAACCATAGTTGACCAACTGTTTTCTTTTCTCTCTTTTTAAGTTAATATTTAAGAGCTTTTTTTAGAAAGTAGCTATAAAATTTTATCAAAATTGTCGTGGATAACGCCTCTAACACAGCTAATTTGTTCCCAATTATCAACATCGAAGATGAGATGAAGGTTTCATACATCGATTACGCGATGAGCGTAATTGTTGGTCGCGCTTTGCCGGACGCGCGCGACGGTTTAAAACCTGTTCAGAGGCGGATATTGTATTCAATGTTTGACTCTGGTCTGCTTTCAAGCAAGAAGCATTCAAAATGCGCAGGCGTGGTTGGGCAAGTTTTGCGCCTCCTTCATCCGCACGGAGATGCTCCTGTTTATGAGGCTTTGGCGCGTTTAGCGCAACCATGGAATCTGCGTTATCTTTTGATTGATGGTCAGGGTAATTTTGGTTCGGTTGATGGAGATCCGCCGGCCGCTTATCGTTACACCGAATGCCGTTTGACTGCCTATGCCGAGGCTTTACTTGAAGATCTTGATAAAGAGACAGTTGATTTTATTCCCAACTTTGACAACTCAACCAGTGAGCCCTTGGTCCTACCAACTCTAGTTCCCAACATGATTGTCAATGGCGCTAGTGGAATTGCGGTTGGGATGGCGACGAATATGCCACCTCACAATCTTTCGGAGGTAATTGACGGTACGATTGCCTTGATTGAAAATCCAAAACTGTCGGCTAAAGAGCTTAATGGTTATATTACGGGGCCGGATTTTCCAACTGGTGGAATGATATGTGGGCGCGAACCGATAGCCCGTGCTTATGCCACCGGCAAGGGAATAATAACGTTGCGGGGTCGTTGGCACGAAGAAAAAATCGGATCTAAAAACCGCGAAAATACAGCTATTGTCATAACCGAGATCCCATATCAGGTAAATAAAGCCAAATTGCACCAGCAAATTGCCGAATTAGTCGCTGAGAAAAAAATCGAAGGCATAGCTAAGGTGCGAGAAGAGAGCGATCGCTCTGGTATGCGTCTAGTAGTGGAGCTTAAGAAGGACGCGACCCTTGAGATTGTTAAAAATCAACTTGTTAAGCTGACTGATTTTCAGATAACTTTTGGCATTATTAATTTGGCAATTGTTGAGGGCAAACCGCAGGTTTGTTCGCTGGCGCAATTGCTGTTTGCTTTTATCAATCATAGGCGCGATGTTGTTACTAGGCGCGCCCAATTTGAATTAAGAAAATCTCGAGAAAGAATTCACTTATTGGAGGGCTTTAGAATCGTTTTGGCGGATCTAGACAACGTAATTCAGTTAATCAAAGGTTCTGAAACCCCTCAAATTGCCGCATCCGCTTTAATAGACAGGTATGCTTTAAGCGATATGCAGGCGCAAGCAATACTTGAATTACGGTTGCAGAGATTGACCGGAATGGAGAGGTTGGCGATAGAAAATGAATTTTCAGATCTGCAAAAATTGATCGAACAGTTGACTGCGCTGCTTGCGGACAGCAAGAAAATCGATGATTTAATCATCAAAGAGTTAAAAGAAGTTAAAAGTCGTTTTGGCGACAAGAGGCGCACTCTGATTGAGGATCAAGGCGAATTGCTTGACGCAGAGGATCTAATAGAAGACGAAGATGTTGTTATTACTTTAAGCCATCAAGGGTATATTAAACGCACTAAGCTGAGCGAGTATCGCGCCCAAAAACGAGGGGGCAAGGGGGTCTATGGAGCCGTTTCCAAGGAGGATGATTTTATCGAGCATCTTTTTACCGCTTCAACTAAGTCATATCTATTAGTGTTTACTTCGCTTGGAAAACTTCATTGGATTAAGGTTTATGAGATTCCAGAAGCCGGTCGGGCGGCGCGCGGTAGGGCGATTGTTAATTTATTAAAGCTTAGTGATGGAGAGAAATTGACAGCGATTCTCTCGGTTCGAGAGTTTAACGATGCGCTATCTGTTTTGATGGTTACTGAGCAAGGTCTTGTAAAAAGAACGGCGCTTTCTGAATTTTCACGTATACGCAGTGGCGGCATAATTGCCTGTACTTTGGATGAGGGAGATCGTTTAGCTGGAGTTGCAATCTGTGGCTCGGAAGATCAGGCGATTTTGGCATCGCAAGAGGGAATGTCGATACGTTTTGCGGTTGCTGAAGTTAGGGTGATGGGCAGGGGTGCGCGCGGAGTGCGAGGTATCAATCTTGATCAGGGAGATCGGGTAATAGGAATGGTCGTGATTCCAAAATTAACGATTGATGGCAAAGACACTACAGGTGGCGCTGGTATTAAAGCTGACACTTTGCTCACGATTTGTGAAAATGGTTATGGTAAACGCACTGAAATTTCTGAGTATCGTGAGCAGAGCCGCGGCGGCAAAGGGGTGATCGATATTCAAACCGATGAACGTAATGGAAAAGCAGTTAGCGTTTGTTTGGTCGGCGATCAGAGCGAAGTTATGTTAATTACTTCGGCTGGAAAAATCATTAGAATTTCGGCGAAAGAGGTCTCGGTTGTTGGTCGTAATACGAAAGGAGTGCGTTTAATCGGCTTGGATCAGGATGAAAAGGTTTCTGCGGCTACGCCTTTAGCGGAGCTATCAAATGATCTTTCCGATGAAGGGGTCTAAAATATAAAATTATTTTGAATGTTCAAGGGCGGATTAGCTGAACCAAAATTAACGGTTTTGGCGCTAGGTTCTTGGGGAACTGCTTTAGCGGAGCATTTGGCGCGGGCAGGGCGTGATGTTTTAGGCTGGACTAAGTCCGGTGAAATTGCCGAGACAATCAACAATCACCATCGCAACCCTTGTTATCTAAGAGAATGTGCCTTATCTCCGAGACTAATAGCGACTACCGATTTAAATGAAGCTTTAAAGAGGGATATAATTATTTTAGCCACGCCATCGTCGGCTTTGGCTGAATTTGCCGAGATCTTTGTTGTCGCTCCGGGTAATTTTATAATTGTTAGCGCGGTTAAGGGTCTTGAGCCAAACTCTTTGATGACGCCACTGCAATTTTTGAAGTCAAAAGGGATCGCCGAGAATCGCTTAGCTGTTTTATCCGGACCAAGTTTCGCAGTTGATGTTGCCGCTTTACGGCCGGTTGGAGTGGTTTCTGCCTCTGCCGATGGTCGGTTGGCTGAACAAGTTGGCAGAATTTTTACTGCTAATTTTTTGCGAGCTTATTTTTCTGATGATCCGCTTGGAGTTGAGCTTGGAGGCATAGTTAAGAATGTTATCGCGATTGCGGCCGGAGTTTCGGATGCGCTTGGTTTTGGAGAATCGGCCCGCGCTGGTTTGGTGACCCGCGGCTTGGCAGAAATGATGCGTTTGGCTCGCTGTTTAGGAGCTAAGCCTTTGACTTTGTGCGGGCTGAGCGGACTTGGAGATCTAAGTATGACGGTTACCTCTGATTTGAGCCGCAATCGCCAAGTTGGCTTAAGGCTCGGCGCTGGAGAACCCCTTGATAAAATTATTGGCGATCTTGGAACAGTGGCTGAAGGAATTTATTCAACCCCTTTAATTGAGAAGCTTTCGTTTGAGCTACAGGTTGAAATGCCGATTACAAGGCAGGTCGCAAGGCTCCTTCGCGGCGAAGCCGATCCTCGGGTTATGGCAGAAGAGTTGATTCGCCGCTCTCCAAAATATGAATTCGCGGAAAATTTTTAAAAATCAACTAGCAATCAATTAACTCAAGAAAACTTTGAGTTGCTTTTTGATTATCTAGCAAAGTTAAAACCTTACCATAATTTTTCTCGATGATCTTTTGGCGATTTTTCGCTGTTATCAAGAGCGCTTCAGCTAATGATTCTGGATTTTCACTTTCAAACAGCGAGCCAAAACCAGTCTCTTTGGTTATCACTCGCGCTCCCGGAATATTTGAAACCACCAGCGGTTTTTTACAGAGAGCCGCTTCTGCTTGAAAAAGATTGAAACACTCGCTACGCGAAGGAACCACGAAAAGATCAATAGTCTCAAGAAATACCCTCAATTCTTCTTCGTTTAATAAACCTAAAATGGTTACGTAATCGCTAACGCTTTTTAAAAGTTCTTGGTTACGCTCAAAAAAGTTCTCGTAAAATATATTTGTTTCACCAGCAAATACAAAGTGAATAGCTTCCGATTGGATTTCCCTTTTATATTTTTCAATAAACATTGGGATTGCTTTAAACAAGATATCAAAACCTTTCTCTTCGACAAAGCGGCCCCCAAAACCGATCAATAGATTTTTTTTGGTGCGCAGTTCTTGAAGTGGCTTAAGCTTGGAAGATGTAAGATCTACAATCTCTGCTAAGTGCAATGGAAGTAAGCTGGGATGAAATTTTTTAAGAAAAGGTTTGAGAGATCTGGAATGCTGGGCGTAATCGATTGTATAAGAGGAGATGCGATCTGCTAACCGGAAACTAATCGCAGTTGAAAAGTCATAGATCAACTCTAACATTCGGTTAAGGAAACCTTTTCCAAGGATCAAATCCCCCTGATGAAAAATAATTAGTTTTTTCCCTAAAAGTTTGGCAATCAATGAGAAGGGGAGTACGTTAGCTGATGGAGAATTGATTAAAACTACATCATGTCGTAATGCTTCACGGGCAAGCCGCAAAAAGGCGGTTAATGAATAACACGAACGACTAAGTTTGAATTGATAAGAAACTCTTACTACTTTTGCCGAAAATAATTTTTCTTCTTTTGCTAGAGTCGGGTCATAACGCACAGTTAAAATTGTGCAATCTAGTTTGCCGGCGAGAGCGCGAATTAGATTATAAATGCCTTTCGATATTCCCGTCCAATGCGGATAAAAATAGTCGGTGGCAATCAGAATTTTTTGCATTTTTTATGAAGCTTTGTCTGGTAGTGAAGCAAGAGCTATTAAGCCTACTGAACTGTTATATTTTGGAAAATAATCGTTGAGTCTGTCAATTGCCCTGAAAATTTTATTTATAATGTTAATTGGATTTAAGAGCGATTTTGAATTTTGTTCGCTACTCATGCGATCGGCTGCTACTACTATCTGTTTAGGAAGATAACCGCGGATCAAGAGCTCTTTGCCGATGCCATAAACAAGATTATGGGCAAACGGAAAACAGTAGTGGGTGCACGGGGTGATACTTTCAATTTTAAGACCGGCTAGCAATAAAAGCTCTCTGAGTTTGTCAGCAGTATAAAGCCTACAATGATTTGCCCAAATACCAGCTAAAAATCCAGTGCGAATAGGTTTTTTGAAAAGACCTTCTAGTAGCCAATTTAATGGGTCCCAGAGAAACGGATAATTTTGGTTCGGAACCGAGATGGCGACTTTCGCACCCGGTTTGCTGACGCGAATCAACTCGCTTAAAGCTTGTTTGTCGTCCTCAATATGCTCTAAGACCTCAGTCATCAATATTCTGTCAAAAGTATTGTTGTTAAAGGGCAAGTTCAAAGCGTTGGCTCGTGCTAATAATGGTGTGTTAGATTTAAGATTCTCCATGGCAAGCTGTGCGATATCGCTATCAAGTTCTATCCCGATTGCCTTGCAATTAAAAATTTTATTGATCATGTTGATAAAATATCCCCTACCACAACCAATTTCTAGCAGTAGTTGTTCTGGTTTTGGCGATAGGTGCGCAAGTAATATCGGAGTGCGGCGCAAAAAATACATATCGGTTTCGTTTGCCAATATCTCTTGAAGTTTTTTAATTTCGGTTGTCTCTAATGGCATGGGAATACTCTTGAGAGTTGTCGAGTTATATAGTGAGTAAGGTCTCGGATGTCTTTACTTTATAATTTCTGTAACGCCGACGCCAAGATCGAAAACTAAAGTGCCGCCGCTTTGACCTGTTAAAAATATGATGATTACTAGGGACCCTAAAATTAAACGGTAGATCTTGCTTCTTAGGCTTATTTGCTGAGGTGCAATCGCTAAGCGGCGCGCGATTTCGGCTAGACTCAGCAGTAGCGAGAGCAGTAATGTGCAACGAGCCAGATTGTAGTGATCCGCTAGCTGTTTGGCTATCGATTCGGCAACTACGGGTTGGTTAAAGTATCCAGTGAAAAAAGCGATCAGCGAACTGCTAAGTAGTAAAATTACCAGAAAAGAACGGGTGGTTTGAAGATAATCCAGTCGATATGAGAGCATTTCGCAAATTAATAGCGCCAATACAAAGGCGCTTGGCATGTGTGAAAAAACCGGATGTATCGGCATTAAATTTAGCTATCTTCAGCAAAAGGAACACTTTAAAAATAGAGTTTTTAATGTATCCATGGTAACTCTTTTTTTAGGTTTTCTAAAATATCATCGAGCGTTGCTTCAGCTGGCGCGAGCACTACACCGCTTTTGCACCGTTTAGCAATTTTAGCTAGTACTAGATCGATAGTATTTTCCTCTTGATTTCTAGGGGTTAATTTTTTTAACCGAAAACTATGCGACAAAGAGCTCTCTTCAAGCGCTTCCGGGCTAGCGCTTAAAATGACCATCCTATGGCCGTTTATCTCAAACACCTTGGGATTTTTCCCTTCGTATGGAACGTAAAAAGATATATTACTTACCATATCTTAGATCGTAATCACTCTTTTATAGTTATTCAAGGGGAAAAAGAATTCTTTTAATGATTTTTATATCTACTATATTTTCCGTTTAAAGGGGCTCCTATTAACTTTTCGGCAAAATGAGCCGCTCGGCAGAGGGCGTCCAAATCAATTGAGGTTTTAATTTTTAATGTTTGACAGAGATACACCAGATCCTCCGTTGGGATATTACCGGCGGCATTTTTCGCAAAAGGGCATCCTCCAAGGCCTCCGCACGAGGCGTCAAATCGATCTATGCCCTCTTCTAGACCAACGTAGGCGTTGACCATGCCACTGCCGCGAGTGTCGTGTAAATGTAGCGAGATGATTTTAAAATTAAATTCCGCCCTGAGCGCCAAAATCCCGTCGCGCACTAGCGTTGGAGATCCCCAACCCATGGTGTCGGCAAGCGAGATCTCTGATGGAGGATCTATGCCGGCTTGACGAGCTTTATTCATAATTTTTCTGATTAGTTTAATCAGATCGTCTGCTGAGTAGTGTCGATTTTCGTAGTTGCATCCAAAGACAGTGGAAATCACTATGCCATGCCAATTTTTACTGCAATCCCTGAAGCATTCAACCCAAGAAGGGATTGATTCAATCAAAGCCGAATTCGAAGTGTTGGAATTTTTTTGAAGAAATGTTTCGCTAATCGCAAAGTGAATCCAGCCACGATTTTGTAAAACACCCGTTTTTTCGCTCTCTAGAAAACCTCGTTGATTGAGGTATAAGGAGCTATAACAAATAGTCGGATTTTTTTTAATTTTTATCGCGACCTCAGCTGCATCGGCCATTTGTGGAACAAGATCGGCTCTAACAAAAGAGGTTACTTCGATCTCGTCTGGTGTGGCCTTGCTTAAAAGATCAATGAAATCAACCTTTTGTTGAGCGCTAAAGATGGTAGGCAAAGCTTGAAATCCCTCTCTTGGCGCTAGCTCACGAATATAGATCTTGGTTGGAAAAGTCATCGCTTAAACTTTTATTTTCTATTATAATATATATATAGCTTATAACTGTTCGCCATAGCATAAATATTTATTAAAATATCGAAATCACGGGAAATGTTAGAACAAGATAAACGCGAGGTTCAAACAATCACTCAAAAAGAGAAAGAGGCGGATACGGTTATGCCAAAAGTTGTCGCCGAGCGGCAGAGTCAGCAGGACCAAAGTGCATCTAATTTCTCTCTGCCCGTGGAGATGGTTGCGGAAAGTCGCTTGCGACTTGAGCAAAAAGTATCAGCTAATATTGATCCGAATCGGATTCCTCAGATGCCACTTGCAGGCAATGCCGTAAAGAATGAGCAATCGGTTAAGACTATAGATCTTGAGTTGTCAACAAGGGAGGATCGCGAAACCACCACGGTGCTCGGCAAGGCAGATCAATTAGATATTCAAAAAAACGATAAGCTTGCCCCACCTGAGGCGCAACCTCAATCTTTAAGCCGACCGACGGAGACCAAAGTGAAATTAAAGCCTTCACTAGTAAAAGGGTTTCGTTTTAAGAAATACTATACCAGCACTTGGAATCCCGTCGATTTAGTGATTACTTTTCTTGCTAATATTTTGAAAAATTTGGAGGCTTGGTTTTTGACAGATCTGCCGCTCTTGATTCAGCGCCTTAGACCTCCCAAAGGTGCTTCAGATCAGCAGTTAAAAAAAACAACCAAAGTTATCTCTCCAGAAGAAGCTTTGCTTAGAGCATTGCGCTCGGAAAAGGTTAAATTTTCGGGGCGGGGGGACGACGAAGAAAATAATAATAAGGAAGATGATCCGCCGCCACGCAAAAGTTTTGATTAAGAGAAATTTCCTTTTAATTTTTAGGATTTAAGTTATTTTCCGCTCCAGGTCGCCAGAGGTTTTCCGGTTTTTTCAAACGTTTACATTCGGCTCGCGCTAGCACAAATAATAGATCACTTAATCGATTTAAAAATTTTGGAATCTCTTCGGAGATAGCCGTTTCGTTATGTAGTTCCCAAACCGATCGTTCGGCTCGACGACAGATAGTTCGCGCTAGATGTAAGTAAGCGTTGCTTAAACACCCTCCCGGCAGAACGAATGATTTTAATTCTTCAAGCTGATCGGTTTCGCGATCGATCCATTTTTCAATATCCGTGGTATCATTGGCGGAGATCTTAATCATCCCTTGATATTCGTTGTTTTCAGGGGTGGCTATCTGACTGCCAAGATCAAAAAGTTTGTTTTGAATAATTTTAAGGCCATTGATTAGATCGTTCGGTTCTTTTTCGGTTGTTGTAATAGCAACCTCCTCCTCTAGAGCGGCAATTACCACTCCGAGAGCAGCATTTAATTCGTCAATATCGCCGATAGCTTTAATTCTAGAGGATTTTTTGGCTATTCGCCCCCCTCCGACTAGACCGGTATTCCCTTTATCTCCGCTTCGGGTGTAAACTCTATTTATTTTAACCATAAAAATTAAGGAAACTTTAAGCCAAAATAGCGAATCAAATATTTAATAGAGAAGTTATATCTAACTTACAATTAATACAAGCTTATCAATAGTTTATACAATGTTAGATAACCAAACCTTGGTTGAAAGTGAGCTAAAAACACAGTTAAGCGATAGTTTGCCAGCGGCTATTACTGATACTGGCGTAGAGCGTCAATTAAACGAGGATCGTTACGGAGTTATTACTTCTCCGGCTGGCACGGCTTGGCTTGTTTGTGATGGTATGGGCGGTGTCAGTGGTGGGGAGTTGGCCGCTCAACTCGCTCTTGATGCGATTCGTCGCGAGCTTGAAAATTCTCCTGCCAGACCTTGCGATGTCGCTCTTGCTAGCAGTATCAGAGAAGCTAATAGGGTCATTGTCCTGCGCCGTCAAAATAAACTTTTCTCCGGTATGGGAACGACGGTTTCTGCGGTAATGTTTAATGGAAGTCAGTTAGCGATCGCTTCAGTTGGCGATTCGCGAATATATTTAGTGCGTGATGGAGCGATTCAACAACTCTCGGTTGATCACACTTATGTTCAGGAGTTAGTTGATCAGGGAAAAATAAAAGCAGAAGACGCTTTGGCTCATCCTCAGGCCCATGTTTTAACTAAATGTTTAGGCTCTGAAGTTGCCTTGGATGTTGATGTCAAAAAATACTGGATTTGGCCAGCTGACCAGAGCGGTGTAACTGATTTTATAGTCTTATGCACGGATGGTTTGTATAGTTTGGTGACCGAAGGCGAGATTGCCAATTGCGTTTCCGCTCTGGCGCCGGCAGAGGCTTGTAGCAAGCTGGTCGAGTTATCTAGAGCGCGAGGTGGCTTTGATAATATTACTATAGCGATCGTGCCGGTCGGGGGTGTTATTCGCAATGATCCACTACCGGCTTCAATTGCCGAGTCGGATAGCGCTGAGGGTGAGCTGAAAAGGAGTGTCAACGTTGTTAGCCGCGATTGGCTAAAAATGTTAATTTTAGTTGGCGTTTTGTCAGGATTAGCGATGGCAGTAACCGTGATCGCGGTTCTCTTGTTTTTGACTCGTTAACACTGGATGAGCTTAAAGCTAATAATATGAGTGATGATAAAAATATAGATCTAGAAGGTGTGGCTGAAGAGGGTAAGGAGCAGTCCTTGACTCCTAACAGCGCGACTCGCGCTAGAAATCGAACTGTGATGTTAACTCCAGAAGTAACCGGGGAGGTTAGGGCAAAACTTGCACGCGAAACCGAAGAGCAAAATGCGGTTAAGGTCGCAGATCACGATTTTGTTCCGTATCATCAAATAGCGGCTAGCAGCTCGGAAGAGAATCTCGCAAGTAAAAAAACATCTTCGCCGATTTCTGAGACCGAAGCTTTGCAAAGTTCTATTGCTGGTGATCGAAATAATGCTCAAGAAAAGAGTCATGGTTCCGAACTTGGACCGGTTGATTTAGAAGCTTCGGCGGCGGTATTGTTAAATTCAGAGAAAAAGAGCAAGCTTTTAGGATTTTTGGTTGCGTTTGATGTCAACCCAAATGGTGAATATTTTGAATTGCGCGTCGGCAGAATTATAGTTTCTTCTGAGCGGGCTGGCGCTGGAGTGCAGTTAGTAATTCGCCATCCTTCAGTGTCGCCGATGCACGCTGTTTTAAAAATAGTCGATGGTGGGGAGGTTCAAGTGCTTGATCAGCTCTCTGAAAAAGGGACTAAAATTGTTAGAGTTGCCAGCGGCTCTGAAGAGCTACTTTGTGGTGATAAGACCACGATTGGCAACGGGGATAAGGTATATTTTGGCGATCGCGAATTTTTTGTTTGCTTAATCAATCAGCGACGAGTTGGAAAAGATGACAGATCCAAATCTAATTAGCCTTCAGCCGGGAACGGTCATTGCTGGCAAATACGAGGTTATTAAATGTCTTGGGGCTGGCAGTATGGGCTTGGTTTATTCTTGTAGGCATCGCGAACTAACCGGACATATGGTGGCAGTAAAAGTTCTTTTCCCTGAAGTCGCCGCCGATAAAATAGCGGTGGCTCGTTTTAAAAATGAAATTTTTGCTTCCTATGGAGTTTCTCACCCTAATGTTGTCAGGGCTTATGAGTATATTAAAGATGGCGACTTAGTTGCTTATACCATGGAATTTGTGAGTGGTGGCGCTTTATCCGACAAGCTTGAAGACAGAGAATCGAGAATTGCTATTAAAGAGGTTATTTACTATTTAATGCAGATGTGTGCCGGTGTGCAAGCGATACATGATGCTGGTATAGTGCATCGCGATCTAAAACCAGAGAATATATTGATTACTAAAGAAGGTACAGTCAAGATTGCTGATTTTGGTATTGCGCGAACAGGTCATGGTCCTAAGCTGACGGAGCATGGCGGTGTGGTTGGCACTATTGATTATGTTAGTCCGGAATATGTTTTAAACTCGCAGGTTGATTGGAGATCTGATATTTATGCTTTAGGTATTTTGGCCTATGAAATGCTTTGCGGCGAATCGCCTTTTAAAGGAGATAGCGTTTATGCAATTATGACTCAGCGAATTAAGAGCGATCCAGTGCCACCTCGCAAACTGCGACCAGATATTCCCCAAGAGTTAGAGGATATTGTTTTTAAAGCGATGGCGCGAGATCCAGAGGCGCGTTATCAGTCGGCGAGCGAGATGCTTAGTGATCTGCAAAAAGTAGCTGGCGATTCTTTGGATGCTCAACTTGAAAAGTCTATTAGGGGCGCTTCTTTGGGAGATTCTTCCCAAGCCACTCCCGGTTATGCTAAGGAGTCTAAGTATATAGGACCCAAAGTTGATCTTTCGAAAGCCGAGCCGGCAAAATACGATTTTTTAGGGGAAAACAAGCAACCGACCGTCTCCTCTCAGGATGAGGAGCTTGTTGGGGATTTTTATAATGACTCTGGCAAGCTAGATGACACCTTAACGGATATTCGAGTTGGACCAATGCCAGCTGGTTTTGATTTGGATGGCACTCTCAAGGAACCCGTTAAGATGGAGAGCGTTTTGAGCGAGCGCCGTGAAGTTTGGAAGAGTTGGGAACACCAGAGGTCTGGAGATAAAAAGCAGTCAACAGCTCAGACTGATCGTTTAGGAGCTCAGGTATCAGCCGCTTCTTCGGGGCGAGCTAGCGATCGTTTGATGCCAGAAAATTTTAAAGCTCACAATTTGCGAGCTCGTTCTTTTGGGGAAGGTGCTATCCCTTCCGGATCTCGTTCGTTGTTTTCCGATAGCTTATTAATCGATCTAATGATTTTATTTGTCGCAATTATTATTGGAGTTGGTGTTGGTTTTTTTGCTATTCAGAAATTTTGGCCGAATCTGTTTTCAAAGCCAGTAGAAGAGATCCGTTATGATTCAACCTTTACTGGCGAATAGTTATTTAGCAAGCATGTATCATGCTAATATTGCTTTAAAATGGCAGAAGGGTAATCAGCGAAGCTGTATCTATTTGAGTGTCTAACGGCGCTGTCAATAATTTGGCGAACGCTTCGGCCCATTCATCGATTGCTTCGCGGGTGTGTGCGTATTGTGAGAAATCTTTGACTGAAATCGGGGACAATTTGTCAGTTACTCTATCTTTAAAAGCAGCCATAATTTCGTTGGTTTCTGCATCTTTAATTAGCGCTTCAAAGGCGACGCTCCCCTTGGCGGCGCGTTTTAGAATTCCTATGCCCGGCAGAAAAAAACTAGCGGTTGTTCCAAGTAGATTAGTAACGGCGTTTGTTGGCGTTAATTCTACTATGGCGATTTGTAGTCGCACGGCGCTAGCTTCTGGTGTTTCCACTATTTCAAGCACGCCATTTGCTTTGGCGTTTATTTCATCAATGAACTTCTGACGCATGTACGCGGCTACTTCTTTTGCTTCTTCAATTCGCTCTTTTTTGAATTTGGGCGGAATGTTTTTGCTATTTATTTTTTTCTCGATGTATTCAATGTTAATTGGATCTATAATAATTTTGGTGTGCGTCATCAACGTTTTGCGCATTTTGTAACTATCACCAAGCCAAACTCCGTGAAACGGAAGGTTTTTCGGATCTTTTTCCAATAATTCAGGATTTGGAATAAAGCCCGCGTTTGAAGCCGGAGAAGCTTTTAGGAGCCCGCGGCAACCGTTAATTGAAAAGGTTATTAACAAGCAGATCAAAAGCAACCATATTTTTGAGGGGCTATTACAAGATCTGTTGTAATTTTTCATTGATAATTAATCTTCGTGAAGAAGTTTTTCAACATTGCTTACTATCTTATCGCTTAGCGGCAGAGTAAACGATCCAAAACGCGCCCTTAATTTTCCGTTTTTGTCGATCAGAAATTTTTCGTAATTCCAACTAATCTCTCCCTTCAGAGGGCGTCCCCCACTTTCCGTCAAAAATTTAAAGATCGGATCTTTTTCTTTGCCGCTTATTTTGCTCTGATTTAAAATTGGGAAAGTAACTCCAAATCTATCGGTTAAATTACTTTGAATTTCGTTGGGCGAGTCAAATTCTAAATTGCCAAAATCAGCGCTTGGAAAAATTAATACAACAAAGCCGCGCTCTTTGTAGCGTTGATAAAGCTCTTCAAGAGCGAGAAGTTGCGGAGCAAAGCCGCATTTGCTAGCAGTGTTAACTATTAATAATACTTTGCCTCGAAGTTCGGAAAAGTGAAATGGCGTACCGTCAATCCGCGCGGCGTTAAATTGAAAAATATTTGCCGCTAACGAGTCTGATGAGAGATTTTTAAGTGGAGTGTTTTGCCAAATAATTTTATGGCAAGCCGGCAGAAACCCCAAAATTCCTATTGTTAACAATAGATAACGAGTTGCTTTGCTAATTTTGATCATTTTATTTATTAAGATAGATTTAGCAGACATTGATCCTTTCGATTTTAGAGTTGATTCTTTTCAAAAGACCGTTTAACACAGCTCCGGGACCATATTCCACGGCGTAGGTTATCGCAAATGTTTTGATAGCCACCTCCATAGACTCAGTCCAGCGCACCGCCCCACAAACTTGATTGCAAAGCGCTTCTCGGATTTCAGTGGGATCTGTTAAGGGTCGCGCTAAAAAATTAGCGATTACTGGAAATAAAGGGGGTTTAATTTCGACTTTGTCGAGATCTTTTTTTAAGGAATCGGCGGCTGGTTTCATCAGCGAGCAGTGAAACGGGGCGCTAACGTTAAGTTCAATAACCTTCCAGCCGGCGGCTATTTGCTTAAATTTTTCTGCTGCGCTTTTTCTTCCTGAAAGGACTATTTGTCCGGGAGCGTTGATGTTGGCGATCTCTAACAGATCATCAAGCTCTTTTAATTTTTCCTTAATTTCTTCAATCTCTTTGCCAAGCACTGCTAGCATCGAACCACTACCGGCAGAGACTGCGTTTTGCATGTACTCGCCTCGCTTGCGAACAAGCTCAACTGCGTCGGCAAAATCGAGTGCGCCGGCGGCAACTAGAGCTGAATATTCCCCCAAGCTGTGTCCGGCGGCGGCAACCGGACGTTCGCCGCCATCTTTTTGAGCGAGGCGGTAAGCGATAACACTGACTGTTAGAATTGCTGGCTGAGCATTGGCGGTTAGGGTTAATTCCTCAAGCGGTCCGTTAAAACAAAGCGAGCTTAGTTTAAAGCCTAATCGCTCATCGGCGATTTCAAAATGTTCTTGCGCGAGCGAACTTTTCGCAATAAGCTCTTTTCCCATACCGACAAATTGCGATCCTTGACCCGGAAATAATGCGAGAATTTCTTTTGTCATCGGTTAAACCAATTCAATTAAAATTAAATTTCAAAAATATTGCAAAACTAATAGTATGCTAAGTATTATACTCGCAAAGCTAAAAAATTACAGAGTAAAAGCTTCGATTTTTTGAGTAATCTTAATGTCAACCACCGCTGACAATCATATTATTTTATCCCTCTCAAAGATGTTCTCAGATTATTTTGGAGTTAAAGTGGTTGACAGCCGAAAATTGCCGCCAAGCGCTTCACCTAGAGTGATGTATAGATTGATCGGTAGCAATGGCGCGAGTGCGATAGGCGTTTATTACGACAATCTGTTGGAAAATAAAGCGATGCTTAATATTTATAAAGCTTTGAATAAGCATCAAATTCCAGTTGCCGAAATTTATTTTTACGACTTAGAGAGTGGTTTTTACTTGATGCAAGATCTTGGCGAGCACACTTTATATGAGCTGTGGAAAATAAGATTATCTCAACCAGCCTCGGAACACTCAGCTGGGGAATCTCAAATATTGCCGGAACTTAAAGAGGCGGTGGAAGTTCTAGCTAAGATGCAAACCCAATCAGTGGCGGATATTGATCGTGAAGCTCTTTTCCCAAGAAAAAATTACGACCGCGAAGCGGTTGAATTTGACTTGAATTATTTTCGCGATTCTTTCGTCAAACAAGCTTTGCCAGAAACTGATTTCGTCAAGCTTGATCAAGAGCTGGGAATATTTGCAGATCAAGTTTTGAGTTGCTACGGGCAATATTTTGTGCACCGTGATTTTAACACCCGCAATTTAATGTTGTATAATCAGAAGGTATATGTTATCGATTACCAAACTGGGCGCCTAGGTCCTTTGCAGTATGATTTAGCGTCGTTAATTTTTCACGTTAGGGTGCCGCTTTCCGAAGGTGATTGCTCTAAATTAGTTGCTCATTATCTGCAGATTCTCTCGGATTACAGGGTTCCCGTTGCAAAAAACGAGTTTGTTGAGAGCCTTCCTCTTTTTGGATTATTTCGGACTTTGCAAACTTTTGGCGCTTCAGGTAAGGTTGGTTTAAGCGGAGGTAAAAAGCAATTCTCCGAAGTTATTAAGGAGAGGGCTCGGCTAGCGTTAGGCTTAATCGATCAGTTGACGCGAGCGGATCGTAAGAATCACCTCTCTTATTTGCGAGAAATTTTAAGCGAGTTGTAAATTTCTAAACAAGCCGCTAAGATGAATGATCTTTCAAATGCGCCGCCACCTTCGTTAGTTAATGTGACGGTTTACAGTTTTTCTTATAAAGATCCTCCCAAGTTTGACTATCCTCCGGGTGGTGGTTTTATTTTTGACGCTCGTTGTCTCCCAAATCCCGGACGATTGCCTGAATTTGCGGAGCTTAATGGTCAGCATTTAGAAGTTAAGCGATGGCTAGATGAAAAAAAAGAAGCGCAGCGTTTTTTTCAGCTGGTTTTGCCTCTGGTTGAGATGGCTATCGCCAACCATAAAGAGCGTGGATATAAAGAGCCTTTGTTGATCGGTTTTGGCTGTACCGGTGGTCAGCATCGTTCTGTTTATTTTGTCGAGAAGCTTGAGGAATATTTACGCTCTAATCAAGATGTTGCGTTAACTAAGATACATTTGATGTGTTTTTAATTTGGAACTCTTATGAAAGCTATGTTATTTGCCGCTGGCGTTGGTTCTCGTCTTAAGGAGCTGAGCGCTTCAAAACCGAAAGCTTTGGTTGAGATTGCTGGTCAGCCGATGATTGCTGTTGTGATTGAGCGGCTCAAAAACTTCGGAGTCTCCCATCTAGTGATTAATTTACATCATTTTCCAGAGCAGATTAAAGATTGTTTTAGAAAGCGCGATAATTTTGGGTTGAAAATTGATTTTTCTGAAGAAAGTGTTTTGCTTGATACTGGGGGCGGGCTAAAATTTGCTCGGCGTTTTTTTCAAAAAGATGAAACTTTTTTGATCCACAACTGCGACATCTATTCAGAGGTTGATTATGCGGATCTGCTAAAACTTCACCAAGCATCGGAAGCGTTAGCAACTTTGGCAGTTAAAAAGAGAAAAAGTGAACGCGGCGTGTTGGTTGATCAGAATGGGTATTTTGTCGGCTGGAAAGGGAGCGATGGTCCGATATTAGCGCTCGGTAAGGAGGCGGCTGAGTCAATTCCTTTTTGTGGAATTCATTTTGCGAATTATAACATATTTGATTACATGCCATTTGATAAGGATAAATTTTCTATTTTGGAAGCTTATAAAAACGCGGTCTCAGCAGGTGAACGTGTCCTAACTTATGATATTGGCGATAAATACTGGATAGATGTTGGAACGCCGGAAAAAGTAGAAGAGTTGTCCAATTATCTTGCTTTAAGGTAAGATAATTGGAATTGCTTTGAGCATAAAAATCAACCCTTTACAATTAAACAAATAGGCTTTTAGCTTTGATTGTTTATTAAATTGCCTAATAAAAAACATATAAAGTTTGCTTAAAAAAATCTTTTACCTTAACAAGTTTAGCAATTTATTTTTTATCTTCTTTGTTTCTTGCGGTTTTACAATTTGCGTTGTTGCTCAGATAGCTACGGCTGACAATTCAGTTGATAGAAAAAACATCGAGCAAGTTGCCGAAGAATCTATTAGCAAGCTTATAGCTAATGTTAAGCTTTACACCTTAGATAATGGGTTAAGGGTGGTATTTTATCGCCGCGGCACCGCGCCAGTTTTTGCAGGTCATTTAGCTGTCAGGGTTGGTGGCATTGACGAGCCGTTGGGATTGACGGGCGTTTCTCATATGTTTGAGCATATTGCTTTTAAGGGAACTGAAGAGATAGGAGTTAGCGATCCTCAGCTTGAAAAGAAGCTTTTGGCGGAGGTCGAGAAGTTAGCTTTAAATGAGCGTGATAACGGTTTTTTAAGTGAAGCCGAGAAAAGCGAGTGGGATCGATTACACCGCGAGCTTAATAAAATCTGGAAAAATAACGAATTTATTGACCTTTTTGAGGCGCATGGTGGTAGTGAAATGAACGCGACCACCGACAAAGAGTTAACGCAGTATTTTGGCAAGATGCCTTCGAATGCTTTCGGATTTTTTGCTTGGTTTGAATCAGAACGATTGGCGCGTCCTTCAATGCGCCAGTTTTATAAGGAACGCGAGGTTGTTTTGGAAGAGCGGTTGATGCGTTACGGACCGCCTGGCGGAAAATTATATGAAGAATTTATTTTGGCCGCGTTTGATCTTAATCCATATCGTCAACCGGTGATTGGATTTGAAAATGATATTCGCAAACTGACAGCAACTGAAACTTTAAAATTTAAAGAGCGTTTTTACGTTCCTTCTAACATGGTGTTGGCGATTGTTGGCGATATTGATCCTAGTATTGGCATAGAGCAGATCGAAAGATATTTTTCGAGGTTGCCGAAAGGCGATCCGCCAGCCAGAAACTATCTAAGCGAGCCCGCTAAGTTTGCCGAGAAAAGAGTTTATCTCAAGGCGAAAGCGCCGCCTTCGATGTATGTTGGTTATCATAAGCCGGTTTATCCAGATCAAGATGATGCGAAATTGGCGGTGATGACTGAGATATTGGCGGGTGATAGAGATAGTTTTTTAAAAAGAGAGTTAATTGATCGCCGTAAACTAGCTTTACAAGTTGAGTCGAATGAAGGTCCGGGAGGGTTGTATCCTAATTTACAGATCTTTTTTCTTGTTCCGCAGGCTCCATCTGACAATCATAAACTGCTTGCCGCTTTTGACGAACTTATTGAAAGATTTAAGCGCGACGGACCTTCTGCTAAAGAGCTTGAGATCGCCAAAAAGTCTCTAGCTGTTTCTCATTTGCTATTGATGAATTCTAACGACGGTTTGGCAAGAAACTTAGCTAGCATGTTGGTTAGCTATAATAATTTGAACTCTATTTTAGATTGGTATCATCAACTTCTATTAGTTGACAAAGAGGATGTGGTTGAAGTTGCTCGTAAATACTTGCGAAACGAATTTCGAATTGTGGCACAGCTTAATGAAGATAAGTAAGAAGAGAGATTTGTTATGATAGCTAATTGGATTGCTTGGCTTAGAGCTTTATTTTTTAGTTCTTTGGCGCTTGTTTGTTTTTTGGTTATTTTGCTGTTTGCGGCCGCTTGCGCAAAAAAAAATGGAGCGACTTTGCCAAAAGTCGGTTCGATTTCAAATTCAGCGGCTGATTTTCATCATTCAAATCCGGTCAGCTGGCGGCTTGCAAATGGCTTAAAGGTTTTGTTTTTTGAGACTAATGAATTGCCGCTCGTTTCTGGAAAAGTTTATTTTACAGGCGGTAGCGCTTGGGAATCGGCGGCGAATTTGGGTTCTGTATCGCTGATGGGCGAGCAACTTCGTCAAGGTGGCACAAAAGAGATTCCTCCAAGCGAGCTTGATCGCAAACTGCGAGAGCACGCCGCTACAATCAACTCTGAGTTTTTTCCGGAGTATGGGAGTGTTTCATTTGTTGCGCCTGTTACTGACTTTGAAGGGGTGTTTAAGCTTTTTGCCGATGTTATTCGCAAACCCCGTTTTGACAATGAGAGACTTGAAATTGCTAAGCGCCATTTGCTAGAAGGTATAAATAGACGGCGCGAAAATCCAGAGGAGATAGCTCGGCTGTTGCTTGGAAAACAGTTGTTTGGTGATTACTACTTGGGTAGATATTTGATGCCTGCTAATGTTGCGCGCTTGAATAGAGATTTGTTATTGGCTGTTCATTCTGAATTTGTCCGTCCAAACGGTGCGATCTTGACTGTTTATGGGGACGTTAGCGAGTCAAATCTCAGAGAGCAGGTTGAAAAATTATTTGGTGATTGGCCCGCTATCGATCTAAATGGCCCGCGTCGAGAGGCTCCCTCTATTGCGCGCATTTCTCAGAAAACAGGGGTATTTTTTATTGAAGCTCCATTTCCACAAGCTACCATAATAATTGGCAAGCATGGTCCGGCTCGTTCCGATCCTGATCGCCCCGCTTTTGATCTTGTCAACGGGATTTTGGGAGGTGGTTTTGGTTCGTTGATGATGAAAAAGATTAGAATTGAACTCGGACTTTCTTACACGGCGTTTTCTCAAATTATCCCTGAACTTTCGGTTGGTTTAAACCAGATTTTTTTGCAAACCAGGCCAGAGACAGTGGACGCCGCTATTGGCGAAAGTTTAAAACTGACGCTTTCTTTGCAAACTCAACCTTTGCCGGACAATTTGCTGTCGCAAGTTAGAAATAAAGCTTCGAATAGTTGGATAATGCGTTTTGAGAATTACGAGCGCGTTTTGGCGCGCAAAGCTTTGCAGGAGATATTGCAGGTTGATCCTGATTACGATTATCAATACATAGGCAAAGTTCTTGGTTATTCTGCTGATGATATTGCTAAAATTATTGCTCGCGAGTGGGATCTTTCAAAGCTGACAATAGCGGTTGTTGGCGATGATCGTGTTTATAAAGGCTTAGAGAATCTTTTTGTGAACCAGAGTCCGCCTCCTCCTCTTAATCATCTTAATCTGTATAGATGTAAGTTTACGGTTGAACCGGTCTGTTAGTTTGGTTTCTCTTGTGAATCTCTCACCGCGAAGCATTAATTGATTGTTTTAGAAAATAGCTTGTTTAAAGGTTTCTTTTTCAAAGTGGCTATCGGTAAATTTGCTTACTAGCGATCATGGCTGGTAATTGTTTATGATGTGCTTATGTCGAAACTTTTCACTATTTTTTTAGCTTTTTCTGGTTTATTAATCGCTTGCGCGCCGACGCCACACAGGGGACCTGATAAAACCTTTGAAAGCGAGCTTTCAAGAGCGGCCTTGGCGGCTGGTGCTGGTGCGGTTACCGGTTTTCATTTAGGCGTTGGGGCCGGACCCGGGGCGGCAGTTGGTGCAGGTCTTGGCGCTGTTGCCGGAGCATTCCATGGTTTTTTTAGGGATCGCATGGAGGATCGCATGGCTCTTTTGATGCGTGAGACGGAACATGAGAGGCGGCGTGCGATCGCTCAGGAGATTTTGAGCGAGCAGATGAAGCGGCGGGTTGAGATTCATCCAACTAGGGAGATTTATCCGGCAGATATCTTTTTTGTAGGGGACAGTATTAAGCTTCGTCCTGAGGGAAAATATGTTGTTGCTGAGATGGCTCGTTTGTATAAGGAGCGTTTGCCTTGGTCTCGTTTGGTGATTGCCGTTTATACTAAGACGCTAGATGAGCAATCTGGATATGCTCGTTTTTTGGCAGAGGGGAGGTGTAAGGAGATAATTTTATATCTTGTTAAAAATGGTATTGAGCCTCACCGCTTAGAGAGCCGACCGATGACTATTCCAGCGGCTGTTTTGGTTGATCCTTTGGATTATCCGGATCGTTATAACGCAGCCATTGAAATTATTCCGGTTGATCGTTAACTTTATAAGATGTCGTCTTTGGGGATTTTAAATTAAAATTACGAATGAGTTTATGGATAGTTTAAAATTATTAAGCGATGCTAAGTTTTTAGGAAAAGCCAAAGAGAAAAGGTTGCAGTCTGGCGCTGTCGATAAAAATAACGGCTTACCTTCAGATGAAGGATCTTCAGAGTTTAATTGCCATATTAAAGACGCCAAAGATTTAGGGCGTTTTTTAGAGAGGCTTCGCGACGATCTGCGAGCGCGCAAGTTAGCCGGTATTTTCGTGATGACTGCGTTAAATGATTGTATGTTGCGTTTTAAGGCGACAGATTATTTTACCGATGCCAATAAGAACGTTGTGCGGGAGATCTGGGAAGAATTAACAAAATTTGGTTTTCAAACTAATCGGCCAAATTTTTTATGAGCGATTGATTCAGTTATCGATCTAGTTTTTTATTTGAGAAAAATTAGATTCTTATCTTTGTATTTTTCAAGCAAAGTTAGTTTTGTGAACTCTAAATGAGCTAGGCCGTCTCAAACTGGCGCTAGTAGGATAAAAACGCTTGCAGGCATTGATGGTAGCATAGGAGTATTTTTATGAGTTGACACTTTAACAGGATTGCTTTTTCCTTGTTTTATACTCTTTATTATAAACCTCCGATTTTGACTAAGACCCCAGGTTGATTTAAAATTTAATGGTGTTTTTTAAAGGGTGTTTTATCAGGTGTTTTTGTTTTCTGTTGTTAAAGCAGATAAAAGAAAATTCAATTTTTACAGAAGATCTTTAAAGGAGGGATTTTGCGTATGGTTTTAGGAGGTAGTATGGGTAGAATGCCGCCGCGACGACCGTACGGCCATAGAAACGAGGAGCAAAGAAAACGCGACGGTCAGGCGGCGACGGGCCAGCAGCCAGCGCTACAGTTGCCACGGAAAGAAGTTGCTCAAGCTGTAACCAGCCAAAAAACAACCGCCTTTCCGAAAGTGTCTGAGCAGGCGCGAGCGGAAAGCATACAACAGACTATGGGTAATCATTACATAGGGTTGTCAGAGTTAAATAAGATTTTCGGAACTCAAGCGGTAATAAGCGAAAAACCTATGCCGCCAAGCATAATGGTTGACATGCTCAGTAGTAATTTTCCACTAGCGGGTGATGGTCAGAGGAAAATTCGCGATACTCATTTTCTTATTTATCTGCCTGATAAAATTAATGGGGAAAATGTTACGCTTTTAAGTTTTTCCGAACTCGTAATTAAAGTTGGCCAAAAATTTGGCCGGTCTCCGATGTTTCATTCTTGGAAATCTTACTATCAATATGAGCTTGGCAAGTGGGATTTTGCCAATGTTCCTTTTTTATCTAAATGGTTATTGTTGCCAGTATTGCTTCCTAAGGAGACACTCAATAGGTCTTATAGCGAGCAGAAAAAAGTTTTGAATAAATCTTTCCGTGATTACTCTATTGCCAACGCTGCTGATCATATAGCCGGGTTGTTTTTGATTGATCTTCATTTAAAAGGTAATCGAGCAGTGGTTTTTGGAGATTACTATGATAAATTAGGGCGTTATTGCGAACATGACAAAAGATACAGTGAACGAGAATCAGAAAAATTGATTTTTCATGGTGGTATGCTTGATGGGTTTGGGCTTCATCTTTGCGCGTCTCCTAATAGCGAACAAGATCAAGATCTTGGTCTTGCGATCAAAAAGCTTTTGTAAGTTTTTTAAAAGACTCCGCAAAAATCTTGTCTTTGCTTTTTTTGTAAAGATTAACTTTTTGGTGCGCTTTCTGACGCGTTGCTTTAGCTATCTTCCTCGTTTGTGTCATCTGCGGCGTTTGCCGTTTCGCCATTCATTCTTTTGATCAGTAGATTGCTCGCTTTAAATTTTAAAACCTTGCGAGCTCTTAACATCATAGGTTCGTTTGTTTGCGGATTGCGGCCTTTGCGCTCTGCTTTTTGTTTGACCTGAAATCTGCCAAATCCTGAAATCATCAACTTACCCTCAGTTTCTAGAGCGCTTTTCATAATTTCAAAACATCTCTCAACAATCTCGGTAGCACGCGGTTTATCGATATTTAGCTCAACGACTATCCTATCGATTAAGTAGGCTTTTGTAAGGCAAAAATCGGTATTAATCTTCATAAAAATTATCTTGATAGATTGCCTTTACGAGGCGCGAGCACACAAAAAGTCTCCAACTTTTTAACTGGCGTCTAGCTTGGCTATAGATCAATTTAAACTGATCTTTAAGGTTTAGTCAATAAAAAGAGTGGAATTTGTTTAGGCTTATTAAGAAGTTAGCGGTATGATTTTTTAAAAACGCTTATCTTGGCCATTCAACTTTTAATTGCAATATAGGCTAACTCTACTCGTTGATGGCTCTCTAGCTTTGGGATGGATATGGATTTTTTGATCAATTCTAAGACTTCTTGATGAGAATACAACGCAGGCTCTTCGTACGATCTGCCAATTATTATATTCCATCCCCGTTTTTTCGGTTCATTCCTCCAAAAAGTTATCTGTCGCTTGGCATAGTTTCTTGTTTTTTGGGCGATTGAATTAATTAAAAGTTTTTTGTCGCTTCCCTGTTTTTTTCTTATTGATTCGACGCACTGGGCGTAACCTAGCGATTTTAGCGGAGGGGCTTTTGGATACTTTTTGAGTAGCGCGGCGCTTTCCTCAAGCAGACCATTATCTATCATATTTTTGGCGCGTTCGTTAATTCTACTGTATAATTCATCTCGCTTGAGGCAGAGAACAATCAGCAAGGCTGAATAGCGTGGATGACCATAAGTTGCCATTGAATTGGTTATATTATCTTTTTTGGGGGAGCTTACACCGCTACTGGCTATTTCAAGGCTTCTTATTACTCGAAGGCGATCATTGATGGCGAGGCGCGCGGCTTTTTGGGGATCGAGCATTTTTAGTTTTTCCCATAACTCCTCATTTTGAAACCCTTCAAGTTGCTCTCTCAGAGGTTGATTAGCCGGTGGTAAGGAAGCGATCCCGTGCAGAAGAGAGGTTAAATATAGGGACGATCCACCAACTCCGATAATTTTTGAGCCGTTTGTTGCCGCTTGGAGCAGGACCTCGTCAGCATCCTTGATAAATTGGGCTATGTTATATTGTTGATTTGGATCAACCTGATCAATTAAATGGTGTTTGACTATTTTTAGCTCGTTAGGGGTCGGTTTGGCGGAACCAATGTTAAAATCACGATAAACTTGGGTTGAATCAATACTTAAAATTTCGCTGTTTATAGTTTGGGAGACCGCAATCGCTACGGCGCTTTTGCCGCTAGCCGTTGGACCACATATAATTGGAATATTCAACTTTGAAAGTGTGGATAATCTCATTTTGATTATCTTTGATTTTTTTAGCAACAATTGTCAATCAAATACGATATTACTTATGAAAGGATGTTTTTGGGTTGATTAAACAAGATCGATCTATTCAATTGGCGCTCTGATAAGACTAAAAGATAGATTATGATAGGGGCTGAAACGCTCTCCGGAGAGTGTAAAAACTATTCAATAACCCAACTTCGAGTGCGAAGCGATATAGAATCTCTTAAACCTTACGTTCGCCGAATTGCCTTTTCGGTGATTAACACCTTGCGATTGCCGCAGGCTGGCATAGAAGATTATCTTTCGGCTGGATATGTTGGTTTGCTGGAGGCGGCGGCGCGCTATAACCCTGACACGGGAGTTGATTTCAAGTATTTTGCTTTTTCAAGGATTAGAGGCTCTATTCTTGATTATGTTAGGCAGGAAACTCGCCTAAGCGCTTCTTCTCGCAGAAAATTGCAATTGTTGCAATCGACTGCCATGAATTTTGAGCGAAATTATAAGAGAAAACATTTAGATAAACTTAAAATAAAAGAAGCTAATAAATCGTTATCCACAAGTCGCAAGAGTGGCGTAACCTCTGCGCAAAGTGAGCGGCAGCGCACTTGTAGAAGAGCCGCTCGCCGTTATCTTAGTGACACTTTGGCTTCGCTTCTTGATTTTCTTGCTTTGTCAGCTTTGACTCAAAAAATGAACGAGCGTTCGGCGGAGATTATTAGCAATGGACCGGTTGATCCAAATGATCCAGAGGGAGAGGTTTTGCGCTCGGAACAGAGGCGGCTGATAAAACGATCGTTAGCGGCGTTATCGAAAAAAGATCGATTAATCTTAGAGGAGTGTTATTATCAAGATCGCTCAATCAGCGATCTAGGTAAAGAGAAAAACCTCTCTCGATCGTGGTTATCGAGAAAGCATCAAAAAGCCTTGCAGAATCTTAAAAAAAACTATTTAGAAATTGCGGCGGAAGATGAAATTTAGATTGATTGTTATATTACTATCGACGTTCCTATTAGGTTGCCGAGAGGAGCTTGTGCAGGGACTTAGCCAAAATCGTGCTAATCACCTACTTTATGTTTTGCAAGAACGTGGCATTGAAGGGGTCAAAAAGAGAAATTCAGAGAACAATTGGTCGATTTTTGTTGGTCGCAAAGAGCGCGCGGCGGCTTTGGAAACTTTAAGCTCTTTGCGCTTAACCAAAGATCAGCCGGATCAAAATCTCGCTTTTAGCGAGAGCGGGTTCGGCTCTAGCGCTCGCGAGATAAATTATAAGGTAGAGCGCCAGTTAAGCAGACAGCTAGAAATTACCCTGTTGGCGATCGATGGCGTGCTTGAAGCGCGCGTCCATCTAAATTTACCGGAAGTAGAGAGTAGTTTCCGATCCAAAACTAGCGATTATCGCTCTTCTGGCAGCGTGCTTTTGATAGTTGATAAAGGTTTTACCTCGAGCGTTGAAGCAATTCAGAGTATTATTGGAGGGGCGGCGGGTATTAAATCAGAGGCGATTTCTGTGTTGGTTGTTCCTCAAGTATCGGCGGTAAAACCTCAAAACTATTTCAGCGAGGTTCTGCCAGCAAATCATCAAGGGATGGCGGCTATTGAAGCTGAACCGATCGACGCGCTCAATTTCGGAGCCGTTAACGAAACGAAGAATAACTTGATGGTTATTGAAAGCTCTGAGCTGGCTAAAGCAGAGACAATAGGAGATAGATCTTTGCCGTTAAAAGCAGACTTATTGGATTCAGTTCATATTGATCAAGAATTTCGGAGCGAATTATCTAAAGCCCCTCTGAGCTTCTCGCTTAAAGGACTAAATCCAAAATTCTTATTTTACCTTGTAATTTCGATGTTGTTTGCGATCTGCTTGCGTTTGGCTTGGCGTTTTTTGAATAAACGACAACTCTTAAAGGAAGCGCTTGAGAGTGAAAATTAGAATTTAACGGTGTTAACAACTACTTTATCGTTTAAGGATGTCCCGTTTTACGAGTCACTAGCGACTCTTTTTGTAAGCGCTTTTTATGGGGAGGAGTGTCAGGCTATGTTGGCATCTGTGGAATCACGGTCTCTGCCTTTAAATGAGGAAACTCAGACTCTTTATTTTACTTCGGATAGCAGTTTAAAAAGAGTTGGGTTTTTTCTTCCAGCTTTTAAGTCGAAAATTTTATCGGGCAACTATTTAGTTGATCTTTTAAGTTTTTTGAAAAAACTTAATTTTCTTGGATCGGAGTTAAATCTGACTTTTACTCTTGAGAAAACGGTTACTAATAACTTTCCATTCTTCCCTTTTATCTGCGATTTAAGCAAAGCCGGAGATTTTTATTTTGGAGTAGAGGGCGATTATTCCTCGGTAAAATTATATAAAACAAGCGAGCCTCGCGCGCCGCTCGGGACTGTAGAGCTTTGGGGCAAAGTTGACCGCTTTGGTATGGCGCAAGGTTTTTTTTTAAAAAGAGGCGCTCACTTATTTTCTTGTCAGATGTTAACAAATAGTTTTTTGGGGATAGGAGGGATTAATATGAAAGATGTCGAGAACGTGATTCAAGGAGAAGCTGAGATAAATATGTTAATAGGCAAATTACAGCTCCCTTTATTTGAGCTCTTCAACTTGAGAAAAGACAGCGTGGTCCGTTTAGAGTTGCCAGCTGAACTTGATGTGGAATTGAGGGTTGGCGAAAGCGTTTGGCGTTCGGCAAAGCTTAGTTGGCAGGGTGGGGAAATGTCTCTAAAAATTTCATAATTTTTAGCAACAGTCGTCAAATTATTTCGATTTTTATTATGAGAGAAAACGGATAATGACCGATCTCTGCTCGATAAATATCAATTTATAATGGAGGAATAAATGAGTAATATTTCGCCGATTACTGGAGCAACCGGCATTAGCCTACAAAGCTTAGAACCTCGTCCTCGTTGGGCTTTGGGGCAGGTATTTCGCTCTGTTCTGGCTGGAGTGCGCTCTGTTTTTGCCGATAGCGCCGCGAATTTTGGGGGGATTGATCCTACTTTTGCGGGATTGATAGAGGCTCAGATCGAGGCTCAAGAGCAGTTGCAGCTTGTTTCCTTTGTTTCAAATATCGAGAAATCGAAGCATGAAACTCAGATGGCTGCCATAAGAAATATAAGAAATTCTTAAGGTTTTTGGCTAAACGGCAAATGTTTAGAGAATATCTTTTGCCAATAGCTATTTTAATTCTGCTCGGCTCGGCACTTGTTCCATTGCCAGCCGAGCTACTTGATTATTTGCTTGTTGGTAATTCTATATTCGCCCTGCTTCTGCTTGCTAGCACTCTTTATTCACGAGAACCTTTAAAGCTCTCAGCTTTTCCCTCGATCTTATTGTTGGCAACTTTAGTTCGTTTGGTTTTAAACATTTCAACTACTCGCCTTGTTTTGACTAATGGTTATGCTGGTGAGGCGGTTGAGGCTTTTGGACAGGTGGTGGTGCAAGGCAATTTAATTGTCGGTATCGTACTATTTTTGATGATAGTTATTGTCCAGTTTATAGTTGTTGCCAAAGGTTCAGAGAGAGTGGCAGAGGTTTGTGCTCGTTTCACACTTGATGCTTTGCCGGGACGGCAGATGGCTATTGACGCGGATGTTAGAGCGGGTCTTTTGGACTTTGAATCTGCCAAAAAAAAGAGAGAGGATTTGCAAGTTGAATCTCGTTTTTACGGCGCTCTTGATGGGGCGATGAAATTTGTTAAGGGAGATGCGATCGCCGCTATAGTTGTCGCTTTTATCAACATTATTGGTGGCATTAGCGTTGGCATGTTATATCAAGGAATGGCTTTTGCCGATGCCGTCAATAGATTCACTATCCTGACAATAGGCGATGGGCTATTAGCGCAAATTCCTGCTTTGCTCAATTCATTAGCGGCAGGTCTTCTTGTGACTCGGGTCAATTTTTCAGGAAGCGCCTCGCTTGCTTCCGATTTGATGTCTCAGATTGTGTCAACTCCAGCCAGTCGCGGCTTGGCGGCGTTAGCGGCTTTAGCTTTAAGTTTAATTCCGGGATTTCCTCACCTGCCATTTTTTCTGATTGCACTTGCACTTGGATTGTCAACATTGTTTGTTGGTGGACCGACAAACGAAGAAGTTGGGAAAAAGGCGAATATTTTTGTTCCTCGCTTTCCGGATAAAGTGGCGATCAAATTTTCTCGGGAAACGTTGATGAAAATTCCTAGATTAGAGATTGAGAAAGCCATTGAGGGAGCGCGCGAGAAAATTTTTAATGATTTTGGTCTTATTATCGATCAGCCAGCTGTGATAGTCGAAGCGGCTCGAGAGGTTCTATCTGTTGAATTAATGATTCGCGGTATTTTTGCTGGTAGCCGAGACTTTGAAGCGGGATCTTTTGTTGAAGAGTTTAAAAGTTTTCTTTTTGAAGGGCTTTCTGTAAATTTGCTCGATCTGCTTGACGATGCCGCTACCCGCCGGTTGCTTGATGAACTTGATAAATATGCGCCAGAGTTAATCGCTAACGTTATTCCTAACATTGCTAGCGTTACTCAAATTACCGAAATAGTGCGAAATTTGCTAAGTGAAGGGGTGGCAGTTAAAAATTTTGATCTTATTATGCAAGCAATTGCCGAATACGGAACCAGTAAAGATCAGCAAAATTTAGATCTTTTAGAGGAGGTAAGAATTAGGTTGAAACCGATTATTAGCAGTATTCTTAAGCAACGAGCGGCTAGCGGACTTGCTTTAATTAAGGGCGATTTAGCAAGCGATCAAAGGGAGATTTCTTTGGTCACAATTGATCCTGTTTTAGATCTCAATATTATCAAGCAGGGTAACTTGCCAGATCCAATCATTGCTGAACAAGTTAGTCGTTTGAACGAGTTGTTAAAATCTCTGGCGGGACAATTTCCGGTTGTTGTTTGCTCTAAAAAATGCAGGCGCAAATTAAGCCTGATGTTAAACGGCTTGGGTAAGCAGTTGGTAGTTGCTTTTGAAGAGTTGACGGTTGATTTACCGAGAAAGGTTATAGCTCGTTTTGAACTGGGTAACGAAGAGCGAGAAAATATGCTTGAGCAATTAGCGGCTTAATGGAGGGGGATATGAGAGGATTTTTCTCTGTTTTTTTATTATTGGGGGCTTGTGCGCCGATGGCAGGAGTTAATTACAAAGACATTTTGCGCTCACGCGATCTGAATCGCCGAGCGGCCCATTTTTTCGATCTCGGTGATTTAGCCGAAGCGGAATGGAGGTATGCGACCGCCTATCGGTTGTATAAAAATCCCGATTCTCTTGGAGGTTTGGGAGCAATTTACGCGCGGCTTAACGAATATGATCTTTCAAAAGAATACTTTATGAAACTAATAAAAACTTATCCTGATTATCAGCGTGGTTACTTAGGGCTTGGTTATTTAGCTCTGCTGACAGAAGATCTGGAGACGGCGCGCCAATATTATGCTCGGGCGCATCAGATTGATCCCGGTGATGAAAAAACTCGCGCGACATTGATGTTTTTAGAAAACGAGATTGTTCGGCCTAGTGCCGCTTCTCAAAATGAAAATTTTTCTGAATTAAACTTAGATGGTAGTCAAAAGTCCTCATCTTTGCCGAAAAACTTTAACAGCGGCGAGGCCGATTTGCGACTTCTTCGGGTTATAGATCAGAAATAGTTAGTTGGTATCGGTAGTATTTTGTAAGGTTTTATTGCCTAATATATAGAAGGTGTAATTTTATGATAAATTTAAAAAGAAAGAGCGATTTAGAGGAGCTGTTGGCGCCAAAAGGGATTCGTTTGTCCAATCTTCAAAAGCTTTGGAAAGAGGAGATTGATTCTTTAAGAACAGCTAGTTTTCAAAACATTGATCAGGCTTGGAGCGCTGTCGTTGGTGCTACTTTAAAGAGGCTTAAAATGGAGGATGATTTCGAGGCTCAGGAGTTTTTGCTGAGTTTAATTGATTTCGCTCCGGAGATTGAAGAGGAAATTATTAAACTAGTAAAATAATGATCAAAATAATCATTAAGATTCTTTATTTGAAATAAGTCGATAAAGTTTGCATAAAAGTAAGAAATTGATTGGTTCAAGGTGTAAGCAGAGTAGTCTAGAAAGAAACCAGCCAAAAACATTAAATACCTGACTTTTCGGCAGATTTTTTCACTACAAGGTAATTTTAGGGAAAATAGGTAGTTGCAAGGCGGTGAGTATTAGTGTAGTGTATATAATATACACTATGGCATTTATAAGAAAGATCAAGACAAACAGCGGTACCTATCTGGCGGAAGTGAAGTCAGTCAGGGAGGGTGGCAAGGTCAGGCAGAAAGTTCTTAAGTATATTGGTAAGGAGGTTAATGGGCAAGTGGTGCGGCAGATTGCTTCTGATCAGATTGCCGTGTCGGAGGTGCGGCGACATGCCGATGTTGTATTGCTTAATCATCTTGCGGAAGGATTGGGGATAAGAGAGGTACTTGGACCGAAAGCGTCAGAGATTTTACTTTTTGTTTATGCGCAGATTCTTGATCAAAAAAGTATTTGTCGGCTGGAGGATTGGCTGACTCAAACGGATTTGCTTGATATTCTGAAGATTGATTCTATAGGCGCTAAGGATCTGTATGGGGTGTTGCAAGAGTTAGAGCGGCTCGACTTTAAAGTTGTACAAGAGCGCCTGAATAAGAAGTGGCAGGCGCTTGATAATAAAAATGAGGCGGTAGTCCTTGATATTACGGATACGTACTTTAGCGGTAGTCAGGCGGATTGGAGTTCTCGCCGCGGTAAGGATGGTGTATACGGTAAGTTATTACAGCTAGCCATAGCAGTAAGTTTTCAGCATGGATTTCCCCTTAGCCATCGGATATATGAGGGCAACATCTCAAACAAGCGCATTCTTCAAGATATGTTGTCAGAGCTAGTAAAAATGGGCTTTTCCAGCATAATTCTCGATCGTGGTATGTATAGCGCTGAGAATATTAAGCGTTTAACGGATGCTAAATTTACAGCAATTGTTGGCGTTAGCAAAACTCCAGAAATTAAAAGATCGTTTTTAAAAGGTATTGATCGAGAAAAGATATTTTCCAAACAAAACCAGCTGGTTCTTAACAGTACCAAACTGTACGCCACCTCAACTAGTTTTCTCGGCGGCGCTCTAGTTGCCGTATTCAATCCAGATGCCGAAGTCGCGCAACGTGAGGAGTTCTTGGAAAAAGGTCAGGGCAATCTAAAAGAACAATTTTTCGGTTACTCGCTCATCTATCACAACACACAACACTCCATCCCTGAGATCGTACGGAAGTATTTCGAAAAAGATATAGTTGAGAGATCTTTCCGTCAACTCAAAGGTCCTTTATCTTTGAGACCTATTAGAGTCTGGCTGGTTGAGCACGTTAGCGCTCACTTCAAAATCTGTTACTTGGCTTATGCGCTTCTCGCTTTCCTCTCATATAACTTGCGTAACCTTAAAATTTCCCCACCAGATGCTATCGACAAACTTAAAACCGCTTACAGAATTACTTTGTTCGACAAAAAATCCTCCTTCTCTTGGTCTCAAACCGTTACCCTTTCTAAAATCCAAAACCAAATCCTAAAAGCCGCCAAATGTAGTGTATAAAATCTAAGGGAAAGTCAGGTCTTTGGCATCATTAAAACTGGCTACTGCCGCCCAAATCGCGACTCTAATTCCTTTAGCGGTATCACGATTACTGTTGGTCTGCCATGCGGACAAGCAAGTGCGAAATCCTCTCCATCCATCATTTTGAGAAGTTCTGAGATCTCAATTTTTGAAACTTTCTCTCCAGATCTAAAACTCGCGTGGCAAGCGGCGCGAGCGGCAATTTGATCGACGATTTTCTCAAAAGTTCCTGCATAAAGAGGAGCAAGTTCATCTGAGCTTAGTTCATAAAATAATGATTTCAAATCAGCTTGATGCAAAATTGCCGGCAACGAGTTTATTTTTATTCTATCATTTTTTATAATTTCAAAATTAAAACCGAGTTTATCAATGAGGTGTTTGTATTTTGATAAAATCAATAAATTCTCCTCCGGCAAAGCCAACTCTTCCGCCATCAAGAGAGCTTGCGACTCTCCACCTTGAAGCAATTTTTTACGGAGACGATTGTAATTAATCCGCTCATGAGCCGCGTGTAAATCAACAATTACCATCCCTTGTTGGTTTTCACAGATTGCGTAGCAATTTAAAACCACTCCTATGCAATGTAAGTTGCCAAAAAGAGTTTGATTTTGTTCTGATTGATTTTCTAGTAGCGTGTTCTCGAAGTGGAGGTTTGAATCTAGATCGTCCGAAAAACGCCAAGAGTTTTTTGGTTGCTCTGATGACAGCTGGAAAGCTCCGCTCTTGCTTAAGGCGAATCTTTCCTTGGTTCTATAGTTGCTGGTTGCAAATAGCTGTTGCCTTATCTCGTTTTTAACTTGAGAACCAGAGAAATGATTTAATAAATGCTCGGAGGATTGATCAGATCGTATCGGCATACTAAAACTTGCTAAGGCTTCGTTAACTGCTCTTCTGGCGAATAAATAAATTTTTTGAGAATCGGCAAAGCGCACCTCTGATTTTTGAGGATGGACGTTGATATCAACTTCGGTTTGTGGGATCGTTAACGATATAAATCCAACTGGATACTCTCTTTCTTTTAGCGTGCCCCCAAAACCATCTTTGATCGCTCTTATTAAAGTGCGATCTTGAATCACTCTATTGTTGAGAATAATTACCAAATTTTCACCTTTAGAATCGCAATTGTGAGGGTGGCCGATTAGGCCTATTGCCTGATAACCAAGCGCCGAAGATTGTATCTCAGCGAAATTGCCGGTCAATATCTGACGACCACGAGCGATCCTGTCTTTTTGGGGAGCTAGATCAAAAACCTTCTTGCCGTCAGCTATTAATTCTAGTTTGGCATTTGGAGAGGTGAGAGCGAACTGGAGTAACCACCGTTTAATTTTTAGCTCTTCAGTCTTGTCTTCTTTAAGAAATTTTTTACGGGCGGGCGCGTTAAAAAAAAGATGGCGAATCTCAACAGTTGTGCCGATTTTTCTCGTTGTTGATTTGAGTTCGCCAAAGACTCCACCATCAATCTCGACACTTGCTCCTTCGTATTTTTCGTCTTGCTCTGCAATTTTAATCTCGGCGGTTGCTGATGTGATTTTAAACTTAGAAACCGAGGCTATTGAAGCTAAAGCTTCTCCGCGGAAACCAAACGTGCTTAGCGAATAAAGATCTTCAAAACGGCTGATTTTTGAAGTTGTATGACGTTCGCAAGCAAACTTAAGATCCTCTTTGGCGATTCCTTTGCCATTATCGGTAACCTTAATTAGCAACTTCCCGCCACCTTCAATCTCTATGTTGATTTCGTCAGCTCCAGCGTCAATCGCGTTGTCAACCAACTCCCGAACTACTGAGGCTGGGCGATCAATAACTTCACCGGCGGCGATTTTATTGATTAGCTCGTCTGGTAAAGAGATAATTTTATTTAAATTGAGATTTTTTGTTGGTTGCTCCATGTACATTAACCCTTGTTGATTGTTTAAAGCTTATACTAATCAAAATGATAGTAAATGGTCAAAGTTTCTAAATGTGCTTGCCAAAAAGCGTACTAAAGTTACTTAAGCTCTGCTTTTAACGTAATCTCTCTTGTGTCGCTTATTTTTGCCGCTTTGCGCAAAGATAATCTAATCGGCTTGTTTGCTGACTTGGCTATTTTGTTTTCGAGATCGTCAAGATTTTTAACCGGTTCATTATTGACCGCGATTATAATGTCTGCACGACTAAAGTCACGGATCATTGTATATCCTAAACCTCCAAAAGCTTCTTCGACTTTTTCAAGTGGTTCTACGCCTGCTCGCTCGGCTGGGCTGTTGGGCGTCACTCTTCTAACCATGACTCCGTAATTAGTGTCAATTAACGCCCAGCCGATCCATGGTTTTAAAACCTTGCCGGTTGCTATCAACTCTGGTAGGGTGCGCTTAATCTGGTTGATAGGCACCGCGAAGCTAACACCGGAGGAATCTCCCGATTGGCTAATAATAGCGGTTGTTACACCTATTAGTTTACCGTCCATGTCAATCAGAGGGCCTCCCGAATTGCCCGGATTGATAGCGGCATCGATCTGAATAAGACCGCGCAAGGCTCTTCCTTTAGGCGGGCGGATCATGCGATCAAGACTTGAAATAATTCCCGTAGTGAGCGAGCGATTAAATCCGAATGGGTTGCCTATCGCCAAAATCCGTTGTCCAACTTCAAGGGCGCTTGAATCTCCAAATGGCAAAGCAGTAAGCGATTCGCTATGAGGTTGTTGAATTTGTAATACCGCTAAATCCATATCTTCATCAAAGCCTAGCAAATTCGCTTTATAACCTTTGCCATCGTCGAGCAAAATCTGTATTTTTTGCGCATCTTTAATTACATGCAAGTTAGTGATGATGATCCCCTTTTCTTGATCAACAATTATGCCTGAGCCGGTTCCTTCTTTTGGTTTTATATCAAAAAAGATATCAAAAGGATCGACTGCGATTGAGATAGTGCTAATAAAGACAACGGCTTTGCTGGCTTTTTTATAGATTTCAATTACTCTTTGCTCGTCTGGGCTTCTATAAGTTTCGGCTGTTACCAAGCTGGTAATTGTTATCATTAAGAAAACAGCTGTGATCTTCAGAAAAATTCTCATTGCTTTTTCATTAGCTGGTTTTCGGCCCATAAAGCCAATTTGTTTCTAAAAATTTTTGCGTTATGCCTGCCATCAACCGGAAAATTAGGATGAAAAAAAATCTCTTTAATTGGCGCTGAAATTGGATCATTAGCCGCATACTCTAATAAAGATTTTTTAAGATTTTCGCTTTCTTGAGTGGTAGTTGGCATGTGCCCGGGGAAGGGCTCGATTACTATGGCGGCAGAATTTTTTGAATGCAGGGGTATTAAAGCGCTACGACGCACTATAGGATGTTTGTTAAAAATAGATTCAATTGGCACCGAAAAAAGATCTTTTCCCTCAATGCTCACTATGTCATTTTTTCTTCCGCAAAAAAAGATCTCGCCGCTTTCGTTTAAGTAGCCAACGTCTCCAATACGATGCCAAAAACCATCTTGTTCTCTAATTTTTAAGCGATGATTGGCATCGGTATTGTCAAGATATTCCGAACTTACATTATCCCCCTTGACGATTATTTCGCCGATTTCATAGGGTTCACGCATTAAGCCCTCTTCTAACTTTTCAATTGGTTGATTTGAGTATTTAATAACGCGTGTCGATATTCCGGGCAGTGGTTTGCCTACAGGCACCCCCTTTTCTCCACTTTTTGCTGACCGCAAGTTGGCGTAACTTTTTTTAAGCTCTTCAAAAGATGGATTTGTTAGTGGTAGAACTTCGGTCGCTCCGTATGGGGTAAAGATATCAGCGTTTGGCGCGATTGTTGCGACTCGCCGTAAGATATTTTCGTCAACTGCGACGCCAGCCATAAAAATTCGCTTAATACCGTTTAAACTAACGCCGACTCTAACACAATACTCGGCGATTTTATTCCAAAGAGTTGGCGAACCGAAAGAGCTGGTTATGCCAGAGCTCTCTATTACCTTAACGAGCGCTGTTGGATCAAGATCTATTGGTTTTGACGGATTGATACTTGGAAAAACCGAGGTTACTCCGCAAGCTAACGAGAAGATCGAAAAAACCGGCAATAAAGGCAGATCTCTTTCTCCGGCTTTCATTTTGAAATGCTTCTCAAATATCTTGAGTTGAGAGCCAATCATTTTTTCTGTAAAGACAACCCCCTTCGGAGCTCCAGTTGCGCCGGAAGTAAAAGCGATCAATGCCGTGCCAGTCGAGGTTGGAGTGTCTTCTGGTGGCGCGGAGGAGAAACGTTTCAAGAAACTTAAATTTTTCCCCCAAAAAGGAAAAATATCCGAAGCAACCACATTAAACTTTAAACTTTTAAATATCTCTTTTCTGAAAAATCTTAATGCTTGCGCTAGCGGTGTTCCGATAAATCCCTGCGGGCGCAAATCCGCCAGAGTTTTCAGTAATAATTCCCGGCCTATTCCGGGATCTATAAAAACTGGAATTGCCCCTCTGCCTAGGATGGCATAGGTTAACCCTAGAAAATCTATGCCGGGTTTTACTAATAAAGCAACTTTATCGCCACGTTGCATTCCTAAGGCTTCCAAGCCACGTTGATATTTGTTGATTAACTCGAGTAGTCCAGCAAAAGATATTTGTTTATAACTATCCGTAAACTTAGAATAGCTTAAAATCGCGTTGGTCAGAGGATTTTTTTGAACTTGCTTAAGTAGATTTCCAAAGAGAATGCTTTGAGTGTTTGTTCTTGTTGGCAAAGAGATAATAGCCCTCTCTTTTTTACTTTTGCGTCTTAAAAATTCTTCGATTAAGTCGTTGGTTAATCGAGGCTCGTCTTCAAGAACTAAGTGAGCGGCGTTTGGCAATTCGACTATTTCGGCTTGTGGGAAATGGCGCGCTACTTTATTCAGCATTTCACGGTGGAAACATAGATCGCGAAGCCCCCAGATAATTTTTACTGGAATTTCTGACAACAAATGCAACCGATCGGCGATATACATCATTTCAAAATAACTTGGATGGTTTTGATCAAACGGAATATCAGCGACAAAATCCCAGATTGCTTGCCTGCGTCCTTTTTTTTGATATGGATAAAAATATCCTGATTTAACATCCTTTTGAAGTTTTCGAGTTACTCCGAAGTTAGTCATTAATTTTAAAAAACGTTTAGTATGTTTTGTTAAAAATGGCCCGGTAAAGCGATTGGCAGCCCATTTAATAATCGGAGGCAAGCTCTCGGTTTCAGTAATGGTGGTATTTAAATAAATAAGTCTTTCTATGCGGTGCGGATTGCGTACTGCTAGACCAGTTCCAATTGGTCCTCCCCAATCATGCATTACTAATGAAAAAGATTTGAGTTCTAAAGCGTCAACTAGCGTTTGTAAATGTTCAATTCGATGAGTGGCGCGAAAGCTAACAGTTTTTGGATGATCCGAGAGACCGCACCCAATATGATCGGGCGCTATAACTCTAAAATGACTTTTAAGGTGTTCAATTAAATTCCTATAATAGTAGCACCAAGTCGGATTGCCATGAAGAAGTAAAACAACCTGCTGATTATCTCTCCCTTCGTCAAGATAGTGCATCTTATAGGCGCCAATTTTAATAAAATTAGAGGAGTATTTGAGAGGTTTGTTCGTAATTAATTTATTATCGTTAGGTAGCGAATTGAGTGATTGCATAACTAGACAATATGTCAATTAAAACGAAAGAAAGCTAGTCGCTTAGAAGGTGTACCTTGAGATTATATATTACCAGTCGATTGATATAAAGCGGCAGTTAAGGCCGCTGCCGAAAGCCGTCAATAGTAATTTATCTCCTCTTTTTAAAACTTGCCTGTCTGCCGCGATTGCCACAGCGCCCGGCAAGGAAGCTGAAACCATGTTGCCAAATTCCGAATAGATTGCGTAATCTTTCGTGAAGTCAAGCCCCATTTGTTTGTAAAAAATCTCGTTAACTTGCTTGCCTACTTGATGGCAAATAATTCTATCGATTTCCTCTGCTTTCCAACCTAAAAAGCTTAGTGCCTCTTCTCTCATGCTACCACCAAGGGCGGAAGCAGCCGGTATTAACTTAGAAGATTCCGTGTGCATAATCGGATTAAATCCATCACTGTTATCAAGAATGCAGGCGTCTTGAGAGCCAACGCAGAGATCTTTAAATTCACTGGCGGTTCTGCTGACTATACCGCGCAAAGCGTGCGCGCCGCTGGAAGCTAGTTTTTCACTACAGAGCAGATAAGCCACTGCCCCGCATCCTAAAGTTAAAGTTGGAAGTAGTTTTAAGAGATCTTCACGTCCAAGATTGGGAGCGTTTAACATGTGACTTATGGAGTTTTCAAACATTCTGCCGAGAGATTCGCCGGAAACAACTAATGCGGCTTGAATGTCGCCTCTTTCAATCAGCATGGAAGCTGTTAATAAACCATCTGAAAATCCGATACAGGCGTTTGATATGTCGAAAGCGATTGACTTTTGGTTGAGTCTAAGGTTGTGATGAACCAATATAGCAGTTGCTGGTTCAAAATAATCCCGACTAACCGAACAGCTAAAGAGAGCGCCAATTTTATCTCTCTCAATCGAAGATTTTTCAATCGCTAACTCGGCCACTTGAGTCGCAACTTGACTTGGTGGCGTTGAGGGGCTCCAAAAATAACGGTTTTTAATGCCGCTTAGTTTTTCGAGAGTTCCAAATGGTATTTGCAGCTTATTGTAGACGGAAGAGACCCGATCCTCTAACTCGGCAGAGGAAACTTGTTGCTCTGCTCTGAGAAAAGAGGTTGATTCGATAAAAACTTTATTAAAACGCCAAGCGCTCATTGGTTTTGATAAATACTAAAAGATAGAATTTAACCTCAAATTGGAAAGAACTCAACCCACTAACTTCTTTTTTTGGCAAATAGAACTTTTTTATGATTAACCGTGATTTTCCTAAAGATTATTGTCCGCAAATGATTCTTTAAAATAACTAGACGATCGCCTCAAGCGATAATTTATTTAATTTTGATAGCAAATCTAACGGAAATGGTTTGTTCGGATGGTAAATAATCCTTCTGCGTTCGCCACTTCTATCGAGATAGGCAATTACGCCTATTGAATTTAATGTGTCTAAAGCTGAACTTAGAGCGGAGGCTGAAGCGGCCTCTACATTTGTATATTCGCCTAAGTAGCTGCCAACTTTAAAATCACCCTGCATTTTATGCATCAAATCAGCAAGCGCAATGCTGGGAGAGTTTTGGGTGTCGTTTAGTTTGCCGAAAGATGCCTTTAAATTATTGTATGCCCAGATTAAAGACTGAATGGTTGGCAATAATAGAGTTGGGTTATAAATTCCCGGCTCTTTGGTTCTAAAAGAGATTTTTTCTTTGATGGTTGCTTTAATCAACTCTCTTTTGGCAAAAGCTTCGGCGGTCATCGATAGTTTCTCTATAAAATCCGGATAATCTTCCAAGAGAAAATCTTCCTGAAATATCTCGTAAATTGTCTTAATCTGCTGATCGTTGATCGGACATTTGAGCATATCAGCGACTGCTAAAAACCAACCATATATAAAAAGGTGTATTGTGCCGTTTTTATAAAAATCGGCAGTAAAGCGCCGCTTGCCCGGGATAAAATAAACGTCATCTTCTAAATAACGCCTGTGCGCTACGATGCCGTGCCTGACAAAATCAGAAACGATTTTTTCTCGACCGCTAATAAAGGCTTGCAGTGCGGGCGTGGCTTCTCCGATGTTTGGTAAAATGCCCCGCATTATCTCGATCGTTTCCCAAGATCGTTTGACGCACGTTACTAAATCAGAGTGGCGCATTCCGCCACGATTGGTTCCTAATAACGCAGTGCACACTATATTTGTAAGGCTTGGATTACTTTGATCTCTGATTGCCCTTGATGTTTTTAGGGCAACTTCTAGAGTTGGAGTTGCTTGTTTTCTTGAAGTAGCTGAATGTTCAGCAAACTTTTGCAATTCAGCTTTAAGCGAAATTGCTTCTCCAAAGTTAATAACTACGTCTCCATATTGTTTTTTGAAGATTTCAGAAGCTCTTAAAAAAGAACGGAGATTTTCCTCTGATTTTTTGGCGCCGGTGTTTTCATGCGCGTAATCAGTGTCTTCAACAACTGCTTCGTAAGTTAACGATACGGGTATGAATAAAATATCTCTTTTGACCCCTTTTTGAACGGCATCAACAAAAGCGCTAACAAGGCCTATGCGCGGTTGTCTCATGCGTCCGCTTCTACTGCGACCCCCTTCAATGAAAAATTCTTGCAAATGACCCTGTTTGATTAAGTAGGCAACATAACGCCTTAAAATGAGAGCGTGCATTCTGTCGTGGCGAATGTTGCGTTTGACAAAATAGGCTCCAACGCTCCGTATAAAAAATCCAACTGGCCAAAAGCTTAAATTGATGCCAGCCGCGACCAGCGGCGGCGTTAAATCGGCTTCGTATAGTTTATAGCCGAGAAGAATATAGTCGAAATGACTTCGATGTTGAGCGACTAATATGACGGTTTCTTTTTGCATCAGTTCGCTTAATTTTTCGAGACCGTTCGTAGTGACCGAAGCAAACAATCGTCCTATTAAAATTTTGGCGACCCAAGCTAAAAATATATACATCGGTCTGATTGGATTTGCGGCTATCGTGTAAAAAGTCCGTTTGGCGTTTTTATGAAGTTCGCGTTCGCTAAGTTTAAGGCGGCTGGCGATGTTTGCCAGTTCGCGTTCAAAATCGCCGCCACTCAATATGGCGCGCGCTTGACGGTCAAGTGGTTGAAAGGGCGTGCCACGAGTAATTTTTTGATTACGAAAAAAATCTTGACGGATTTTACGGAGAAAAATGCTGGTGGATGTTACTTGCGCTAGGGTCGCGGCAAATGGCTTGCCGAATCTAATAACCAAGCGTCGCCGTAAAAAAACAAGCGCCAATTGATCCCAGAGACGCATTTCATAATATGGGCTACTTTTAAATGGTCCACGCGCGCTAAATATGTTTAAAGTTGCGAAAAGATAACGATCTCCTTCTTCTAGGGCGTGGCCGAGATGTTTTTGATTATGAATGCTCACCCAGTAAAGTGTGCCTTGGGATCTAGTATAATTTAGAGGTAGATCCGCCAAATTAATTGAGTCAACAAAACCCGCCTTTTTAGCTATTGCTGAAATTAAGGCTGCAACTAGCCAAGATTCCCCTTGAGTAAGAATAGTAAATTTTTCCGGAGTATTGTTAAGCTCGTGAATTGTTGTGGGCGCGGCAATCGGTCGATAAATTCTACTAAGCCACGAGATGATCTGTTTTTTGATTGGTTTCATCTTGTCAGGTTTAAATCATTTAAGCCTTGGCGCAAAGAGGTAGTTAGACACTGCGAGAATATTTGAGATAGTTCTTTTGAGAATCCATATATCCTGAATTGACTTAATTTTACGGAGCTTTTTGTTTTATTAACCTCTTCTCCATTTGTTTTTAGAAGCCTCATTTCAAAAGCCGTTTGGCATTCTAGTTTTCTAGCCAACAGCAGATCGTAGGCTGAAACGGTTATTTTAAGTGGAGTGATTTCAATTGCGTCTAAAAGTTGTTCATCGTTTTCGGCAATTGAAAAACCTTTCTCGAGCAGTTCTGTTGCTAAAGCTGTTTTGATCTCATTTTCTAAATCGTTAATTTGAATGGCGCCAAAAGGGAGAGCAATTAAGAGAAATTGATTGCCAATCTTGCTGAAATTGCGATTGCCGTTATAGATAAAATTTAATGGACGGTAACCACCTTTGTTTATAAAACTATTAAGCTCTTCTTTTGAAATAACTGAGTTATATTGAATTGGTGTTTTAACACAGCCATTGATAAATATTAAAGATATAACTAAAGGTATAAATAAAACGCACTTGCTGAAGCGGCTACTTTGGTCCGCAAAGCTCTCATAACTATATATATACGAGAAGAAGAGCATTTTTTAATGAACAAACCAGAGATAATTTAAGGTAAACTTATATGCTAAAGTCACAATATAGGGTAAAATTTATTCAAGCTGATCAATTTTGGCAGTCTAACAGATTAGATTCATTTTGCCAATTTTGCCTAATATTTAGGAAATTTTAACTGTTCTAGGCGATTGACAATGTCAGACGAAGGCGGCAAAAAACAACTAGACTTGGGGTTATCAGAGCTTATTAAGAGCGCCTCTGAGATAGAAGAGTCGCTAGAGGGAGAGCAAGGCTTGAATTCAGCCAAGGAAAATTTATCTTCCAGCGACTTAGCTTTAACTACCAAGGATCGACTCATGAGAGACGAGCATCAACAAGCTAGGTTAGATCCGGTTCATAGGGAGTTTTTAAACTTAGCGGCTCAAAGTGAATGGAAGAAGATTGAAGAGCTGATAGAGAATGGTTTTGTAGATCAAGGGGGAGATCGTTTGCTTGAAAAGATATTTTGGATTAGAGCTAAAATACATCTTGCTAAAATGCCGCCACAGCTATTGCTCGGCCCTTTTGAAGAGATTTTAAATGCTTTTCTTAAACTGCCAAACGGCGATCAAAAGGAGTTACTTCGTTTAGAGTTGGCGACAGTAATTCAAGAATTGATTGCCTCTTTGAAGTCAGTCAGTGATGATGCCGGCATAGTTAATATTGCGCGCTTATCTTTTGGTCAATTCAATATCGATTCAAATTTAGATTTAATCGTAAATTCACTAGCAACGGAGATAAAAAAAAACAAGAATTGGTTAGCTGATTCTTCTAATATCTCAAGACGCGATCTTGGAGAGAGGCAAATTAGGGAAATGGAGCGTTTTCAAGAGGAGATTGTCAGAGAGCAAAATGCAAAGTTATTGCGTAATGAATTCTCAAAGAACGGTGTTTCGGGAAGTATTTTGCCCTACGATCGAGATTCTGAGATTAAGGTTAGTCAAGTAGATAATTTTGCCGCCGCTATTTCGAATCGCACGCGTGTTAACAAACTTTGGTGGCTGGCGTCGGCGACGCTGGTTGTGGTGGTAACTACTTGGTTGATTGTACTTGTTGATTGGTCAGGTAGTTGGCGCAGCGATCTGGTGGCAAGGCTAAAAGTTATTTTACCTGAAGTCAACGTAAGTTTTGGCGAGCCTCAATATTTAGCCGCTCAGCTTTCTCCTAAAGTCGGGCTTGGTAATCTGGATGCCTTATTATATTCAATCGATAACATCAATTTGAATAAGCCTAAGGTTGAGAAGACGCAAACTAGCCATTCAAAAGATTCTCAGTCTCTTCAAAAAGATCAAGCTCTTCATGGCGAGCAACAACGAGCCGAACCGAGCAAACCGATTTCTCGAAAAGAAGAGAGTGGGCAAAGCGACGATCGAACCGTTAACACTAGTGGTCCTAAAGAGCCAGCTGACTTTAATTTTGGAGATCGACTCCCTGAAAGTCGGGATTTGGGCGCTCCTCCATCGATTAACTTCCCTCCGTTTATCTCTGGAGGCTCTATTGGGCCAAGATCTGATCTCTTGCCGCCGATTGATCCGCCAAATCGCCAAACAAGAGGTGGTAAAACTAGGAGATTTCTTATCACTGCGCCAACCAAAGTTATGTCTGAACCATCTTATTGGTCAGACACTTTGGAGAAGTTGGATGTTGGGGACGAAATTAGCGTTGATCAGGTTGTTGGCAAGTGGTTGAAAATTTTATCACGTCGCGGTCGTAGTGGTTACGTTTTATCTTTAGACGCTGAAGAAATTCCTCGTTAGCTCAACTCACTTTCTGTTGAGCAAAATTGATTTACGCGGGTTTTATAAGCCGGGTTTTGTCATGTTTGAAAGATTAAGCAGTTGCTCAAGTTCAGCTTGGCTTAAATTAGTGATTTTTGAAGCGCTTTCTTTGATAGTCAGATTTTTCGCTAACGCTTGCTTGGCAACTTCCGCCGCTTTTTCGTAACCGATTTTTGGAGCCAGCGAAGTTACGGTCGCTAGGCTTTTTTCTGCGTACTCTTTGCATTTCTCGTCGTTAGCGGTAATTCCTGACAGACAACGGTGATTGAAGTTGTTGCTAGCGTTGGTTAGTAAGTCGATTGATTGCAAAAGATTATAGGCAATCACCGGTAGCATTGTGTTTAGCTGAAAGTTGCCTTGTGAATTAGCAAAGGCAATTGTGGCATCATTGCCAATGATTTGAGCGGCAACCATCATGGTTGATTCGCAAATAACTGGATTTACTTTTGCTGGCATTATGCTCGAGCCGGGCTGAGTTTCCGGCAGATTAATCTCTCCTAAGCCACAACGAGGTCCTGAAGCGAGCCAGCGAATATCGTTGGCGATTTTGTAGATAGCCGTTGCCAAAGTTCTTAAGACTGAGCTGACGTTTAGAGCGGAATCTTGCGAACTTTGGGCTTCGAAACGGCTTCGTGCCGCCTTAAAATGGAGCGCCGTCAATGAGTTTATTTCCTCAATTGCCAGATTGGCGAACTTGGGGTCGGTGTTCAGTCCGGTGCCAACGGCGGTGCCACCAAGCGCCAGCTCATCTAAATCCAAACAGGCGGTTTTCAGCCGCTCGATACCTCTTTCGATTTGAGTTGCCCATCCTGAAAATTCCTGCCCTAAAGTGATAGGAGTTGCGTCTTGCAGGTGAGTGCGGCCGGCTTTAATAAGATCTTTGTATTCAAGCGCTTTTTTAACGAAAGTTTTTTGCAAATCGTTTAATGCTGGTAGTAGGCGCTCGTTGATTTCAGCCCTTGCCGATAGGTGAATGGCTGTTGGGATTACGTCATTTGACGATTGGCAAAAATTAACGTGATCATTTGGGTGAACTTTATATCCTGACGCTGTGATCTTTGAAGTTGCTATAGTGGCTATTACTTCGTTGGCATTCATGTTAGTCGAAGTGCCCGAGCCGGTTTGAAATATATCCAAAATAAAATGCTGGTCGTGAAGCCCTTCTTTGACCTCTTTTGTTGCTTCGATTATTGCCGAGGCGATGGCGCTATCAATCAGCTTTAATTTTTGATTGGCTTTAGCTGATGCGAGTTTGATAATTCCAAGCGCTTTGACGAAAGCTCTCGGAAAGCGCAAACCGCTGATTGGAAAATTTAAAGCCGCTCTCTGAGTTGAGGCTCCCCAGAGGGCTGATTTTGGAACTCTCATTTCGCCCATCGAGTCTTTTTCAATTCTGGTATTGGTATCGTTTTTATTATCCCTCATGATCAACTTTAAAAAATTACATATTATGGTAAGATATGTCTTTTAAAAATATAATTGCTTAGAGTAATTATCAATATCGATATTTAGGGTGATAACAAAATTAAAGGAGAAGATAATAATTGCCTTTGGTTCTTTGTTGTTAAGAGCTATTTGGTTAACTTTGAGGGTCGAAAAACCTGATGAAAAAATATTTAAGTTAATCGAAAAACCGTTGATTTTATCTTTTTGGCACTCAAAACAATTGTTTATCGGGTACTTTACTAAGAGGTATATTCTTAAAGGAACTAGTAAAAAAATTTACTTCTTGGCGAGTCAACATCGAGATGGCAGGTTAATAGCAGAGCTGATGAGAAAGCTAGGTTTTTACCCGATCTTAGGTTCTTCCTCGCGAGGAGCAATAGCCGCGAGTCGAAAGATTTTTAAAGCTTTAGCTGGTGGCGATTTTTTCGCGATTACTCCAGATGGTCCCAGAGGACCGGCTCGAAAAGTAAAAGCCGGTGCGGTTAAGTTCGCATCTGGCTCTGGAGTTCCGATCTGCGTTGTTTCTTTAAATTTTTCTTCGTGTTGGAAAGCGTCCTCTTGGGATCAGATGGAGATTCCAAAACCATTTGCTCGGGTGTCTTTAAAATTTGATGGTCCGTTAGTTTTTAGCGGCTTTAGCAGGGACGAGACTGAAGCTGCTTGTTTAGCTTTAGAAACAGCTCTCAACAGAGTATCAATTTAATTAAATAATAATTAATAAATTTTAATTTTAACCGTGACAAATTTTTTGAGCGACGATCAGTTAAAACGTCTTGCTGATTGGGAAGGTATTTTGGAGGAGAATTTTAGAGGCGCTACTGATGGCTTACACTCGTTTTCTCCTCGAATTGTTGTCAGGTGTTATAGTGAGTGTGATTCGACGATGGATCTTGCTCGTTGTCTTTCTGATCAATTGGGTCAAGATGAGTATGGACTTATTCTTACTCAACAACAAACAGCTGGACGTGGTCGACAGGGCAGAATTTGGAAGGCAATGCCGGGCGCTTTGTGCATGACGGCGCTCCTGCCTTGGAACAATTCATCAGAGAAGCTTTATGGGTTTTCTTTGGTGGTGGGAGTAGCCGCCAAAGAGTATTTTGAAAAACTTGGAATTGCTCTCTATCTTAAATGGCCGAACGACCTTTTATCAAATACGGGATTAAAGGTTGGAGGAATTTTAGTGGAGGTTTTTAATAATTATATTTTACTTGGAGTTGGAATCAATTTACTTGTAGATCAAGATTTGCCGCTAGGGGCTGGGTCTATTGAATCAATAGCCGGTCGTAAATTCAGCCAGCTTGAAATAGCAAGCGCTTTGTTGCCAAATATTATAAAGGCTTTTGAATTGTTTTCGGCCGAAGGCTTTCTCCCTTTTCGCGGCTTGTTTGAAAAGTATTGTTTTTACATGGGCAAAGAGGTGACAATATCTCTTGGAGATCGAACGGCACGAGGGAGATTTTGTGGGGTTAATGAACGTGGAGGCGCTGTTATTAAAACCTCTCCTGAGGAAACAGAGATCGTTTACACTGGAGAATTGATATAATGTTTTCTTAATTATATGGGAAAATTAAATTTCGTGGCAGGCGATATTGGCGGCACAAAAACTGCTCTTGGTGTTTTTGAATTGGCAGAGGGCGACTATTTGCCTGAACTAAAAATTCATAAAAACTATCAAAGCCGTGATTATGAAAGCTTTAATCAGTTGCTTACGATCTTTGTTAAGGAGTGTGATTTGTCTTCAGCGGGTATGCTCGGGGCTTTTGGTATTCCGGGCGTCGTTATAGCTGGCGAGGTAGCTCCGGTTAATCTGCCATGGCGCGTTAGCGAAACCGAGTTGAAGCAGGCTTTAGGTTTTAGATCTGTCAAATTGGTTAATGATTTGGTGGCGACTGCTAGCGGATTGGAGATGTTGCAGCAAAATAATCTGATTTGCTTGCATCAGGGAGATCGTTCGGAGAAAGAGCAGGACGCATTAGTTTCGGTTGTGGTTGCTCCGGGCACCGGTTTGGGACACGCGCTGATTGTTAGTCATCCAAGTGGTGAAAAGTTAATACTCCCTTGCGAAGCTGGTCATGCGAATTTCGCTCCCAATAGCGAGCTCGAAGCCGAGTTGTGGCGTTATTTATTATCAAAAGGAGAACCCATAAGTGTTGAATCCGTGCTGAGTGGACCCGGTTTGGTTAATATCTATAACTTTCTCCATGAAGTTAAAGGGTTTGAGCAGCCTCCAGAGCTGAAAGCTTTGCTTGAAGATGGTGACAAATCGGCTGTTATTACTAATACCGCGATTGAAAACAATTATCCAATTTCAACTCAGAGTTTAGATATATTTATCGGTATTTTAGGATCTCACCTTGGAAATTTTGCTTTGTCTGTTCTTGCCTTAGGGGGAATATTTTTAGCTGGCGGCATTTTGCCAAGGCTTAAAGAGAGGCTCCTTGAAGATCTTTTACTGAAGGCTTTTTTAAAAAAAGCTAAGCTAGTTAATATTCTTGAGCGAATTCCAATTACGCTTGTGACCGAAAATAAAACTGGACTGTTAGGAGCGGGACTGATCGCTTGCAAGCAGAGCGAACTTTTTGCTCAAACTAAATCTTAGCGGATTGATATTAGAATGGAAAAATATATCAGGGGTAGGGGAGGTTTTTGTCTTTAAATATTTTTTAAGTTAATAAAGGGTAAGAGTCGGAGCCTCACCGCCAAAGCTGTTTTTAATGGAGGTGTACTTGCAAAACTGCAAGTTCGAGAATTGTTTTTACAAACCTTCGAATAACTTTGAAAAAAGCCACCATAAAGCAGAGCTTTAAAACGTTTGTGCCATTGAAGAAAAGCTCTCAAGAACTGGGGATTCTCAATGTGAAATCCTTTATTATTTGATTTATCGTGTCAGCGAGAGATGAAGGGGGCGTTAGCCTCTGACTGTAATTTCAACCAGATCTTCCGGCTCAAATTGTGGGTCGTTGATGTCAAACTCGACTTCGTCATTAATTTTAGGATCATTAACGTCGGCATCGACGGCGACCACACCTTTGTCGAGTCGGCTCAGACCGGTTAGCTCTAGCCTTAGTAGGCCTTTATTTTTTTCACCGAGGGCGGAGCGACTAATAGTGAAGACAGTAAACTTGTGAACCTCATCAGAGAGGTTAAAGGCGGGATTTATTGCTTTAAGTTGTTCTAGCCGTTCACCGATACGAGCTGATTTTGCTACATAACCTAATCCAGTAGGATATTTTAGTTTTAACAATATGCCGTTTGGATGTACCTGCTCGATGTTAATGGTAACGCGGGTGCGATCTCCACGATCAATTGTTCTAGGCTCAGCGTTGATATAAACTAGGGCAGCGCCTACGAAGTTTGAATCTCCTTTGCCTCCGCCGCAACTTTCTTGAGTCAACAAGGCGACTAAGAATATGGCGAAGATCTTTAATTTACGCCTCATAGTTTTATGTGTTAGAAATTTTCTATCACTTTTAGTTTGAAATGTTTCAGCTTATTAAGCAAGTGGTTTTCGATAGAGTTTCCTTGGTGGTGTTAGGGACGGCTTTTGCTCTCTTTGGCATCTACTTTTTGGGAGTCGATCAATACAATTTGTTCCGTTTTTATGCTTTAACTATCTTTTGTGGGTGTCTGCTTGTGGGAGTCAGTGCGGGCGCTCTTGTCGAACGAGGATATTTCCTTGGCTTTACTAAAAGAGATCAGCCCATCAGTGGTGGAGATCAATTTGCCCTGTCGTTAATATTAATTTTGGCGGTGATTTTGCGTTTAAGAGGGATCGATTTTGGGATTCCGGACTTTTATCATCCAGATGAACAGGCAAAAGTCAATCTGGTTCAAAGAATGCTGGCAAATAACACCTATGATCCAAATTACTTCTTGCATCCGAGTTTGTTGTTGTATTCGACTCTTTTTGTCTTCAAATTTTTCGGAAGTTTTTTTGTTTCCTATTCTCCAGTCGAGCAAATTTTACTCTCTGGCAGATTGGTGAGTTGCCTCGCTGGCGTGTTGTCGGTTTTTCTGACTTTCAAGTTAGCTCGGATCTCGTTGTCTCAGTCGGTTGCTTTGTTGTCTGCGCTCTTGTTGGCGGTTTCGCCTTTGCATATTACATGCTCGCGTTATTTAAAAGAAGATTCATTGTTAACTTTTTTTACTTTGTTCGGGGCGTTTTTAACTGTTAGCGGACTTAAGGCCAATCAATTATTAGAGTTAGGTGGTATAAAATTTGATCGTTATTTAGTTGGTATCGCCATTACAGCAGGCTTAGCGAGCGGCGCCAAGTATTCTGGATTTTTAACGGTTTCTTTTCTCTTTTTTTATCTTCTTGTTCGAGGGAGTTTTTCTTTATCTCAAGTGTTAAAAGATTTAACTATTAGCTTGGTCGTATTTTTTACCACTTTTTTCCTAACATCCCCTTATATTATCTTAAACAGAGGGAGATTTTTGAAAGATTTCTCTTACGAAAGCAGGCACATGCTATCTGGGCATGTTGGGCAAATTGACGCTTGGTCTCAACTTTGGATGTTTCATCTCTCTGAAAGTTTGCCTTTTGGGATTGGTTTTCTGCCACTTGTTTGCGCAGTCTTAGCGATAGGCTTTGTTATTTGGCGCTTTGTCAAAGAATTTGAATTATCTAAGCTGTTCGCCGGCGAAAAGCCACAATTTGATCTGATCGCGCTGATGTTTTTATCTTTGATCGCGGTAATTTTTTACTTACCGGCAGAGTGGGTAAAAGCCAAACCTCCTCCTCAGCCTGAACGGTACGTATTACCTGTTCTGCCTCCTCTTCTGATTTTGGCTTCATGCGCTTGTCGGCTGTTTTTAGTTGATAATCGCCGGTGGCTCAATTTTATTGTGGTGGTTATTTTTGTCGCCGAGCCTTTTGCTAATTCTTTTGCTTTAGCGCGTGACATTAAACCTGATACAAGGTTGCTAATGAAAGAGTGGCTCGCCACTAACTTGCGTGAAGGGGACCGCGTATTGCTTGATTGGAAAGATTATTCACCTAATTTGGGAAAAACTAAGATAAATTATCGATATCTTGAGCGCGCTCGTATTTTGTCGGAGCTCGATCTTAGCAGGTTAAAAAATAGCGGTTATCAATATCTTGTGCTGTCAAGTTTTTTCTATATGAGGTACTTTAACGGGCTCAAAGAATCAGCTGTCGCGCGGCAAGTTATCAGAAATATCCAGCAAAAACTAGAGAAAGTGGTTGAATTTACCGCCCCAAGCGGCAGTTATGGCTTTCATAACCCGAAATTAACTCTTTATAAACTTTCTTCCTCCTGAGTTGGGTTTGCGAATGGCTGTTATGATTTTTGCCATGGGTTATTTTGATAGTTAATTAGGCCCGAGCCGGATTCGAACCGGCGTATGACGGTTTTGCAAACCGTTGCCTTAGCCAGCTTGGCGATCGGGCCTCTTGTGAATATCGTAATCTAATAATATCATTTTGCGACTAGTTTGCAATAATTCCATTTTTTATATGGTTATTTTTTTACATCTTGCGAAATGGCATACGTTATAACTTCAAAATGTATAGGAACTAAAGATAAATCTTGCGTGGAAGTCTGTCCGGTTGATTGTATTTATGAGATTAAAAAGCCGGAGTATAATAATAGTTACCGGCTCGAGGCAAAAGGCGAAGATTATGGGATGCTGATGATTCATCCCGATCAATGCATTCATTGCGGAGCGTGCGAAACCGAGTGTCCAGTTGGCGCAATTTACGAAGATACGGCAGTTCCCGATGAATACAAGGAGTTCATCGAGATTAACAGGAAAGAGACGGATCTAAGTGACGCCGAACTTGATGCTATAAGGTGTACCAGTAAGAGCTAACAAAACGAACTTTTGATAAATGAGTGAGCCGCGTTTGTTATTATCGTTTTTTTTCGCGCTCTTGTTTTTTGTTTGTGGTGGTTGGCTCGAATTAGCTTCAGCAGATCAGTCTCGCTTGCGCTTATTAGATGAGATTCGTTTTGCGATTGATCGGTACACTAAGCTTAAAGATGGCGCTAAAGAGCTTGCGATTATTATAGGGGAGGCTCAAAATAGAGAGCCTATCTTTCAATATGGCAATCTTAATAAACCGCTAAAACCAGCTAGCACTCTTAAAGTTTTAACCTCTTACGCCACCTTAAAAAAAAGAGGAGCGGCATCAACTCTTAAAACTTTTATTGAGCATAATCGTCAGGAGGATACTTTAATTTTACGAGGAGAACCCGATCCAACATTTACTTCGGAACGTGTTTTTATGTTGGCTCGGCAGATTGCTGCGCGCGGAATCAAGCAGGTTAAAAAGATTGTTTTAGATCTTTCTAATCTATCTGGTTATGTGGCCAAGCCAAGCGGCGGCAGGGCGTATCAGGGCGCGATAGGAAATTTCGCTCTCAACTATGGAGCTGTCAAAATAGATCTATGCCCGGAACCGTCTACAAATCGGGTTTTGATTGGCATAGAACCGCGCGAAACTTTTTTGCAAATTGTTGGTAAAATTGATCTTGTTAAAACGGCGAAGTTTGCCTACGAGGTTGGTCAAATCGAAGAGACAAACCCGTGGCGACTTAAGGTTTCGGGGTCTCTCGGGCAAAATTCTTCCTGTTTTGAGGTGTACCGATCCGCTCCTAATCCGGCCAAGCTCTTTTGTGATTTCTTTTCCACTCGCTTAGTGGCGGAAGGTGTTGCTCTGGTTGGCAGTAAGTGTCTTATTGGGAATTATCCTGATTTGACTGGAACCTCTGTGTTATTGAGCTATAGTAAGCCGCTGGCGGAGATAGTGCGCGATATGAATATTTACAGCAGTAATTTTATTGCAGACATGCTCGTTTTGGGAGTTGGAGATGATGGTCAGCGGAGAAATTTTAATTTTCAAGAGGGGCTTAACCAGATTAAACAATTCGCTTTGGCTAATACAGCTTTTCCCGAGGATGCTCTGTTGCTAGTTGATGGAAGTGGTTTGAGCCATGATAACGGGATTTATCCTCTTCTGCTCTTTGAAACATTAAAAAGAGTCGCTGTCGATCCAGATCTGGGAGTAGAATTCCTCTCGTCTTTACCTCGCTCTGCGGAAAGTGGAACTTTAAAATCGCGCAAATTCAAAAAAGCAGGTGGCGCTTTTAGAGGCAAAACAGGTAGGATCAATGGTGTTTCGGCATTGGCGGGGATAGTTAAGGGTAATAATCGAGATCTTTTTTTACTGATTCTTCAAAATGGTGTCAATAATGAAGCGGTCGCTCATAAATTTGAAGAGACAATTGTTGATCGATTGGTCGGTATCGATTAAGTATAGCGCGAAGCTATTTTCTTCTCTTGCGCCGTTAACCTTACTCTTGTTTACTCTATTTTGTGCCACCTTTGCTATCGCTGCTGCGATCGAAGAAGACGATCTGTCTTCTTCTGGTGTTGCGGTTAAGCTTGACGGCAGAGAAAAAATTCGTTCCGAATTTATGACGCCTCCGGCGCTTCGAGATCGAGTTGATTTTTGGATTGATATATTTGCTAAGTATGGGTCTGCTCATATTGTTTTGCACCATAGAATTTATCCTCAGATAGTCTTTTTAGTTATTGATCTAACTGCCGAAAAAAGCAGGCTTAATTCAGTTGCTTTTGCTAATCTACGGACGGAAGTTGAAAAAAAATCGCTAGAGAGATTAAAAACAATATTTCAAGATTTAGCGGAAGGTAAGAGGGCTATTTCCACTAGGCATATTTTGGTGGAAAAGCGGATGGAAATGATTCCGGGTGGGCGTGAAAAATATAGGCAAGCAATAGATAATGGTTGGCTTAGGGCACAAATCGGAATTAAGGAACGTTTTGCCGAGGCGATCGCTCGTTCTGGCAGATATTTGGATTATATAGATAGTGTTATTGTTGGGCGTTACCGCCTACCTCGAGAGCTTTCTCTTTTGCCGCTGATTGAATCCTCTTTTGATTATTCGGCATATAGCTCGGTTGGAGCCGCGGGCATTTGGCAGTTGATGCCCAAAACGGCTCAGGTTTTAGGCTTAGAAGTTGGGAAAGCAGTTGATCAAAGAAGAGATCCAATAGCTGCAACTGAGGCGGCCGCTCGGTACTTGGCTCGCGCTTACGAGCGTTTGGGGAGTTGGCCGCTGGCGATTACCTCTTACAATCATGGAGTAGCTGGAGTTGCTGCTAAGGTTCAAAAATTTGGAACTAGCGATATTGTCAAACTGGTTGAATATCCCCCGTCTGATGAGCGTCCTTTTGGTTTTGCCTCTTCTAATTTTTACCCTGAATTTTTGGCGGCTTTAGAAGTTTACTATAGCTGTCGTTTTTATTTTCCCGAGACTACTTTAGATGAGCCCTTTGCTTATCGGGAATATCGGTTTGATCGTCCGGTGTCGGCGGTTTACGCTAGTAGGTTTTTGGGGTTAGCGATAGAGGATCTCAAAGAATATAATTTGTCTTTAACATCGGCTGTTTGGAATGGCAAATATAATATACCAGCCAGATTTCCGGTGCGCTTGCCGTTAGGGCGTCCGGCTCATCCTGTTCAGAGTTTTGCCGTAAGTAATGTTTATGGCGGTTCGGTTTATACTGTTAGAAAGGGTGATACACTTCTAAAAATTGCTCAAAGAACAAATCACACGGTTGCCGAACTAAAGGAGCTTAACAATCTTCAAGATGCTCAAGTTAAAATTGGGCAGGTATTGGTCTTAAGTAGACCAGAAAATGCCGATCAGAGATCTAAAACTACGGATTCTCAGACTACAAAAGAGATCTCTAAAAAGGCTGTGGTCCGTAAAAATACCAATACCTATGTTAAAAATTATACGGTAAAGCCCGGAGACAACTTATGGTCAATTGCTAAAAAACATAATGTTGCTGTTGATAAAATATCTCGCTTGCCGGGGGTTGCTAAAAACGCGCCGCTAAAAGTCGGTGAGAAACTGACTATTTCGCATGGTGGTAAATAAAAAGGTTGATTTTTCAAGATCTTTGCATAACTTGTCCTTCTTTTAAGCGATTGCCGTTATTCTGAATTGATCGCGCCATGGGTTTATGTCGGATATTTTGACTTTTATTTTCGAGCCGAGCAGAGGTTTTTCGCCCGCAAATTTAACAGGTGTTATTAAAAAGATCTGATCAATCTCAATAAGTGGATTTTTTAGATCGTTTCTAATAATTGTGGCGTCAAAGATAAGCTCTTTGGCTTTCGATTCTTGCTCTAAGTATCTAAGTAGCCAAAATTTTTGCGATTCACGACCGGCGGCGTTGGCGTTATTTAAACGATCTTCGCCGGAGGTAATAATTTTTTCGATCTCTTCATAAGTTGCAAACTTGATGTTTTTGCTTTGGTGGAATAAAGCAAAGATTTGACGTTGATTTACTAGATCAAAATATCGCCTGATTGGAGAGGTCAGTTGAGCGTAGGCAGATAATCCAAGACTAGAATGTCTCGCTGGTTTGGCGCTGATCAAAGATGGCTTAAAGGTTATTTGTTGGGCATTGCTCTCTGTTGGCTCTGTTTCCTGATTTTCGTCCGTATGTTTGATTTGCTCGCTTGTTTCTTGATGCCTAAAAATTAGAGGTATATTTTTTTTTGCCGCGAATTCAGCTAGTAGCGAGTTGTAAAGAATCATCATTTCACTGACTAAGTTGCGAGAGTGGCTTTGATCGTTAATGATTTCAAGCCGCAGCTCTCCATTATCTGATATTTTAATAATCGCCTCTGGTCTTGATATTTTGATCGCTCCGGCAATAATTCTTTTTGTCTCGTTTTCCGCGGCTATCGAGTATAGCTTAGTAAACAGTTCATCTTCTGCTTCAAGAAGTTGATCAACTTCTTGATAACTTAACTTACGCTTTGAGATAATCAGAGTTGGTGTGATTCGATAATTAGTAATTCTAAAATTTCTATCTAAATCAATAAAACAACTTAAACTTGGGCGAGGTTGGTTGGGTACGAGACTACAGAGGTTGCTTGAAATTGATTCTGGTAACATGTGTAAAATATCCTCGCTTGAATAAACAGAGGTCATTCTTTTTCTTGCTTCGCTTTCTAGGTGCGAAGACGGATCAATTACTGCGGCTACTAAGCTGATATGAATACCCAACTGATATCTCTCGTGAAACTCTTGTAATGATAAAGCGTCATCTATATCGCTAGTGTTCTCGGCATCGATTGTAAAACAATCTAATTGAGTTTGATCTTCTAGATGGCCATGGTTTTTTAAAAACTCTTCGACACTCAGCGATTGGCTTTGCCATTGTTTGTGCAAAGCTTCCGCTTCTGACAGGCTCTGCTCGGAGAAATCTTTTTTAAGTCTACGCTTGATAAAAATCGGATTAGAACGGCTGTTTAATATCTTGCATTCAAGCAGTAGTTTGAGGGCTTTATCAGTCGCGCTCCCATGGTAACTCAATTTTAAACTCTCTTCTATTAGTTCAAACAAACGCTCGCCATCACGGTATCGATTTGGCTCTTCGTTTAGGGCAAGTAAGGCAAATTCGCTTAATAAATTTAAATCTGTTTGAATTTTGGCAGAGTCGATTGCCTGTTTGTCACCAGTGAGATTTTTTTTGAGATATTCAGCAAGTTGATGCCAGCGCAAGATTTTTTCTTCTTCATTTTCTTTCTGTTTCATAAGCTCTTGAACAACATGCGCCGGACGTTTGCTAAAAGTTGTTCCGTGGCGTTTAAAAAAAATTTTATCTTTAACAAGCGCTAAAAGGGTTGCCAAACGACCGATCGGTTGATTTTTACCTAGATATTCGTCGGCTATGGCGAGAGCGGAAAGTTCTTGGTTTTCTGTTTCTAGAAGTTCCCAAATTTCAGCAAGATTGATTTTTTTGTTATCTGCTTCGGCCCTTATTTTTTTTAGCCAACTGATTATTTCATCTGCAGAAGTTGTTTCAGCAATTGGGATCTTTGTTTGTAAATTAAGGAGGCGGTTTGCTTGTAGTTCTACTCTCTTGCCGCGTTCGTTAAGAACCACCAATCGACCATCTTTAATATTTTCAATCAATCCAATTATTGGTTGACCATCGTTTTCATAAAAAACTAAAGTTAATTTTTCTAGAGGGTCGTTTATGGTCGTTTGTTTGTTATTCATAATGCCCATTAAGAGATCTCTACGATTTTAAAATACTCACTGGTAGTTGTTGGGAAAATGGTGGTACTTGGATCCCAGTTAAAAAAAAGGAGATTTTCCTCGGCGCGAGTGATAGCCGTATAAAGCATTCTTCTGCTTTGAGGATCGTTTTTTGGAAAATTGCTTTGATTAGCGTCCCAGATAGCCACATTTAAAAATTCCGTCCCTTTGGCGCTGGCGCAATCAATTACTATTATGCCAGCGGGTCTGAGCTTAGGCGCTTCTGAGGTTATAAGGTCTAACTGTTCTCCAAAATTTGGAACAAGCAAGGAGTGTAAATTTTTTGCTTGCTGTTTGCTTTTGCAAATAATTGCCGTCAACGTGTCTGGCGATTTAGTTGTTGTTGCATTGAGCCATCTGGTTAGATTGATAAAAGAGCTCTCTTCATTTTTATGTTTGAGCAGAAAAACGGGAGCGCCATTCCTGCCAGATAGCGGTATCGGTTTTTTGGAAAAAAAGTTAGCAAGCTTAATAATCGATAGGTTTGAACGGTGATTTGTTAAGAGCGAAGTTATTTGAAACGATTGATCTTTTGTGAGGTTATTTTCTTTGCTGATTCGCTGTTCGATGAGTAACTTTTTAAAAGCGGGTATGTCAGATATTGGATTTTGGTTGTTATGCCAATTTTGTTGTTCGTCGCCAACAATTGTTAAACGGGAGAGCTCTTTTAATGGGGCTTGAAGCTTTAAAACCTGATCAATTTCAAGATCTTGCGCTTCATCGATCAAAAGATAACCGATTGGAAGGGCGTTTGTTTGGTTAACTCTTGCCAGTGCCTCTTTGTTTGAGTAAACCTTTGCTTTCGAGATTCCAAATTGTTCTAATGAGTTTTTAATCAATTTGGCTAGTAAAGGAGAATCCGTCACAATCATTATCTCTAAATCTCGATCTGATGGCGGCGAATTTTCGATCTGCCAAGCTAGACGATAAAGTCCAACGGTGGTTTTTCCAGAACCGGCTATACCTTTAATTATAACTGGACCGTTTGAATCTGTTGTGATTGCCTGAAATTGCTCTTTGGTGATTAGCGATAGGATCTCGGGCAAGCGATCTCGTCTCTGACTTGAGGCTAAGATGCTTTCACGAGGATTTTTGGTTTGAATCCACTCTCCGCTTTGATCAATTTTAAAAGCTCCTCGCTCGCATGTTAAACCCACTAAACGACCATTGGCGATTTCGAGAGTGCGGCGTAGTTTTATGGTTCCTTGAACCTCTTTATTATTGATAAATTCTGAGACTTCGGCGCCGAGAGGGTATTCGTAATATATCTTTGCTAGCGGGGCTTTTTTCCAATCAACTATTCTGCATTCGCTGTTGCCTGAATGGCCTATTTTAAACTCAATTTCACCTGAGTTGTTGATAGAGGTATTTTCTTTTTCTTCGATTCCGATATCCTTTGAAAGGATTACCCGCGCGAAATAAGGTTTCTCAAGTTGTGAGGTAAGTTTGGCTAACTCTTCTTTAGAAATTTTTTTGCGTCCGTGCGCGACTGCTTCATCCGAGGCTTTTTGAGCTTTATCTTCTGTTTTACGGGTTGTCAAAATGTCAGCGGTTAGATAGCGCGACAGATCTTCTTGATTGTTTAACTTCAGAGTTAATTTCTCTATTTGCTTCTCGATATTTGTTATAGTTTCTTTTAAGACGCGTTGCTCTTCCAAGATGATTTGGATAGTATCGTAATCAATATTCGAGGTGTTATTGGACGTGCTTGAACTGTTGTCGGTAATTATAGACATATGCCTTTATTAAAGCATAAAAGCTTAGGGAAAAAAACAATTATTGAATTTAGCGGAGCTGAAATGACTGCGGCCGAGGCAAAGATTCTGCGCAGGTTACAGCCGGCGGGCGTTATGTTTCGCAAAAGAAATTTCAAAGGAGATATTGGTTACGAAGCTTGGCTGTCGGCTTATCAAAAACTTCAAGCCGACGTCAGAAACGAAATTAAGGATTCTCGAATAATATTTTGCGTCGATCATGAGGGTGGAAAGATAGTGAGGTTTCCTCCCCCGATTACACGATTTCCTTATCAGTTTTATTGGCCAGAAGATCAGATCTCTCGGGTTGCTTCGGTGATTGCCCTTGAGCTTAAATCTCTCGGAATCAATTTTCTGCTTGGACCGGCGCTTGATGTTTGGAGCAACCCATCAAATCAAGCGATTGCTGACCGCGCTTTTGCAAAAGAGCCTGATCAGGTTATAAGTCGCGCCGCTGTTTTTTTTAAAAGTTTTGCCAAGTTTGGTATTGTCACTTGCCCTAAGCATTTTCCCGGACATGGTGGAACAGTTGAGGACTCTCATTTTGTGCTGCCAAAGTTGGATAGTACTCTTGACGAGTTAAGAGCTTGCGAATTGCTGCCGTTTAAAATGGCGATTAATTTCGGAACGCCCTGCTTGATGAGCGCGCATATTTGGTTTCCTAAAATTGATCAGCAAAATCCAACGACTTATTCAAAAATTTTCATGGACGATCTGCTAAGAAAAGAGCTTGGTTTTAAAGGAGTATTGATGACTGACGCGCTGGCGATGGCGGCTGTTACCGATCGCGGCTCTGATCAATTTGTTTCCAAGCTCTCGTCGGCGATGGTCGATATCGCTCTTTTTGTTGGCAACGATTGCCGCTTAGAGGAGGCGGTTAATTTTTCCGATAACCTTGAGATGTTGGTCCAGAGAGATAAAATGGTGGCACAAGAGGTTGAGGATTCGCTTGAACGGATAGACAAACTGCTTTCGGGTTTGAAGAGTTTTGATTGTGTCAGGTTGCCGGAAGCTGTTTTGGAAGAACATAATGCTCTTGCTAAAAATTTATCATCGTCAAGCTTATTATCTGGTAAGTTTGGTATAGCAACCGATAAGTTTTGATTCTTCAATAAGTTTTTTAGGAAAATTTCATTCAGCTAAGCTGTAACTTTTGGTTTTATATGAATTTAATAGTTGTTAATCTTGAAAAGAAATATATAAAAATAAAAAAAAATCAGCTGGTTAGCTAAAAAACTATCTTAAATTAAGTTAATTTTGTTGGTTTACACTTGTGCTAATTAAGGTCGTTTGGGAAAATAAGATTTCTATACCCGAAGTCTTTTAATGCTTAGCTTAGGAATTTTTAGTGATTAATTATGTTTAAAAAATTAACCAAAAATATTTTATTTTTATCGCTTGCCTTAATTGTTTTGTCGCGAGCCGATTGCGCGATTGCTCAGCCGGTAATTGATTTAAATGGCGACGGAATTTCTGATTTTCTTTTTGTAAAAATCAACCCTAATAATACTTTAAGCTGGTTATTTAACGTGCCAGCTGGGCAGGAAACTCATCTGGCTGATTTTGGCGACAATGGAGATCACTTGGCGCCAGCCGCTTGGGCGGGAGCTAAAGGCGGATTGCATTTGGGTTTGGTTAGAGTTGCAAGCGGCTCCAATAAAATTACTTGGTTCATTAGAAATCTTCAGGGCGCTACTTCTCAATTTGATTTTGGTTCTGCGGGGGACACTGTGTTAGCTGGGGGTGATTTTGATGGAGATGGTTTTCCGGATGCCGCAGTCGCAAAACTTTCAAATAATACCGTACGTTGGCGTGCTTTAATCAATCCATTTTCATTAGGAAGCAGAGCATCTCGAAGCAGGCAGTTCCAATTTGGCGGACAAGGCTCTAGGGTTTTTTATGCTAAGCCGGTTGCGGGCGCTCGTGATTGGTTTTGCGTGATTCGTCAGCTGGCTGTTAATGGTCGCCAAGTTGCTCGCTGGAGTTGTCGCAATCTTTCTGGTTCAGTGAGAAATGGAAATCTTCCTCGCAGTTTGGTAACTGGACAACGTCCTCGCCCAATGCCAGTCAGACTCGCGAGCGGGGCTGATTTAATGGCTTTTCATTTTAAAGGGAGCGGTGGTGACAGAATCGATTTTTATAATTTCAATGGAAGACGGGTAGCGCGCCGCGTTTTCGGAACAAATGGCACTTTAATTAAAGGAGATTATTTGGCCGATCAAGGAGAAGAGGTTGCTTATGTGGGCAATAACACCGCTACTATTTTTAATCCGACTACCGGAAACTTTTTAGAAGTTCCGCTAGTCACTTCGGCTCAAGTGCCCGTTGATGAAGTTAATATTAATCAGGTTGGCTCTAACTCTCCTTCGCCGCAACCAACCCCAGGCGGTGGTGGTGGTACGCCTCCTCCTGTGTCAGGAGGTTCTTGTAAGAGCGTAACCCCGCTTCCTTCGACCGCTATTTATAAAAAAATTGGCTCTCATCATTTTACCGACGTTAGGAGAAACACGATTGGATTGATCTTCGTTCCCGGCGCAAGAGGGCCATTCCCGAGCTGTATAAATGTTCAAGCGACAAATGGCACTGTTGTAGCCAAGATGCATCTATACGCTCGCGGTGGTGGTTGGGCGGCTCGTTACTATGCTGGAATTGGGTGTGGTTCTTCCACTCCTTTTAACGGTAATGCTGTTGCTAGCAGGGCGCGCGCCGCTTCAGGCAACCAAAATGTGTTATTTAATTTTGGTTCTGTCTGTTACGGTCCGATAGATCCAACCCGTTGCATAAGGAGCAGGGGTTGCTAGTTCTTGCTATTTTTTTTAATTTATTTGTTTCTTTTCAAAGCAATTGTTTTTATAGTAACTCTCAAAAGTCTTTGCGCTCGTATTGACTTTATAGAGAGTTACTTATTTTATTGTTTTTGTTCGCTCCGCTCGCGTTTATAGTGCTTTTCAAAACCCTCTTTTCGGCTAAGGGCTTTTGAAAAACACTATAAACGCGAGCGTTGTTTGATTTTTCTCTTTGAGCATCTTAGATTTTTTCCTATTGTTTTTTCTTACTTAGATATACGTCCTTGGGTTGAGGTTTTGCTGGCTTTTTTATATAATTTCGAAGCTGTATTTAAGTTTAAGATATTGTTATAGAGCTTCTTGCGATTTAAAGCTGTCTAATTGGATCATAAGCCACGCTAGATTTTATTTCTTTAATTTTGTGGCGCTTTCGAGTATTTGAAGATAGTGAGGTAAGAGCTTTTTAAGCCGCCAAAGGCGTCGCTATCCTTGTATAACTATAACGTATCATATTGTAAACGTGTTTTAAAAAGTTTTCGGTGACTGATCCGTTTTTATCTCTTCTTCTTTCTAAGAATTTAGTTCTTCTTTCAGCTTTTATCGATAACGGCGATTTGGTGTTGCGGGTTGATCGAAAGAATTTTAAAAATTTAATGCGAACTTTGCGTATCGATCCTGAGCTTGATTTCTCTTATTTTGTTTACGTGACTGCGGTTGATTGGCTTGACGCTCGCCAAAATCGTTTTGAGCTTGTTTACGAATTGATGAACGTTAGCGCTTTTAGACGGCTAAGAATCTTCGTTGAGCTTCCTGAAGATCAGCCTGAGATCGAAAGTTGCGTTGATCTATGGCTTGGGGCAAATTTCATGGAGCGCGAGGTTTGGGATATGTTTGGAATTAAATTTATCGGGCATCCGGATTTGAGAAGAATTTTAATGTATCCTGAATTTGTTGGGCACCCTTTGAGGAAAGATTACCCCGTGCAGGGCAAACAGCCGCGAATTAAGCTTCGCTATCCCGAGGTTAGAAACACAGCGGTCGATATGAAACGGCCGCCGCTTGTTAAGATTAACCGTCAAAGCAGAAATAGGGAGAGCTAAATGATCGATAGTCTGAATCAAAAACAGAAGCTTTTAGATTTTGATTATGGTGCTGGCGGCATAGAAACAACTATGCGCTCTCGCGCTCTAAACGATGATCTACATACGGAAACGATGGTTGTCAGTATTGGGCCTTCTCATCCGGCGACTCATGGAACGGTCAGGATTGTCGCCGAACTTTCGGGGGAGAAGATTATTGACGCCGATATTGAGGTTGGTTATCTGCACCGTGGTTTTGAAAAGATGTGCGAAACTGTCAATTATAATCAGGTGATGCCTTATACGGATCGTTTAAACTATGTTTCGCCGCTTATTAACAATTTTGGCTGGTGTTTGACGATTGAAAAACTTTTTGGAGTCGAGGTTCCAAAACGTTGTCAATATATTAGGGTAATCATGTCGGAGATATCGAGAATCACCGATCATTTGACCTGTTTGGGCGCTTCTGCTATGGAACTTGGGGCAATGACTGTTATGTTGTACATGATGGAGGCGCGCGAATATCTTTGGGAGTTGATAGAGGAGGTTACTGGCGCTCGGCTGACCGTTTCTTACGGTCGTGTTGGGGGCTTGAACGGGGATCTGACTCCCGACTTTGCCGAAAAAACCAGAGAGGCTTTTAAAAAAGTTAGGCGTTTGGTGGCAGATTCGGACAAGTTGCTTTCACGCAACCGTATTTTTATGGATCGAATGTGCGATGTTGGTAAAATTTCTCGTGAGAAAGCGATAGCTTATTCTCTTAGCGGCCCTGTTTTAAGATCAACCGGTGTGGCTTACGATGTTCGAAAAGCTTATCCGTATTCGTCATATCAAGATTTTGAATTTATAGTCCCAGTAGGGTCGAAAGGTGATAACTATGATCGTTTTTTGGTGAGAATGATTGAGATTGAAGAGTCGATAAAAATTGTCGAGCAGGCTTTGACTAACTTGCCGGACGGTCCCATCTCTCTCTCCGATCCAAGAATAGTTATTGAAGACAAACGAGAAGTATACGGTTCGATAGATGGAATGATCAATCATTTTGAGTTAGTGATTCGCGGACCAGAGCCTCCAATAGGCAGTACTTATTTTCAAGTTGAAGGTGGCAATGGCGAACTTGGTTTTTACGTTGTTTCCGACGGGTCTGGTAAACCTTACAGGGCTTTCGTCAGAGCGCCGGCGTTTATTCATATGGGAGCTTTTCGCGAGATGATTCTTGGGCACAGTTTGTCCGATATTATCCCAACTTTTGGAATGATTAACATGATAGGAGGCGAGTGTGACAGATAATGGTTCTGCTAGGAGCTTAGACTCACGTTCTAATCGGCAATTCTTAGCGGCTTCGGATAAGGATTTTTCGATCTCAGAAAATGGCTTTAGAAGGTTGAATGATTTTATTCAAAAATATCCCGACAAGCGTTCGGCGGTGATGCCTGCTTTATACATTGTTCAGGAGGAAAGGGGATTCGTGTCTCTAGAGGGAATTTGTTGGGTTTCTGAGCGGCTCGGACTTTCTGCGGCGCAAGTTTTGGAGGTCGTCACTTTTTACACGATGTTTTACAAGAAGCCAGTTGGCAAGTATCACTTTCAGGTTTGTCGCACCGTTTCTTGCGCTTTACGCGGGGCTTCGGAAATTATGGCCGCTTTGGCGAAACGTTTTGACGGCTTGTTGCCGAACGAGGTTTCCGCTGACGGTAAGTGGAGTTATGAAGAGGTTGAATGTTTAGGCTCGTGCGGAACGGCGCCGGTTTGCCAGATTAACGATCATCTCTTTGAAAATTTAACTCCAGAAAAACTTCTGGCTATTATTGAAAGAATCGAGAAGGAATCGCCAGATCTGCGTTTTTCAACCATTAAGGATCGGCTTGGTGAAGGTTTGAAGGATTACCCAAAAAGCGAAATTTGTTAAATTGGAATTTCTATTTAAGGATTAATGGAAAAAAGAATTTTGTTGAAAAACATCGACTGTCCCGATCTGCACCGGCTTGCTAAGTACGAGGAGCTTGGGGGTTACGCCGCGGCGCGCGCGGCTTTGGCGAGCGAACCTGCTTCTTTGATACAAGCTATCAAACGTTCCGGATTACGGGGTCGCGGCGGAGCAGGTTTTAGCACTGGAACTAAGTGGGAATTTATTCCGAAAAACTCAGGCAAACCTGTTTATCTAATTTGCAACGCTGATGAGAGCGAGCCCGGCACTTTCAAGGATCGCTTACTGATGGAACGAGATCCGCATCTTTGCCTAGAAGGAATGATTATTAGCGCTTGGGCGATTGGAGCTCATTGGGCTTGCGTATATATTAGAGGAGAATACGCTTATTCTTACGAACGCTTAAAGCTAGCGATTGATGAGTGTTATCAAAAAGGGTATTTGGGTAAAAATATTTTTGGGAGTGATTTTAATTTTGACATCATACTTCACCGAGGGGCCGGCGCTTATATTTGTGGCGAAGAAACCGCTTTAATCGAGTCGCTTGAAGGTAAAAAAGGGCAGCCTCGCTTAAAGCCTCCTTTTTTTCCGGCTGCAATCGGTTTGTACAAAGCGCCAACCATTGTCAATAATGTTGAAACGCTTTGTGCGGTGACTAGAATTTTTCAGATGGGAGCTGATGCTTATGCCGCGCTTGGCACCGAAAAGTCAAAAGGCACCAAACTTTTTAGTGTTTCTGGTCATGTTAATAAGCCGGGAGTGTATGAAGTTGAAATGGGCTATCCTCTACTCGATTTGATTAACGTTGAGTGCGGCGGTGTTTGGAAAGATCGAGCTTTGAAAGGAGTTATTCCCGGGGGTTCGTCGATGCCGATTTTAACTGCTGAAGAGCTTAAAGGAGTCGTTTTAGATTACGAATCGATACAGGCGGCAGGTTCGTATCTTGGATCAGGTGGTTTTATTGTTTTTGATGAAACTGCTAATATGCTCGATGTAGCTTGTAATATAGCGCATTTTTACGCGCACGAGTCGTGTGGCCAATGTACCCCTTGCCGCGAGGGCGCCCATTGGATTGAAAAAATTTTCAACCGAATTGCTAGTGGTGGTGGTATAAGAAGTGATCTTTCTTTAATAGAAAGCATTGCCAAACAGGTTGAAGGACATACTATTTGTGTTTTTGGCGAAGCTTTTGTTTGGCCGGCAAAAGCCTTTGTTAAGAAATTTCCAGATGATTTTGCGAACTTACTGAGCGATCAGGATCGACTGATTCAAATTGAACGCAGAAAAGAGATAGGAGAAAGGCAGATCAACAAGGGGGTCGAATTGTCATGAGCTTGGTCGAGAAAAAAGAAGCGCCCGATAAGCCGCCAAAAGTGGAGCAACTTGTTAATATTATGATTGATGGCAGAGCCGTCAGTGTGCCGGCTGGAATCAATCTAATTGAGGCGGCGAAACTTGCTGGAATTGAAATTCCTCATTATTGTTATCATCCGGCTCTTTCGATTGCCGGCAATTGTCGGATGTGCCAAGTCGAAGTTAAAGGCGCGCGTAAGATGGAGATTGCTTGTAACACCATCGTCAAAGAGGGTATGGAGGTTGCTACTCATCATTCAAGTCGTGCCGTTGCTGATAGTCAAGCGGCTGTTTTGGAGATGATTTTGATTAATCATCCGCTTGATTGCACTGTTTGTGATCAAGCCGGTCACTGCAAGCTTCAAGATTATCATTATCAATACAATGCAAAAGATAGCCGTTTTTTGGAGGAAAAGGAGCGCAAAGTTAAAGCTCAGCCGCTTGGTCCGACCGTTATGCTTGACGGCGAACGTTGTATTATGTGTAGTCGTTGTGTTCGTTTTTGTGATGAGGTAACCGGCACTGCTGAACTTGGTATTGCTAATCGGGGCGATCGTTCGGTAATAGTTGTGCATCCGGATCGAGAGTTAAATAACCCTTTTTCGGGAACGGTGGTTGATCTCTGTCCGGTCGGCGCCCTTACTCATCGGCAGTGGCGTTTTAACACCCGCATTTGGTTTACTAAGCAGGTTGATTCGATTTGTCCGGGTTGCTCTACTGGCTGTAATGTGAAGCTTGCCTCAAGGGATAGCCAGATTGTGCAGGTTAAGGCTCGTTGGAATGCGGATGTTAACAAAGAGTGGCTTTGCGATTATGGGCGTTACGGTTATGGCAAATTCGTTCCAAAAGAGAGATTTTTAAAGCCGGTTGAAAAAATAAATGGTGCAAAGCAAGAGATTACCTATGATCAAGCTTTTCAAAAAATTATATCTGCTGGCGAGTTTGATGCTATTTTCTTGTCGGGAGATTTATTGACTGAGGAGTATCATTTAGTATCAAAATGGTTGGAAACTCTTAGGTATCAACCAAAGATATATCTTAATTATCTAGAGCGTTCTTTAAGTGATCTTGAAAAGATTTTAATTAGTCCCGATTATTCGCCAAATTATCAGGGAGCTTTGTTTTGCGATTTAATAAAACTTGAGGGATTAAAGGATCAATGGTTTGAAGGATTGCGAGCCTTGTCAGCCGGAAAATTGCAGAGAGTCTTAATGTTTGGAGATAATGTTTTACATGGTTTGCCAGCTGAGTTTGAGTCTGTCTTATCAGCTACTTTATCAGACAATCAAACAGTCTCAAAAGTTTCTAAAATAGTTTTTTGCGGCTCTGACGCGGCTAGTTTGGCGGCGATCGGCGCTTGGATTATCCTTCCGACTGAGGCACTACTTGAAAAAAGCGGTTTTTATATTAATCGCCAAAAAAGAATGCAGTTTTTAGATTCTGTTTTTGCTATGCCAAGCGGGGTGCTCGCGCAGTGGCAGATTATAGCGAGATTAGCAATTGGCGTTGAGTTGACTAAAGCAAAAAATTATCGTGAGTTGAGCCGTCATTTTTTGGCTGAACGCGGTTTTGAAGGGGTTACTATCGCTCAAATTAAAAATGGCGGTATCAATTTAGGTGGCGAGCTATGATACCTTTTTTAATTGAACTTTTAAAAATCGCTTTTTTGCTTCAATTGATCTTCGCTTTTGCTTCGCTCTGTACTTGGTTTGAACGGAAAGCATCGGCTTTGATCCAAAATCGAGTTGGCGCAAACAGGGCAGGGGTTTATCTGAAAAGTGATAATTTTTTCCTTAAACCTTTTATTCCAGTTTTAAAGTTTTTGGGCATTCTTGGTGTTGTTAACACTCTTTTTTGCGATGCTGTCAAGGCGATTTTCAAGGAGGATTTCGTTCCCAGCCACACTTCTCGTTTTTTGCACACTTTGGCGCCATTCGCCTCGGTAGTTCCAATTTTTATGGCTTTTGCGGTTATCCCTTTCGCGCCGGATTTCGTGATAGGGACTCATTTAATTCGTCCGCAGGTGGCACAAATAAGCGTTGGCATATTGTTTGTGTTTGCGATGACCGCACTAGCTGTTTACGGCGTTATGCTTGCTGGTTGGAGTAGCGATAATAAATTTTCTCTGCTTGGAGCTTTACGCGCTTCCGCTCAGATGATCTCGTATGAGATTGCGATGGGGACAATTTTTGTAACGATGATTCTTTCTTATGCCACTCTTGATCTGTACAAAATGGTTGAGCTTCAGATTGATGGTGTTTGGGGTGTTGTAAATCAGCCGCTCAGTTTTTTGCTCTTATTTATAGTGGGGATGGCGGAAACTAAAAGAGGTCCGTTTGATCTTCCAGAAAGCGAATCAGAGTTGGTAGCCGGATATTTTACGGAATATTCAGGGATGAAATTTTTGCTTTTTTGGCTTGGCGAGTTCGCTGAGATCGCTCTTTTCTCGATGATTTTAACGATACTTTTTTTAGGAGGCTGGCATCTGCCCGGAGTTTCTTTCGCCACTAATAGTTTGCTAGGGACTATTGTTGGTCACTTTGTGCTGGTGTTAAAGACTGCTTTTCTCTGTTTGGTGCAGATTACCCTTCGTTGGACACTCCCCCGTTTTCGTTATGATCAGTTAATGAGAGTAGGTTGGAATGTTGTATTGCCGATTAGTTTGGTTAATTTATTTTTAACAGCGGTTGTGAAGGTGTTTTTTTAGAGAAAATAAAGAAGATGTTAAATGTCATTGTTTTTTGTGGTTTATCTTTGTTGGCTTTGACCGGCGCCTTGGGAGTGGTTGTTTTTAAAAATCCGGTTAACGCCGCTTTTTCATTAATTCTTTCTTTGTTAGCGGTTGCCGCTCTATTTGCCTCTTTGCAGACTGACTTTTTAGCTATAGCCCAAGTGATTGTTTACGCAGGTGCGATTATGGTAATGGTTCTCTTTGTGATTATGCTTTTGAACATTCGCAGTTTGCCCACTCGCAAGGTAAACGCTTTTTTGATGAGCGTGGGGGCTGCGCTAACGAGTTTAACTTTCGTGTCGCCGCTAATTTATCTTTTATTCGTTGATTTTGAAGGCGCGCCAGCAAAAATCACGCGGCAGGAATTTGGTTCTGCCGAAGCCATTGGAACAAGACTGTTTACGGAGTATCTGGTTGCGTTTGAATCGGCGACTTTGTTGTTGTTAGCCGCTTTAGTCGCGGCTGGGATGATTACGAGAAGAGTTAAAGCAGGGATCGAGCTTGACTCTCAGCTAGGCAACTAGTTTTTTTGGTTGAGTTGATATTGAAAAGTCAGAGTTGTTTTTAATATTTACCAGATGTTAGTCAGTTTAAATTATTATTTTTTAGTAGCTACTCTTTTAGTCGCGATTGGTTTGTACGGAGCTCTTTGTCGGCGCAATGCGATAGTTCTTTTTATGTGTTTTGAATTGATCTTAAATGGGGTCAATTTGACATTTATTACTTTTGCCCGTTTTTGGGGTGATCTTGATGGGCAGATAATGGTTTTTGTGCTGATGGTGATTGCCGCCGCCGAATCGGCGATCGCTTTAGCTTTGATTGTCGCGCTTTTTCGAACTAAGCAAACGGTTGACATGTCTTTGGTAAATAAAATGGGTGGATAAGTTTTGTTTAAATAATAATGAATTTAGCCGCACATACCCTTGAGCTCGCAGTTTGGCCATTGATTTTAATGCCGCTTTTCGCGGCGTTGGTTATCTTTTTGTCTCAGCGAATATCTTTAGCTGTCAATGTTGGTTGGATCTCCTCATTTTTTTCTGTGCTCGCGTTTGCTTATGCTTTGTGGCTTTTTTTTGCTCTTGGTGAAGGAGCTATCGTCATTCAAACTCTTTGGGCTTGGATTGATTTTGGATCGTTTCACCTGAAATTTGCTTTGGTTTACGATCGGCTTGCTGCGGCGCTTTCTCTGCTGGTTGCCGGCATCGGCGCTTTGATCAACATCTATTCAATGGGTTACATAGGGGACGATTCCGATCGCGCCCGTTATTTTTCTACGCTCAGTTTTTTCTTGGCGGCGATGTTATTAGTAATTACAGCTGAGAATTTAATCGTAATGTTTATTGGCTGGGAGCTTGTCGGGATAACTTCATTTTTATTGATCGGTTATTGGTTTGATAATTATGATTATTCTTTGGCGGCTAAGAAAGCGATTCTTTTTAATAGATTTGCCGATGTTGGTTTTATTTTAGCGATGGTGGTTGCGATATCATGGGGGTTGCCTCTTTCTTTTTTGGAGATGCCAAATGGTTTAACCGCGCTTGATTCGCAGGTGGGCGGCAAGCCAGCGGTGTTTATTTTGTTGGGTTTAATTTTGGCGGCCGCCGGAAAATCTGCTCAACTGCCTCTTTATGGCTGGCTACCAGCGGCGATGGCGGGACCGACTCCGGTGTCGGCTCTTATTCATTCGGCGACTATGGTAACAGCTGGCGTTTTTTTGCTGATTCGTTTTAATTTTTTATTTGACTTAGCTCCGGTGACAGTTGTCTCGGTTGCCGCTTTAATCGGACTGTTAACCGGATTGATCGCCGCCTTTAAGGCTTGCGCGCAGAGCGATATTAAAAAGGTTCTTGCTTATTCGACAGTCAGCCAGCTTGGTTTGATGTTTTTGGTGGTTTCCTGTGGCGGAGTTTATGCGAGCATTTTCCATCTGATTACTCACGCTTTTTTTAAGGCGGCTTTGTTTTTGTCTGCTGGATCGGTTATACACGGGGCAGCCACTCAAAGCATGGATCAGCTTGGCGGCTTGTTGAAGAGAATGCCAGTTACGGGAGGTGTTTTTTTAATTTGCGCTTTATCTTTGGCTGGCGTGCCGCCATTAGCTGGTTTTTATTCAAAACACGCTTTAGCTGAAAGCTTAATTTCTTCAAGCCGTGGTGGCATAATGTTTTTTGGTGAATCTATTTTCCCCCTCGGTTTTAAAATTATCTCCTTATTAACGGGGTTTTATATTACGCGCGCTTTTATTAAAACTTTTTTAGGTGAGTTTCGTTTGGAAACTGGTCATTTAGAAAATCAGCCTGGGAGCTCTCTTATTGGCGAATCTCCAAAGATTATGTTATTGCCTATGTTGATTTTGGTTTTTTTTGTTCTGTTTGTCGGACCGATTTTTGACTATAAGCTTGCTGGTTACTTTGGCTATGTTGTTAGTGAGCATAGTTGGTCATTTTTCACCTTCTTTCAACCATTGTTGTTTCCGTTTCTTGGGATCATTCTCTCATGTTTCTTGTATTTATCTAAGTTTTCTTGGTCGATTGAAAAATTTATTTCGCCCAGTTTGATTAGCAGGTCGCTTGAAGACTCCGCGCTTGATAGATTGTATTTGCGTCTGTTTGTAGTTCCGCTCCGTAATTTTTCTAGCTTTTTGGCAGAGTGGTTTGAAAGGCGGGTGATTTGCGGCACGATTTATTTGATTGGCGAGTTGCTAGAGATTGCTGGACAATTGGCGCGCCTTTTACAGCCGGCAGGATTTTCATCTCTGTTTTGGCTTTCTTTGTCGAGTGTTGCTTTTTTGTTGGTCTTTTATCTTTTTCTATGAGAAGCTAAAAATTATTTGTAATTTTTGATTTATGTTTTCAACCTTGACTTTTTCGATCATTTTGCCTCTTTTTGCCGGGGTGTCTCTGCTTTTGTTTGCTTTATTCGGTCGCAAGTTTGAAGCTCAAGGTCGCCGCAACGAGCCGCGTTATTTTGCTCTTTTTATTTCGGCGATTTCGTTTTGTGGGATTTTTTACTTATGGCTTATATATGATCGAGACTTGGGAGGCACGCAATTTATTCAGAAGATAACTTGGATTAAGCGCTTAGGAATTAGTTTTGCCATAGGCGCTGACGGCATAAGTTTAACTTTTGGGTTGCTTGCGAGCTTTCTACCATTTTTTTTATACACCCTGTCGCAAGATGACTTTAATATATCTCCGGCAAACGGAGATAATATAGTAAGTAACCGAAGTAAGCTTATTTTTTATGGACTATCTCTAATCTTGCAGGGGTCTATTTTAGGGGTATTTTTCGCCTTTGATGCCGTTCTTTTTTATGTTTTTTGGGAATTGATGTTGTTTCCTTCTTATTTTTTGCTTGGTCTTTGGGGGGGACGAAAGAAAATAGAAGCCGCGCTATTTTTTATTCTTTATACCTTTGTTGGAAGTGTTTTGATGATAGGTGGCATAGCTTATCTTGGCTATAAATCTTATCACCAGATAGGGGCGGTGAATTTTTTTATGCTAGATCATTTATACTCTTTAACTTTTTCTTTGTCTGAGCAGATAGTTTTGGCGGCGGTGTTTGGGGTGGCTTTTTTAAGTAAAGCTGCGCTTTTTCCTCTGCACGCTTGGTTGCCAATCACTTACGTTAACGCTCCACTTTTTTTAACGATTATAATGTCAAGTCTGATGTTAAAGACTGGCTTTTACGGGTTGTATCGTTTTGTGGTGATCTTTTTTGCCGATGGCTTTGCTTATTTTGCCCCTCTGCTTGCTTGGTGTGCCGCTGTAGGAAGCGTCTATGGAGCTTTTTGTGCTTGGCATTATGTCAGGGTTGGTTCGGCTTCTCTTCGTAAAGTTGTGGCTTATTCTTCTTTGTCTCATGCTGGGATTATTGCGCTTGGAATTATCGCGCGCAGTGAGATCTCTTTGATTGGAGCGTTCGTGCAGGTTGTTGCTCACGCTTTTTATATTTGCGGCTTGTTTCTTTTGATTGGCAGATTGGAGCCTTTAGTTGAGCGTTTGGAAGGGAGGCAAAGCTTAGGGTTACAATCTATTTTACCCGGGACATCGAGGGTTTTTTTGATGATGGTTTTGGCAAGTTGCGCCTTACCACCGCTAGCTAGCTTTGTTGGAGAATTTTTAATTTTTGCCGGGTCTTTTAAGGCTTTTCCGGCGGCAACTCTACTAGCGCTAACATCGGTCTTTTGGGGGGCAGTTTATAATTTTGAGTTTTTTAGAAGGCTTTTTTGGGGACCGCTACAGTTAAACCCAACAGATTTTAATTCAGAGCAAAATTTAGAACCATTTCTTGATCTATCTAAGTTTGATTTGAGAGGTTATCACCAATTTATTTTTGTTTTGATATTTACTTTGATTTTGTTTGTCGGTTTGGCTCCAAAAATGCTGACTGCTCCATTCTCTTCAAATATAAGTGATAACTTAAAATTATCTTTGTTGCGTAGTGTCAAGACTAAGCAATTGGAAGAAGGTTCTCGATTTCGAAGAGAACCACCAGTGACTAAAGATCCTTTAGAGAGGAACATTGAAGGCGAGGATAGTCTTATGTTAACGGCATTAAAATGAGTTATTTTTTAAAATTTTTACCGACACTTCTGCTTTTTTTTAGCGGGATAGTTGGAATAGTTGTCGTAAACGATCGCGAGCACAATAGCAGTTCGACTAAGTCCGCTTGGAGTTCTATTTCTGATCTTTATATTATTTTTGGAATTTTCGTGGCCTTTTTGGCTGGGTTCGCGATTTATCTTCCGGACCGCGCTTTTGGTGTTTTTGGAGAGCAGGGAGCGGCTTTCGAAGTTCTTTTAATTTGCGGCGTTATTGGATCATTGTTTTATCTCTCTTTTGACGATCAAATTCAACGTAAACGGGAAACGGCTACTTTGATTCTTTTGGCGACCGCTGGCGGGGCTTTGCTGTTTGTGTCGGTTAATTTTATTGAACTTGCGATCGCGCTTGAAACTTTGGCGCTATCGGTTTATGGGCTTTGCGCGGCTAATTTACTTTCTGCTCGTTCCAGCGAAGCGGGAATTAAGTATTTCTTTTTGGGATCTTTTGCTTCGCTTTTAATTTTTTATGGAATGGCGCTGGCTTATGGAGCTTATGGCTCTATTGGTTTATTGGAGCTTGGATTTCGTATTGAGAGCTTTCCTCCATCTTTGCTTGGTAAGATCGGTTTTGGTTTGCTTTTTCTCGGGATCTTGGCGAAATTTGGGGCGGCGCCTATGCACTATTGGGTGGCGGACGCTTATCAGGGAGCGCCGGTGAGCGCTTTCATTTTTATGTTAACTGTTGTTAAGGTTACTGTTTTCGGGGCGTTGATTATAATTTTGCGGACGATAGCGCCCAATTATCAAGATTTGAGCGATTCTCTTTTTTGGATCGTTTCAGTTTGCAGTATTTTGCTTGGCAATCTTTTGGCGCTTAGACAAAGATCTCTTGTAAGGATGTTGGCGTTTTCGAGTATAGCACAAGCCGGTTACCTGCTGGCGGGTTTAATCGCGCTTGAAAACGATCTGCGAGGAGTAATTTATTATCTTGCTTTTTACCTATTCGCCGTTCTTGGAGTTGTCTTTAGTTTTGCCGCGGCTGGACTAAAAGAGGATCAAATAATTTCTCTCTCTAAACTCCGTCGAAGCTCTCCGCTCTTGGCTGTTTTTATGACCTTTTCATTCTTAGGGCTGGCTGGATTACCTCCGGCGCTAGCAGGTTTGTTTGGTAAATTTTTTATATTTTATCCATTAATTGCTAAAGGGTGGTATGGTTTAGTTGCGCTTGCCCTGCTTGGTTCGGGGATAGGGTGTTATTATTATTTGCGAGCGGTGGCGGCGGTCTATTTTTTACCGATTATCGACAATGATTTGACTGAAGGCGATCGAATAAAAGATATGTCTGATAATAATAACTCGCAACAGGTTGAAATTGCGCCTTACTCAGTGGTGGCAGAAAGCGCCAACCCTTACTGCCAACCGCTAACTATAGCTTCGTTAGCAGTATGTTTGATATTGCTTGGGCTTGGATTTGCTCCGGAAGCGTTCTGGCGAATTTTTTCATAATTCAAGCTAACATATTGAAAAATCTAACTATTTTTGAGGTAAACTTTAAAAAACACGAAATACCCTTTAAAATAAAGGAAAAATTGATTTTTTTGCTTGCGTCTCTTGCCCAAATCCTCTTAAAATCCCCTTAAATCGGAGTTAAATTAAATCCTTCGATCTTTACAAACTTTTGATTATTTTTGAGGAATTTAGCTATGGCAATGAAGCCTTCAAAAAAAACAGTAGCTACTAAAAAAGTAGCTGCCACAAAACCTGTTACTAAAGTTACTAAAACTCGCGTTGTTACAAAACCAAGAAACACTAACACTTTGAGTTACACCTACTCTGAGTTTCTTGATAACGTAAGGGCTTTTTGCGGTATCGAGAAACGTTCAGCCGCGAAAGAGATGTGCGAAGATGTTGCTACTTTTATTACGGAATCGCTTCGTAAGGGTTACACTGTACCACTTTTTGGACTTGGCAAACTTCGTGTTAGAACATCGAAAGCGCGCACTGGTATCAATCCCGCTACTAAAGAGATGATTCAGATTCCCGCTCGTAAGAGGGTAAAATTTAGCCCCGCGAAATCTCTTAAAGAATCTGTACTTTAAAGAGGTTCTTATTAAAAAAAATAAGAGCTGTTTTTTTTCAAAAATCTCTTAAAAGCGCCCGCAAAAGCGGGCGCTTTTTTTTGATGGCGCTGGCGCACGTTAGCAAGGGGAGAGCTGTTTTTATTTGATATATAAAGTGTTTTATCTAAGGTGTTCTCTCAATCTTTCTGCTAGAGCGGCAAACAGATGGCTAAGAGTCCCAAACAAGATTCCAAGCGCCTTCAGATCACCTGTAATCCAAGCTATTAAATAGGAGTAAAGAAATAAATTCATCGCTATAATATAACCAAGTCCAACCCGGTAGCCGCCGCGGATCTGATTGATGTCGGTTTGTATCGGCGAGATATCTCGAAAATTCAGGCTGGCATCGATGCCGGCCGCAAGTCCGACTATGATTTTGTAAGTGATCATTTGATCTTTCCCAAGAAAGATGCCGCCAAGAGCGATTGAGATAATTGTGAACATCGGTAGCCAATACGGCGCCAGCGCGATCAAGCTGTTCATGTGAGCTGTTTCTTTGGTGTAGCTGTATTCAAAATGTCCGCTCTCTGAAGAGACGTGAATCGCTTTTGTTTTATTACCAACTAGCGCTGAGAGAATTTTGTGCCGAACCTCGTGCAGAAAAACTGCCAGATGTCCGCGAATCAGAAAACTGGCAAGGAGGATTCCTATCAGGTAGTCAATAATGAAAAAAATACCGAGATAAAGAGATAAACTGTTATAATTGATAGCAAGAACACCAATGTTAAATATACCAACACCGAGCACGACTAGGAATGAAAAGAAAAAAGCAAATCCGCCAACTGGACCAGTTTCTGGTTGTTTTTTGCGCTTTGAAAAGCCAAACATTTTTCTTTTCTTTTTTAAGATCGGTGTTTGATGTTATAACTACTCTTTCAAAGCTATTTTACAGAGTACTTATTCTATCAAACAACCATAAAAAAAGTAGACTTATAAAGGATTTATACTTAAGCGCTACTTACTTGTTCGATTTCTAATGATTCTCCGTATTTTTATGATATAATTGGATCAATACTGCCAGCAATTAGGAGATATTCTTAGTGGCTTGTTGTTAGGGGTAAGTATAAAATTTCAGAGAGAGTTTTTTAAATATGACAGAAGTAAAAGAAAGACTAAATCAATCGCAGTCGCAAATTAAACCGGCAATAGGTGAGGGTGTCGTCGAGTTGCCTAATACTGATGAGGTTAATGAAGCTAGAGGAGTTGCTATCATTCAGATAGCTGTTGAGCAAATTAGGGGGGTTGCGAAGTGTTATGCTGTCAATATGGCAAACCAGACAGGTGTTTCTTTGAAAGATGCTGCTCCATCCTTCGCTACAAAAATTTAAACTTTTAAGGTAAATTTATAATAACGATATAGTTTTTTTTATGTTTAAGCCGCGCGATAGATATGATGAAGTTTTCGAAATTGAGGTGGCTGGTTGGTGTTACGGTTTAGAGCACTATCCTTCGGGTGTCACTAAAGAGCTTGCTTACGCCGTTATTAAGGAGCTTGCGCCCAGTTTTCGAAAAGCGATTGAGAGTTTTTTCGCCTTTGATCTTATAAGCGTTGCTGATCGATTTGCCAAATCTTCTCAAGGTGCTATTAACGTCAACGAAGCCGCCCTTTGTATTTTATCTTTACTTCCTAATCCGACTACCTTAGAGGCAAATTGTGTTGGTGTTTTGGGAGAGATTATTGAATCTGCCGAGAGTGTTATCCCCGGAGTCGGTGAGAAGTTACAGAGCAAATGGAATCGTGAAAATCATGTTCGTCAGCAACGCGCCAAACTGCGCTCGGCCGCTTAGTAATCTTTGCGAGGTCATTTTTCAATCACGTTCTCTATCTAGATCTAGTTGGGTTGTTATCGACAACTTTCTTGCTTTTAAAACCAATCTTCATATAATAGTCGCGCTCTGCCACCGTGTTTTATATTAATAATTATGTTGTCAAGAGTCGTCTTAGATGAGACGATAATAATATATAGGTAGTTTTGCCATTTTTGTATAAGTATTGTTATGGCGAATTTCCTTAAATTTGTTGAGCTAGCGGATGATTTAAGCGCGCTTGGTTTGGTTTGGAAGCCTGCTGTTGGCGATGAGGTAAGTTCTCGGCAAGATCCAACCTTAATCTCTGTTTTAGTCGAGCCGCAAGCGATGTCGATCGAAGATTTAAAGCGCGTTTATATTTGGCTTCCTACTTTTGAGCAAATGGTGGTTCAGTCCGAGGCTCGGCAGATGATTTTAGAACACGCCGGCCTTGAGTTAAATGAGCGAGAAATGTTTTATAAGACCTTACTAGTTGGCAAACTTGGCAAGGTTGAGGGTCGGGGTGACAGCTTGCGGCTTTCGATCGGCAGGGCGTTGGCGGATCTGTTAGTGGTTTCTAACCCAAAATTCTTTAATTAAATATCTTTCCGAGGGTATAATTGATTTTTATGTTGGCGGCGGCGCCCGAAAACTTGGGTGTTATTATCGAAGATTTAGGGCTGATTGATTACCGAACGGCGCGTGAATTGCAATTAAGTTATATTCGGGAGCTGGTTTTGGGAAATGCTCCCGAAAGGATAATCTTTTGCTCGCACCCGCCGACGATTACACTGGGATCGAGCGCCAAAAGGGAGGACGTTTATCTCAGCGATCAGGAGCTTGCTAGCTTAGAAATTGCGCTAGAAGAGTCGGAGAGAGGCGGCGAGGTTACTTACCATTCACCTGATCAACTTATTATCTATCCGATACTAGATCTCAATAATTATTGGCGCGATGTCGGTTGGTATTTGCGCCTGCTTGAAAGATCAATAATGCTGACTTTAGCTGACTTAAATCTCCGCTCATATCAAATCAATGGCAAGACGGGGGTTTGGGTTGATTGTGATGGTGAGGCGGCAAAAATTGCCAGCATCGGCGTTAAACTTTCCCGTTGGCGCTCAATGCATGGAGCCGCTCTTAATTTAAAGAAAAATACTATAAGCGGCTTTAGCTTTATCAATCCTTGCGGTTTAGGGCGGGTGCGAATAACAGCAGTAGAAGAGCTTATTGGATTTGTCCCAGATCTGGATCTCCTCAAACAGAGCCTATCTTATCATCTGTGCGATCTGTTGAAACAGGCACGAAAGAGAGTTTAAATAATCTCTTTTTTTACCTCTGGTTGATATTGCAACTTTTACTCAAAAGGTTTTAAAATGTCCCTGCTATTTTGATGATATTGTTACTAGAAAGTTGCGTTGCTTGTCTTGAGTCTTGTCTAGATAAGATCGGCGCTAGCTCTATATATTTTTTAATATATTTTTTATGAAAAAAGAGTTTATCTTTTTAATTGTTTTTGTTTTTGCGGCGATCGGATTGATTATTTTTGGCACTTTAAAAAAACAAGCCACGACTCAACTATCTCGCCTACAACAAGCCGGTCTTGATGGAGACGAGAGAGCTTCTCAATCAGACACCGTTAAAGCGTCTTTAAAAACCTCTTCTCAAGATAAAGCTCAAACACAAGGCGTTGAGTTAAACGACTCCATTTTTTTAGTTTTTCGTTTGGCGCCGCAAGGATTTACCCCACTCATTAACTCTGTAACCTCTTTTTACAATCGCCTCGAATCAACTGCCGCTTGGAAGAAGGCGAATTTGACAGAGATTATTCGCACCAGTTTTATCTCTGGTTTTAACAGATCAGCGCCCGATCAAAACGATCTAAATCAATTGGCTGTTCCAAACTTAGAGGGGCAGGATGCTCCTTCGCTTGCTCCCGAAGGTAATGTTTCTACTACCGCCTCGGGTTCGAACGTTAAGTTTGATCAGCTGATGGCTTTTTTTAACGCCGCTGAGCCATATATTAAAGGCACTGACGATCTAAGGATTGTGCTTTCGTCTGAGGAGTTTGAAGTTCAAGGACATAAATTACCTCTTATGATGGTGAGTTTAAGATTTAATTCGCCCGAGATAGGAAAGCAATTAAGAGAGGTTTTAAATATGGGGATCGAGCAGGCTAAAGCAATGCCTCCGGGGATGATAGAGTTGGTTTCAGACGGGGCTACGGCAGCCGAGCAAGCCGGCGGAGTGGCGGCTAATAGCGGCGGTGATCTTGTAAGTTACTCTTTAAAAATAGCCCTGCCTAACATGGCTGATATGAATAATTTTGAAGGGGCGGCGGCCGACAATCAGCCAGCCGGAGGCTCTGCTGAGGGTGTTTTGAAATCTGCTCAGGATAAAAAGAGTATTCCGGAGAAAATAGCGGCTCATCTCAAGCTTGATTCAAAATCTTTCCGGTTGATTGTTGGAGCTGGAGATGCGACCCGTTTTTTTACTGCTCAAGCCGCTCGTCAGCCGTTAACATCAAAGGTCTCTTGGCAGAAGTTAAATCAATTGATGGCTCAGGGTGGGGTTAATGGTTATGTTGAAGCGACTCCTTTAAAGGCGATACTCTCCCGTTTGATTGGCTCTGTTTCGCCTTTACTGTCGGATGAAGCGGGTAATAGCGGAGGAATGATTCTCGATCAATTTAAATCTGCCATTAAAGAGCTTGATAATTTCTCCGCAACAGGCGTTCAATTGAAATTTGATGATCAAGGTGGACATTTTACCCATTGCGCTCTAACTTCAGCCGATTCAGCGAAACTTAAGTACGCACTTGATGCTCAAAGTTATATTACCTCTTCTAAGCGGTCCAAATGGCATACCACTCTTAGCCAAAATTCAGTGTTGTCGATAGGCGGGGTATTGCCAGATTTGAAGGCGCTTCTAAAAGAAGTTAAAGAAAAGTATGCGGTGGTTGATCTTGGCTCTGTAAATCAAGCGATTCAGCCAAGTGGCATTTCTGTTGATTCTGGTAAGGCTTTCAATGATCTAATTGCTAAAGGAGATGAGCTTGTTGAGATCTTCAACAAGATAGGGTTTAAAGAGAGTGGTTTGTTTGTAGAAGCGCCGACTTTTTCTCTTTTTCCGGAGGGCGGCTTTTGGTTTGCCGGCTCTCAAAAGTCAGGGCGAGAGTTGCTTGATGGTTTTGCTGAACTCCTCAAAACTTTGCCGACTCTTTTTGGATCGGGAGGCGCTTTGCCTTTTCAGATGGAGTTTACCAAGTCTGCCAGCGACAACACCGACATAATCGCCTTAACTGTACCCGGAGCTCCGGTTCAGCCAGTAGTCAAAGTAGTAGCTAATGGGGCATTGATTCTCGCCTCTTCCGAGCAATTTGCTGACGCGATCGCCAAAAGATTAACTTCGCAGGGAGAATTTAATATTGGAGCTGGCGGCGCCAACAAAGAGCTTGAAGCAAGATTAGCAAAGGCGGGATATTATTTCTTGATTAACCTAGCGCCGGCGCTCTCTCAAGCCGAGCCTTTTATACCTATGATTGCCGCTGGAGCGGTCGGTATGGGATCTCCTGCTGGTAGTAATATTGATGGCGCTGATAGTAACAATGGCGGTGTGGGAGAACCTTCGGCCGCCCCTCAATCCATTACAGCAGCTGATATTAAGGAGGCTTTAAATATCTTTAAAGGAGGCTTTTTAATTTCAGCCGAGCCTTCTTTAGATAGCACGGAAAACAAGATCTGCTCTAGTAGTTCGATCAAAGCCTTTGCCGCTTCGCCGGTCTCTTGATAGTGCGGGCGTACGGTTGTAAGCAAGATTGCAAATATATATATAGGCTTCTCTTTTAAGTATTTTCTATAAAGCGCTCTCTCCGTGAAAAATGGTGATTTTGCGGTGAGAGCCAAATATAGGCTTTATATATATACCCCTCATCGTTTTCGCCTCGCCACGTCCAAGGGGAGCGATCCGTTTTTTTTCAGTGCCGCAACGCTCATCAAACTCCCTTGCAAACCGATCCCAAGCCGTTTGATCTGCCAATTAGCCCTCCTCTCTATTACTCTTACCTCTCTTTGAAACGGCAAATTATGCCAACGCTCCGGCTATTTTGATTTAATTACTTTTGCAAGGTTTATAGTATTTTTATGCAAACTTCTTGCATTATATCCGATTATCTTTTAGCGCTTTTTGTGCCTTTCTAAAAACTTTTCACGGAGAACTAAAGTGAGCCGCATCATATAGATGCGGCTGCCATTATTTAACTTTCTTTTTCGTTGCGCTATTTATCTTACGTATCATATATATCCTCGAGAGTCTCGGATATCCGTCTATATTGCTCTATGTCCAATATGTCTTTTAAAACAATATCTAAAATAAGATTATCTTTTCTTGAGGAGTGTCCGAGTAAATACTCCCCCATTTTATCGTTTGAAAAGCTTTTTGATTTTATGGAGCCATCAGCTTCTATTGCAAACTGGAGAAAGCAAGGATGGTTATCTTCCTTCGGCTTCGAAGAAAAGACAATTGTCACAAAATAACCCTCCTTGTTTGAGAGTGTGATCATAACCTGCTCTATATTATTAAACTCAAAATCATAATCTTTGGTTTTTACAAATGTGTTTGTATCAAACCGGGCTGCCCATTTTTCAATCAATTTAAGCCTTTCATCTTTTTCTAATGGCTCGATTGCGGCTGGTAGCTGGCAATTGTTTTTTGTCTCTAAAATAACATTACTCATTTTTTATCCTTATTATTTATCTCTTTATTTTGGTTTTATTGAATTTTTTCGCTAAATTGTTTGACAAAGCGCAAAAGATTGTTATATAATCCTGTTTGATTTTTCTGTCAATAACTTTTATTTAACTAAGTTTTTTATGGATCATCATATTGCTCAAGAAAAACCAAATCAAATTGACCGGCTTCCAGCTCTAAGATTTAATGAAGTCGCAGAAGTTCTAGATAAACTAGCAGGTGAGTTTGCCGATGTTACTAAGAGTTTCGAACAAATTATTAAGGATGCCGGAGCTATATCCGCTTCTCCAAACATTCCAGAAAACGGAATAAAATTTGATAAATATGCCGCCGCCGCTATAATTAGCAAAAATTGGATGGAATTGCTTGCTGGTCCTGATGTTGATGCAGATGCTATTTCTAGAAAAATAAATGTTGCTGTTCAATTAGGGAAAATTGGGGACAAGCGAAAAATAGCACTACCGGGCGGTATTATCTGATCAGGAGATTGATTGGATTAACAAGAATCCCGACAAAACTGCGCCGCCAAATCTTTTCTATGCTCTTTTGCAGGATTATCTTGTCCGCGGAGAAGATCCGAAATTTACATATAATGAAATTAAAGCTGGGCAATCTTTTACGGCGTCGTTGAAGAGCAATCTAATAAGAGAGCTTGGGGAGGAATTGGGCGCCCAAGCAACGGAGATGCTCCAATTTCAAGCATTCTTACCAAGTTGGCGCGAAACAACACTAATGTCCGTAACCCTTCCTGATGCCGATCGTGTTGCGCAACAGATCGCTGTTCATTTCCCTGATAGGGAAGTTAGTATTGACGACAAGAAAAACTTAAGGGGTATATATACAACCGTCAAAGAAAGAGTTGCAGTTGTTTTTGCTGATTTTTTAGAAAGGCTTGAACAGCTTGCCACTGACAACATTGAATCTAAAGGTGTTATAGCGAGATCAATTGGGTGGCTCCTTGAAGTTGCAAAGAAAACCACCGAGTCTGTGGAAACATATAAAAATTTTCAAGAAAAATATCCTCATTATGTTTATGGAGCTCATGATGGCGTAAGAAATCCGAGCACCACTTGGGGGCTTGGGCTGTTGCTTAATTGGTTAATGGATAGGGTGATTGAGTCGGATCCTTACAAAGATGGAGGAGCTCGCTTCAGCGGCATTCAACAACATGGGCAAGGTATAGTTTTGCCTCCGCCTGAGGTTCAGTAATATTTGTTTTAAATTTTTTCGGCACACCTGCCTCAAAATAGTTTGTGAGTCGGCTTTATATTCGACTGCCGGTCCAAACCGCCGCGTCGGGGGCTTGTTTTTTAAAGGTTGATTTCAATAAAACGGCTGGTTGGCTCGGTTTCTCCAAAAAGAGAGCATTTAAGTTGACATGCTTCTGCCAGCTCAAGAAGCTTTCCTTTGGCGGTGGGATCGAATTCTCCAACGAACACACCAGAATCTTCTAAACAATTTCTCAGATTTTTTACAATTAAACGATAAGCGTCCAAGCCATCTTTGCCTGCGTAAAGAGCCTTTATAGGTTCGTAAAGAGTTTCAACGCCCACCGTTGATTTTTCCATTAGATATGGTGGATTGCATAAGATAAGATCGAATTTTTCGTCAATGTTTGAAAACCAGTCTGACAGCACAAAAGAGATCTGATCGCTTATGTTAAGGCGACAGGCGTTTTCTTTGGCTGTTTTTAAGGCTAGTTCACAGACGTCACTTGCGGTAATGGCGAGATTGATCTTTTTTTTTGCCGATTCGCTCGCCAAAGCGCAGGCTAGCGCTCCCGAGCCTGTGCCTAAGTCAAGCGCTTTTAGTTTCTCTTTTTGGCTCTGCATTTTTTCTAGGTGATAAATACCCCGCTCGACCAAAAATTCGCTTTCCGGCCGTGGTGTCAGAACATACTGATTGACTTTAAAATTCAAGGAAAAAAACTCCTTTTCGCCGAGAATCAGCGAAAGCGGTTGTCCGGCGCGTCGTTTGCGGATATGAGTGGCTATTATTTTGATCTGATCTTTTGACATAAGCAGATCTGGTTTGCTAATAAAATTTAACCGGTCAATTTTTAAAACGTCGGCAATAATAAGACGCGCCTCAAGCTGGGGGTTGTTGGCAACCCCTTTCAGTAGGTCGCTTGAAAATTTTAAAAATTCCGTTAGTTTAATGGTGTTCAAACGATTAGTTTTCCTGTTCGCTGGAGGTTTTTAAAGCCTCTGTTTGATAATGCGTGATCAAAGGATCGATTAATTGATCAAGATTGCCCTGCATAATTTGATCAATGGCATGTACTGAAAGCCCAATCCTATGATCGGTCACCCTAGATTGAGGGAAATTGTAGGTGCGAATCTTTTCGGCGCGCTCGCCACTGCCAACCTGAGATCGCCTATCATCGCGCCTCTGAGATTCAAGCTCTTTGAGTTTTGCTTCGTAAAGGCGGGCTCGCAAGACTTTCATTGCTCGCTCACGATTTTTATGCTGTGATTTTTCGTCTTGCATAGCTACCACGATGCCAGTTGGAATATGAGTTATGCGAACCGCCGAGTCAGTGGTGTTAACACTTTGTCCCCCCGGACCACTTGAGCGATAAACGTCAATTCTAAGATCTTTTTCGCTAATGGCGATCTCGACATCTTCAGCTTCCGGCAAAACAGCCACGGTAACGGTTGAGGTGTGAACCCTTCCCATTGCTTCAGTTTCCGGCACTCGTTGCACCCTATGGACGCCCCGTTCAAATTTGAGTCTGCTAAAAGCCCCTTCTCCGTTAACTTCGGCGATTACCTCTTTATAGCCGCCCTTTGGACCGTGACTTTCCGACATAAGAGAAACTTTCCACCCTTTGCTTTCGCAATATTTAAGGTAAGCTCTAAACAATTCTCCGGCAAACAAAGCGGCTTCGTCGCCGCCGGTTCCGGCGCGGATTTCGAGCACTACGTTTTTCTCGTCGTTTGGATCTTTAGGAAGAAGAAGCACCTTAAGTTGTTCTTGCAGGAGTGGAAGCTCTTTTTCAAGCAGAGCCTGCTCTTCGAGAGCTAAACTTTTAAGCTCTGAATCGGTTTCGTTTTCTATAATCTCACGATTGGCGGCGTGCTCCTCTTCGGCTTTGCGGTAAGCGCGAAAGGTCGAAATAATTTCTAGCAGATCTTTATGTTCTTTTGAAAGTTTTTGAAAAAGAGCGCGATCGGCTATCACTTTTGGGTCGGTTAATTGCCGTCCAATCTCTTCAAAATGTCTCTCAACTTTTTTTAATTTTTCCCACATTATTTTTTGATTATGATTGGTAAGAACTATGGTAACCGCAATGCGTTTAAAGCCATTGCATAAACACCCTCCTTAAACTGTTGGATTTTTTTATTGGCTCTAACAGGATGAACTGTGTTGCTAAATAGAAGAATCTGAATGGAGTTGGTCGGATTCAGCCAGATAAAACAGCCTGTGTTGCCGCTGCTGCTGATAATTTCTTCCCCAAAACCAGAGGTGTTGTTATAATCAGAGGTCGCTATCTCCCAACCTAAGATTAATTTACTAAGCTTCTCTTCTTTATTTATGCCATAGGTGCCGCTATTTTGATTGTCGTTGTTTAAGTCGCTCCAAAAGAGCTTAATTGTCTCCCCAGAAATCAAACCGCTTCTGTTTTGATAAGCGGCGATTAATTCGCAGCATATTTTTTGGCAATCAAGAATGTTTGTGAATATGCCTGAATGGCCTGCGATGCCTCCCATGGCGGCGCAGTTTTCGTCGAAGGGTTCTCCACATAAAATCCGCTTGCGCCATTGACACTCCTCGGTTGGAGCGATCTTCTCGAAGGCTGGCTGCCAACCGCGCCGTTTGCTGAGGGCGAGATCAATAAATCCAGTGCTCTTTAGTCCAAGTGGAAAAGCCACTAATCTTTGGAAAGCGGTATCAAGATTCATTCCACTAGCTGTTTCAATTAGCAGCCCAAGCAGGATTCCGCCAAGATCACTTGGCAGACAGCGAGATCTCGGTTCGAAACGGAGTTGCGACCTGATAATTGCGTTGTAAATATAATCACGGGCGCCGCGGCTTGTGAGGATGCCAAGTCTTTTTTCGGCATTTTCCTTGGTCAGCTCTTGATAGAAAGGGTGATAAGCCGCCAAGCCTGAAGTATGGCTTAAAAGATCAGCGATGGTGATCTCTTCTTTGCCGAAAGTGTTGAATGATTGGATGTATCTGGAAACTTTATGGTGCACATCAATCAAACCTTGGTGATGGAGGCGCATTAAGATTGTGGTCGTGATTAGAGGCAGGGTTAATGAGCCTATGTCAAAAACCGTTTCGGCATTCACTTCTCCCTGAAGTTGCGGATCTTGTTGATCGTAGCCGCGCTGACCAACTGTTTTTAAAAAGAGTATTTTATTCCCTTCCGCTATTAGTAGAGAGATTGCTGGCGCTACTCCATCGCTGACTCCTTGTGTTAGTAAGGTTGTTATTTCCATGGCTGAGCTTTCCCGAATTGAAAAAGATGCATTATCCTTCGCTGGGAAAGGTTGCATGGTTTGTTGGTGATGTGAGGTTGTTTTTTTACTTGCTCTCATTAACTTTTAGTTTACTCCGCAAGCATCGACTAATTCAAGTTTGCCGCCGCTAATCTCTGCTAAACCACCAAAAGGGAGTGGATAGCAAGGAAAACAATGCCCAAACGGTAGGCCAATTAATACCGGAATTTTATATCGAGAAAAAAATCTCTCTAAAACAGTTAAGGCGCTTGGGCCGTTTTTGCCGTTTGGCGAATCAAAAGGTTTTTTGATATCCATCGCTAGATCTCCAATTAGGACGCCAGCAATTTTTTTTAATCTGCCTGCTAATTCAAGTTGGGTTAAAAGTCTGCTTATTTTGTAAGGGGGTTCGTTAACATCTTCAAAAAAAAGTATATTGTTATCTAGCGAAGCTTCGTAAGGAGAGCCCAGTAGACTGACGAAAGTTGCTAAATTGCCTCCAATAAGCCTGCCGCTGGCTTTTTCTTTGCCGCCGATGTTGGGAAATTTCATTCCCTTATATGGATTTTTTAATTTACCCTTCAAGTATTCCATTGTGATATTCAGGGTTTGTTGGGCGGCTGTGTTTTCTTTAGGTTGAGATGCTAACAATGGAATGCAATAGCAGTGTAGGGAGACTAATGAGCAATATTTCCAAATAGCTGAGAATATAGCAGTGCAATCTGAAAAACCGGCTATTATTTTGGGGTGGTGTTTGATGGTTGCATAGTCTAAATGCGGCAAAATTTCGATTGCGCCGTAACCTCCGCGAGCTGCGATAATAGCGGCTACTTTTGGATTTTTAAAAAGAGAGATCAAAGCTTTGGCGCGCTCTTTTGGAGAGCCATTGCTAAAGAGGTAATCAAAGCGCTCAAAATATTTTGAGGGATCAATAGGCATAGTTATTGTATGACCGGCTGATTTTAAGTACTGAATGCCGCTTTTTAGTTTTTTAGGATCAATAGCTGACGATGGGGATGTTAACCCTAGTAGGGAGCTTGGTTTGGGAAATTTCCCCAGTAAGGGGGTTGGGTTATTTGGTTGGTTCTCTGTCGGAGGGTTTTTTTCTTTTTTTATTGTAATTTTATTTTGCTTTGGCACTTGAAATTTTCCTGAATAATGATAATAGAGAGATAGGCCAAAAATTATATTTTAATAATAAGTTTAAAGGCGCTTTTAATAATTATTAACTAACAAAAAGTAACTACCTAGAAAACCTCATCTTTTTTAAGATCTTTAAGGTTAAGACTTTAGCTTTTATAAGATCTTTATTGTATAGTTTAAGTTTTTATAAATAAATGAGGGTATTTTCAGGGTGTTATTTTTCTAGTTTTTTATATTTTTCAATATTTTCAAATAGGAGTAAATAGACGATGAGCAAAAAATCCAAAATTAGACCGCTTCAAGATCGGCTAATTGTTCAGAGAATGGAAGCAGAGGAGAAAACTTCTTCCGGAATCATTCTTCCAGACACCGCCAAAGAGAAACCGCAGATGGGAGTTGTTGTTGCTGTTGGCAAGGGAAAAATTAGGGAAGATGGTACGGTTGTGCCGCTTGATTTAAAAGAGGGCGATAAAGTTCTCTTTGGTAAATATGCTGGCACGGATGTTAAGGTAGATGGCGAAGATCTGTTAATTATTCGTGAGGAGGATGTTTTAGGGGTATTGGTTTAGTTTTTAAGCTGATGCTTCTGACGTTCTAATTTAATTTTTATTATTTTGATTTTTGTTTTTTAATTTTAAAGGGAAAGTACAATGGCTAAAAAATTACGATTTGGAATGGAGGCCCGCGAGGAAATTCTAAAAGGTGTTAAGACCTTGGCGGATGCTGTAAAAGTGACCATGGGGCCGCGCGGCAGGAATGTTGTTATTGAAAAGAGCTTCGGCGCTCCGACTATTACTAAAGATGGTGTTACTGTTGCTAAAGAAATTGAGCTTAAGGGAAAGTTCGAAGACTTAGGCGCCAAGATGGTCAAAGAAGTTGCTTCAAAAACTTCTGATGTGGCTGGAGACGGAACGACAACAGCTACGGTTTTGGCGGATGCAATTTATCGCGAAGGGTTAATGTTGGTCGCCGCTGGTCATGATCCGATGAATTTAAAGCGTGGAATTGACGCGGCTGTGACTGAAGTCATTAAGGGATTGCAAGGCATGAGCAAGCCAACCAAAGGAAAAAAAGAGATAGCTCAAGTTGGAACAATCTCTGCTAATCATGATGAGTTAATTGGCGATCTTCTTTCTGAGGCGATGGACAAAGTTGGGAAAGAAGGTGTTATTACTGTTGAGGAAGCTAAAGGTTTGGAGACAACGCTTGAAGTTGTTGAGGGTATGCAGTTTGACCGCGGTTATCTTAGTCCATATTTCGTGACCAATCCGGAGAGGATGGAGGCAGAGATTGAAAATTGCCTTATTTTGATCCATGAGAAAAAGATCTCTTCGATGAAGGATCTATTGCCTGTTTTGGAGCAGGTTGCTAAAGCTGGCAAGCCGCTCTTGATTATAGCCGAAGAAGTTGAAGGCGAGGCCTTGGCAACTTTAGTTGTTAATAAGATTAGGGGCACTCTCAATGTTTGCGCTGTCAAAGCTCCCGGTTTTGGAGACAGGCGTAGAGCGATGCTTGAGGACATAGCTGTTTTGACTGGCGGAAAATGCATTACTGAGGATCTCGGTTTAAAGCTTGAGAACGTTCAGATGTCTGAGCTTGGTCGTGCTAAGAGGGTTGTTGTTGATAAGGACAATACAACTATTATTGATGGTGCTGGTAGCAAAGACGCTATTAAGGCTAGGGTTGCTCAGATTCGCGCTCAGGTTGAAGAGACATCTTCTGATTATGATCGCGAAAAGTTGCAGGAGCGTTTAGCTAAGCTAGTTGGCGGTGTTGCCGTTATTAATGTTGGCGCCGCGACTGAGGTTGAAATGAAGGAGAAAAAAGCAAGGGTCGAGGATGCTCTGCATGCTACTAGGGCCGCTGTTGAGGAGGGTATTGTCCCCGGTGGTGGTGTTGCTTTGCTGAGAGCCGCCGATGGCATTAAGAATTTGAAGCTAGCTGAAGAGCAGGCTTTTGGCGCGAATATCGTGTGGAAAGCTTGCGCAGCGCCCCTTAGAACTATTGCTTCTAATGCGGGAGCCGAGCCAGCTGTGGTTGAAGACAAGGTTCGTTCTGGAAAGGGTGATTTTGGTTTTAATGCCGCCACTGGCGAGTATGAGAATCTAATTGCTTCTGGCATTATTGATCCGACCAAAGTTGTGCGTACAGCTCTTCAAAATGCCTCTTCGGTTGCTGGCTTGATGTTGACAACTGAGGCTTTAATTTGCGAGGAGCCAAAAGATGAGAGTAAAGCGGCTCATCCGGGTCATGGTGGTGGAATGGGCGGAATGGGCGATATGATGTAATTGTCTGTTTTGGCTTTAATCGACTACTTATCATCAAAAACCCGTTGGAGCGTTTTCTGTAATAGGAAAAACTGCTCCAGCGGGTTTTTTTATAGGAGATCTTTAGAGGTTTATGCTTTTTTATTTTTGATATAGGTTTATGTCTTTTGGAACGATTGATCACGTTGGGGTGGCGGTATTTGATCTGGAAAAAGCTTTAAAAGTTTATAGCGATGATTTTGGATATCAGGAGGTGTGTCGCGAGCGGCTTGAGGATTATGGGGTCGAAGTGGTTTTTCTTGGCAGAGGCGGAGATTTTTCTGGTGGTTTTCCGCTAATTGAGATTTTGGCGCCGTTTGGAGAAAATTCGAAGTTGTATTCTTTTTTAAAAAGAAGAGGTGAGGGGTTGCATCACATTGCTTACTTAGTTACTGATATTGAAGCTGAATTGGAGCGATTGCGGGCTGGTGGACATAAGTTAGTTGATCTCTCTCCTCGTTTGGGCGCGAGAGAGATGTTGGTTGCTTTTATTCATCCATCAAGCGCGAATGGAGTTTTAGTTGAGCTTTGTCAGAAGAGATAAAGGTTTGATTATATTTTTGTACTCATCCCCGATATTTTCCGATCTGTTTTTCCGTTGAACTTACAAAAATGTTTTTATTGGCTAGCTATTTTCAGAATATTTATTTTATCTTTACAAGATCTTAAAATCTTCAAATTCGCCAACAAAGGTTTGTTCTTTGATCTGGCGGAATTCGACTTTTGCGCTATTGGGTCCGACTGCGGTTAAATCTATAAATTTTCGGGCATTTTCTCTTAGACCTTCGATTACGATCTCGACTGAACCGTCCGCGAGATTTTTTGCAAAACCTTTTAATTGCAATTTGTTTGCTTTTTCGGCGCTCCAATTGCGGAAGCCGACTTTTTGAACTTTTCCTGAAACGCGGATTAAGAAACGAGCTAAATCCATTGACAATTTTTGTTTATTGGGAGAGGAGAGAGGTTTGTTGTTGCGTTGCCGAGATTAATTGATCTTTATGTTGTTTTAAAAATTCTGACAAGATTGCATAAGTTGTTTCTACTAGTGTTTGGGTGTTTTTGTCGACTTCGATGTTGATTTTGTCTCCGATTTTTTTGTTAGCAAAGGAGGTTTTTTTTAAGGTTTCCGGTATTAGGTAGATTTTAAAGGTTGATTGCTCACGGTTAGCGTCGCAGACTGTTAAGCTTGCGCCGTTTAGGGCGACATAGCCTTTGTTAAAGATAAATCGCGTTAAATCAGTTGGTGGTTTAATTGTTAATATATAGTTATTTGGGGGATTTTCGATGTTAATGATTTCGGCTTTACCGTCGACGTGTCCTGATAAAAGGTGGCCGCCGATTGGATCGCCAAAGTTTAAAGATCCTTCTAGATTCACGGTGTCTTTCACTTTAAGTTCGCCCAAGGTTGTTTTGGCGAGAGTTTCGCTTATGACGTCGAAAGTTAGGGTTAAGTTTTGGTTGTTGGTGATGGTTAGGCAGACTCCGTCAACGGCGATGCTTTGGCCGATATTGGTGGAAAATTTCTCTTGGAATTCGGGGGATATTTTAACTTGTAGTCTGGCGAATTGTTTGAGTCGGGTCAAGTTTAAGACTTCGAAGTGTCCAAAGACGATGCCGGAAAACATTTAGTAAATTTATGATTTAAAAAAAGCCTATCTTTCAGTATAAATGATTTGGTTTAAAAGTAAATAAATTTTGGAGCCGGTCTCTTGAATTATGGTGATATTGATTCGTTGTGTTTATTAAGTAAGTGTATTGCCTTGTTTTTTAATTTTGGCAAATTTGCAGTGGATAAAAATCGTCGCCGCCTAAAATCATTTAAAAAGTTTGGAAAAGGGTTCTCTTCTTCTGGCTCTTCTTCTGGCTCTTCTTCTGGGGTGGCTTCTTCTTCTTCTTCTTTTGGTTCTTCTCTTCTTTTCTTTTGGTTCTTTTGGTTGGTTCTTTTGGGGTTCTTTTGGAGCCACCCTGTTTTGTTTGGTTCCTTAGTGGGTTGGTTCTTTTGGAGCCACCCTGTTTTGTTTGGTTCCTTAGTTGACAGTCGGGGGGGGT
>CALMIO010000007.1 GCA_937864035.1 uncultured Pseudomonadota bacterium | reverse complement strand
CTTCTCTTAATCGTAAGTTAAAACAACCCACACCACCAAATCCTACATAACCTAAGTAAAACAGGGTGGCTCCAAAGAGGCTCCTCCAAAGAGGCTCCTTTTAGGTTGGGTAGGAAAAAAATTCAAAAACAGGGTGGCACCAATCAAATCCTAGCGAATTTCAAAGGTACTACTTATACGTGAAACTCGATCGCCACGATACGACGAAATCGTAATAAAAATTCTCTCGTTAACAGGAAGATTCTGTAAAACATAACGATAAACAAACCCATGAGGAGGTTGACGCACCATCTCAATCTCGCTCACCCTCAACTTAACCTCACCCTCAACTGTATTACGATCAAATCCATAACGAATAATAAAACCATCAACCGGCTCAATCGGAACCTTCCAAATAACTTCAACCGGCGCCTTCGCCCCCACATAACGCCTACTAATACCACTATTGTCAACTAAACCGCCGCCTTGGTTACTTTTTAACTTACTGTCATAATGGTTAATGGTTGTCTCCAAAAACGAGCCTTTGTAAATATCATCCACTACAGCACAACCGACCAATTGCCAAACAACCACAAGAAAAATCAAACCAGTTCTAATTAAAAATGTATCTCTATTCAACAACCTATAATTCATAAAACTACGTTTTTACTTGAATCACCTAAACAAAAACACAACTATCTCTCGCAAAGCTTAATGCTTTTTAAGATATTATGACCAGGTGAAATTGGGAATATTAAATAATCTCAATAAGTTACCCTAATCTTATACGCCTAATTCGACGATACCTTACTTAGTCCTCCCTAAAGAAAAAGAACAAATGGCGCTACGATTTTGCTCTTTTTGACATCTTAATTTTTTAAGATAGCTCCTAAAAGAGAGGTATTTAATAAAAACTTTAATAGGGGAATTAAAGTAATGTTCTCAAAACAACCTAATAACATGCCACCACCTTTTGGTTTTCAGGCAAGTCATACCAAAAGAAAACACGAGCGTGAACGTTTTATTTTTTTAATAGCATCAGGAGTCGCCTTTTCTCTTTTAATTATTCTTTTTGTAGTTCTTAATTACAAAAGTAATGCTATAGCAAAAATTGATAACCAACCTAAAATCGAAAACCAAGCTCCCTCCACCACAGGAACAGTTATGCTAATTGCACCAGAGAGATTAATTCCAACCGGGACAAAACTTTCTGATGTAAAATTTAAGGAAGTTTTATGGCCACAAAACCAAGTTCCAGAAGGAGCAATTAATGATATTGCTCAATTAAAAGATCTTTACGCGGCTGAACCCTTGCGAGCGGCTTTTCCGATTCAACGTAGTCAATTAAGCAATGAGCCTTTGCAAACATCACTGCCAGTAACTCCGGGCAACAGAGCCGTAGCAATAGAAGTTGATGCAATTTCTGGCGTAGAAGGACACGTTGTTCCCGGAACAAAAGTAGATATTACCCTGACTTTTTTTGAGCAAGGAACATTAACCACTAAAGTTATAGTCCAAAATGCCCGCGTCTTATCTTATGGTGGTGAGACTAAAGCGGACAAAACCGCTCGAAGCGGAGCTCGCGCCGTTAGCCGCTCTGTGACTCTAGATGTTTCGGCAGCTGATGCTTTAAAAATTCAAACTGCTCGCAAACTTGGCACAATGAGTTTAATTTTGCGATCAATCGAAGACGACAAGTCAGCAACCAGTCTTGAAATTACAGAAAACGATCTTAGTAGTAATAAGGTTAAAAAAGAAAGCAAAGCCACTACTTGTGGTCGTGTTAGAGTTGGTGGCAAAGAATATATCATGAATTGCGATGGTAGCATTGCTCAATTAGTCGCTCCAGAGGGAGAATAATATAATACAGCAACTTATAATATTAATTATAAGGAGTCGGTTTTTCTCTCAAAGATCTCTATTTTTTAAGAATTGAATAAATAAAAATATTTTATCTTGCTAAAAATTTTAATTCTTTTAAGAATAGTTTTAGAGCATGAAGTGCTCTAAAAAATGAGCTTATGGGCTCGTTCTAAACTTGTTTGTTTTGGCTTAAGCCGCGCTGGTTGTTTTTGATTTCACAGCTGGTAGTTTGAGCCGCATAAAAGGAGGTGATCCTGTGCATTTCTCTGTATCTCCTTCCTGTAGTTCCAAGGACACAAAATCACAAAGGATCAAAATAAACTTATTCGCAGATAATTGCGAAAGGTGGCTCTTTCTTTAATTTATCTTGAAGATTAAAGTACCTTTTGATTAAGTGAGGCTTGAAGTTGCGTCGGTTGTTTGCAAAGCGCAACTTCAAGTCTGGGATTGAGACAATAGAACTGATAAGAAAATCAGTTGCAATATAAGCTAATATTAACTAGTGTCCCCAAAAAAAATTCAAATACAATCAACCATCACTCTTTTTTTGCTATTATTTATTTTGTTAATAGCTAAAAAAAAATTACCTTGCGTAGCTGAAGATTTGCCGGCTATTAGCAATTCTACTACTTGGCGTGCGCCCCCATTTAAACTTCCTCCGATTGAAGAGGTTCGTACATTAAGCACTCTCCTAATTAGGACGAACAAGGGGGATCTTTTATTCAAATTGTTTTCTGATTTGGCTCCTTGGCATGTTGCTAACTTAAAATATCTCTCAGATCGGGGTTATTATAAAAATATTAAATTTCATCTCTATCTGGACGAGTATGTGCTGCAAACTGGAGATAGATCCGGAACGGGTAAGGGAGGAGTGTCTTACGCCTTGCCGGCAGAATTTTCTGATTTAGAGATTGATTTTGGCTCTTTAGTTATGGCGAGACGCTCCGATATTTTTAATCCCGATCGCTCATCACACGGTAGTCAATTTCAAATTATACTTAGACCTGCCCCTCACATGGTTGGTTCTTATACTGTTTTTGGAAAACTACTGCGAGGGGAAAACGTTTTAAGACAATTGCGTAAAGGTGACTTAATAAAAGAACTAACAGTTTTTGTTCGTAACAATCCCTAACAGCATATAATAATTAAAAATTCCCTTGTTTTAAGGGTATTTAAAATGTTGTTTCGCTTTTTAAGAGAGATATTCACCTTTTAAAAAGAGGGTGACCCCAACCAACCCTAGCCGGTTCCCATAGTTTCTAGTTCCATAAAACAGGGTGGCACCAGCCAGCCAGGGGCCAGCCCCAGCCCCAAAAGAGGGTGGCACCAGCCGGCCAGGTCTCCAGCCAGCCAGGTTCAGACCTAAACCGCCAAACCAGTCAAAACAGGGTGGCACCATAGTTTTTATAGCCATAGTTTTTATAGATCTGGAGCGTTAAGATAACTTGTTTCCGATTCAGCAAACTCCTCCTCGCTAATCCCCCCCCCTAAATCATACGAAGCAGAAGGTGCACTCCCCTTAAGAAAATATTCAATATAGACATTCGAAGATCCGGGCGCGGCTAACGCTCCACTTTGACGATTTACCCAAAAAGCTTCAACACCATCAGGTACCGCAAAATCTATCGGCTCTGGACGAGCTGGTTGACGATAATGAATACCTAACTTTTCACTATCTTCTTTAGCCGATCTGATAAGCTCTTGATAACGCTCATTATCTTCATAATTTAAAAAATCTCTCATAAAATTTCGCCAAATCGGAGCCGCCACCATCCCACCAGTTTCTTTCTCCCCAATCTTTTTCTTTTCGTCAAAACCTACCCAAACGCCAGCCACATATTGAGGTGTGTAACCAACAAACCAAGCATCCATCAATTGATTTGAAGTTCCAGTTTTTCCAGCAACCGGACGCTTAAGCTCGCGAACTTTATAGCCAGTTCCATTTTCTACTACTCCCCTCATTAAATTTGCCATCACGAAAGCCGTTGCCTCACTTAAAACTTGTTTGACTCGTTTAAATTTTTCATTTTCAGAATCAAAAATTGTAGAACCAGCCCGATCTATTATTTTACTTATTAAACTAGTGTCAACCAACGCCCCCTTGGCCGCAAAAACTCCATATGCTCTAGTTAACTCAAGAGGCGTAACCTCGCTACTGCCAAGAGATATTGAAAGATTGTCCCCTAATTTACTCGTAATTCCCAATTTGCGCGCGTAGCGAATAATCGCTTCCGTCCCAATCCTTGAAACAATCTGAGCCGAAATAATATTGCGGGATTTTTCAAGAGCCGTCCGTAAAGTTATGTTACCTAAAAATGTCTGATCGAAATTATTCGGAGACCAAAAATTATCTCCAACCTTAAAAACTCTTGGCGCATCTTCGACTATGGTAGTTGGCGTGTAGCCAAATTCATCAATTGCCGCCAAATATACTATTGGCTTAAAACTTGAACCCGGTTGCCTTAAACTTTGAGTAACTCTATTAAATTGACTGCGAGCATAATCGTATCCACCCACCATCGCCAAAACATTACCGGAATAAGGATCTAACAAAACTAAAGCCCCCTCTATTTCCGGTGTTTGATCTAACTGAAATTTTGACTTAATGCCTGGTAAAATTTCGGTAGGCGATAGGTCTTTTTTCGAATCCGCTTGTTTGTTTTGAACTTCTTCGCCTATTAAAGAAACTTCTATTACATCTCCGGGCTTGAGGATCTGATCAACCCCGGAGACCCAACTTACATTATCAAATTTGTCTAACTTTTTTTTAGCCCAATTAATTTTTTTTAAATTCAAAGCCGAGACCTCAAATCCAAGATCGATTTTGACTATTCCCGCTTTTGGATCGGCAATTTCTGTAATCAGCGCCGGATAAAGTTCATTGGGTTTAATTTCTTTATTGCTTGCAGGATACTTTTTAAGAAACATTTCGCGTTTAGCGCCTTCAATATAATCTATATTACCCCTATAACCTCGACGCTTATCAACCTCGCGCAAACCACTTTTTAGAGCAGTAGTCGCAAAATCATTAGCTTTTAGATCTAAAGTCGTGTGAATTTTTAAACCCGCGCTATCGATGTCAATATCTTTCCAACGAGAGTCTTCGGAAAGCAGGCGACGTACCTCTGTTACGAAATAAGGAGCTGAGTATATGTTTTTTGGAGTGTGCCTAAAAACTTTAATCTCTTCAACGTTAGCGGCGGCAAACTCTTGCTCATTAATAAAATTAGCTTCAAGCATCGATCGCAAAACATAATTTCTCCTTGCTTTTGCCGCTTTCATATTTTCAATAGGCGAAAATCTCGAAGGCGCCTTTGGAAGGCCAGCTAAAAGCGCGGCTTCCGCTAAGGTAATCTCTGATGGTTCTTTGTGAAAATAAATCTTGGTTGCTGCCCTCAATCCGTAAGCAGAGTTGCCGAAGTAAATCTGATTTAAATATATTTCAAAGATCTCGTCTTTTGAAAGGTTTTTTTCGAGCTTGTAAGCCAGTAATGCTTCCTTCGCTTTTCGTTCAAGACTTTTTTCCGGAGTTAATAAAATATTTTTAACGACTTGTTGAGTGATGGTTGAGGCTCCTTGTTTGGCGCTACCACTGCGAAAATTTTTGATTGCCGCTCGTAAAATACTTTTTAGATCAACTCCCGGATGAGTATAGAAATTCCTGTCTTCGGCCGCTAAAAATGTTTTTTTTACTATTTCCGGAACTTCATTGATTTTAATCAAATAGCGGCGCTCGCGAAAAAACTCTGCTATTAAAGTTCCATCGGAAGAATAAACTTCTGTAACAATCGGAGGCCGATAATCGGCAATTGTTAAAAAATCCGGCAAATCTCTGACTATTCTGCTGTAAATCCAAATTCCAGCTATGCCACCGCAAATTGCTATTATAAAACTCAATAGCAAGCTCGCGATCAATAATTTTTTTAACACTTATTTCTCTCCAGAGTTAATGGCGGAGCTCTTGCTGAGTTGTTCAAACGTCGGAAAAATCTTTTTGATCTGACTTTGTTCAAGAAAATGCCTAGTTAATTTGTTGTCATTAAGCTGTGCCAAATAATTATCGGATTTTTCGTTTGACTTCCCGACTTTCAAAATAATTTGCTTGGCTTCTTTTTGCTCGTCTTTATTGACTATCGTCAAAGTGATTGTTCCAAAACTTTTTTTGAAAAAATCTTCTTCACTCTTTTCTAAATCACTATCATTAGCCAGATTTTTGGCGGTTAAATCTCTGAAATCTCGAATAAGTTGTTCTATAAAAGGAGCGTCAGCTTCTTTCTGATTTACACTCCAGATTCCTTCTTGTTTTTCAATCATTAAACTTTCCCCTTCTTTTCTCTCTATCTTAATAGATTTAATTTCATTTTCGTCGAATTTTAGGAATTTTTTAGCTCGCAGATCATTAATTATTGGCGAAAGATCCTCAATCGGATTCCCGCTAAGCTGAGCAATAGATATGTTGTCACTAACGGTTATGAAAGTTCTAGTTTTTTTGTTATTATTTTCTTCTATTTCAACCTTCGATAATAATGCTTCTATAGCGCGATTTTCTTGCTGTTTTAAAATTAATTTGATTTTTAGCGGTTGATTTGTAAAACCATATTTTTTTAAATTCTCATCATTTTTTTCAAAAAATTTTTCAGCTTTTAAATTTTTTATGGTTTTTATCAAAAGTTTAACGCGATCATCATCTGCTAGATATTCTCTGGGAGATTTGATTTGCCAATCATCGCCATTGGTCGACTTTAATTTAAAAGGGGATATCTTTGCTCCGCTTGTTTCAATTTCTCTCAGATCGGATTCATAAAACAAAAAAAGCATTTTATCTCTAAAATCGTCCAGCGTTTTGTTGCTAGCCGTAAAGATCGTATCATTTACAAGATAGATGTTGGGATCTCCCGAGCGTCGAATATAACGTTGGTAAAGATAATCGTTTAACTTACCGAGTTCGATCTCACTTTCTAGCTCGTTGGTTTTGATCTCTATCTTAACAAGAGGCTCTTTAAACCCATACACCCCTAGATCTTCTGATTGCTCATCTAGTTTCAGGGGATTGGCAAACTTTAAATCGGTCAAAGCGTCAAGCAGTAAATTGAGCGATACTTGATCAACTTTAGCGTCTGGCAATTCTTTAATTGACCAATTGTTAGAATCTGTATTCGTAGGTTCGGATTTGTCAGTTTTATTTTGCTTGGTTGTTAGGGTAAAACTGCCGTGAGAGTTCTTAATAAAGATCTCTTTGGCATTTTTTGGGGAGACATCTTTAAGAATAAGTTTTGTCCTCTCAGCACGCTCTTCTTTTGGTAGCTGAAAATATTTAAAATAACCGCCAATGCAAAATAGAATTAAGGCTAAAAAAAAAGTTTTCTTAAAGCTCATTTACTCTCTCAACTAGTAAACTCATCAATTTCACATCAATTTTAGGCTGATATAGGTGCGCTACGGCGAGACCACCAGATCATCAAACCGCTAAGCAATATCAATTCTGGCACTAAAAAGCTTAATCCAAGAAGCCAAACAAAAGTTTGCGAAGTTATGGGAGCTATCGAAGCTCGCATGCTCTTAGCTCGTATTGAGATTCCTCCTTCTTCCCCAGAAAGCCAATTTATAATGTTTAAGACGAAATCACGATTCGCGTAAATTTCTAAATTAGCGTTTAAAGCCCAATCGGAATCTCCAACCACGACAACTCTGGAAAGTTTCTCAAACTTCGCCTCTGCTTGATTTTCGTTATCCTTGTTGGAATTTGCCTGCTCGCCTGTTTTGACCTTCTTTTCGTATGCAATCGCTAGCGAAACAGGACCTTTTGTGTCTTCGGGATCAATTTGCGCTGTCGGATTTTGAGAATCAAAAACTGCTTCCAGATTTTTTTCTCCCCAAGCGTTTGGACCAGTTAAAGCAATTTCAGCATAGCTAATTGCCGGATCCAATTTTTTCTTATCAGCCGAATAAGTTACCGAAGAGGCAATATTATAAATCGTTATATGCTGATCGTTCATATCACGAGTAATTATATGAGAACCGTAGTTTCTAACTATTGGTTGAGCGCCAATCGCCGGTCCTGCAAAAAGCCTCTGCACCGGATCAAGAACAATATCATCGCGCACAACGATACCGAAATTATCAGCGATCTCCTTTACGTCAGAAGTTGTTTTAGGATCAGTCATCATCAACAAACGCCCGCCGGAATCAACATACTCTATAAGCGCTTGCTTTTCTTCGGCTAACAGCTTTTTCTTGGGGGAAACTAAAACTACGGCGGCGGCATCATCTGGAATTTTACCAGTTTGTGATAATATTAACCCAGAAACTTGAAAATGCTCATCAACAAAAGCTCCTCGCAATTTGGCTAAGCCATCAGCCGCCTGTGAAGCTAATTGAGGCTCTGAATGTCCCTCAATAAAGTAAATCTTTTTTGCGGAACCTCTAGTTAATTTCAATATGGCGTTAGTTATCGATTCTTCACTCGCCTCGTTCAGCCTGCTTTCTTCTAAATTATCTCTATCTCCATATCCTATATAAATGAGATTTCCCATCTGTACCCGATATTGATCAAGCTTATGAGGATGGCTACGCGCATCTATAATTTCGGTTGTTATTTTGGAGCGATTTTGTTGTTTATAAAGTTTAAGTAAATTTTCGATTTCAAAATCGTTAACGTTTTGAGTGCCCCTAAAAGCAACAATTTGCAAGGGTTTTTCCAAAGCCTCTAAAATTTTTCTGGTTTGTGGGCTTAAAGAATAAACTCCCTCCTCAGTTAGATCCCAACGGCTATCATAACGGTTTGCTAGCCAATTGATAAAAACAAAGCCGGCGACAACAACCGTAGTGTAAAAAATAACATTTAATCCAAATCTTGTTCCTCTTCCGGAAAAAATAATACCAGTTTGGCTGAGGTTAGCTAGACCAACGGCAAAAAACCAATAAAGTACAAGAATCGACCCAAACAACAGATGAAGCAACAAAATTGGTTGTCTAACAATCACTAAGGGATCATACAAGGCGCCAATTAGCAAGCCGCCGACAACCGCGAAAAGTATAAAAACCCCTCCAACTATTCCTGAAAACGAATTCAATTTTCTCATGTTAAATTTAGATCATAAAAACTAACGCCAACGATGAGCATCTAAAACTCTGGCAGTCATAAATAACCCAAACGCGATTAAAGAGATAAAATAAATTATCCCTTTCAAAGTGATTACCCCGGTAATCAAATCTCTCGTTTGGATCACTGGCGAAAGATATTTTAAAACCTCGCCAAGTGAGCCGCCAACCGCTTCAGCCGGAGAGTGAACTACGTAAAGTAGCAGTAATACCACCATGCTTGATATGCCAGCGACAACCTGGCTCTCCGTGAAAGAGGAGGCCGCCATCCCAATACTCACGAAAGCTAAGGTGCAAAGTATTACGCCGAGCAATCCCGTAAAGATAGGTGGCGCTTCTGGGTTGCCATAAAAGCAGAGAAGCAAGGGGAAAATTCCTGCCAGCAAAATCATTAAAATAACAGTGAAAGCGGCACCCAAAAATTTTCCTAAAACAATTTCGGCAACAGACACTGGAGATGTTACTAGCAATTCAAAGGTGCCACGGCGCTTTTCCTCAGAAATTAATCTCATTGTTAATAGAGGGGTTAAAAAAACAAGAATAATCAAAAGTGTTTGATAGTAACCCTCTATGACCCATTGATTTAAATTGGGGATATCACGACCGGACATGCCGTACGGCATCTGTTTATAACGATCAACTACTATGTTAAAAATACTAAGTAAGTTGAAAAAGAAATAACCAGCTAGCAAGGTAAACCCAGTGATTACAAAATAAGCTACTGGGGAAACAAATTGTGAGAGAATTTCACGTTTTGATATAACAATTGAGTTCTTCATATTACTCTCCTTAAAACTAGCTTCCGACGGCGCTTAGCGGTTTTGTCCTTTTGTCTTCTTGTCTGCTAACACACTCTAAAAAGACCTGCTCTAAAGAGCGCGAGCGGGTAGCTTCGGCTAGCGATGATTCTAAAACGACCTCGCCCCGATCAATAATTACGACACGATTGCAAACAGAATTGACCTCAGGAAGAATATGAGTGCTGATAAGAATTGTGTGATCTTGAGCGAGCGACGAGATTAACTGCCTAATTTCAATAATCTGTTTTGGATCGAGTCCACTGGTTGGCTCGTCAAAGATTAAAACTGGAGGATTGTGAACTATCGCCTGAGCTATGCCAACTCTCTGTTTGAAACCTTTTGAAAGTTGACCGCAAAGTTTTTGGCGAACTTCCCCCAAAAAACACCTTTCAATTGCTAGCTCAATTTTGTTTTTTAAATCTCTTTTTTTAACTCCCTTAATTTGAGCGACAAAATTGAGATATTCGACCACGGTCATTTCGGGATATAGGGGAGGAGTTTCTGGTAAATATCCAATACTTCTCCTCACATCATCTGACTGAAGGTTGATATCGTAACCGGCGATTTTAGCTGAACCAGAGGTTGGAGGCAGATAAGTTGCCAGCATTCTGAGAGTGGTTGTCTTTCCAGCTCCATTTGGCCCTAAAAAACCCAGAACGTCTCCCTTTTCAGCTGAAAAGGTTACGTCGCGTACGGCAATGAAATCACCGTAATATTTAGCTAAGTTGTTAACTTCGATCATATCTACTTTGATACAAGATTTTTGAAAAAATTCAAGATGTAAATTTTAAGCTAAATATTAGCTAATCTCAAGAGTATGCCAACTTATCTTAGAGGTTAAAAAAGCAAGCGCGCGCTAAGAGCGTTTCTTTTCAGCGCGCGCTTTTCGCATGTCTTCTTCAATAGCCCAATTAAGCTACTTTTTTGTAAGTAATTGCCATCATTTTAAACTCTTTACCGTTATCATCTTTACTGAAAATTTCATAAGTAAAAGTATTGTTTTTTGGTAGAGTCCAAACTGCGCGATAGTCGCGAACATGGTTAGTTGCAAAAGGGCAGGATATTGTTCCGGTATCTGTAATGCTTTTTGTTTTTTCATCCCAACTGCCTTTACCGATCATCATCGCGGTACTGACATTATCTATCCAAACACTATTGAAGTATTTTTGTAGATTGTCAAAGCCAGTGAAACCTACCCCTTCAAACTGCTGACCAGCCCACTGACCGGTGGCTGTTTGTTTAATAAATTTGCCTCCGAAAATGGATTCAATAGTTGCGGCTCCGGTGGAATCTTCGGCATCTTCTCCCGGAGCTTTCCACATTTTTAAGGTGTAACTCCAGTTGCCGACAAACTGTTCTAAAAGCTTATGTTGTTCGCCCGGTGTTACTGCAGCCGTCCAAGCCTGAGCATGATCACTGCTCAAATCTTTCAACATTGCTTTGGCCGAATCAGCGCTCGTTGTTTTTGAGGTGGCATCGTCAGTCCAAGCAGTTGATACGAATAGCGATAATGTTAAAATGACGCGAAAGAGATTTTTCATAAATTTTTTTAAAAAGGTAAAAAATTATTAACTTCACTCTTATTTAAAAGCTTATAAAAATCTTGCAAGTTTGTAAATTTAATAAAAATGCCATCTGTTTGATCTGTTAAAATTTGCACTATCTTCAAAGCATCTCTTGTGGATCGAGATCGTAGGCGACAACGATTTTCTTTGATTTTTTCTTGGCGGCTGTTTTTAAAGTTGAAATTAAACTGAGAAGAGTTGTGGTTAAGCTTGATTTAATCAATATATGCCAACGCCATTTTTTTTTGACTTTTTCTATTGGAGCTAGAGATGGTCCTAATATTTTTAGGTCTAACTTATGTTGAGAGGCGATCAGAGTAGTAAATTCTTTTAATCGTTTTGCTTCTAAAGCTACCGATTTGATATCTTCTCCGCTAATGATGATTCTGAGCAATTTTGAAAATGGCGGATAAGCTAATTGTTTTCTATATTCCAACTCTTTAGTCGCGAAAGACGAGAAATCTTTTTTGCTAGCAAAAATCAAACTTGGATGGTTAGGCAATCTAGTTTGAAAAATTACTTTGCCGGCTTCCTTTCCCCGTCCGGCGCGGCCAGCAACCTGAGTCAAAAGTTGAAAAGCTCTTTCGGCCGCTCGAAAATCGGGAAGATGTAGTCCAATATCAGCGTCTATCACACCTACTAAATTGACAGCCGGAAAATCGTGCCCTTTGGCGATAATTTGAGTGCCAACTAAGATGCCAGCCCCGGGAATTCGCATCCGCTCAAGAGCGCGTCGGTAATTTTCCATTTGATTGGCCGTGTCTCGATCTAATCTGATTATTTCAACGGTTGGAAAGAGCTTAGCTAGCTCCTCATAGATTTTTTCAGTGCCGGCGCCGCGTTCAATCATTTTTCCAACTCTTTTTTCTTTTTTAAGATTTACTGACTGGTCAAGACGCGAACATTCTGGACAATTTGTCGGAGGCGTGTAGCGGTAATCGCAGTAGTGGCAGAGTAAAGAGTTTGTTGTTTTATGATATGTTAAAGTTACTGAACAATCAGGGCATTTTATGACATGACCGCAGGAGAGACATTGCATAAAAGAGGCAAAACCTCTTCGATTAAAAAGAATGAAGGCTTTTTTTCCGGCTTTGATGGTTTCGGAGAGAGCCTCCAAAAGTTGTGGCGAAATGTTTTTTGTTGGCATGTCCCAAGGTTTGATCTGGCAAAGATCGACAATCAGAGTTTGATTTTCTTCGGATGAGGAATAACGCTTATCTAATTTCAGGGGCAGGTATTTACCAAGTCGAGCGTTTTGAATACTTTCTAAGGAAGGAGTAGCAGAGCCGAGCACGATCGGACAATTGTTGATCTTTGCTCTTAAAACTCCGAGATCGCGAGCGTTGTAACGAATGCCGTCGGATTGTTTGTATGATTGATCATGTTCTTCGTCAATAAAAATACATCCGAGATTCGGGATTGGAGCAAAAATAGCAGAGCGTGCCCCAATAGCTATCTGTTCTCTACCTTCCAACAGAGCGCGCCAAGCATCCCAGCGCGCTCTAGTTGTAAGAGCGCTGTGTAGGGTAGCGATCTCTTTGCCAAAGCGAGCTTTTAATCTATCGATCATTTGCGGTGTTAAGGCTATCTCTGGCACTAAAATTAAGACAGCTTTGCCATCTTTAATAATTTCTTTGGCGATCTCAATGTAAACTTCTGTTTTGCCACTGCCAGCAACACCGAAAAGCAGAAAACTTTCAAAACGTTTTTCTCTGTAAGCGTTTAGGACTTTTTCCTTAGCCAATTCTTGTTCAGCAGTGAGGGTTATATTTGTTTTTGCCCATTGTGGCGGAGGGGAGTGATCGAGGTGTTGATCTATGATTTCGACTTTGTTTAATACTAATAACCCCTTTTTGATTAAAGCTCTAACTGGAGCTTGATAAAGCGGAAAATGTTGAACAAGGATTGAAGTTGAAATTTTTTGTTCCGGAAGGGAGCTGATAAATTCAAAGATTGCCTTTTGGGCGGATCCTTTTAGGGATTTTTCATGATTGGAAGGAAGAGTAGCAATATGTAATATTTTTGCGTTTCTTTTTGGGGGAATGCTAGGTATGCCGAGTTCGATAATTTTAGCTAAAGGCTCGTTATAATACTCCGCGACTTCACTAAAAAAATTTAAATCACCTTCTGCAAATGCCTTAATAATTCTTTCTTCTCTCGAGATAGATTTAATATTAATGCCACTGACATCAGCAGATTCTGATAGTTCAACTACATATCCATAGGCAAATCTTTTGCCCAAAGGGACGGTAACTCTTGAGCCGACTTCGATGGCTTGCGAGTTTTGGCTGTCAGGAAGACTGTACGTGTATAATGTTTCAAGGGGAGGGATAGCGACTTTGGCAAATCTTGCTTTCATAATCGTATCTTTTCCAAAGCCATAATTATAATATAATCTTTTAGAGAATATTATTGAAGTTGTCTTTAACAGCTGACAGCATAGTTAATCTATTTGTAAATGGCACTATTTAGCTTTCTAAAGAGAAGAGAGGGTTTAATTGGAGTAGATCTGGGTAGCTCGGGTATTAGGCTTGCTGAGCTTGATCTATCTCGCAAAAAGCCAAGACTGCTCAATATCGGCATGGCTTCCTATCCATCTGATGTGTTTAGCGGACAAACCGTTGCTAAGCCAGAAATTGTTGCCGAGCAAATTAGCCAATTATTTGCCGTTAATGGGTTAGTGGGCAGAATGGTCGTATTGGGTATCCCAAGCGCCAGCGTGTTCACCAAACGCATACAAGTTTCTAAAATGGATTATGAGGAATTGGGAGAGTATATTAAAATTGAGTCGGCCTCCTTTTTACCTCCCAATGTTGGCTCAACTAAAATTGATTTTCAGGTACTGGGAGAAACAGCTTCGGGTCTTCTGGATGTGATGGTTGTGGCTGTTAAGGAGGATATTTTAGAGAACTTTAAGATGTGTTTGACATCAGTTGAAATTGATGTCGGCATAGTTGACCTTGATTGTTTTGCTCTAATGAACATCTTTGAACTTAGCCATCCTGAGTACCTTGATAAAACTTGCGCTTTGCTTGATCTTGGCTCTCGCTATTCTACTATTTTGATTACCAGAAATGGTTTGCCGCTTTTTAATGGCAATGTTGCTCTTGGTGGGAAAAGCATAACAGAAGGAATCTCGATTGCTTTAGGTTTGACTACCAGCGAAGCTGAAAAAGCCAAGAAAGCAAGTGAAACTGATCTGCAAAAACCAGAACTTGCTCAGGTTAAAGAGGCGCTTATCTCCGCTAATGAGCAGTTTGTCAACGAAGTTTCTCGGCAAATTAATTTTTTTGCGGCCGCTGCTGGTATTGGGCAAGGAATTTCGGCTATTTTTTTGGCGGGTGGGATGAGCACTCAATATGGTTTGGCGGAAGCTTTTCGCAAAAAAACAAAGATAGAGGTTAATCAGCTTCAGCCATTTCGAGGCATTGATGCTGGCGCTGAGTTTGATGAAACTCGCATAGCAGAGCTTTCTCCATTCGTGACCGCGGCGATGGGCTTAGCTCTTAGAACGGCAGATGATAAAATAATTATCTAAAAAATTTAACCGTGATAACCATCAATTTACTTGGAGTAGCCCCAAAAAAATCAACAGGACTTGCCACCTTTCTAGTATTTTACATCGGCTCTCTATTTATGGCTCTTAGCATCTCTTCATTTCTTGTTGTTAATATTGATAGCAAAATTGGACGCAAACAGACGAAAGCTAGCAAATTAGAATTCGATCTTACAAGGCTTCAAAAAACCACTAATGAAGTTCGCGGCTTGCAAAATAAACAGAACGAGCTCAATCAAAAACTGATTACAATCGGAAAGCTTAAGAGAAATAAACTAGGACCGGCTAAAGCCCTTGATGATCTGAATAAAGCTTTACCGATGCGGGCTTGGCTTACCAAAGTAGAAGAAGGAGATAATAGATCTTTTAAGATTACAGGTCGCGCTTTAGATGAGCAAACTATCGCTGGTTTTATGCGCGATCTTCAGGCATCTGATTTTTTTGATGGAGTTGATGCTGAGGAAATTAAGAGGGTTGAGCAAGGTGGTATAAAGGTGAGAGAATTTATAATTAAATCATCGATAAGTTATACTGGGACACTCGATCTTTCTAAAGAGCTAAAAGATGCAGCTGATCAGAAGAAACCTGAGAAACCTCAGGAAACCGCTGGTGGTAAGAAATCGGGTTCGGATGATGAATAAACTCTAGTATGGTTCAGGCTAATTATTTTTATGCACCCATTAGTTAAAAAGTTTTTAGAGAGACCAAATAGCCATAAAGCCGCCTTTATTGTTGGTAATGTTGTACTGCTTTTTGCTTTGGTTTGGTTTTTGTTTTATTCCTCTCGCTTAACAACGAGTTCTGACCTCGATCAAAAGATTTCAGATTTAGAGTCAAAAATCGGCCAAGAAAAAAGGTTGGCGGCAAATCTGCCGAAAGTAAAAAAAGCTGTGCAAGCTCTTGATGTTAAGTTAAAACAAGCCTTGCAAGAGCTTCCTGACCGTCGGGAGATTCCCGACTTGATTGAGTCTATATCTGGACTTGCTCGCGATGCTGGTTTAGAAGTTGTGTCTTTTAAACCAGAGACGGAGGTTTATCGGGATTTTTACTCGGAAGTTCCGGTGTCAATGGTAGTCGATGGAACCTTTCATCAAGTAGCAACTTTTTTTGATGAAGTTGGTCATTTGCCCAGAATAGTAAATATAAGCAGAATCTCTATATCTGAGCCGACGGTTACTCCCGAAAGAGTAAAAATCAAAGTTGCTTGTAAAATGACAACTTTTCGCTTTTTGGATGAGGCTGAAAGGGCTAAAATAGAGAAAGCAAGAAATACTAAAAGTAAATAAAACACCGTTATATTTTAACTTATTATAATTATTTATTGACATTGATGCCCTCTCTCTCTTATGTAATGTTGTTACTTGTACGCAATCTTTTCAATCTGTTAAAGCTTGTGCATATAGTTTTTCTTTTTCCTTCCGTCAAATTTTCGGTATTGAGTAAAAAAGGAGCTGAAATCTAATGTATTATTCGACCGCGCCTGATCTTTGTTCTGCGATGCATCTTTCTAGGGTGTCATATCTTAAAAAAAATATTCCTTTACTTTGTTTTCTTTTAGTAACCTTAGGGGCGTTCTCATTATCAGCTTGCGCTCCTTCAAACGCTAAAAGAAATCTTGTAAAAGAAGATCCATCATCTCGATTTACTGTGACTACATCCGGCGATCCATTGGCTGAGCAGATTGTGCTTGAGCAGATGGCGCAAGGAAAATCGTCAGAGCAAGATCTGGCCAATAAGCCTCCTATGGATATTGATCAATTATCATCGACGCAAGATGGAGTTGCGAAAACATCAGCAACTGAACCAACTCTTGTTCAAGCTGAAACAAAAACACCAGAAAATTTGTTAACTTCAATTGCGCTCAATTTATTGCCAGCAGGCGAAAACAGTTTGAGCGTTGATCTCAATAACCGTGCTTTATATAGATTGGTTCGCTCGGCTCCATCTGAATATATTTTAAGATTATCGAGTACCACCTTTGATCCGGCAACCGTTCCAGCTATTCTTGCACCTCCTAATAGTGGTATCATTAAATCAGCCAGACCTGTTCGCAGTGGAGATGAAGCGTTAATTAGAATTTTTGTCGATCCAGCCAAAAATCTAGTTGCTCGCCAAGAAAACCATAAAATTATTTTAGTTGCAGAGCCAAAACAGCTGTTTGATTCTGGGAGAGCTCAGCCGAATGTGCCGGACATGATCAATCGAGTTGGATCAGGATTAGAGAGAGCGGGCGCTACGGGCGCCGCTAAAGCGACCGGTACTTCTGATCAACAGTCAGACGAAGAAGAACTTGCTAGTGGAATTTATTCAGACGTTAATGGCAAGGCATATACTGGAAGGTTGATATCTCTTGATCTTCAGGATACTGACATTGAAAATGCCCTTCGAATTATAGCTGAGGTTTCAAACCTGAACATCATCTCTTCTCCGGAAGTTAAAGGTAAGGTTACTTTGAGGTTAATAGATGTGCCTTGGGATCAGGCTTTAGATGTTATTCTTAAGACTAACGGTCTAGATAAGGTGCAGGAAGGCAACGTTGTGCGCATTGCTTCAATGGAGAAGCTCAAAGCTGAACGTGAATCTCTTAAACAATTAAAAATTACTCAGCAAGATCTAGAAGAACTGCTGGTTCGTTATGTGCGTATTAGTTACGCTCGAGCCTCTGATTTAAAATCTTTGGTTGAAAGTGTAATGACGGAGCGTGGCTCTGTCTCATATGACGAAAGAACTAACCAGTTAATTTTAAAAGACGTTTCAAGCGGCATTCGCAACGGTTTAGATCTGATTTCTAGAATAGATCTGCGAACCCCGCAAGTTTTGCTTGAAACTCAGATTGTTGAAGCTAATAGAAGTTTCTTGCGAGATCTTGGTTCTGAATTAGGTTTTAATTTTGTGCAATCGGTGCAAACTGGAAATCCTACCGGGTATAATTTTCCCAATTCAGTTGGTATTGGTGGTGGCATAGCTGGGGCCGATGCTGGCGCTGGCGCTAATATTGCCAGCTTTCCTGCCGCGGTAGGCGCGACAGCTGGGTCGGCGGTTGAATTCTTATTTGGCAGCGCTGATGGGACTATGGATCTTCGATTTCGTTTATCCGCTCTTGAAAGAGATGGTAAGGCGCGAATTATCAGCCGTCCTTCGGTAGCGACAACTAATAACAAGCAAGCTTCTATTAAAAGCGTTGAAAAAGTTCGGGTCAAAGTTCCGCAAGGCGGAGTGTCGGTGGCAACTGGGCAGGGAGCAACGGCGGCTGGTGGGGCGACACAAGCTACCGAGACAATTGAGATTGGTATAACTTTAGATGTAACACCACAAGCCTCCCCAGATTACTATGTTCTTTTGGACATTCGCGCTAAATCAAGTACTCTCGGTGCTACAGTGGTTGATGGTATTCCATCAGAGATTGAGCGTAGCGCAACCTCGTCAGTCTTGGTTTCTAGCGGTCAAACTTTTGCGATGGGTGGAATTTATAAAACAAACGAGCGATCCTCGATTGATGGCGTACCCTTTTTTAAAGATATTCCATTTTTAGGACACCTTTTCCGCAGAAATGTGGCTGATAACACCAATGAGGAACTTTTGTTTTTCTTAACTCCAAGAATTGTCGAGGGTAGTTTTGATGATGCTACGATGAAAGGCGGTTACAACTATACGGGCAAGATTTCATAGGTTACTTTAGTAGGGTATTTTTATATTGATTTAAAATAAATAAAATATTTTTAAGTAAAATGGGCAGGTTAATTTTTTTATTATCGGTAGCGCTTTTGGTCTTAGGTTGCGGCACATCATCTAACAACGATCAGGGTCGAAGTGTTGGTTTTATAGCTTGGCGTGGTGATTGCGCAGCTACTACTCCTCCATATATATCCCAAATATCAATTCCGATTGGAGAACTGACTGAGCCGGGTCAAAATGCTGGAGCAAGCGCTTTAGGTGTCGTTATAGAGAATCGTTTATCGGCGCAATTTTTTACCGCGCAACGTTTGATTTTAAACTTTTTTGTTCCGGGAGCGGATTCTCAACCTCCTTCAACTTCTGTAGCGGCTGCGGTTAGGATTCCACAAGCCCAGTCCGCTGAAGCCGGCTCATTGGGTTGCACAGTTGTTTTTGTTATTCCCGCTGAGATTAAAAGTTGGATAAGCTTGAACAGAGCATCTCTTCCAGAGCCTCCGTTTACTTTGGAAGTTGATGGTTATATTCGAGGCGTTACCGCGGCCGGAGATGTGTTAGAAACAAATTCTAATATTTTAACGGTGCAAGTTACCCCAGAAATTCTTATTCCCCCAACTCCCGGAGAAGGAGGTGGAGCCGTTGGTGGTGGTGGAACTGACGGTGGAGCCGGAGGCGGTGCTGATGGTGGCGGCGGAACGGCTGGAGGCGGTACCGGGGCTGGCGGCTTTGTTGGAGGGGGTTTACCGCTGTAATTTTTGTAAATTTAAATTATTTACCAAACTGAAATTATGTATAAAGTGATCAATTTTAATTTTTTAGTCTATTTTTGTCTCTCCTGTTTTTTGATCGCTTGTGGCAGTACGGGCTCTGACTCTGATAGCGCTGGCGGCGGCGATGTTTTTGTTCCAAATGAATCTAATACGGGTTCGATTAAAGTCCAATTAAACCAAGAGCAAATTCAGGTTGCTGATACCGCTGGCTATACTGTTTATGTGCGCGATGCCAAGGGAAGAGGTGTTCCTAATATTGTTGTTTCCTGCGATAGTGAGCAAGGAGTTGCAATTATAGAGCCGACAACCGGTAGAGAAGCGACAGATAGTAACGGCATAATGAGCGGTGTGATAGGTTGTGAAACACCAGGCAGTTATCTTTTTGGTTGCAGGTTACCCGTTGGCGGTAATCGTCGTAATTTTGTAACGGTAAAATGTCTAGGTCCGATTCCTGCCGGTTTTGACGGTTTTGATGGCGCGGCTGGAGGTGGTTTGGGAGGCGGTTCTCAGGGAACCGATGGATCTGGAACTGGTCAGGTGGATGTTGAAAACGGCGTTAGGTTGGTTGCTTTTAAAGTTATTGATTTGCCCGGGCAAGATGATTCTACGGAAATGATAGTTGATACGCGGCAAGATCTTTGTGACGAAACTACCACGCCACCAATAATAGAGAAGTTTGGCACTAATGTTGAATTTGTTTTTACCGTTATAAACAATCTAAATCAATCAGTATTTTTTGATAGCATGCGTTATTCAGTAGCTGGTGGCGATGCAGACGGATCTACTTTTACTTCAAAAAAGATTTTTTTACTCTCTGAAGTTGAAACTAGACCACGCACACGGCAAGATGTTAGGGCTATTGCGATACGCGCTATTGTAGGTCGAAAACACTTTTTTGATGCCAATTTTCCAATTCCAGTTGAACTGGGATTTAAAAGGGTTAACTATGAGCTTTTTGGACAGACGGCTGATGGAAGGGATTTTGTTTTAAGAGGAACCTCAACGATTAATTTTACTAATATTAACCGTTGCGAGTAAATGGTTCTCTGATTTTGAGCGTGGTATCGTAGCGACATAGTAGTGCTTCAGTCTCTGTAAAAAACAAATGAGCGAAATTAATCACGCTAAAATTTTAGCCACAGATCCGGGGAATCCTCTTTTTACCGAATACGCCAGAATTTTAGTCTCTAAGGGAAGATTGCAAGATGCTTTGATGGTTTGCTTGCGCGGCTTGTCCGCAGATTCAGCTAACCATATGGGAAGATTGATTTTGGCTAAAATTTATTTTGAGCTAAAATTTTACCCCTTCGCTTTAGCTGAATTAAGAAAGCTTAAAAGCTCCTTTCCAGAAAGCAAAGACGTAAAAAAACTATGTACTTTGCTTTCTGGTGAAGCTATGGAAAACTTATCGGGAGATCTCGCGTCTGACAAGGAGGCTACTGCTTCGGATATTGTGGCAGAGGCTGAATTTGATTTTGAGCAGATTGATCTTATAGATAAAACTGCTTCAAAAAAAGAGAATAATGAAGAAAACTAGCAGAATCTACCTTTAATTTATTTCTTCAAGTTAGCTTGTTTTTTTAGGATCTCACTAAATTTACTTCGCTGATTGATTCGAGTATAATAGGGCGCTTATTGGCATATATTTTTCATATACAAAATGGATCTAACCGAATTAGAGAAGATACTAGATCTACTTAAAAAAAACGAAGTCAACGACTTTGAGCTTGAAAGAGAGGGAGTAACATTAAAACTTTCTCGAGGCGTCAAGCATATTATTCAACAAACGGCCGTTTCCGGCGTGGCAACTCCACTTGTTGATCTTGCTTATCAACCTCAAGCTATTCCTATTTCTTCTGGCTCATCTAAGGCGACTAATGCCTCTGAACAAGCTACGGAAGATCTATCAAACTTTATTCAGATCAAATCACCATTAGTTGGCACATTTTATCGTCGTCCGTCGCCAGACGCTGAACCATACGCTAAGGAGGGTGATATTGTCAAAAAAGGACAGCCGCTTTGTATCGTAGAGGCAATGAAATTAATGAATCAAATTGAGGCTACTGCCGACGGTAAAATAGAAAAAATTCTTCCCAAAGATGGTGAAGTGGTTGAATTTGGAGAGGTCCTTTTTTTAATTAATCCTAACTCTTAATTCTTTTGTTGATTGTTAATGTCCGAGCTTCCTTTTAAGAAGGTGCTTATCGCCAACCGTGGCGAAATTGCTCTGCGTGTGATTAGGGCTTGTCATGAATTAGGCATTAAAACGGTAGCGGTTTACTCTACTGCCGATGAACAGGCACTCCATGTTAAATTAGCTAATCAAAGTGTTTGTATAGGTCCAGCGGCCGCTAAAGATAGTTATCTTAATATGACGGCGATTATGTCGGCGGCGACAGCAACTGGCGTGGACGCAATTCATCCTGGCTACGGTTTTCTAAGCGAAAACGCATCTTTTAATGAGATTTGTGGTTCTTGCGGAATAACTTTTATCGGACCAACCGTTAGAAATATGCGGATGATGGGAGATAAAGCGCGCGCTAGGCGGGCGGCAGAGCGAGCCGGTGTGCCAACGATACCGGGCGATAGCCAAGGATATCTCGATATCAACGCCGCCTTAAATGTTGCTATTGGCGCTGGTTTTCCAGTTTTGCTTAAGGCGTGTGCTGGGGGTGGTGGCCGCGGGATGCGAATTGTTAATTCTGAAGCTGAGTTTAGAGATGTTTTTCCTTCGGCTCAAAGAGAGGTCGAGGCTAGTTTTGGAGATGGTCATCTTTTAGTTGAAAAGTATCTGCCGCGCGTTCGGCATATAGAGGTTCAAATAGCTGGAGATCGATTTCAAAATGTTGTTCATCTTGGGATCAGGGATTGTTCAATTCAACGGCGTTATCAAAAAATAATAGAGGAGAGCCCATCTATTGGTTTGCCGGAAGATTTACAAGAGCAAATTCAGGCGGCTGCGGTGAAGTTAGCCGAATCTGTTGGTTATACAAACGTTGGAACGGTAGAATTTTTAGCTGATCTCTCTGAGAAAAAATTTTACTTTATCGAAATGAATACTAGATTGCAGGTTGAGCACCCGGTTACAGAGATGGTTACTAATTTTGACTTGGTGCGCGAACAGATCCGCTTGGCGGCTGGTTTCGAGCTGTCCGTCTCGCAAAAAGAGATTAAAACATCTGGACACTCCATAGAGGTTAGAGTAAACGCTGAAGACCCAAAAACTTTAATGCCTTCTCCGGGACAGATTACCGAGTATCACCCGCCGGGCGGTTTTGGCGTGAGGGTTGATTCAGCTATTTATACCGGTTACCGAGTACAACCGTTTTATGACTCAATGATTGCCAAGCTGATAGTCAAAGCGCACAATAGAGAGGCGGCGATCAAAAAAGCTTTGGTCGCCTTGGATGAATTTATTATAGATGGAATTAAAACTAACATCGATCTCCATCGAAAAATTTTATCAAACGAAAAGTTTCAAAGCGGTGATTTTTACACGAAATTTTTAGACGAGAACAGAAACTTATTTTTTGAAGGTTAAAAGCTGTTTTAATGAATTGGCGACCAAGCTTTACCATTGTTTTAAAAACCAATCTTTATTGGCTGTTTTTACTTTATTTATTTTTTTTGTCAACAGCTTCAGCTGAACCTAAAATATCTTTTTCAAGTAATGAGTTTAATTTTGGGGAAATAGTTGAAGGAGATCTTGTGCGCCACTCTTTTGAGGTCAAAAACGAAGGAGATTCTGAGCTTATATTGTATAGAATTTTGACAGGTTGCGGTTGTTTGCATAATTCCGCCATCAATTTGCCGATTCCCCCAAAAGGCTCTTCAAACATTGAGATTACCTTTTTTTCTGAAGGTTTGACTGGCAATCAAGATAAACTAATAAAGGTTTTTACAAACCAACCGGATTCTCAATCTAATAGCTCTACGAGTTGGCATTATTTATACCTCCGTGGCAAGGTAAAGCCTCTGATTTTAGCAGAACCGACTAAGCTTTTTCTTGGAAAGCTTCCTCGAAACTCAGATCAATTAAAAAAAGAATATAATTTTAAAATTAAACTTAATAGTAAAAAAGCTGGTTTAATAAAGGAGATTTTTACTCCATCTAAATTTATTGTTTTAAAGACAACGAATATTTTGCCAATGGAGGCGGAGTTTTCAATTAGTTTCGTCGATAAACTGCCGATAGGCGAACTGCGCGATCGCATTGTTGTTTTGCTGGAGGGGGGACAAACAAATAGCTTTAATATTCCTGTTTATGCGAATTTTGTTGGAGCGGTTGATTTTGAGCCGCCTGTTGTCTCTTTCGGTTTGATAGAGGATAAAAATCGACCAATCTCGAAAACAATCGCGGTTAATTATAATTCTGAAGACGCTCCGCTGCTGACTGGGGTTAAGGAAAAGCCATCTGAATTATTCGTGAAATTTCTTGATCCTGAACCGATCCCTCACAAGGCGGCTTGGGGAAGGATACGCCGACAAAGAGTTGAAATTACGATTGATCCATTAGCTTTGACAAAAGATTTTAACAGCGCGATTAAATTCTCTACTAATTCTTCGCAGGTATCAGAGATCGCTTTGCAGACTTATGGCGCGCTCCCTCCAACTGTTCGTTAAGTTTAACTAATGGGCAATGAATACCAACGAGCTTCTTGTAATAGGAATTATGACCGGCAATTCTCTAGATGGAGCCGATTTGACCTTAACCACTTTTAATTTAGATCGAACAATTCTTGATATAGCAAATCACTACGCTCGTTATTCTGATGACTTAAAAGAGGCTTTTCGCAGGTTGCGAGAAACGGTTAATAAAGCTGAGGGCGATATGCTTTTGGCAGAAAAACTTTACGACGAGTTTTATGCCGAAGAAAAAATCCCTTCGTTTTCTCTCTTGATGGAACAATATGTCGATTTTTTGGCTTTTCAGGTTCGCGAATTGATTGATAAAGCGCGCGACATACAAAAGATTGCTCCCGAACAAAAGGTAGATTTAATAGGCTTGCACGGACAAACTTGCGCCCATATGCCGCCTTCGATGGCGATCTCAAAAAATATCGAAGCAAGTTATACCGTGCAAGTTGGAGACGGCCAAAGTTTAGCCGATAAAACTGGTATCACAGTAGTTTATGATTTTCGCTCCGATGATTTAATGAATGGCGGCGAAGGCGCTCCTCTAGCTCCACTTCACCACATGAACCTTGCTGAATGCGTCAAAGATAAAGGTTATTTTCCAATCGCCTTTTTCAACGGAGGAAACACCGGAAACATTTCAATTGTTACTTCTGCTCGCGGCAATTTGGAAATGAAAGTTATTGGTTGGGATTTTGGTCCTTTCAATCATTTTCCTGATCTGTTAATGCGCCAAGAGAAAGGCTTAGAGTGTGATTTTGACGGTCAATATGGCTTCAAAGGAACCGTTAACCTTAGCCTTTTAAGATTGTTGTATGAAAAAGCGGCACTGACGATAAACGGCGAGAATTTTCTTTTGAAGTCTTCGCCGAAATCATCCGATCCAAGGTGGTATAACTCATTGCAGGAGCTTTTGGGAAAAGCTCCGGTTGACGGAAAGATTCTCTCTTTCGAGGATCGTTTAAGAACGGCCGAGTATTTTTCCGCTTATCACTCTTTTTTGGGGCTTGATTTTTTGCCGGAAGATCTAATGATGCCGCCGCATTTTGCACTTTGCGGAGGCGGCTGGCGTAATCCAGTTATCAAAAAACATTTTATTGATCTGCTGATGGCAAGCGACTTAAAAAACTCCCCCATTTTGCCAGAACATCAAGAGCGTTATGATCGTTTGCGAGTTAGATTTAACAGTTTTTCCAGTCCTCTGATTTGTGAGATGTCAAGTTTTTTTGGTTTTTGTGAAACTGCCATGGAAGCTAGGATCTTTGCGGACGCGGCGTTTTCGCGGATTATTAAGAGACCTTTTACTTTGCCGATAACGACCGGCGCTAAATCGCCAACTGTTTGTGGAATTATCGCTTTTCCCAAAGGAGATCAAAATTTAGCTACTGATACTTTGAAAAATTTCATTGAAAAATTCGATTCTTTATCGCTTATCAACGAGCCAAAAATTGGCTATGATCCTCGCTGGAGCAGGGCATCTGCTGGCTGGATGAAAAGATATGCGGCAACAAACATATAATTTATTAATACTTTTTCTTTTTTTAGGGATTTTTTGCGCTCAATCTTTCGCTGATTCAGCTTCCTTGTGCGGGATTGAAGTTGAGGTTTCTCAGCTGGCCGAATCCGATAATCAGATGATTGTATTAGAAATTGCCTCTGAAGGGGAACGGTTGGTCGCCGCCGACGATTTGTCCAAATTGCTTGCTCAAGGTATTGCGGATCAGATTAAAAATAACAGCAGAAAAATCGATCAACAAATTATTAAAATTCTTGATAGCTGTTTAAGCAAAAATCAGACTGATTTAGTTTTGTTGGTGTTGGCGGCAAGCTTAAAGCGCGAAAGTAGCCAGTTAGATCACTGGTTTTTTGACTCTCTTAGCAATTTTGGCGATCAATTATTGATATTGTTGTTGCCAAACTTGTCTGATTATCTGCCTGTTCGTTCGATCGCTATTGCCTACGAATCTTTAAAGCGAAATCTCGTGAGCTTTTCGAATATTCCCGATTTTAAGACCAATGGTGATGATTTTAGAAGCTTTCTTAACTTTTACAAAAAACTAACCTTTAAGCTCAGCGATCTTGATTTGTTGTCGAAATTAGCTGCCAATTTTGATCGGGATTTAGAGACTCAGCTAAAATTAATTGCCAAACTAGCGTCCCTCTCTTTAGACAAATCATCCATAAATGAAAAGTTTATTCTTTATTTGAAGCTGAAAGATGATCCATCTTTGGGATGGCTAGCGGATAAGGTTTATGAAATTCAACTTAGAGACACTTTATCAGCGGCTATAGCGGCGAATGAACAAATTTTAACTTTAATTGTTTTATTAAGACTGCCGGCTAAATTTTTTTCCCCAAATGACGTCAGTTTTTCGAGAACATTTTTTAGGGAGCTTAATAATTTTGAATTGATAGCAGACGAATTAAAAGAGTTGCCCAAAGATCATATTTTTCCGAACGAACTTTTGAAATCTATCAGAATGGCTTGGGAAAAAGCTGTTTTAGAAACCATTATGCCAGAGGAGCTCAATAGGCTTGATATACTAAGAAAAAAACTTAAATTTGATGTTGGTTATCAACCATCACGAGAGATGATGTTAACTGTTTTTTACAGAAAAAATAAAACATTACTTTTGATTGGATTGTTTTTTGGAGCTGTTTTTGCGGTTTTTTTATTTCGCTGGTTTAATTTTAGAGCGGCTTATCTTTCAAGGGAAAATCTCTCTTTGGAATCTTTCTTTGAATCTGAGCTTGAAATTGATCAAGCTTATCAAACTTTAGGGTTGCCGCGCTCGGCAACTAAGCGCGAGATTAAATCTCGCTTTCGCAGTTTGGTAAAAGAACTTCATTCTATTGATGCCAATTTTCAGAACATTGCCGAGCAACGGGGAGGAGAGCGTAATCAAAAATTGATTTCTGTTACTGAAAGCTACAAAAAAATTCTAGCTTACCTTCAGCATTCAAGAAAAAATTAAATTTTTTTGGCGGCGCGGATTAAACTCTCTTCGGAGATGCCGAAATGTTTCCAAACGACTGAAAAATGATCCGAGGGCGCGACTTGAGGATCGCTGATGCCTATATGTTTTAAATATTTTCCGCTATTTGCGAGATTCGAGCTTACCAAACCGGCAAAACCTCTTAAGCCGCTTTTTTCATCGCCGATCAGGCTATCTTCAATAGTAATCACTGTTTTGTATTTTTTCAAGTGTTCGTTGAAAAAATCTGATGGCAGTGGTAGTGAGTTTATCACGAAAACGTCGCTTGCGATTTTATCTTGCAAGAGGGTTTCGCTAGCGGCAATCGCTAAATATGCTGGCGCTCCGATCGCCAAGAAAGCCACTTCGCTTTCTTTATTAAGCCGTGCCGAGGTGTAGCTCTCAAATTTTGAATCTTTCTCCCATAAAGGCAAATCGCTTCCTTGTTTTTTAAGTATCGGAAGATTGTCTCTCGGTATTGCTACTATTGATCCGCCGTAAGCTGAGGCGGCGTCGAGTACCGACAAAAACGCTACGCGAGCGTCGGCGGGAGCGTAAAATTTTCGCAAATACGGCAGATAACCAATTGCCAAGTTGATCCAATCTAGGCTCCAGCCGGAAAAATGATCTCTGCCTGTGCAGGCGCCAACGTGAGAAAGATGCATAATTACGTTAAGTCCCTCGTTTTTGCCGGTAAGATTTCGTTGATATCGCCAGAATTCAAAACCTTCGCGAGCTATTCCTTCAAAAAATGCGGCGAAAGTCGCGAAAACATTAAGTTGCGGCTGGCGCGAACTAAGTGATAGGCCATTAGCAATAAGAGCGGCTACTTGTTCCTGAATCCCTAGTTCGAATTTGTTTTGAGGCTCTAAGCGAGCCGCGGCTTTGCCAAGCTTAGTTGACGGATCAAGATCGCAAGAAACCAAAAAAATATCCTTTGGGTATTTTTTAGCGAGCAGGTCGTAAGCCATCTCCGAGCCGGCGCGCGGTGAAATTGGCTTTGCTATGTCCGGCAAAGTTATTTCTTTTAAATCATTTTCGCCAACTGTTAAATTGATTTCTCCCGATTGGGGTCTGGCGCGAGTTATCACTTTTTGGCGTTCGCTTTTTTGCAAGGATTTGATCGCCGCTTCTTCCGCTTGAGTCAAAGATAACATTTTACCCGCTAACACCTCTTCGGAGTTTCGTCCTTTCATTCCGCCGTCGTGATGCGCCTCTCCTCCGGGTAAATTATTGACGTAAAACAAGCATTGCAACATCGCTTCGGTGTCGCGAAAACTCATCAGCGAGCCTGGTATCCAAATTTCCTGATCAAGTCGCTGGTTGTGCCGCGCCGCGAAAATTTCACACTCTTCGAGGATGTCGTGTTGTTTGGCAAAAGTTTGAATGGTGACTTTTGTTTGAGAGTTTGATTTTAAGCCAACCGGATAAATCAGGGAGGGTTCTCCTTGACGAGCGCGCTCTAATCCCTCTTTGTAAGCGGCAAAAGCGGCTTGCTTGTCGTGCAAAGATTCGATCTCGATGATTTTTATGCCAAGTGGTTCAATAATTTCGCGTGGATCTTTGCGGGTTATTTTGGCGGTGGTGCCGGAAAGTTGAATTCCGTTCCGATTCATTATAAAAACAATTGGAGCTTGATGGAGCGAAGCGGCTATTAACCCGTTTAAAGCTTGTCCAGAAATCCAACCGGCATCTCCACAATGTACAAAAACGGCCGCTTCTTTGCCGTGGCGCGCCTTTAACCCCAAAGCTTGCCCAACTGCTACAGGAATCACTACTCCGAGTCTGCCGCCATTGATCTCTGTTCCGCCTGGTACCCACGAAACATGACCAGCCATGTCAAGTCCACGCCTAAAGGAGTTTATGACTCGATTCGGCGCAAGATAACCGAGCGCCGCTAAAGCGGAGTAATATCCGATGCTAGTGTGAGCGTGCTCAATGGTAAAATGTTTTTTTTGGTAATCGACCATTGCCAGAGTCATCAGCAATGAAGGAATCAGCTCTAAGCCGCCTCCTAAGTGATCAATGTCGCCGTCGCGAGCTAGCGATGATAGCGCTTGAATGGCTATGCGAGCAGCCATTTTTTCAAGGGCGTTTAAGAAAATAAGCTTTTCTTCACTTAGCGCCGGGTCGTTTGCGCGCAGATTGAAAGGCAAAACTTCGGAGACGAATTCCATTCCGACGAATGGGGTTTCTTTAAGAAGGGAAAGATTGCGCTCTGACTGCTCGAGCCAAAATTCTTTTTGATCCATAAAAAATCAATCTTGTCTTAGTTTTTTTTCTATTTTTTTTACTCGCCTAGCAAGAGTTGCTAAATACAAGACTATTAAAATCCAAATTATTGTATAACCCCAAAAGAGGTGCCAAAAGGTATCAGGAGGATTATCCATTTTTATCTCTTATTTTATAATCTTGCTCTAGTATCTCAATTAAGGCTCTAAATGAAAGTAGTAAGCTTGAAAGTATAGCAAAAGCGAGTATAGACCACGAGAGGGCATAAATAAATCTTTGATCTCGCAGACCTCCTTTTTCAACAACTATCGGATGAAGTTGTATTAAGTTCGGGAAAAGTTTTATTGAATAAATTACTATCGGAATCATCATAGCCGCAACTATCCCAAGAACCGCAGATTGAAGAGCAGCTTTATCGGGGTTTGCCCAACGTCTAAAAAAACATAGAGAGAGCAAAATGAACCATAAAATCAGAAAAGAAACTAATCTTGGCTCCCAGCGAAACCAAGTGTTCCAAGCAGAATGTCCCCAGATTGAACCAGAAATTAACGTGATACTTGCTAGCAGTAAAGCCACCTCGGCAGCGGCTATATTAAGGGCGTTAAATATTTTATGGCTGGTAAGTAAATAACTTATAGAAGCTATCAGTAAAATGCCTCCAATTAGGTAAGTTGAGGTGGCGGCGCCAACATGAAAATAGAAAATTCTTTGAACGGCGCCCATTATTTTTTCGTTTGGAACTTTGAGAAAAATTAGATAATGCGCGTAAATTATAAATGGAAAAGATAAAAACAGCAAAGCTGGCAATAGATAAGTAGAAATTAACTCTGGTTTGAATTTAAATGCGGCGGCGCGAGAATTTTCTTTTTTATTCATTAACAACATATTTAAAAAGGATTATGCCGAGTAAAAAGTAAACTATGGTGATAATAATCAAAATTTGAATCATTAACAAATTATTCGTTAAATTACTTAAACTACTTTTCGAAGCCTCGGCGCCAGCTATGATCAGAGGAAGCAAGAACGGAAGTTCTATCATTGGCAGAAAAGCTCCTCTTGGAGATGAAGTTAGCACTAAAGGGGCAACTAGAGAAGTTAACACCGCTATTCCTATAGCTCCTACTATACAAGAATAAAATAACAGAGGAGTCAATAAAGTAGATTCTAAATTAAGTAGTAAAAATAAGCCTAGCAAACTAATAAAAAAAGCGATTATTGTAAAAATCGCCGATAGCGATGCTTTAACAAAAAATATCTGCCACCCTTTAAATCCGTCTTCAAGCAATCCGTAAAGAGCGCCGCTAGCCAGATCATCTTCAAATAATTTAAAAGAACAGACGGTCGCAGCTAGCGGCAATATGAGCCAAATTAGATTGATACAAGCGAAAATTTTTTCGGTTGGTTCAAGCTCTCCTTGAGAAATCGCTGAATAAATAACTACGATCAAAGAGGCAAAAAAACCGAACATCAAACCAGAGTCAATCAGCGAACGCCCGCCCGCTAGTTCTCTTTTAAAGAGTAGTTTAAGCTCTTTCATTCTCTTCTTTTTTTAATGCAATTACTTTGCAATTTGATTTTAATCCTTCGGTGAATCTATTGAAGTCATGCAAAGCCAGTAGAATAGTTGTTCCTTCAGCTTGTAAAACGCTTAGAGTCTGATTAAGAATGTTTGACACTTTTTGATCTAGATTCGCGAAGGGTTCATCCAGCAAAACCAATTTCTTTCCTGATTTTAGGCTTCTTGCAAGAGATACTCTACGCCGCTCCCCAAGAGAAATCTCTGATATTTTTTTGTTTAGCAAATTTTTAAGTTGCCAATTATAAATCACCTCATCGGCGGACGCTTTGTTCCCCATTCTGGAGAGCAAGATTGCTTGATAAACTGTTAAGTTTAAGGTTAATAATGATTTCTCGCTAAGATATGAAAATTCGCCTATCTCTAAGCGATCTTTTGTCGATCCAAATTCATGATAAACAATTTTTCCAGCGGTTGGGTTTATAAAGCCCGCTAAGAGTCGCAAAAGTGTGGACTTGCCACTGCCGTTTTCGCCAGTTAAAAAATTTATTGCTTTTTCATCAATCACGAATGACAGATCGCGCAGAGCGACGCTGTTGCCAAAGACAACCGTTAGCTTAGTTGCCGTGATTTTCATTTGAGATCTTTTTTTTAAGCTCCAAAAACTCTTGGCTAGATATTTTATTAGTCGCGTAATCAAGCTCAAGATCGGTAAGTTGTTCTTTTTTTAGATCCGTCATGGGTATGTTATCTAATAAAGAAGATACTGATTGATTCTCGAGAAAAAGAGGCTTTATAATAAAATAAACTCCTATCGCCGATCCAAAAAGAGCCAAAATAAAAAATAAAATAGTTTCCATTAAAGATAATTCCGTTTAATAACTAATATTCCTATTGTGGCTAGGGCCATAATTAACGCGCCTATCCAGAGCCAAATTTGCAAGGGATTTATGTATAACTTAAAAGAGAGCAATTCTTCTTTGTTATTTTGCGTCGCGGACTCAACTCCCGCCAAAACAAGATAAAGATCTTGCAGTAGAGTACTGCGTAGAGCAACTTCTGTTGTTTGTTCCTTGTTGCGGTAATAAAATCTTGATTCTGGAGTTAAAGTAGCTAAAATTTCTCCAGTTTTTCGATCTTTAACGGTTACTTTGGCTATTAGACTTTCAAAATTTTTTTCTCGGGCGACTTTGTACTCATTCAGAGTTAATTTAAACTTGCTGATTGAATAACTTTCTGAAGGCGTCAATTCAAATTCATCTTCAATTTTGTGTGCCATTGAGGCGGTGATCGCTACGGTTACGATTACTACTCCAAAATGAACTAAATAGCCCAAATAGCGAAGAGAATGCTTTTTAAATAGCGAGTAAGCCGCCTTGATGTTTCCAACTTTTTCGGTTAGTTGTTTTTGAGCTTTAACCCCTCTGTAAAATTCGCTGATAATCGTGCCGAGGACAAAAAACGAAATTGAATATGAAAGAGTCGGATAAAAATTAATTACTCCCGCAAAGATTAATAAAATTCCAAGTAGTAGGGCAAAAGAAAAAGGTTTAAGAAAAGTTTTTCTTAAAGATGCGAGCGAACTTTTACGCCAAGCAATTAGCGGACCAACCCCCATTAAAAAAATTAAAGCTAAAAACAGCGGGGTGTTGATTGCGTTATAAAAAGGGATGCCAATTGATTGTTTGGCGCCAGTTACTAATTCCGAAAAAATTGGAAATAATACCCCCCAAAGTATGGCGAACATGATGCTTAAGAAAATTAAATTATTCAGCAAGAAAGCTGTTTCGCGAGAGAGAATACTCTCCAGATATTTAGTTGACCGTAGTGATTTATTGTTTCTAATGGTCAGATAAACACAAAGGCTAAATATGACGCCTAAGTATAAAAGAAAAACCCAGCCAACATCGGTTGAAGCAAAAGCGTGCACACTTTGAACCACCCCGGAGCGAGTCAGAAAAGTTCCAAAGACTGTTAATCCGTAACTTAAGATCACAAGCCAAATATTCCATCGCCGCATCATTGCTTTGCGTTCTTCGATCATGACAGAGTGGATATATGCCGTTACTGTTAACCATGGGAGAAAAGAAGCGTTCTCAACTGGATCCCAAGCCCAAAAGCCGCCCCAACCAAGTTCAACATATGCCCACAGACCGCCTAATACGATTCCGATTGTTAGCATGAGCCAACCAAGCAAAGACCAAATTCTTGTGCGTGTCAGCCAATAGCTTGAGTAATTGTTTGCTAGCAAAGATCCGAGAGTAAAGCCAAATGGTATCGCTAAGGTAGTAAATCCAAGATATAGCATAGGAGGATGAATAGCCATCAACGGATTTTGCAGAAGCGGATTTAATCCGTTGCCATCTGGTGGTATAAAAGGAGATCGGATGTAACGAAAAGGATTTGTTATAAAAAGACAAAGAGAGATAAAAAAAAGCAGATTGATCATTAACGCCGGTGCTGCCCAGAAGGCGATTTTTAAATCTTGTTCTGTTTTTGGTTTGGTTATTAAGACTGCCAAAGCGCTTAGAGTGGAGGCGATAAACGCCCATAGCAAAATCGATCCATCCATTCCTCCCCAAATCGCCGTGATTTTGTAATACCACTCCATGTCACGATTGGAAAATTGCCAGACGCACTGATTACTATAATCGTTAGTAAGAAACGAAGCGGCTAGGCAAGAAATAGCGGCAAATAGCGACCAAAAGATGGCGAAAGAAGCTCTTTGCGCGCTCAAAAAGAGAGACAATTTATTTTTTTTTGCTCCCCAAAAACCAACGATTACTCCATATAGAGCGGTGATCCAAGCGAAGCTTAAAGTGAAAAAACCTATTTCTGACATCTATTGCCCCGTTTCTTTCTTCTTATTGTATTTGATTGGATCTGGCGGTTCGTACTTGGATGGGCATTGAGTCAAAAGTTGTTTTGCCAACAAGATGCCGTTTTGGTAGTCACCATCTATGATGACATCACGACCAGCCGCGAACATATCTGGTTTAAGGCCGGAGTAAATTACCTGAATGGCAGGGTATTTTTTTTTCTCCAACGTTTGAAGGGTGTTTTTTTGATGGCTTTTGTATAGTTGTTCTATCTGTTCGCTTGGATTTTCTATCCAAAATTTTAGTTCATATTGAGGTTGGGTAGTAAATACTATTTCTTTATCGGCAACTTTGCCTCCGACCCTGACTCGCTTTATATTGCCATAGCCAGCAAGTTCTGATGGTCTGAGAACAATAGAGGCTGTTTTCATTGTTGTATTCAGTATGGCTAGCAACATTGACAATCCTATGATGACTATCAAAATAACAAAGGTTTTATTGTTAGCCATAAGTGGTTAGAGAGTTCTTTTAAACTGGCTTTATAGCCGCCGCTCTTTTCGATTAGGCTATTTTATTATATTTTGCCTTGTTTTAGTAGAGTTAGCAGTTGTTGCCGGTGTTTTTTTCTTTAGTATAGAAGGGCTTAATATGCGGCGCTAGAGAACCAAAACGATCGAGATCGGTGACAACCTCAATTTTTTTGTCGCCAATAGTCTGAAGATCAACTATGTTTTGCAGTTCACTTCTAATTTTTGACCGAATGTTTTTATCTTCATCTAAGGAGATCTCTAAAATATAAGATGTTCTACCATCGTCAGCATCAGCTCTGTAGTATCTGATTGTGTTAATATTTTGGTTTTGTTTTGCGTAATTGACAATTGCTAGCCGTAGTTTTTCATCTTCAAATATTCCTTGAAAAATCTCTATGGTTTGTGAACTTTGAAAAAAAGCCTCCTGCCACTCCTCCATAATTTCGGGTATTCCCTCCGGACCCCTTTTCAGCAACGAAGCTTCCCATGAGGTTATATCTTTTTCCCAATTTTGCCCGGGATTTATTAATATTCCCCATTCTTCTGGTAAAATTTTTAAGATCTCTTTAAATGTTAATAATTGACCAACTGCTGGCGCTTGAAACCACTCGTTAGCGTATTCTTGACGGGTAAAACTCTGTAAAAATACCTCCTCTTCTAGATCTATGCCTAGGAATCTAAAAAATGGCGGATAAACAATGTTGGTTGATGTTGAAAAAGATTGTTTTTGAAATGGCAACCACAATGAAGACTCAAGCAGTATTTCGTAGAAATTTTGAAGTTCTTTTTCTCTACCAGTCGCCGCCTTCCGAATAGCTGATTCTAAATTGAGCATTGCCTGACTGTTAACTGTTTAATTTAGCAATAACTTCATTAGTTATATCAAGCGAGGTATTACCGTAAATTACCGGTCCGCGAACTCCCTCTGACTTATCCACAACCAAATCAAGAGATTTATCTTTGGCAAAATTTTGCACGACTTTTATTACCTTATCAGTCAGGAGATTATTGAAATTTTTAAATTTACCTCTTAGATCTTCCTCTGTGTCTTTAACTGAACGAGCGAAATTACGAGCGTCGTTTTTAAATTTTTCCGCTTCTTTTGAACCCTCTTGAATTATCCCCTCTTTAATTTTTTGCTCGGTTGCTTGAAGCTCTTTTCGTTTTGCTTCCATGTTTTTAAGGGCTTTTTGCGATAGTTGATCAAGTTCCTTTTTTTTCTCTTTGGCTTCGTTGATCTCGTTTAGAACACGGTTAATATCAACAGTTGCTACTTTAAATTCAGCTAGAGAGACGCTTACTCCCGACCATAACAAGTAGATGCACAAAATTGCCAAAGCTTGAAGAGAAAAAATACGTTTCATAAGACAAAATTATAGATAATTTTTTTTGAACTAATTTTATTTACGATCATTTTGAAAAGATTATTGAAAATGCTTAAAATTCGCAATAGTTTGCTTGCGGCGCTCGATTTTAAGGGCGCTATTGAGGAGAGGCTAGCTTCCTTACCAAAGCTTCCGGCTCTTTTGTTAATTTTACTCCTCCCAGTAGGTTGCTTGGTTTCCATAAGTCGGCACTTGTTTCTATGGGGCGATTTAAGAGAAGAATCTGATGTTCTTCTTCTTTTAAGGGGCTTTCTTGAATTGTCGGTGTTGGAACGAGTGGCTCTTTGGCCCCGAGAAGAGCGCGCACTTTTTCCGAAAGCGTTGGTGTGATTGGCGCCAACAATGTCGCGAGCGAGTCGATGGCGCATGCGGCGACGGCGATCTGAGAGGCGGCGCGTTTTCGATTGTCTTTAATTGTTCGCCATGGAGCTTGAGAATCGATATAACGATTAACTTCGCTGACAAGTTCGAGAATCTCCATTAACGCCGCTCTGAAGGAGCAGTTTGCGAAATTTGTTCCAACGTTTTCAAAAGCTTTTTCTACTCGATTTAGAAGCTCGTAGTCAGCTGTCTGTAAGTCGCCAGCCTCCGGCACGGCGCCATCAAAATTTTTCCAAGCGAAACTTAAAACACGTTGAATTAAATTGCCCCATTTTGCCAGCAGTTCAGAGTCGCTTTTGGCGATCAAATCGTCGGTGTTCCATTCAGAATCTTTGTGCTCGGGCATGTTGTAGGTTAGGTAAAATCTTAAAGAATCGGTTCCGTAAAGCGGCAGAAGATCGCAGATGTTAAGGATAACGCCGAGGCTTTTGGAAAATTTCTGTCCACTTAAGTTCAGAAACTGATTGGCGGGGGTGTCATAAGGCAAATTTAATTTTTCTGGCGTGCCCATTGATGGTAATGATTTGTCCAAGGCAATCAGCATCGCTGGCCAAATGATCGTGTGAAAAAGAACGTTATCTTTTCCAATAAAATTGTATATTTGGCAGTTGTTGCCGGACCAGAAATCTCGCCAAAGATCTGGTTGTCCCAGCATTTTTGAGAGTTCATATGGCGCCGTCAGGTAGCCTAATAGCGCTTCATACCAGACGTAAATGCATTTTTCTTCAAAGCCTTTAATGCCGGTTTTGATTCCCCAATCAAGATCGCGAGTAAAAGCCCGCGCTTGAAGCTCTTCGGCGAACTTCATCGATTCCGCCCAAACGTTATGGCGCCAAAATTTTTCCTTTGGAGATAAATATTCAAGTAGTTTTTTTTGAAGTTTTGGCAGATCGAAATAAAGATGTTCGCTCTCTTTGATTACGGGTATGTCTCCGTCAAGCCTCGATCTTGGATCTTTTAACTCGATCGCGTCGAGCAATTTTCCGCAAGAGTCGCACTGATCGCCACGCGCTTTGTCGTGTCCGCAATTTGGACAAGTTCCCTCAACTAGCCTGTCCGGTAGGAAGCGATTTTTGCTTTGGGAAAAAAGTTGTTTTTGGGAACGCGGCGATAGGAAGCCGTTTTCGAACAAACGAGCGATCATCTCTTGGCTAAGGCGGTGATGATTTGCCGTGTCGGTGTGGGTGAATAGATCGAAGGAGATTTCGAGATCTTTAAGGTTTTTAAGGAATCTGCCGTGATAGTCTTTTAAAGTTTCTTTGCAGGAGCGAGCTTCTTTTTCCGCTAGGATCATTACTGGGGTGCCGTGGGCATCGCTACCGCTGATCATGAGTACTTTATTACCGCGGATTCTTTGGTATCTGGCGAATATGTCTGCGGGCAAAATAGCGCCCGAGACATGTCCGACGTGCAATTCGCCGTTTGGATATGGCCAAGCGACGCAGAGGAGGTAGTTTGCTTTAGGCATAATCAGTTCAATATAGCTGATTATAGGGCTAAGATCGAGAGCCGCGATTGAACAGCCTTGTTCTCAGTTTTCGTTTAATTGGTTGATTGTCTTTCAAAGATCCCCAGTTAATTAGCCATTAACTACTTGTTTTAAATTAAAGTTAATCGGAATAATTTTACAATTTGCTGGAGGATTTTTGGCTCTTTTTGGTTGTTCGCAATTTTTAAGATATTGATCAAGCTCTTTTTGCTCGGCGCCGCTTAGCTCGGCGAGTTTTTTGCCGCCGATAATTTGGGTCGCGCAGACGATAGGAAACTTGCCCCCTTTTTCTTTAATCTTTGGATATTTTGCGCGCAATATCTGTTCGGCTCTAATGGCAGCGGCGCGTCTGAGAGGATCATTTTTATCTAGAATTTCATTAAAAGTTAAAATTCCCCACAACGGCTGTCCCCGTTCTATTTGGCGAGCGATTTTTGAGAGATAAATTGGGGTAAGTTGTAAAGTTTTTTCTGATATTGTTTGATAATTTTTCATGATTTTATCTAAATTGTTTACTGCCTAGTATAAATAAATATGTAGAGCGGTAATTGTACTTTTTGCTCTTGAACAATTACTAAGCAAAGGGCATGCCAAACGATAAGCGCCTTAGATTTTAAGGATTTTTTTTAGATCTGATTAAAATGGCGATGAATCTTTCAGCAAACTGGTGATATTTTCCCCACTCCTTAAAGTTCTCCTTGTGTCTCAAATGGCTACAAATGCCTTAAAAGAGTGGGGGTGGATTTTTTCTACCAACTCGCTATGATACTGATTTGCGGCGGTCTTGCGGCGCGCGAAGGACGCTGTAAACCCGGCTAGGCCCGGAAGGGAGCAACCGTAGCAGTCAGTTTTTGTGATGCGCCGCTTGTCGCCGTATTTTAGTTTATCGCGACTCTTTTAATTTTAGAGGTTGTTATAGGTTTATTTTTTTGATGTCTTATCTTGTTTTAGCCAGAAAGTATCGACCTCAAAATTTTTCGGCCGTGATTGGCCAAGAGAGCGTGACTAAAATTCTTCTTAATTCAATCCGCCGCCGCAAGGTGGCACACGCGATTTTGCTTGCGGGACCAAGGGGCGTTGGCAAAACATCAATCGCTAGAATATTTGCCAAAGCTCTCAACTGCGCTCAGCCGAACAATGCTGAGCCATGCTTGAAGTGCCAGAATTGCGTGGAGATCTCTGAAAATAGAAGTCTTGCTGTTTTAGAGATTGATGGCGCTTCTCATAATAGCGTTGACGATATTCGCCAGCTTACCGAAAGTTTTAAAACGCTTCCTGCTCCCGGATACAAAGAGAAAGTTTACATTATTGACGAAGTACACATGCTTAGCGTTCAGGCTTTTAACGCTCTTCTGAAAAGTCTTGAAGAACCTCCTCCCAATACTATTTTGATTTTGGCGACGACTGATCCCCAAAAAATACCAGAAACAGTATTATCGCGTTGCCAACGGCACGATTTGCGGGCGTTGACCACAATCGAGATTATTAGCCAACTTAAGCAAATTGTTTTCAGCGAGGGGGTTAAATGCGAAGATGAAGCTCTCGCTATGATTGCTAGGGTGGCAGATGGTTCTTTGCGCGATGCTGAATCTCTGTTGGATCGCGTTATTGGCTATGCTGATGGAGAGCTGAAGGCAGAGTTAGTTGCTGAAGCTTTGGGTATTGTTGGAGCTGAAGCTGTTCGCGCGATCAGCCGAGCAGTTATTGCTGGAGATGATATTAGCTTGCTGCAAACTCTTGATTCCTTGTGGTCGGCTGGCACAGATGAAATTTATTTTTTAAAAGAGCTAGCTCGTTTTTGGCACGAGTTAGTATTGGCAAAGAGCTTGCCAGCAGATTCTCGAATTTTAGGCGAGATTGGCTCTGAAAATGTCGATTCTTTGAGGGATCTTGCAAAAGACCTTTCCCTGCCTGAAACAAATCGGCTCTTTGCGGCACTTTTAGATGGAGGGGACATGGCGATTCGCTCTTCTAATATTCGCTATGCCATCGAGGCGTTCTTACTACGAATTACGTTAGCGCGGAGATCGGATTTGCTTTTAGTTGATAAAGATTTGAGCGATAAGCAAGTAAATAACCCACAACCATTAAATTTTGAAAGATTATCTGAAAAAAAAACGGCTCAAATTGAGAGAGCGGCTAATGCTAATTTAAAGCCAGTTGATTTAACTCCTGCTAAAAATTCTCCATTATTTAATTGGGCTTATTTTGTGGCTGGGATTTTCGCGAGCGCTGATAAATCTCTTTTGCCCTTTATGAAGGAGTGTTTGAAACATGTTTTAGTTGAGGATCAAGCGGAGCGTGGTCTTAAAATTAAGGGGCCAAAGCAAGTTATAGAATATTTAAAAAGGGGCGATATTAAAGAGCAATTGCTTGCTTTGTTAGTGGCTAGCGATCCAAGTCGTCGCTGGAGTCTTTCTTTTGAGGTTGGGAGTGTCGCTGGAACCATTAACGATCTGGAAGCTAAGCAAGTGGAGCTAGCAATGCAAAGCAAAAAAAAGGAGTTAGAAAGCGATCCCGCCATTAAAAGCCTCAAAGAGATCTTTCCGGGCAGTGAGATAGTTTTTGAATAATTTTTTTTTTGCTGATAACAGGGCGAAGTTTTTAATTTAGAAGGTAGCTATCTGTTTGCTCTTGAATTTGTTATTTTATTGATGATGGTTGAAAATTGCGGCGCAAAATTTTTTATTTTTAACTGAAATATTTATTATGAATAATGGATTTGGAATTCCGGGCAACATGAAGCAGATGATGGAGCAAGCCCAAGCAATTCAAAAGAAAATTTTAAAAGTTAAAGAGGATGCGGGCACTCGCTACGCCGAAGCCAGTTCGGGTGGAGGAATGGTAAAGGCGGTGGTCAACGGAAAATTTGAATTGATCTCGCTTGCGATTGACAAACAGGTTGTCAATCCGGACGAGGTTGAGATGTTGCAGGATTTAATTTTATCGGCTGTTGCCGAAGCTTATTCAAAGGTAAAATCTGAAAATGATAAATTATTAGAAGAGGTAACAGGAGGCATTGGCATACCCGGCCTCTTTTAAATTTAATTCTAGTCGTGCGACCGCTGCCAAAAGCTTTACAGAGATTAATTCGCGAATTAAGCAAACTGCCTTCGGTGGGCGAGAAGACAGCTTTTCGTCTAGCTTACCATATGACTGCTTGCGATCGTGAGCTGGCTGGCTCGCTGGCTGATGCCTTAATAAGTATTAACGATAAGATTGCTAGGTGTTTGGAGTGTGGTTTTCTTACTGAGGGGGGTGCTTGCGCGATTTGTTCTGACAGTTCGCGCGATTTTGGTTTGGTATGTGTTGTCGAGAAGCCGATAGATGTGGTGGCGATTGAGCGAGTTGGTGAATTTAAAGGGATATATCATGTTTTGAATGGCTTATGGGCGCCGCTCAAGGGTCAGGGGCCTGACTCTTTAGGTTTGGATAATTTGTTGATGCGGCTTGAGCGTGTTAAGCCGCGCGAGGTGATTTTGGCTTTGGGTTCAACTGTTGAGGGCGATGCAACTGCGCTTTATATTGCTCGGTTGCTTTCTGAAGTTGGAATTAATTCTACTAGGTTAGCGCAAGGTTTGCCGAAGGGAGGAGAGCTTGAGTATGCCGATGAGATTACTTTGTCGCGAGCTTTTAGCGGCAGAGTGGCTGTTAATTTGCGTTAAAATTATACTACTTAGCGCGAGGAGTTTTTTAAATTAAAAAAATAAGCAAAGGGACATAAAGCAAGAGTCGATGATTTTGTCGATTTTGATTGACTTTTTTTGATTGACTCAGTACCCTATAGTTTTATCTGTTTTTTATAACTTTTTATATTCCCCGGTAGCTCAGCAGGTAGAGCAGGTGGCTGTTAACCACCGTGTCGGCGGTTCGAGCCCGTCCCGGGGAGCCAAATTTTTATTTCAATTCGGGTTCTTGGGTTAAAGGAAAACTTAGATTTAGTTACATCTAGTGCTTTCGCCGTCTTTATAGCTAGCAAAATTAAAAATTTGTCTTTTAGATTTGTTATAAAGTTCGATAAAGTTATTATCATTTATTGTTATTCAAGCTTACTTGCTCGATTGCCATTGATATTTCATAAGCGATCGACAAGCTCTATTTTTTGCTCCACGACAAGGTTTTTCTCGCGAAATTTGAAGATTCCCTTTGTCAAATTCCCTTTTATCACTTCTAGTAGCAAGAAAATATCATCCGGCCACATATCTTGATATGGCATTGGTGTGCCAAAAAGCATTCAGGTTTCATCTTCTCGTTTTTTTTAGGATCGCCACTTCAATTTTCAACAAAATAGCCATGAGCGATCTGATTCCAAGTGTGGTTGTTAGGAAAGTAAAACAAAAGCCCGGCGACTTTTTTTAAAATCAAGCGCATTAATAAATATTTCTTCCTTATTTAATTTTTTAATAGTGTGTCTATAGTTGCTTCTCCTATTTTTTGGCGATTGGCAAGACTAACTGGCTATCATCTATGTTTTTAAAAAAACAGATTATTTCTAATGATAGAAATTTTTCGGAAAATCGCTATTTTAAAATTGGCCTACGGCATTTTTCTAAACCACCCAATAGTTTTTTCAACCTACTATAAAATAATATGGTCAAATTCAAACAATGTTATTGCTTTGCTTGTATAGGGGATTGTAGTAAAAGTTTTTATAAGACAAAATATAAGACAAAAATTGTTTATAAAAATTTCTTATTGGTCGATTCAATTTAAAGCTTATTAAAATCTTAGTTATGAGCTTTATAAGATCAAAAATAACTACTTCTGTTTTATCCTTATTTATATTTAAGTCTTCTAGATTTTTAATTGCTCTTTTTTTAAGCGTTGGATCTATTTTGGGATTATTATTAATAAGCCTTCCCGAAGCTCAGGCCGCTCCTTTTTATTGCCGTTCTAACAATGGTCAAATTAGACGTTGTAACGATCACGAGCGTAGTAGACAACAACAAGGAAAAAATAAACGAACACCATCTAAAAAACCAGCTAATATAAAAGGTCCAAAGGGCGCCACTGGCGCTACCGGTCCAACCGGGGCAATGGGTCCTACCGGCGCAAAGGGTGATCAAGGGCTAATGGGCCCAACAGGTGCCGCTGGATCGGGAGGCGCTATCGGTGCCACTGGCGCAACCGGTGCAACTGGAGCAACTGGGGCTACTGGTAATACCGGTCCTGCAGGTCCAACAGGAGCCACCGGAGCTACGGGAGCACAAGGAGATCAGGGTGATACAGGACCAACCGGTGCAACTGGAGCGACGGGAGCCACTGGTCCGACCGGTGCAACCGGTGCAACAGGTGCTACGGGAGCAACTGGAGCAACCGGAGCAACGGGCTCGACAGGAGCCACCGGAGCTACGGGAGCACAAGGAGATCAGGGTGATACAGGACCAACCGGTG
>CALMIO010000006.1 GCA_937864035.1 uncultured Pseudomonadota bacterium | reverse complement strand
TACCAGCAGACGGTTTTCAAAACCCCACCTGCAGCAATACCCGAGCGTTAGCGGTAATTTTATAAAAACATCAGGATTCGCTAGAAAATCCATAATAATCAAGACTTTCAAAAGCGCAATGAAATCCGTAAATTTGAAGCATGGAAGCAATAAAAATTGAAATATTAAATCCAAAGGCGTTGCAACTGATAAAGGGAATGCAGGATCTTAAACTTATTAAGGTAAGTGATGAGCCAGTTTCCACATTGAAGGCATATCTTAAAAAAATGAGAAGTAACTCCTCTACGGCTCCCAGTTTAGATGAAATAACCAAAATCGTTGAAGAAGTAAGAGCTAAGCGTTATGCCAAAAAATAAACCGCTTAAACTCATTATTGATACCAATCTATGGGTTAGTTTCATTATTTCAAACAGGCAAACTATACTGGATCCATTTCTTTTTAATAAAGAAGCAAGACTTCTTTTCAGCCAGGAACTAATCAACGAAATTCAAGAAACAATAGCAAAACCAAAACTTAAAAGGTATTTCAAAGCAAATGCCCTTGAAGAAATGCTTTCAGCGTTTGAACCTTTTATTGACTTGATTGAAGTTGAAAGCCTCGTTACGGTATGCAGAGACCCGAGAGATAATTTTCTACTTGCGCTTGCCAAAGATGGCAAAGCCGATTACTTGCTCACAGGCGACAAAGATCTACTTGACCTTAATAAATTCGGCAAAACAAGAATTATAACAATAACGGCTTTCATAAACGAGACTAAAAACTACCGCTAACATTGGTATTTGCAAAAGCTGGGCGGACGGAAGCCGTGTTTCAACTTTTTGTTTTTTAATTTGGCTTCATATCGGGCAGACGAATAACTATTTAGCTATGTGCCAATCATCAACATTAATTTATAAATTTTGCTTCAGGTAGCCGGGCGGACGGAAGGCTATCTCCCAGCCTTCGCAAATACCTGGACGTTAGGCGCAAGCTGGTTTCGCTTTCGGTGCGGCTTTTCCTTTAAGTTCAATT
>CALMIO010000005.1 GCA_937864035.1 uncultured Pseudomonadota bacterium | reverse complement strand
TAGTTGAATCTTTAAAAACAAAAACGACCTATAAATATTATTATATGTCGTTTTTTGAGAGAAAGTAAGGAAAATTAAGAGTTTAAGCCACTTTTGAACAACCTAGAACACTAATTTAAACGATTTTTAAAAAGGAGATTACACTTATGAAAAATTCCATCAAAAAAATCACCCTCGCACTCCTCCTCGCCACCATCATCATACCTAACGCTTGGGGGGGGACTAGTAATAATACTGTTCATAAACCGCCATCTGAATATGATAATCCTGATAATCCTGATAATCCTGATAATCCTGATAATATAATAATAGGGACTGCTAATGAAGTCATTGCTAAAGGTCTTGAGGCCTTTAAGGAAAGTCTTAGTAGGGATACTGTAAGTAAGTAGTCAATGAAAAAAACATTAACCTCAATAATTCTTACTCAACACTAAATTAATTTAACTTTATATGAAGAGTTATTCGCGCCGAGTAATGCTATCATTATCAGACTGATGCCTATTGTTAGCTAGTTGTTCGTTAATGAACTGCTTAAATTGGGAGTGATTAGTGTATATATGAGATATGTCTGGATCATTTATTACTTTAAATATTAGATCTTTACGTACTGGAAATACATCTTCTTTTAAAATAGTTATTACCTTCTTGACGTATTGATCGCCGCTTTGATGTTCGTTTTTCATGTAAGCATCTTGAGCGCAAAGCGCGTAAAAACACGCTATATTGTAGTAACTTAATCCTTTGACTAAAGCTGATATTTGGTCGCTATCTTTTAGAGATCGATAGTACTCTTCTATTAAAACTTCTAACTCGGAATTATAACCATATTTTCCACACTGCGCCAAGTAGAACATTTCTTGCATCCGTAAATAAGTTGGAGTATTGGAAGCAAATAATTGAGTGATCTTGTTTAAAGATTTAGTTGGCTCAAGATTATATTTTTTATTGAAATCATTCATAGTTTTAATGAGCTCATCAAACTTCTTCATGTTAGATAATGCAATAATATGTAGATATGCCATTCTAAATTCAACTTTAAAAGGTTCCTTGTATTTATCAACAAGCAGAGCTTGGCATTGCTTTAATGCATTTTCAAGCTCTCTTTCGTAGCGAGTTCTAGTTGCCGAGCTAAGATTGTCTTGCCTAAGTTCGTTAGAAGTGGCGCTAATAAACAGCTTGAAAGAATCAATAGTTTTCTGTCCGTTCATCATAGAGTATGCTTGCAAACTATTTAGCGCGTTAGAAGAATCACCAATATCTAACTCAACATTAGCTTTGAATAGCCAATAAAAATGAGCCTGTTTGTTAATTATAGATGCTTTTTCCAACATTTCAAAAGCATGTATAGTATTGTCATCGAAGCAAACTACTCCAATAGCTAAAGCATGTTGTATGTTTTGATTTTGAATTGTATAAGCTTTACATTTATTTAAAATATCTTTAAAAAGTAATTTATCTTGCTTTTTTATGCTCCGTTGATGTTCTAACAAAACATTAAGAAATTTTTGCTGATCTTCGGTAGGTATGACATTTAGATAGGGAGGTTCTGATTCGCCAAGAAACTTGTCGGCTTCTTTAAAAGAGAGCCGTTTATAATCTGGGTTCTGAACGTATGTGATTGAGTCTGGGTCGGCTTTAATCTCTCTTTCTGCAATCACCCTTATAAAGGCCGCAATCAGCCTCGTATCATGATATTCTTCTGCTAAAGATTTTTTTAAGTTTTCAAAAGCGGCTATGCCGTCTTCTGAGAGCCCCTCAAACACCCCTGCCTGCTCGCAAGCTCCAAGGTTTCTGC
>CALMIO010000004.1 GCA_937864035.1 uncultured Pseudomonadota bacterium | reverse complement strand
ATCCACAAATTAGAAAACCTACTTAAACCACCGCCAAGTTACACCAGAACTCAATCGGCTAGTCACTCATTTAACATGCCGGCTAACTAGGAAAAGTCGACTATTGCTTCAAATTAGCGATCAAATCCGCCACTTTAAATAAAAATAGAACTTCTAAATTCTTTTTTGGCAAGTAAAATTGCCTAGAAGATTTTTAGTTTTTCAAGCTTTTCCCAAATAATATCAACTGAATAATGCGCGCAAAATCAACTTAACTCGCTTATTCTTCTCCTGGTTAAGCGGCGCGTCTTCTAGTGCTGATCCGTGTTTTTGTATTGATAATCTGCTCCCGCGTTTTTGCCGGATCTAAACCTAAATATTTACAAACAGAAGAGAATGAAAACACATACTCATCTCGCAGATCGTCGCTATCCTGATCGAGCATGTATGTCAGGGCATCCTCGCGAAAAGTGCCGCCACAGTGATAATCTTCAACTGCTCGTAAAATCATAGCGCGCATCAACTCTTTAATCGGACAATAGCCAGAGCCAAGATCATAAGCCATGTCAAATTGGGGCAAACTGCTACCAGAGGTTTGATTATCAGCCATAAGAAAAACAACTATCAAAAAATAAATAATGATTAAAAAAGCCGCTTTCAGCGCTCTAAAAATAGTTATGCTTTTTGCTAGGCTAAATGTTGTACAAAACAGATTATTTTTTGCGAGAAAACTCTGATTAGCAAAAAGGATTTTTTTTGCTAAAAAATCTAGAAATTTCAATCGGTTAAAATAATATAAAGATAACCTTCAGCGGTTTTTTAAAAAGAACTGCTTTTAGTCAAGACTTCACAGCCGTTTTTTGTAACGGCTATGGTATGTTCCCACTGCGCCGAAAGAGACCCATCGGCGGTACGCACAGTCCATTTGTCAAGTTTAGAAAGAACGGTCTTATAAGTGCCAACATTGATCATCGGCTCGATCGTAAAAACCATTCCCTCCTTTAAAGTAAGACCAGCAGATCGCCTGCCGTAATGCAAAACCGTTGGTGGTTCATGAAAATCCCTGCCGATACCATGACCGGTGTATTCCCGCACGATGCCATACTTAAGATTATTTTTCGCTAGATATTCTTCAATCGCGCCGCCAATGTCCCCTAACTTTTTGCCCGGCGCTACTTCATCAATCGCCGCATACAAAGCTCCCTTTGTTGCTTCAACTAATTGAACGGCAGCCGGAGCGCAAGCTTCCTCGCCGCCAACATAATACATACGCGAAGAGTCACCATGAAAACCATCCTTGTAACAACTGACATCAACGTTAACAATATCTCCTTTTTTTAAGACAACAAACGGAGATGGAATTCCGTGGCAAACAACTTCATTAATTGAAACACAACACGATTTCGGAAAGCCGCGATAACCAAGCGGTGAAGGCGAGGCGCCCGCCGCTAGGGTTTTAGCATGAACGAAACGATCTATCTCCTCGGTGCAAAGGTCAGGTTTAATAAAATCGCCCAGCTGATCTAATATATCGGCAACCAAACGGCAGGCGCGTCGCATAACGTTGATCTCGTCGGCTGTTTTTATCTTAACCTCTTCACTCATTGCTTCAACAAATTAACATTTACCTCGATAATAAAGAGGATAGTTGTATAATGGTTTCGTAATCTTTAGAAGTTACTGGCGTTACGCTCAATCTATTCCCTTTGCGCAAGATTAAAAGATTTTTTAACGATTTGGTTTTACGCAGGAGACTCAGGGAGATAAAGGGAAAGATCTTTTGAAAGCGCAATTCAGGAGCAAACCAACGAGGATTATCAATCGAACTTTTAGGATCAAAATGTCGGCTTTTTTTATTAAATTGAGTTGGATCGGTCACAGCTTCTTTATTAACGATCGCGAGTCCAGCAATCCCGCTCGGCTCGGAGTTAGAGTGATAAACCAAGACCCGATCACCAACCTTCATTTTTCGTAAAAAAGAGCGAGCTTGATAGTTTCTAACGCCGGTCCAAAGAGTTTTTTTATCCTCTTTTAGATTAAAAATCGAATAATCTTGAGGTTCAGTTTTAACCAACCAGTAATTCATAAATTCCAAGGCAAGATAGTGAAATTTCAGATACTTTATGATATTACTACTAGCGTTAATAGTTCAATACAGACATCAAAAACACAACCAACATCAAGAAATTAGTCGGAGCATAGTTTTGAAAAAAATTTTACCAGAGCCAATCTCATTTGCCGACGTAGTTCACCAAACTATCAGCTTCGATCCCAACATTTCCGAGCAAAAGCTTGTGCTCGATCTGATCGAAACTCCGTTCGCGCAAAGATTGAGAGATATTAGCCAATCGGTAAACACCAAATTAGTTTATATGTTTTACGAACACTCTCGCTTTGGACATTCCCTTGGCACCGCCTATCTTGCCTGCCAACTGCTGACAAAGCTTGAGCAAAACAACCCAAAAGAGATCATCCCTTATAAAGAGGCAGTGGCGGCGGCGGCAATCTTACACGATATCGGACACCTTGCTCCCGGATCTCATCTTGCTTTTAAAATTTGGTTTCCTCACCTTCCTGATCAACATGAGCATTTAGCAAGTAAAATTATTATGCAAGATCCTTGCATAAATCAATTACTCAGAAAACGATCTCACAATCTTCCGCAAATGGTCTCTGATATTTTATTAGGGAAACCATCGACTCCCCTCTGGTGCCGCCAGCTGATCTCCGGCGGCGGCTGGAACGTTGATCGCGGCAACTGGTGCATAGTCGATAGCATAATGGCCGGAGTTAGTTATGGCCATTATAATATTCCCGCCCTAACCGGCTCAATTCAACTTACAAAAGGGGGCTCTTTAGCCTTGCGAGAAAACAGGCTTGACGCTATGGTGCATTTCGCCGTTTCGCGCCATGCGATGTATAGGCAAATTTATCAACACCGCGTATTGCTCTCGGCTGATTTACTATACACTCTTCTTATTAAAAGAATTCGCGAACTTATCGGCGACCGCTCAAAAAAAAGAAAAAATAAAATAAAAATATTAGCGGACGAAACAATGCAATCAGCTCTCAAGGCTCGCAAACTGAACGACTTGAACTTAGATAACATATACGCTATGCGCGAAAGTTGGTTTCGCTATCATCTAAACTGTTGGCAAAAATCAGATGATCCCATTGTTTCGGATCTGGCTGATAGAATTATAAACCGGAGATTATTTAAAACAATAAAAGTTAACAGTGATTACGAGCTGAAAAAGATTTCAACAATGGCGGAACGCGAACTGAAAAACCGCAATCTTGACCCACGTTACTACCAAAGCGTCATTTCGACTAAGACAGTGCATGCCTCAGAAAGGAAGCAATCAATAAAACTCCTTGACAATTCAGGCAAGCTCCTAAACTTTGAGGAGAAAGCCGCTATCTTTCGCGCCTTAACCGACGACAGCCGCAATTTGAGCGAGGTCAATCGTTGGCTAGCAGTCCCAAGTGAAATTAAGCAACTTTTAGAGAGTAAAAAATAGTAAAAAAGAAAGTAAAATCAAACACTTGCTGATTTTACTTTACTCTTTTTATAGCTGATCTAAAATTTAACTAGGATCAACTAGTAACCATATTAAGATCTATTACTTAAGGCTAGATGAATGGCGTCAAAGATCTTTGGCGAAATTACGTTAGGATCTGGAATTTGTAAATTTTTGAAAATATTTAAAAAAAAGAAACGGCTTAGTTAAAATGAAAGAGAATAATAAAGGCCCATTTGCTCTTGGCATTGAAAGCCTCAAGATACAGATCAACCACCTATTTGAAGGTTTTGGCGGAGAGGCAGCTATTGAGCTTCTTGATTTTTTATCAACTTTTCCGCCAACTGTTCAAAAAAGTTACCTGCAAGCTTTTAAACGCGCCGCCGAAAAATCTCTCGCAGAAAAAAACAAGCTATCTGAAATAGAGAAATCAGAGCTCACAATCAACTTCGATATTGAAGGCAATGCACTTCTAGAGTTAGAACAAAATCTGATCGAAGAGATTGCTTTAGAATTTAATAAACAACAAAGCGCAGATAAGATAAAATCAGAAAATTCAACTATAGCTGGAATTAACTCGGCTCAAACAATCTCCTTCGAAGAAGCAAGGAAAAAACGAGCTCAAAAACTTGACAAAGCGTCTGTTTAAAAATTAAAAATTTATCCAAACAGGTTGCTTCTACCACAAGATCGCCATAAGATCGGCTTATGTCTCGTTTCAAATTATACCCCGAGAAAGCCTTGCGTCTTTTTTTACCAAAGGGAAAAGCAATTCTAATCGCTTGCTCGGGTGGTATTGACAGCGTTGTTCTGCTAGAGGAGTGTTGTAAACTGCGCCAACTTTTAAAACTATCGATACAAGTCGCGCATGTCGATCACGGCTTAAGAAAAGATTCGGCAAAAGACGCGGATTTCGTCAGAAAACTTGCAAAGAGGCATAAGCTGAAATTCCATCTCAAGAGGCTCAAACCTCCAAATAAACAAAAAATTAATTTTGAGAGTTGGGGACGGGAAAAACGTTATCAATTCTTTGCTCAAGTTTTAAAAAAACATAAATTAAATCTCTTGCTGACGGCGCACAACGCCAGCGATCAAGCCGAGAATTTACTGATGCGTCTTATTAGCAACAAAGAGCCTCGCGCTATAACTTTCTTTGATAAAAGACGAAAATTGCTGAGGCCGTTTTTATATATCACCAAAAAAGAGATAATCAGCTGGGCTCGCAAGTCTGGCTATACTTGGCGCGAAGACATAACCAACCGATCAATTGAATATTTAAGAAACAAAGTTCGTCTAAAATTAATACCATTTTTAGAAAAAAATTTCGATGCTCGTGTCCAGGATGTTTTATCAAGACGCGCGGCGCTTCTTGGCCAAGACTTTGAATATTTCGACGAGCTGGTGAGTAAGAAAATCAGTAAACTAGCGGCCTTAAAGTTTGGCTCAAGTGATTGGCAAAATTACTTTAAAAAAGAGCTTAAAAAATCACCAAGCGCCATCGCTTGGCGACTAGCGGCGGCGTCTTTAGAGAAAATAATTGGCTATCGTCCGGGATATCAAGCAAGCTGTGATTTTATAGATTTTCTCAGCAACAACAATCGCCAAAGAATCCAATTTAGTGGTCAGATAGCCTTGCGGCGAACAAAAGGGTTTATTAGAATAATCAGGTCTAATTTTTCTAATTTTCGAGAGTAAAATTGAATCAAGCTTTTAAAAATCCCGCCTTTTGGATCCTTTTTGGACTTGTTGTTTTAATGTTTTACAGCGTTTCTCGCCAGCAAAGTGGAGCACGCTTGGAGCTTCCTTACTCCGAGTTCCTAAATCAGGTCGAGGAAGGCCTTGTGGCTTCGGTAACAATTGAGGGCAACAACATTACTGGCCAGCGCAAAGAGAAAAAAGAGCGCTTTAAAACGATTGCGCCTCAACAAGATGACAAGCTGATAGAGGTTCTTCGATCAAAAAAAGTAGTAATTAACGTTGAGCAACCAGCCGAGCAGGCTTGGTACACGGTGGTTTTAGTCAATCTTCTTCCCTTTTTGATTTTGCTCTTTATTTGGTTTTATTTTCTACATCGGATGCAGATGGGAGCTGGCAAAGGTTTTAGTTTTGGAAAAGCCAGAGTGCGGCTCCTCAACGAAAGTCAGAAAAAAATAACTTTTGAAGACGTTGCCGGCATAGACGAAGCGCGCGAAGAGCTTGAAGAAATTATTGATTTTTTAAAAGATCCGAAAAAATTCGTCAAGCTCGGTGGTAGAATACCTAAAGGCGTTTTATTAGTAGGCCACCCGGGAACCGGTAAAACTTTGCTAGCAAGAGCAATTGCTGGCGAGGCGGGCGTGCCCTTTTTTAGCATATCAGGTTCAGACTTTGTGGAGATGTTTGTTGGTGTCGGCGCTTCAAGAGTAAGGGATTTATTTGTGCAAGGTAAAAAAAACGCTCCTTGCATAATTTTTATCGACGAAATTGATGCCGTCGGCCGCCATCGCGGCGCCGGCATGGGAGGAGGACACGATGAGAGAGAGCAAACTCTCAACCAATTGCTTGTTGAGATGGATGGATTTAACAGCAACGAGGGTGTAATTTTGATCGCCGCCACCAACAGACCGGACGTATTAGATCCGGCTCTGCTAAGGCCCGGGCGATTTGACCGGAGGGTCATCGTGCCGCGCCCCGATTTAAAGGGACGTTTAGGGATATTAAAAGTTCACTCCAAAAAAGTGCCTTTGGCGGAAGATGTTAATTTAGAAGTTGTTGCTCGCGGAACCCCCGGCTTTTCAGGGGCAGATCTGGAAAGTTTAGTCAATGAAGCCGCCCTATATGCGGCTCGCAAAAATAAGGATAAGGTTGATCGCTCCGATTTTGAATATGCCAAGGATAAAGTGATGATGGGGGCAGAGCGGCGTTCCCTGTTGCTTTCGGAAAAAGAGAAACTGACTACAGCTTATCATGAAGCAGGTCACGCTTTGGTGGCAAAGTCTTTAAAAAACGCCGACCCAGTGCACAAGCTAACAATCGTGCCGCGCGGTATGGCATTAGGCTTAACTCAACAACTGCCGGAAAGTGATAAACATAATTATACTCGTGAGTATTGGGTCGATCAGTTAGCTATCTTTTACGGAGGACGCGAAGCCGAGGAATTAGTATTTGGCGAGCAAACTACCGGCGCTAGCAACGACATTCAGCGGGCAACCGAGATTGCTCGACGCATGGTTTGTGAATGGGGAATGAGCGATAAAATGGGGCCGATACATTATTCCAACAAAGACGAGCATATCTTCTTGGGTCGCGACATTGGCAAACCGCGCGAACATTCAGAGGCAACTCAAGTTGAGATCGATCGCGAGGTGCGAAATATTATAGAAAACGCGAAAAACACCGCACGCACAATCCTTTCAAACAAACTGCAAGCCTTGCATAACCTTGCCAAAGCGGTACTAGAGAAAGAAACTCTTGTTGCTGAGGAGATTGATCAGGCAATTAACAACGTCGTTGGTGGAGGTGGCGATCAGAATCTTCAGCCGCAAACGAGTTGATTGCAAAGTAAACTCCCGCTTAAGAAAAAGAATTTTCAAAATTACACGAACAGAATCAATTTTTATGTTTTCGCCGCCGCGTAGCGCGCCAAAATAAGATTTCAATAGAGTTGTAGAATACAACATGCCGTTTAAAAATTTTTTGAGCCGTCACGATTGACAGCACAAAGATCTCTTTTACATAACAAAACGAAAAAGAGGGTTACTTAAAATCAAAAAGCTGATACTCGAAATTATTGGAATTCTCTAAAAAACAAGTTGTTTCTTTCTTTGGAGCTTGTCTAGAAGATCTTGTGTAATAAGCTAGGGCTTGGCCTACAATAAATTTGCAACAAACAAAACAAACGTCAAATTTATAACATTATCTGTCAAAGTAGTGATTGTTTTTAAGGCTAATAGCTGATCAGCAAAATTGATTAGCCGCCAAATTCTGTTACTATAATTATAATAGATTAAATCAATTAAAATATCTTAATTTACTTATTAAATAAGGATTCTGTAAGATGTTTACTTATATCGCTCCCGGTCAACCTGCTAAACACCAAGAGACCACTTTACAAGATATTTACAATCAGGTTTTGCAATCAGGCAAAAAGGAGTGGTGTGGAAGTATTGACGTTACAAGCGAGCTAAAAAGCTCTATATCTGCGGGCGGTTTTCCGTTGCCTAACGGAGAAGTTACAGAAGGTAAAATTGATGGACTGAATAATGTTGCAATAAGTAGGATTAAGAAAGCTACAAAGATCAATCTTATAAACGTTGAATGTGTTGATTTGGATTCTGGTCGCAAACAGTTTACTTATAAATTTCAATTAAGCGGTAACACTGGAGAAAAACCGCTGGAATTTATTTTACACCATCTGCCAACAACCGATTTGGATACAAAAGGCGCCACTAAGAAGCTAATTAGCAATCAGAAGTTGCTAAATCAATTATTGTTGAATGCTTATTATCGTAGTAAGTCTGGCGAAGAAACAATCATTAAAAATGTTATCCCGGATTTGGTTTACGGAGATTACGGCCAGTTAAAAAAAGCCATGCTCTGTCCAAACGGAGAGACTGTAGGCGAGTGGTCATTTGGAGCTGTGCGTAATCTTTTAACATGCGATTTTAAAGTTAAAAGACCAGAGTTGGGAGAAAATGAGGAAGAACGGTTACATGCTAAAAGATTTTCCGTAGAGATAGAAGCCACATACACATACAAGAAAGATGACAACGGCGCTATTCAAACAGGACAATGCAAGTTTTTTTGGGACAACCAACAAAATAGATTTATTACAAGCCAAGAACTTTTAAATATTCTTTTAGCCGAGGCTTATTCTAAACCGCCTGGCAAAGAAACAATCATTAAAAATGTTATCCCGGATTTGGTTTACGGAGATTACGGCAAGTTAAAAAAAGCCATGCTCTGTCCAAACGGAGAGACTGTAGACGAACCGTGGTCATTTGGAGCTGTGCGTAATCTTTTAACATGCGATTTTAAGGTTAAAAGACCAGAGTTGGGAAAAAATGAGGAAGAACGGTTACATACTGAAAGATTTTCGGTAGAGATAGAAGCCACATACACATACAAGAAAGATAACAACTCTGCTGTTCAAACAGAACAATGTAAGTTTTTTTGGGACAACCGACAAAACAGATTTATTACAAACCAAGAACTTTTAAATATTCTTTTAGCCGAGGCTTATTCTAAACCGCCTGGCAAAGAAACAATCATTAAAAATGTTATCCCGGATTTGGTTTACGGAAATCAAGGCGCGTTGCAAGTAGCCATGCTCTGTCCAAACGGAGAGACTGTAGGCGAACGGTGGTCATTTGGAGCTGGGGGTAATCTTTTAACATGCGATTTTAAAGTTAAAAGACCAGAGTTGGGAGAAAATGAGGAAGAACGGTTACATGCTAAAAGATTTTCCGTAGAGATAGAAGCCACATACACATACAAGAAAGATGACAACGGCGCTATTCAAACAGGACAATGCAAGTTTTTTTGGGACAACCAACAAAATAGATTTATTACAAGCCAAGAACTTTTAAATATTCTTTTAGCCGAGGCTTATTCTAAACCGCCTGGCAAAGAAACAATCATTAAAAATGTTATCCCGGATTTGGTTGACGGAGATTACGGCAAGTTAAAAATAGCCATGCTCTGTCCAAACGGAGAGACTGTAGGCGAACGGTGGTCATTTGGAGCTGGGGGTAATCTTTTAACATGCGATTTTAAAGTTAAAAGACCAGAGTTGGGAGAAAATGAGGAAGAACGGTTACATGCTAAAAGATTTTCCGTAGAGATAGAAGCCACATACACATACAAGAAAGATGACAACGGCGCTATTCAAACAGGACAATGCAAGTTTTTTTGGGACAACCAACAAAATAGATTTATTACAAGCCAAGAACTTTTAAATATTCTTTTAGCCGAGGCTTATTCTAAACCGCCTGGCAAAGAAACAATCATTAAAAATGTTATCCCGGATTTGGTTGACGGAGATTACGGCAAGTTAAAAAAAGCCATGCTCTGTCCAAACGGAGAGACTGTAGACGAACCGTGGTCATTTGGAGCTGGGCGTAATCTTTTAACATGCGATTTTATAATTACTCCGTTGAAGCCGAATGAGCATGGACCTAGGGTTCTTTACACGGCAATTTACAGCAAAACCAACGCGCCAGAAGTTAAACAGAAAGTTCATTTTATCTTTGAAAACGGCGCTTTCCATCGTCTAAAGACCGCCAAAGAAGTTTATCAACTAGGGTTATTGCTAAAAGGTCAAATTTTCAACTCAATTGTCGGCGCGATTAAACAAACTAGTTGCCCGCTTAACCGCTTAGCGCCCGCCGCTCCCATAAAGCTTCCAGGAGAGTTGAGGAAAATTAATTTTTTCTCCGAAAATATCCTTTTTGCCGGCGCCAAGTGGGGCGGCGCCCCGCAGGATATTTTTGAAAGAGTGGTTATTTTAGACCGTATTCGCAAGTTTGGAGATAGGCGGGAGCCGTTTGTGTTATATCTTTATTCAGAACATTACAGGGATACTCTAGAAAGGGAGTTTTTAAAAGTTGGCATTGACAATATTAAAATAGTTCCTTTTGATGTTCTTATTAATGAAGAGAGAAACTCAGCCAAACAAGAGGAGTATCTAAACATTTTAGAGGAAGCGGCGGTGTTCGCCGCCAGTGGCAATTTAGATGGACTAAAAGCGATTTTAGCTCAGCTAAGCAACACGCAAAACACCCGATTGAACGATACTTTGCCGAGCGATTTTCAATGCCATCTTACAAAGAGCGTCGATCCATACAATCAGCAGGAGTGGCGAAATCACATAGACAATATTTTGAATAATCATCCTCATTTAGCGTTGCAAGAGCTTGCAAAATTTAAACAGCATTTTTCCCCATATTGGGAGGCTGAATATCATATTAAAATGGCGATGTTTCTATCCTATATAGCGGCAAAAGAAGATGTAGCAAACAATATTAAAGACCTAATTTACATGATCTATCCTGAACTCAAAAACGCGCCTAATGTTTGGAGTGAGATCTCAGAGAAATACTTTGCTCCTAGCAATATCTCAGCTTCAAATGAAGATTATGATTCGGTAATCGACAACGAAAGCTTAGGTTTAACGCTTAATGCTAAGCAGTTTTGTTTGGCAAACTTTCTTGAAAATCTCAAATCAAATATTCCAACTGCCATAATAGATGCTGAAACTACCACTATTGCCAACGATGCGCCAACTGTGTTTGGTGATACCCCAAAGGAATTCGTAATACCTTATGATATAAAGGAAATTCTCACTAATAGCAATCTGAAGCTGACAGAAATACTCGATAAACTTCCTGATGAGATAACCAAAACACAATTCGCAAAACAGGAGCATAAGGATATTTTAGCTGATTACATAGCTAAAGAGATTGTTAAAAGAATCGGCTCAACTGAAAATTTTCAGAGTTTACCCGAACCTTTACAAGAATATAAAGGAAGAACACTCTCTATAACTTTTAATGAATTTAAGTCAGCTCTAGAAGCTCTAGAAAAAATTGTCAACAACTCTAGTAAAACAAATAATAAACTACCAAAGGACATTTGCGGCGATAAACAAATAACATTTACACAACTTCTGGCGTCTATCCACAAATTAGAAAACCTACTTAAACCACCGCCAAGTTACACCAGAACTCAATTGCCTAGTCCGCCTGCTACCCCCTTAAGCTCCTGACTGTTAAACTAAATCTTTTAAAAATTCGACCGCCTCTAAAAGGCGATCAATATCACCCCTTGAGTGCGCTGCCGAAATTTGAGTGCGAATGCGAGCCTCCCCAACAGGTACTACAGGATAAGAAAAAGCAATTACATAAATTCCCCGCTCCAAAAATTTTTCGGCTGCAACAGCCGCCAACTTGGCATCACCAATCATAATCGGCACAATCGGATGAGAATCCCCCTTTACAACTAAATTTAACTTAGTAAGCTCACCCCTAAAATAGCGAGTATTCTCAGCCAGCTTAGTTCTTAAGTCACCTCCCTTTTTGATTCTCGCAAGGGCCGCCAAACTGGCGCCAACTATTGGCGGCGGCAGTGAATTGCTAAACAGATACGGGCGGCTTCTTTGCCGCAAAAGATCAATAATTTCTCTGCGGGCAACAACAAAACCACCAACCGCTCCTCCCAAAGCCTTACCTAAAGTAGAAGTCACTATATCTACCCTCCCCTCAACCCCGCAAAGCTCCGCCGTACCACGACCACTTGCCCCTATAAAACCAGTGGCATGACACTCATCGACCATCACCAGCGCCGAATATCTCTCCGCCAAATCGCAAATAGTTTTCAGATCCGCAAACTCCCCGTCCATCGAAAAAACACCATCAGTCGCGATTATTATCTTTTTAGCGCCAGCGGCACGAGCCTCCTTAAGGCGCCCCTCCAAATCATTCATATCATTATGCAGATAACGAAAACGCTTCGCCTTCGAAAGCCTAATACCATCAATAATCGAAGCGTGATTAAGAGCATCGCTGACAACAGCGTCATTTTCCCCGAGCAAAACCTCAAACAACCCGCCATTGGCGTCAAAACATGAGGCATACAAAATGGCATCGTCAAAGCCTAAAAACTTAGCCAACTCCATCTCAAGCTCTTTATGGATCGTTTGCGTACCACATATAAAACGCACTGACGCCAAACCAAAGCCATATTCGTCAATCGCTCTCTTGGCAGCCTCCTTCAAATCAGCATCATTTGCTAAACCAAGATAATTATTGGCGCAAAAATTAAGATATTCTCGATCCCCTATCCTAATCTTATTTGATTGTGGAGAATCTATAACTCGCTCCGATTTATACAAACCAGAACCGCGAATCTCTTCTAATACCTTACTGTACTCACCAGCCGCTTGATCAAACATACGAATCTTTACAATATAATTATTAAATTTCAAAAATAATTTTCACGATTTTACTTATAATATTTTTTAATATTTGGAATCAAATAATTCATAAAAGTCTTTTCAAGATTGAAATCGGGCCGCCATCCCCATTCGCGGCGCGCCAAACTATCATCTAAAAACTTTGGCCAACTATTAACAATCGCCTGCCGCGCCAAATCAGGTTTATAACTAACTTGCAAAGAATCAAAGTGTTCCCTCAAAAGCTCTTCAATCTCTCCAGCAGAGATAGAAAATGAGTTAACGTTATAAACAACTCTTGACAAAGAGGTTTTATCGGCGGCCGCAAGTTTTAAAAGAGCGCCAACAGCATCAGGCATCGCCATAAAAGGCAAAACCGTTTCGTGGCTCACGAAACAAGTATACGACTCGCCACGAGCAGCTGCGTGAATCATCTCCGGCGCGTAATCACTGGTGCCGCCCGTAGGCAAAGTAAACGCGCTCAAAATGCCGGGAAAACGCACCGACCTAAAATCAACCGTTCTCTTTGAAAGATCTCGCAAGCCTCCATCTTTTTTAATGTCAACGCCCGAATTAGCCAGCCTCGGCATCCCTCCATAATGCGCTTCAAAATAACGTCCAAGATGTTCCACATATAGTTTATTTACCCCATACATGGTTATAGGACTCAAAGCCAACTCTTCGGTAATTTTCAAAAGAAACTCTTCGGGAGACAATCCATAAACAGCAATCGTACTTGGAAAGATAAATTTAACAGCTTCACCTCTTCGCGCCCCAAACTCACTTGCAAGCTTCAACATATTAAGAGAGCCCTCAACGTTAACTCTGTGCGCGAGCATCGGATCGCGCTCTCCGCTTGAAGAAAGAATCGCCGCTAGATGAAAAATAATCTCAAAATCATTCTCTTCAAACAATGAAGCTAGAAAATCTGTATCTAATATATCTCGTGTCACGAATCTAACACCGGCTGGCAACTCGTATTTAGAAGGTTTCAGATCTAAAAGTATAATTTCCGCCGCCGAACGAGAATTTGCCAAAGCTTTTGCCAATTCACTGCCAATTTCTCCCGCCGCCCCAGTTATCAGTATTTTAGCCTTCATAAAAATTACCCCATTCAGTAAGCGAACTTAACCTTAAAACAAACTATTAGTCAACTATTAGAAAATTCCTAACATTTGAGATGGTTATCACAAACCAGATAACAAAACTACAACAGAAAAAGATTGTTTTTTGATTATTGACGCTCGGTATTAAGAGCAAAATTTTGCTGACCATGATGGAGCAATAATAATCTTGGAGGACGCGCTAAAAAAAACGGCTCCAACAAAATGTCTCGCGGCAAATTGATGATCTCCCCACTCCAACTAAACTCCCCTCCCATACAATGAGTATTGCCGCTTTTTAGCTTAAAGTTTTCTAACCGCAATTTATCAATCTGTCCATCTTTGGCGCCTGCTAATTGAGCGCGAATACTCTCTCGTAAAAGAGGAGCAAAACTCTCCCCAAAAAAACGAATTTGCAAAGCTTGTTTCTCTCCAAATTGTTGGCAGGTTATCTCGTTAAATTCACCACTAGCCGCATAATCACCAGACAGAATCTGATCTAATTTATACTTACCCTTATTAGCGATATACTGATAACCCTTGACCCCTTTCAAGCTATTTTGATTTTCGCTACTACCCTGCGAAATTAACAAATTTTGATGGCGCTTACTTGAAGATTTTTCAGCGCTTTTTTGATTACTGGTTTGATTACCAGCCAACGCCCGAACATCTGAAGCTAAATCAACAACACCCTGCTCTAGAGCGCCACTTTTATTAGCAACTAAAAGCTCTAAAGCTTTAGCGCTACGCTCCTCAAATAGTTGAGCCATCTCTTGATCAGCTAGATCCGCGTCGTCTTTGACAAACTCGTTCCAATTTTTTTTAAAATCAATCAAGCGGGCTTCCATCGCCGCCGCTTTGCCACGCTTTTTGTAAAACTTGATAACTGTTTGCTCATGGCTCGCTAGTTTATAATTGACGGAAGCTAAATATCTGCGAGCGGCTCCGGCATAAAGAGAATCTGGATAATCATTAAGAAGTTTTTTTAAAATTTCTTGCGCCTTATAAAGCGGAGTTGGATCGCGCCCGATGCCGCGATTAGTCAGCTCATGGCTTCGAGCCGCCCTAAGTAAGGCATAAGTAATTTCACTGCTAGCTGGATGCTCTTTGGAAAAATCCTCATAAGCGGCGGCCGCCGCCCCGTACTCTCCCTGTTCAAAAAAACAATCTCCTATTTTAAGCGCCGCGAATTCCGCGTACGGTCCCGGGGAATACTCATTTAATATTTTAATAAAGATCGCACGAGCTGGATCATAAAGAGCTAAACCAAAAAGCTCTTTAGCGCGCCTTACTAGCTCCTCAGGAGAACCAACCAGCTCTTCAGCAATATTTAAACGCTCACTACCACCACCTGCTCCAAGCTCCTTAGGTTCAGCCAGATCAACTGGCGTGCTAGCCGACTGAGAACAAGCTGATATTGTTAAAAGAGAGAAAAATAAGGCTACAATCGCTAAATACTTAAACATAGGAATAACCAATAAAATCTCTTTTACTTACTTTTTAAGCTAAACACAAGTTTCGCCAGAGATGACCCTTGAAAAAGCCGAAATTTTAATCTGATTTGCGAAGCCGATCAAAGCTAAAAGCTCCGCTGCCACTATATAAAATTGAAAGCGAAGCAACTACCACGACTAACTCTTTTAATAAAGTCATATCACCATACCACTTTTGATAATCAGCCTTAAAAGTTGGAGCCGCAAAGATCAAAAAAGTAGTTATCAAAGCATAAGAGGAGAGGAGAGCTCCAAGAGTTGTCCAAAGACCTAAAATTAAAAGAGCGCCAGCAAAGATCTGAATATAAGGAAGACTTGTTGCGTAAACTATCGCTAAGTGATCTGGAAAACCGCTGACATCTTTGACAACCTTAACGAATTCTTGGACAGTATCTATTTTCAATCTACCAGCAAGAACCAGATATAACCCGAGCGATACTCTTAAGATAAACGGCGCGAACGCGGGATCTCCCATCGGCTTTGACAACTTACTCATAATAACAACAAAAAGATTGACACTTACAATTTTACTTGCCAAATGGTAATTTTGGCAACTAGTACAATTGCAAACCCTTCATTATCAATAACTTGCAAATTGTTGTAAAAGAAAACCCTTTAATTGATCAATTCCAAAACCACTCTTAGCAGAAATAATTATTAAATCGTTTTGCTCTTTAAAAGCGGTTAGCGCTTCCTTTCCCAATAAATCAAGCTTATTAGCCACTATTATCCTTGGGATATCCAAAAAACCAAGCTCTTGCAAAATTGTCTCAACCGCCGCAATTTTACTTTCATAATCAGAATCGCTCACATCAACCAGATGAATCAAAAGATCCGCTTCGCCAAGCTCCTCAAGGGTTGCCTTAAAAGCAAAGCGCAACTCATCAGGCAGATCGCGAATAAAACCAACCGTATCGCTAACAACAAGATCAACGGAACGTCGCACGCCACCTAACTCCCCAAAGATACGTACCTTGCGCGCAGTTGGGCTAAGAGTCGCAAAAAGCTTATCCTCGACTAAAACACCATCATTCGCCAAACGATTAAAGAGAGTTGATTTGCCAGCATTTGTGTAACCAATAATCGCAAGTTGAGGCACTAAGCTTTCACTTCGTAATTTTCTCTGGAGCAATCTTCTGGCTTCTATTTTTTCAAGCTGCTTTTCAAGCATCGAAATGCGATCGCGCGCCCGCCGCCTATTGATCTCAAGTTTAGTTTCCCCCGGACCGCGCCCCCCTATACCGCCAGACAAACGCGACAAACCGGAATCCATCTCTGTCAAACGAGGCAGGTTGTATTTTAATTGAGCAAGTTCAACTTGCATCTTCGCCTCTCTACTCAAAGCTCGGCGCGCAAATATGTCCAAAATCAACATACCGCGATCAATAACTTTGCGGTCGGTAGCTTTAGTGATTGAACGCCACTGAGACGGCTTCAGCTCGCCGTCAAAAATAATCAATTCAGCCCCAAGACGGAGGCATTCCAAGCTCAGCTCTTCTATCTTCCCCTTACCAAGCAAGGTTCGCGGATCTGGGATCCGCCTTTGAATTATCGTTTTAAGAATCGATATTCCCGCAGTTCGCGCAAGCTCAACCATCTCATCAATCCGATCTTCAACCTCAACTTGAGAAATCGAATAAACTCCGACCAAAACTGCGCCATTAAAGCCAGCTGACTTAGTAATTTTTCTAAGCGCCGCCGACTGCTTCGAACCGCCCCCACCGCTAAGCTCTCTTTCTAAGCTAGCGATAAACTCGCTAAAGTCTTTGTTAAAATCTGATAATTTTTCAAAATAATTTTCAAACGCACCGACTCCATCTTTTTCAAAGTTAGGATTTAAACTCGCGAACCCATAAGAAATACCTGACTTTGATCGCGAAACTCCTATAACACCATCAAAGCGAAGTTTTTCAAGATCGGTCAGTATATCATTAGGTATTTTGGGGGCATTTTTACTAAGATTAGCAAAAACAAGTCGCAAGCGACGGAGTCGCCCAGCTCCGAGCCTGTAGCGACCAAGATCAGGTATATACAAAATGCGCCGATCGCCGACAAACACCTCCTCAATCCTACCTTCACGAGAGATTAAAAGACCTACTATCCTGCCAGCAAGTTCACTTGCCTCAAGCAGTTCGCGTGCCAGATCAAGCGAGATAAACTCTTCTGGATCAAGCTTGCGCCTGCCAAGTCGGTGAATAGCTCGCAGTTGGCTAGTTGATAGTCCCCGTATGTTTCCTCTGATCTTCGTTGACATCAGCCAAAAATCCCTGACAATATAGAATGATTATTCTACGAAAACTCGCTAGTTTTAAATGAGTTAAAATTCTATAAGATAAATTAAACGCCCGTAAAAGCTACATTTATTTGTCATCATACCCTCCTTATAACAGATCTAAAGAGCAATTTATTAAGCTTGATAGTTGAGTCAAATCGAAACCCGTTTTATTATTCATTATTAGGCTGTTTAAGTTTAGCTAATTTGTCAGAAGAAAAGGGAGTCTTTTAATGTATTTATTAGCCAGTAAACTTAAGGATCGGGAAGCTAAACAAACAGATAGATAAAGCAAGATATCCTTTAATAATCTAAACAATAATTTAAATTAAAATAACCTTAATTGCTATATTTTTTTTAACTAAAATTAACCTGAATAAAACATTAGATATATAATATATAAACAAAATTATTATGAGTATTGCAGACAATACCAGCTCTCAAAATACAAATAAGATAGAAAACAACGTCGACAGCAACGCCATAGATTCTCCTTTAGAACCGTTCAGACTCACCATCTCCGCTCTTTGCGCTGACAATTCAGAAAATATCGCTAAAATTATCTCCCTTTTCCAAAGGTGTTATGGAACCAGCTATCCAATCGCCGGTGTACTGAAGCGAGAGTTTTGGCGATCACGTATCGGCAAAAGATTTTGCAGTGTAATTATCGAAGCAAGTTTTCAAGACGACTCAAATCGCAACCAATCAACGACAGTCGCTCATTTTGCCGTAACGGATGGCAAGCCATATTGCGATTCTGCCACCATAACATTTATGGCGCTTAACCCAGATTTCTATTCCGCCAAAGATTTTGTTTTTAAATCTTTTATAGATTTTCTTTCGAAACTCGCTCAAAAAAGAGGGTGGCGCTCGCTTAGAACCCACTCAGTTTACACCGACAACCAACCTGATAGCCAAGAAGCAGTTACATTTAACCCGTTTGATTTAAATAAGTTTGGCTTTATTCACACCGCCCTTATGCCAGAATTTTTAGGCAAACTAGGTATAGGAGTTTTTTGCAAATCATTAGCTAGCAGTAGCCTACAAATTGAGACAACAAACTTACCAGAAAAGTACCTAAAAATTATACTTAGAGAGAGTCAAACAAAAAACAGTGATGAAAAAATTAAATATCTAAACTCCCTAAAAAAAGAAGCTAAAATTAAAGAAAAAATAACCAGTTCGATCAAAAAGGGTCCCGATAACGACCAACTCGCAGGCGGTATAGTCTCTGCCGATCTCCCGGGTTTAGATGAAATCAATTGCCCATCCCTTAAAGTAGTTAACCTGATTATTCAACCAAGCTTGCTGGCGGAAAATGAAAATAAAGAGGTTTACGCAAGGTTATTGCAAAAAGATTCAAGCTCCCGGCTATACGTTATAGTCAATGGCGCTGATAGAAAATTCGTTCAATTCGCAGATACTCTTGAACAAGTTGGTTGCGAATGCACAGGATATCTTCCAGAATTTCGCGGTTCAACCTATTTCATTTTTTCAGCTTCTAAAAAATTATCTAGCTCCAAAATGGCAGAGCTTGAAAGCTTAACCAGCAAAAATCTTTTTATAGACAAGATGGAAAGCGGCCAAATAAAACTCGCCCAGACTGCTAGCGACAGAGAAAAAGGCAGAATTCCAAAAAAACGGGCTCTGCCTTCTTCAGCGGCTTTGGCAAACAGAAAAAATCAACGATCCAACCTTAAGGCGGCAAGAAAAGGGCAGTAAAGTTACTCCTCAAAAAAAAAACATTAACTAGCTTTTAAAAGAAACTTAATGGAAAACGCTCAGCGAGAATTGATATTATCAATAGTGGGATTGTTTATTACCATTTCGATACTACTCGCTCTTTTAGCGGCTCTTTGCCAATTTCTAGCCGAGTTTTTTTAAGTCGATTATGCGCTCTGCAACAACTCAAATAACTTCAAGCTTCAATCTAGCTCAAATAACAAGCAAATTAGAGCTATTATTAGAAGCCAACCATCAACAACCTTTATTTAAAATCGGGTCAGATACGGTTACGATAGAGAAAAAAGCCGATTTATATATAATCAAAAATGGACCGGAAACGTATTTTATTCCTACTAAAGAATCAACTCGCGGGCAAGAGCCTTACTACATTCAGGAGGCGCCAAACATCACAATAACAGCAATCTTAAAAAACGCTCCTGAACAAACAGCAAAATTATCAAGTTTATTAGATCGCTTAGAGCGCGCCACTATAACAATCAAGTTGCCTTAATCTTTTCCAAATTTTTTTCACTATATAAAAAGTTTTTTAAAAACAGACAGCCAACACGGTTTGTTTTTTATATTTATTTATAATGTAGAGTTTATAAATACGGCATTTACTGGCAAAACCAAAAGCGCCGCTTGTTTGGCGAAAAGTAGGATCAGTTGGCAAAAACGGGGAAAGGTTCAACCAAGAACAGTTCGCCGCGCAGACAATGACATCAATAGGCAAGCAGTTAAAACATTCCTGTCAGATCGGCACATCCTAAACGGGGAAGACACACTCAGCTCAAAAGTGAGCATATTCTCCCTCTTGCGTCAAATCAGGTATAGCTTGCAGGAACACGAAAAACCCAGATTAAAATCTGCCCGCCTGGCTTACGTGCGCATCCTTTAGCTTCCTTAGGATCAAAGCTTCAAAAACTAAAAACTCCCAGCTCCAGATGCTATTGATAAACTAAAATCTGTTGATAGTAGTGCAACTTTCGTTAGGCAAACAATCTTCCTTCTTTTGGCTCAGGATCGTCATCCTCTTTAAAATTTCCAAAATCAAATTGTCTTGAGCAACATGACACACTGTATAAAATTTAAGAGAAAAGCCGGGCACATAAGTAATTTTAAAGGGGCACATATCTGCTTTTGTTTTTTTTTGATTGGCGATTGCCGGCATGTTATAATAATCCGCAGGTTGTATTAGCGATAACCAGCAGGCAAGCGATTGAGCCGGGCGCAGGCTGATTTGAGCTGGCAAAGAGAGCTTTTAAGGGAAACTCCGATTTTTTTGTAATTTTTTCGACATTTTCAAAATTAAGTATCATAATAAATATAAACAACCTTAAATTTTGTTTTTAAAATAATATTTGGGTAAGTTAGTTTTTGACAAGCTGTTTTCAAAAATTTTTATTAAGGAGTAGTTTTTATGGGTGATTTAACACAAGAAAAAAGACCAGAACAAAAACCTCAACTACCACTACTAGAATTAGATCCTAGGGCTATAATACATGTTACAACCCTTGTTGATTATATCCAAGCTAATAACTTGAATGAAGTAAAAAGTTTATTAACTTCTGTTAAAAATCAAGGGTTTTTAAAAGATCTACTGTCAGTAATAACTAATCATAATTGTGATACTGCCCTGATGGTTGCTCTCTCCAATCAAGATATTGCAAAGCTTATTATCAATGAGGCAAAAGATGCAGGATTCCTTAAGGATATACTCATGATAAAAAACGAAGATGGCGACCATGCATTGTTGCTCGCTCTCAAAAGTCTCAATCAAGATACTCCAAAGCTTATTATCAATGAGGCAAAAGATGCAGGATTCCTTAAGGAATTACTAACAGCAGAAAACAAGCATGGCTATAACGCCCTTATGGAAGCCAAATCAGCGTACTCCGGGAAAGATGAAGAAAAGGAATTGATAAAATTTATTCTTAAATACGCAAAAGATAATGGATTCCTTGAGGATGTACTCAGACCTATGTTAAAAAAGAGATTTGAGCTAGGCTTCAAGATTAATAATCATTTAGCAAGTGCCGTTGCTCTTAATGATTTAGGAGATCTTTTTTGGGAGTATGCAAAAGTTACTGAAGACTTTAAGTCCATTATATTCCCCCTCATAGCATATCCAGACAAGTTTCATTATTCCCAATATTCCGGATCAGAAAACTAAGAGAAGGCTAATATTATAATAAAAAAGATTCTTACGAAAGCTAAAGCTGACGGCGACGATTGCCTTCAGAAAGTACTCACAGAGAAGGATGATAATGGCAATAATATTCTTATGCTTGCAGCCTTAAATAACAATGAAGATCTGGTAAAACTTTTTATTAGTTTTGCCACAAAGGCCAAATGCCTTAGGGAAGTGCTCACGGCGCAAAATAACAATCGTGATAACGTCTTGACGGCGTTCATCGCCTCATATGACAGGTGGATAAATTCAAGGTATGAAGAAGATCGAGATCATTTCAGAGACCCATTACATGAAGATGCCGCCTTACAGATTATTTCGATTATTTTGAAATGGGCAGGAGCTGCCGGATGCCTTAAGGAAGTATTAACAGCAAAAAACAACCAAGATTATAATGCAATTAGGCTCATCAATACTACAGAAGGTTCTAGGGAGAAATTTACACCACTGATTATTAAGTACGCCGAAGCTGCCGGTGTCTTAGTGAGTGACATATCCTGACATACTCAAGGCACGGAACAAGAATGGGTACAATGTCTATCAGCTTTTACATTTATATGATCGCTTCAACGAGCGTTTCCTAAATGAAACGCATTGTACTGGAGATTTGATTAGTTCTGAATATAATAAAGTTCAAGCTGAATTGAGATTACAAAATCCTAGTCGTGGCATCATCAGCCGTATTTTCAGCAGATTGCTGGAGTGGTTCAAGTAGCGCGCTTGCTTGCCGCTCGGCGATTGGCGAACGCCACAGATTTAAAGCAAACCAAAAATCTGTGGCGATCAATTAAAATTAACCGTTTTAACGGCTCTGGCATAGTAAAAAACCTGCTATGCTAAAAACACGAAGCAACTAATCAAAAAAACAGACAAAGTTCCGCCTTCAAATCGGTTCAGATTCGTCTCGGGAATAAAATCAATAACAGCTTTCAAAAACATCTTCAGGGAAACCGAACACAAGCTTATATCCCGCACCAAATCACAAAATTATTACATCAAATCTGCTTAAAAAACTATGCGCTCACTTTTTTAAAAAACAAATACGGTGTCAAATGCGCTTAATTTTACTTGAAACTTCCAAAACACTCCGCCCCGTCTTGCATTCGCATAAGCCTTCAAGCCTGCTCTTGACATACAAAATTCAGAACAAGATCATCTCAACAGCAGGACACACTGTATAAAATTTAAGAGAAAAGTTGAGCACATAACATAAAAAGCTGATAAAAAACTTGGGAATTTGCCAACACCTTCAAGCTAGCTAACAACTTACAAATAACTTCCCAAACAACTTCAGCAGGAATAAAAAAAACAGATCTAGCAAGTTATCTTAAAGCAACTTCGGCGGCATCAACTATCCGTTTAGCAATTTTTGGATTAGAGCCGAAATGAAGAAAAGAAAAGGTCGCCAAAGAGTTGGCCGTCGGCGAATAACCTTCAGTAAAAGAAATCCCCGAGTCAAGATATCCAGCAGAGAAGACTTTAACAAGACGCGAATAGTCGCCGGGTAATTTCCAACTGTTAAAGTTAACGCCGCGAACAATCTCTCCAGAGCTGCCCAAAATACTATCTTCAATCGTGCGACACTCAATGTAACTTTGCCTAGCGTCTCCAACCCAAACAGCTTCGGACGCGATCAAACCGATTCCTTTGACTGTTTGCTTACCACCATCAAGCGAGATGCTTTTGCAAAGATAAGCAGCCCCAGCGCCCTCGCCATAAATCACTCCGCCAGAGTCGGCAAAACGCTTTATTTCCTCCCTTAACTCGCCATTGCTATTTAGCTCGTCAACATAATCTTTAACAAAACCCCCAGTAAGATAGATAGCTCCTATGCGTTCGGGCAATTTCCGATCGCTCAACGGAGAAAAAGGAACAACCTCCCCGCCAAAAAGTTTTAAAAATTCAATGTTTTCCTGAAAACCACCAACAAAACAGCTATCGAGTGAAACCGCTATGCGGGCGCGGCGACTTGAAAATGCTCCTTCGATCTGAGGTTGTTTGATACTTTGAGCAGTAGCGCCTACATCAAGCAGCAAGTCAAGATCAACGTGCGCATCAACCCACTCACCAATTTCAACCAACAACAAACGATCTAAGAGAGTCAAGTTGCGCATCTCAGAAAAATCATTTTCTGGCAATTGAGAAAAATTACAAGACAACTTTGGCAATTGCCCTAAAAGCTTAGGCAAAGAATATCTTCCGATCAGCTCAGCAATATCGCCAACAGTTCGAGATACATCTCTCTCTGAATTGTCTGCAGAATAAATTGGATAGGGCGCGGCAATAAGAGCCGCGATCCGACTATCCGGCAATGAATCAAAGTAACCTTTCAACAAAGCTTGCAAACTGCCGCCTAATTGCTCGACATCCGCCATTAAAACCACCGGTGTTTTAGTGCTTATGCCTACTTCAGCATCACTAATCGATTGACTTTCTCCAACATAAGAACCACTACCTTCAACAATCACTAAATCAGCCCCAAGACCGGCATACGCTAATGAGCCAAGAGTTTGTCCAACTGATAATATATTGCGATCAATTATTCTAGTGGCTCGCTTGGTCAAACGGGAAAGCAAGATCACTTGATAAAAATCGGCTTTAGTCAAAGCAAAAGACGGATTAAGGTTTTTTTTCTTCAAAGCTATCGCTAACCCAAGCGAGAAAGCTGACTTGCCAGCCCTAACAGCCGACGAAGCCAAAAGCACTCTAGGTATTCGATCTGCCACAATCAGCCACCTTTAAAAAAAATCAGGCCGCAATCTTAATAAAATTTTCAAACTAGAAACACAAACGACTAGAGAATTATTAAGGCATTAAAGATAACTATTGCTTTTATTTTCGACGAAAAACTTGATAAAGAATAGAGCTATTCTTTAAATCTCTTGCCAGTTGAGGATCAAACTCGGATAAAGAATCGGTCGCCAAATAAAAAGAACCTTCGGCAACAAAAGCGCCAGCCGAAGAGTTTTGAACAACTTCTTTTAAGATTGATTCACTCTCTTCGCTCGCCTTTAAAGCAAAAACAACTCTACCACCAGAACTCACAACACGCGCCAATTCAAAAATAACCTCACTAATAAATTCACCCCAACCATCATTGACTATCAATTTGCTAGGCATATCTAAAGATTGTTTGGGAGTAACTCCAAAAAACCACTCCCTAATCCAAGAAAACGATTCAGGTCGAGCAACCCATCCGGGCCATAAAGTGGTCAAAACAAGAGCAACGCTCGAACTTTTTACTCCCGTCAAGTCTCGCGGATCACCACAAAGCAAGGAATTAGTTGCGGCATCTCTCAATTCTCTGCCAAAACCATCGCGTGCAACATGAGCAACCCGACTAAGCAATCGAGGAACTAACTGCCTGTACTCTGGAGATTCGGCCCGCTTAAAATTTAATCTTTCCTGCTCACTAGGTTGCAAAGCCACTTGCGAAGTGGTAAATGCGGATAAAAATTGCTGAGTGTTTCCATGGAGCAAACCGGCAGCCAAAACGCCAACAAAATCAGCTATACGATCAGGTCCACTTAACACAGCCTGTCGCAAATGCCAAATCTCTCTGAAAGTGTCAGGATGGTAAAAATTTTTAAAGTAGATCTTGTACTCAGAAAGATCAATCGGCTTTCTAAAATGAATAGTTTGTAGCCACAAAGCGACTTCGGCAAGATCAGCCGGACGCAACTTAGCGCTGGTCGTGTGCCGCGCCTGCTTCGTCCATACCGAATAAATGGCACGACGCTTCATCAAAGAAGCTTCAAGCGGCACAGCCCCATCAACAGAGAACGGATCTAAAACTGCCTCCCCCACTTTTGTAAAACGGTTAATAAAATACTCAGCTGCTTCGGGAGGTAGAATCTCATTAGTAGGCAAAATATAATGTAGAGAATGGCGGAGTTCCCTTCGTTGTCGAACCTGGCTAGAAGCCCTACCTGCAAATCCAAGACTCAACTGATCGAGCTCTCCTTCACCAAAGCGACCATCTTGAAGCGCGGCAAAGTCCGCTAATTGATCTCCGCGCAAAGCGAGACTGCGTCTCCAATAAGGAAGCGACTCTACTAGCTTTAATTCAGGACGAAATTTAACTGACATATTTTTTGTACTTCAGTAATATTCTAACACCAATCCTAATCTTAGGCGTAGTAGTGTTTTTTTGACCACTATAAATTTTACCACTGATAATTTAACAAGAGAACTATCAAGCTTTTTGGAAAAATAATTGTTTTTTAAGATCTTGAAAAAGTTAATTTTTTTGGTTTAAACGATTTAAATATTTTTTTACAAGCTTAAAGATTAATATTGTTTTATTTTAGAAAAAGAGCTTGTATGAGGATGGAAAAGCGCTTTGAAGTCATAATAAAAATTTACCCGACAACAACTAGCGTGCGCTGGAACGCGCCGCCGCTAAATTGCTTCTAATCTCAAAATTATCAGGAGAAAACCGCAAAGACTCAAGCAAAAGCTTAATACCATCATCAAAGCGCCCCGAATAAAAATGAGCAATCGCTAAATTGTTATTAGCTATTGCGTTGGCAGGCTCACGCAGAAGAGTCTTTTCAAATACTTTCTTGGCCTGCTCAATTTCGCCAAGTTTAATTAAAATAGCGCCGCGCGCCAGATCTATCGCCACTGATTGACTACTCTCGCGCTTATCACCACCATCAAACGACTGTTCGCCAAGCAATCCAAGAGCTTCGCTAAACTTATTCTGCCCAACAAGCGCCAATAGGCGAGCTAAAAGAAGATCGCTCTCTGAATATCTATTATCCCTAACCTTAATCATCCGCAAAACAACATCAGCCTGCTGGTATTTAGCGGCTTTCAAAAGAGCTACCGCATAAAGATAATTATTAAACCCTGCTGGTAGCTCTTTTTTAGCAACGCCGACAAGAACTGTCGCCGCTTCCCCAAAACGCCCTAGCTTATAAAGCAGCCGACCAACATCCAGATCAAAATCACCCCCTGTCAAACCTCGATTTGCTTCCTCCAACAAAGCTAGCCCTTGAGATAATTTCCCCTGACGTTCATAGACAAAGGCCAAATTAGCTTTGATGAGCTGAGCGGCTTGATCGCTACCAGCCTTGTATTTCTCAAACAACTCTACCAATTCCGCCAAGCGTTCCTGTTTCCAAAGGACTTCGCCCTTACCCAAAACTGCTTTGAGCTCAGTCGGATTCTCTTTGAGAATATTCTCATATTGCTCGAGAGCGCCAGCCAAGTCTCCTTCGGCCAAAGCAACCATCGCCAAGGCAACTTTAAAATCAGGATCAGGTCGCAAATTAAGAGCTTTAGAAAAAGATTCCCTAGCATCCGAATATTTTTTTTTCTTTAAATAAATCAACCCCAAATTATAACGGCTTTCAGCCATTCGTGGACACAGTTCGGTGGCTTTAAGATAAAATTCTATCTCGCGCTCCGAGCCATCCGCTAAAGCGGCTCCCTGCTTAACAAGCTGATTAGCTTCAAGACAACCTTGATCGGCAAATAAATTTGTAGATAATAATAAGAGAAAGGCTAGCAGTAAAAAAAAAGTAAGAGCGTTTAGTTTAACTACCTCCAAAATATTAAAAATATTAATAGATCGCCCAATAAACATCTTAAACCGCTCGGTCATGTTCAGTTAAAAGAACTTGCAAAGCCCCTTCTAGCCTCATTAACTTCTGCTCGCTGTGGACAAGAGCAAAACGACCATAACACCGCTCAGAATCGCCGTAAAGCTCTCCGGGTGATATATGAATCTCAAACTCAGAGAGCAACCTCTCGGCAAAAGCAGTTGAATCAATTCCAGTTGGAAATTTAGCCCAAAGCGAACAACCAGCCGCAAAAGGTGAAACTTCAAAGCCACATCGTAACAACAACTCTTTTAAAACATCACCTCGGCGCTTATAAATACCCGAGGTTTCTTGAGGAAATTTATCTAATTGAGGGCTTAAAGCGTAACTTGCCGCTACTTGCAGAGGAGTAAAGTTTCCATAATCAACTAAACTTTTATAATCAGCGATTTTTTGAGCAAGCTCTTGATCGCCTAACAATGCCGCGATTCTCCAACCAGCGATTGAAAAACTTTTTGAAAGAGAGAAAGACTCAATAACCCCAGATCGAGAGTAAGCAAGCATTGAAGCAGTTGACGCCCCGTTAAAGGTCATTGACGCGTAGGTAAAGTCATTAAAAACTTTAATTCCTCGTGAGGTTAAAATTTTAGCAACTTCTCCAACAAATTTTGGAGAGAATTGAAAAGAGATTGGATTACCGGGAAAACTGGTAATTGCTAATGAAACTTTTTCGGAGTTTAAACTACGCTCAATGTTAGCTATTGTTTCAGCTTCGCTCCCCCCAATATCATAAAAAACCGGCCTGAGTTTATGCAGTAAAGCAGTCGAGCAATGCATCGGATAAAATGGCCTAGCAAGCAAAATAGACTCTCCCGGCTGAGAAGCAACGGCTAAAAAACAATTCAAGCCATCTTTGGTGCCGAGCGCGACACAAATTTCGGAATCAGGATCGAGATCTACCTGAAAGTCACGGCGATATTTGGCGGCAAAATCAGATCGTATCTTACGAATACCTCTTGAGGCCGAATAACGATGGTTATTAGGTCTGATGCTCGCTTCAACAAGTTTGTCAATTAAAACTCGCGGTGGAGGCAAATCGGTGTTAATCATACTCAGATCCAACACCTCACGACCGGCTTGAACTAATTCAAGTTTAATTTGAGAAAACCTCTTATAAACACCAGCGGTGCGCTCTAAAAAATCAGCAATAACCATATAAATTCGCAGAAAATCCTACACTTGATAACTACAATAGCACCGCTCAAGACGCAACCGCAAGTTAAGAAGATTGTATCTCCCGCAAAAAAATCGCTGGCAAATATAATTTTACAACGGGAGCAAATTGCAAATTAGAATATCTCTCAAGTATGACATTTGGAAGTTCAGGATCAATCGGCACCAATCGGCGAAGCAATGCCCTGAGAGAAATCACAAGATGTTCCTCTAAAACTTGACTAACAAGAGCTCTCTCTGCGGCAAAACGAGCCGTCTCCAAATAACCCTCTTCAAAACTAGCAAAAGCTAAAGCCGCTAAAATTGGAGGGGAAAATCCTTCGAGATTAACCTCTGGACGCCAATGTTGAAGAAATTCAAGATTTGCCTTAGCAAACCCGAGAGCAGTCAACAACTTTAGATGCTTGGCAACCTGTTCATCGGAAAAGTTCGAAAAATCAACTGCCTTCCAAGAACCACAAAGCGCCAATCTCTCTTCTCCTAAGATAAAATCAAGGTTCGCTAGCTCCCTAATTACTGGGGCGGCGCCATCAAAGTTATTTCCCTCTAAATAACCAGCAATAATAGATTCAAATCCAAAACGGGCTTTTTGATAATTACCTTCAGCCAGATCGATCAATGCTAATCTTTTTTTCCATATCAATGACCTAAGCTTATCTTCTTCAAGCAAAGCTTTTTGATAAAGCTGATTCGCCAAACTGCGTGCCTCACCGTACTGCCCCTGTTTTTCAAGCAAAATTATTAGGTTGAGCTTTAAGTTTTCGGCTTTCGGATCAAGATAGATCGCCTTTCGCAGATTTATTTCTGCCTCCGCTAAACGCCCTGAGTTAAAATAAGCTCTAGCATCTTCGGCAAACTCAGCCGCTTTAACCTCAACCGAAGAGATCATCAGCTCACTCTTAAAAACCTTTCCAGATGGCGGGGCGCAAGCGATCAACCAATAAATTGGCAGAGAAAATTGAAAGCCGATAGCTATCGCCTTTGCCAAGCCGCCAGCCCGACTTTTAAGCCTTTTATAAACACAGCGCGGAGTAAGTTTAATCAGCAACATAATCCACCGCCAAAACCAAGGCGTATACAAAAGATCTCGCTTGCCAGCAATCGCTTTTACAATGTCGCGCGCCACCCTTTGAGGCGTAGCAAAAAGAAAGTTCTTCTTGAAATTTGCAACCATTGGCGTATCAACAAAACCGGGCTTAATATCAAGCACGCCCACGCCGCTTGCAAAAAGCCTTCCGCGCAAACCCTCAAGATAAGTAGAAAGTCCGGCTTTTGCCGAACCGTAGGTATAATTACTGGCGCGTCCCCGATCGCCAGCAACCGAAGTAATCACCGCTAACTTGCCAGATCGTTGTTTTTCAAAAAACTGGGCGATCGGAATTGTCAGAGCTACTACTGAGATATAGTTATCTTCGATAATGGAGCGCGCTTCAGAAAAATCAAAATTCGCTTTATACTCGTTCCCAAGAGAACCAAAGGCAATAATCGCCAAATCTAAGCCACCAAGTTGAGAAGCAATCTCAAGCAATAATTTATTATAATCGGTGTCCGGCCTAAAATTCGACTCGATTGCCAAAACACTTCTAGCGCCACGTGCAATAAGATCTAAACGGAGAGCCTCTAAACTATCAAGATTCCGTCCAACTAGGCAAAGATCGTGTTCAGACTGCGCGTAAAGCCTGCAAACTTCTTTGGCAATTCCGGAATATGCTCCAAAGATCGCTATTTTCACCCGACAACCCTCCGGAAAAAACTAGAAGAAAATCTAGGATCTTTTAATTTACAAAAATCCGGCAACTTAGGATAATATTTGGCGAAATTTTTACTACTCATAATGCTATCTTTGGCTGGATATACCCTTCCGCCAAAATCTGACACCATTTGATCAAGCTCTTTTAAAAAATCAACTGTTCTTTCCCCGTTGTTCGGAAAATCAAGAGCTAAAGTTACTCCCTTTTTAGGGAAACTTAACATCCCTAAATCAGAAACTTCTCCAAACTCCTTGAGTACAGCCAAAAAGCTGGCATATCCAGAATCAGCTATTTTACGTAAAAATTTTTTCAGATAATCTCCGTTTGTTCCGCTTTCAAAAACAGCCTGAAACTGAAAAAATCCCCTGCGTCCATATATCTTATTCCAATTAACAACTTTATCTAAGGGGTAAAAAAAATTCTCATAATGCTGGAGTCCTCTAAGAGGCTTGATTCTATGGCTATTATAGTAAAAGAAGTTAAATAAATTGACACTCAATTTATTTAACGTCCAAGCCGGCGCATAAAATGGCATATAAGGTTTAGGCATTTTAAAAATTTCTGACCGACGACGATCTGCGTTAGCACCATGATTCCCACTGATAAAAACTCCACGTCCAAAGTTCCTCCCGCTAGAAAGACAATCAAGCCAAGCAACGGTATATTCAAAACCGTTAGAACTCTCTGATATTTCAAAAAAATGATCGAGAGAGCGAAAAATGCGTGTCTCAGCCTGAATCCAAGGAGAAACCACTCTTTTCAGAGCAAACTCAACCCAGAGAATAACCCCCGTCAAACCAATCCCCCCTATCGTCGCGCTGAAAAGCTCCGGATGTTTCTGGCGGCTGATTTCAACGTAACCAAAATCAGATCTAAAAAGACCGATGCGAGTCACATGATCTCCAAAATTACCTGCGCGGTGATGATTTTTCCCATGAATATTATTAGCAACGGCTCCGCCGATCGTAACATATTGCGTCCCGGGAGAAACCGGAACAAAAAAACCCCGCGGCACGGAAAATTTTAAAAGCTCGCCAAAGGTAATTCCGGCCTCAACTCTAATCAAACCACTATCAGCATCAAACGCCAAAATATTATCTAACCCTTTAGCAAGCAGTAAAGCGCCTCCATCATTTAAACAACAATCGCCATAACTTCTACCAGCTCCATAAACTAAAAGTTTATCTGCTTTAATTCGGGAAAAAAGATCACTCAAAGATCCTTTAATAGAGTAAATCTCACTAATTGCCGAAGGCAACCCTCCCCAAGAAGGAAGTGTTTGCTGGTATCTAAAGATATCCTTGCTCATCTTCCTTGCCATAAATTAAAAACTAGTTGCCGCTATAATACTAAAAACAATAGTAATCAGAGCAAAATAAGTGGCTGGATGCTTAAAGCTTAAAATAATCGGATCTTCTTCTAGGTACTCTCCGCGGGCCGAACTAATCCAAAGCGCCGTAATCCAACCAAGCAGAGCCGGACAGATAATCCAAAGCCAATTTGGAGAGAGATAAAGCTTCCAAACCGTCGGACTATTTATGTAAAGAGCAACCACCAAAACGCTAAGCATTCCGCTAACTACCCCTAAATTTTGCAGTATCGAAAGATCAATCCCTTTGTAAGCTCGTCCCGATAATTTATCATCAACTTTGAGAAGATTTTGATTGATTTCGCTGTAACGCTTAAGACAGGCCAAACTAAAAAATATAAAGAGTGAAAACAAAAATAACCAAGGAGAAAGCTCAACCTTGCTAACTGCCGCGCCAGCTGATAATCTCAAAATATACAAGGTCGCAAGAATAATAAGGTCAATGACTAAAAGCTGTTTTAACCTAAAGGTGTATAAAAGATTGAGCAAAAGATAACTAATTAGCACGAACAAAAATTCTCCACCTAAACTAAGCGCAATTAAAAATGCGGCACTTCCAAATAAAGGAAGAAAAAATAAGATTGATCCAACAGGCAAAGAACCGCTAGCGAATGGACGAAACCTCTTTTTAGGATGAGCGCGATCGGAAAAGAGATCAAAAGCATCGTTGATAAGATAAATCGTCGAAGCTAAAAGCGAGAAAGACACAAAACCCCAAAAATTAGCAATCAAAGTGGACAGGTCAAATATTGTATGAGCTAAAATAGCCGGAGCGAAAATCAAGATATTTTTAATCCACTGATAAGGTCGCAACGCTTTAAGTAAAGCTTTCAGCCTTGAAGAGCGAACATCCACCACCAGATCAAAAACAACCGATGAAACCATCTTTTTAGTGAGCCAAGAATTACAAACAAAAGCTCGCCAAACAGCCTCTCGCCAAATCGGCAGATCAACAACCGAATTACCAATGTAACCAAAACCATCTCCTCCGCTATTTGCGGTTATAAGCTCTAGTTTTCGCTGACCAGTACGATTACTATTATGATCGCTTGCGATGTAGCCATCAAAAAAATCTTTATCGAGTTCAACTATTTTTTCAGCAAGCAACTGGTTAGCTCCTGTCGCCAAAATCAAGGAACAACCTTCCTTTTTTAAAAGAGATAATTGATCAATAAGAGCCTTGTTATAAGGGAGTAGTTTAACATTAAAATTTTCCGGAGTTGCCGCGGCCAATACCGCCCGCGTTAAGCGTTCTTTAAAAAGGGCGCGGCCGCTCCATAAAAGACCCCATAAAGAAAAAAGAAGCTCCAATGGGGTGATTTTTATTGCCATCACAACAAGTTCCCATACTGAATCGCTCAGCAAAAGAGTTCCGTCTAGATCAACGAAGATCTTTTTGGGAATTGTTCGCTTAGTAGATTCTAACTCTCTGCCCATCGATTTAATAAGGATGCAAATTCACGATATCAATATAATATTGGCGGCAACCAATGATTCAAAACCCGCGTTCAGCAGTATAAAATATATGGAATATTTTAGCGAAATAGATTATACTTTAAAATCGCGTAAATCGCCCTAAACCCATCTCGCCAACCGATCTTTTTCCCTTCGGCGTAAGTGCGTCCATAGTAAGAGATACCAACTTCATAAATTCGCACCCCAAGCTTGGCTATTTTAGCTGTTATTTCAGGCTCAAAACCAAAACGATTCTCTTCAATTTTGACCCGATTTAAAACATCGCGACGAAACATCTTATAACATGTTTCCATGTCGGTAAGATTTATGTTGGTAAACATGTTAGACAGTAAGGTTAACACCTTATTGCCAACATAATGCCAAAAATAAACAACCCGATGGGGTCTGCCGCCCATGAAACGCGAGCCAAAAACAACATCTGCTTTACCTTCTAAAATCGGCTCCAGTAAAAGCGGATACTCTTTCGGGTCATATTCAAGATCGGCATCCTGCACTACAACAACATCTCCGGTCGCGGCCTCAAAGCCGGATCTAAGAGCGGCTCCCTTCCCCTGATTATTTTGATGATAAACGATCGTATCAACCGAAGAGGAAAGTTCATTCCGCAAAATCTCTCTGGTGCCGTCAGTTGAACAATCGTCAACAACGATAATCTCTTGCTTATCATATCCAGATCCTTTAACAGCAGAGATGATTTGCTTGATAGTATCGCGCTCGTTATAACATGGAATGACGATCGAAAGTTTCATAAATTTTAGATCTAAAGAAATTACTTACGCCAATAAGAGAAAAAAAGCTTTTTTTTAAACGGCTCTTTTAATCTAACCAAGGATAAACAACACGGGGCGGAAAGGCTAGAGCAAAATCCTCGGCTTGCAATGTTAAATTAAGATTATAAAAACGATCTCTTCTTAAATTATCCCCCCATTTAACTTTCATATGCTCAATCTCTTTTTCGGCTCGTTTAGTTTTAGCAAGACTCGTGTGCTCATAACCGCGGCTGGCAGACTCATGATGATACCCTTCGGCGTAAGGAGTATAAACCACGCGTTTGCCAAGCTCTAAAATCTTAAGGCAAAGATCGACATCATTAAAAGAAACAGCCAAATTAATCTGATCAAAACCACCAACTTTCTCAAAGAGTTCTCTTTTCACCAATAACAACGCCGCCGTGCAACCAGAAACTGTTCTCGGCAAAATAGCTTGATTCCAGTAACCGCAATCTGAGCGTGGCAAACCCTTAAAACAATGGCCGGCTACCCCGCCAACTCCCAGCAAAATTCCGGCATGCTGAAGTAGCTCAGAAGGATAAAGCAACTTACCGCCGACAGCGGCCACATCGTCGCGGCTAATTCTGCCAACCATCTCACCAAGCCAATCTGGCGAACGCATCTCAACATCATTGTTCATAAACAAGAGAAGCTCCCCGTCGGTCAGGAGCGCCGCATCATTGTTAATTCGAGAAAAATTAAATTGACCGGAATCTTTAACGACTTTAATCTTTGGATCATCAGCTAGACTTTTAAAATACTCAAAAGTTTCTGGCAGAGAGCTATTGTTATCAACAATCAGAACTTCGTAATTATCATAACCAGCACGCTTTTTAATGGAAGCAACTGCCAAATCAAGGAGCTCAATCTGATCTTTAGTTGGAATAATAATGGAAACTTTTGGCTTTTTAAGAGTCGAAAATCGAACCTTTAACTGCCAAATCCGATCGTCAACATCAACCGTGGCCGATAAAAGATTATCATCTGTTATCTGAGCGCCAGAAATAACGCCGCCCTCAGCCAATAAACAACCCTCCCTCACTAGGTAATCAGAAACCGCCCTTTTTTGCGATTCAAAAACATATGGCTTAGCAACTGCGTCTGCGGCCGTTGAGCCGGCGGCTTGCCTCCAGTGATAAAGCACAAAGGGGATATGATTAATCTTTTTGCGATCAATTTCACTGACAACTCTTAAAAGCAGATCCCAATCTTGCGCGCCCTTGCACTCATCTCTCATGCCACCTACTTTCTTGACAATTTCTCGCTTAATCGCCATCAAATGGCAGATATAGTTTTGCGAGAGTAGCAGTTCGGGATCGAAATCTGGTTTAAAATAAGGCAACACTCTTCTGCCATCCGGCGACAGTTGATCTTCATCTGAATAAATTAAAATACTTTCAGACTCTCTGTTCAAAAGCTCAGCGAACATATAGAGAGAATGCGGCCTTAAAAGATCATCGTGATCGAGAAAAACAACGAAATCCCCAGTTGCAAGCTCTAAAGCTGAATTTGTCGCCGCCGCGATGTGACCATTAGTTTCACGAAAAGCAACTTTGATCCGCGAATCGCACTGAAGATACTGGTTTAAAATATCGATTACACTCCCTTTGGTAGAAGCATCGTCCGCCACGCATAACTCCCAATTCGGATAAATTTGCGAACAAACAGATTCGATCGCTTCTTTAAGAAATCTCTCGTCAGAGTTATAAGTCGGCATGATAACTGAAAATTTCGGCCGCCAGCTAAAGCTAGTTATATGATTAGAAATTTTTTCATAATCGCGTTCGGAAAAGGTGTCATATTTTTCAATCCATTCAGCATAATTATTCTCTTTACTTTGCTTTAAGGCACGCATTAAAACCACATTCAAACCAGCCTCGCGATAAATTTTAAAAGCTTGTTTGAGCCTTATAAAAAGCGTCATTGGAGAAGAAAGCAAAGGGAATATTTTTGTTCTTAAAAGATGCCAAAGCAATTCAAGCGAACCAATTTTTTTAATATAAAATTCAGAGTAACTAAAAGAAAAATCGCCGCTGAGGGGATCGAGCCTAAGATCGGCCACGGGCGGCGGCAAATAGATAACATGTTCATAATTTTTTCCGGAAAAAACACTTAACCAAACGCGGCTATTGCCGCTAAAGATCCCTTTCTGTCCACCAAAGTATAACAAGAAAAATTCGTGATCTCTCTGACGCGAATTAAAATCAAAACGGATCTTTACCCAACCACTAGGCAAAAATCTTCCATTATAATCGCCAACTGGTCTTAATGATAAAACAGAACTTGCTCCAGTTATTTGAATTTCTCTGCCATCGTGATAAGATTGCTTATCTGGCTTGATGTAAAAATTTATTTTACGGAGTCCCCAAAGCGGGAAAAGCCTTCTCAAGAAGCTCGCAAGCTTTCGGCAGACAAGAGCCATCTTCCAAGCGCGAGAGTTAAGAATCATATTCAAGGCGTTCTGCAGATTATCGCGCTCAGCGGCAACACGCTCTAGCTCCGAAGCTAATTGATCCCTCTCAGATCGCAAACGGGCATTGATTTGACTTAAAGAAGGTTCAAGCGCAGACTCTTTTGGTTCGTCGCCCGTCTGACGGAAAGGCTCCGTCAAAAGATCATTTTCAGCGGCTTGGTTGCTCATGTTTTTAAGAAATTCTTAGCAGTTTAATTAATGAGCAAAATAACAAAAAGAGCGTCTGTTGTATAGCGTCCCTTGAAGTAATATAAACAGATTGGCAGTATTGATTTAAAACTACCTAAATTCAAACAATGTCAGTTACCGATCTAACTAGATCTGTCAACTCTCAAAATAAAGAATATTCATTGGTCGCATCCGGTTCTGGTGTAAAAATAGAACGTTTCGGCTGTAAGGTGTTAAAGCGTCCCTCCGCTAAATCTATTTGGCCGATTGGAGATATTTCAAAAATAAAAATAGATGCGGAATTTCTCCCAAAAAGTGGTTGGGAAAATTACTCAGAAAAATTTACAGAATGGGAGGTAAATTTTGAACAGATTAAACTCCACCTTAAACTGCAAAACAATGGCCAAGTTGGAGTCTTTCCAGAACACCTGAATTATCTTTCTAATTTAAAAAATCGTCTGGCTGAAAAAATTTCTTTTGAAGAAAATAAGCGAATCTTAAATCTTTTCGCTTATAGCGGAGCTGCCTCAATTTATCTGGCAAACAGCGATAACTGCGCAGTAACACATGTTGACAGCTCTAAAAAAGCTCTCCAGTGGGCAGGGCTAAATCAACAACTAAATCCAAAAACAGCTAATAAAATACGATTTATAGCCGAAGACGCGTTAAGTTTTCTTCGTAAGGAACAAAAACGGTCGGCAATTTACGATCTGATCATAGCCGATCCTCCCTCTTTTTGGAGGGACAGCCGCGGCAACTCGATTCATTTAAAGGAAAAGATTGGTGAACTTTTTGGCTTATTAACGAGCATTGCCAAAAAAGATCGCTCAATTATCTTTTTAACCACTCACGACAACGATCTAAGTCAGCAGGCTTTGCTAAACATAGCTTTATCGGCAAACATAAATGAAAAACGACTGACAGGTGGTAATCTTTTAATTCGCGAAGAAAACTCTCGGCGCGCTCTTCCGGCTGGCGTTTTTTTATTATGCGAAATGTAGCAATAAAAGAAAATAAACTCTGCTGATTTTTATAATTTAATGCTAACTTATCTTTATATTTAAAAATGAAAAAAATCATAGTAGCAAACTGGAAGATGAATCTGGAGGCGGAGACCGAAATTGGGCTATTTCAAAATTATTTAACTTTACTACCGGCCACCTCTCAAGAGATCGAAGTCTGGATCGCGCCTTCTTATTTATCACTAATCAAAATCATAGAGCTTCGTGATTATGCAAGCCGCAAACAGCTACGACTCGGCGCACAAGACGCGAGCGAAGCCGAACCGGGCGCCAAAACTGGCGAGATCTCAGCTATGAGTCTTAAAAAAATCGGCGCTGATTTCGTAATTATCGGCCACTCCGAGCGTCGCTCGCATTTATCTGAAAACTCAAAGCTATGCGCCCAGAAAGCAATCAGAGCTTTAAGTTCGGATTTAAAAGTAATCTTTTGTGTTGGGGAAAATTTGTCACAAAGAGAAAAAGGAGAGCTGGCAAAAATTTTAAGCGAGCAAATTGCCCCTCTCTTTGAAATAGATCGAAAGCTTATGAATCAAAAAATCAAATCTCGTGATTTAATATTCGCTTACGAACCAGTTTGGGCAATAGGCACTGGCAAAGCCGCTACCCCTCAGATAGCGGTCGCCGCTCACGAGCAGATTGTCGCCATCTGCCAAGAATTTGCCGATTTGCCAACAACGGCGCTTCCAGTTATATTATATGGAGGCAGTGTTAATCCGCAAAACATAGCCGATTTTACTACAGAACCCTTAATCGGGGGCGTGTTAGTTGGCGGCGCAAGTCTGCAAGCGGAAACTTTTGCCGAGATTATTGAAAAAACTACCGTTTGTTAGCTTTCAGTAAAAATTTACAAAAATATGCGTAATTCCTATGGTTAAACCTAAATTCCATCTCTTTTAAGTACAAGGGGTAGTAAAAACCTTGCCATTTCGTTTTAAAATACCGAAAACAGTCGTTTTTTCAGTAGCTCTTCTCTGCTACGATTGCCCTTCCTAAATACGATTCTCGGCTACTTCATGCTCTCCAAAACTTAGAGGCGCTTGCTTACTACAATATGCGGCTATCTTTTCTCTTATATCTTATCAGTCGTATTACGATTAACTTTCAACACTTTAGATGCTTTTAGTGATGGCGCCTCTGGCGCACCATATCTGATCACATCCTCTATTATCTTGTTGCTGACTTTGCTATATTTGATTAATTTCTTCTCTCTATCCCCCCCCTAGTTTATAACCCTTAATCTTCTAGGCAAGCTCCAAATTTCAATTATATCCACTTTAAGCGCGAAATTAGACACACAAAGAACTTAATAAGCTCTAGAACTCCATCATTGCGGCAACTAAGTTTTAGCCAAAGAAGTTTTTACAACACCACAATTGAATGTGCGCTCTACTACAACCAATTTTTTGCCACCAACAAGAATTTGCAAATATTTTTTTCTAAGCAATGGTGATTATCTTGATGAGTACACTCAGAATTTTATATACCCGAATCATCTAGAAAATGGTCAATTAAGTTATAGATCTTTTTGTAGTTATCGGGAAAACCAATAGATATAAACGATACAAAATAGGCAACCTTCAATCGAAAGTAATTACTGTAAAATTTCTTTAAGTTGATTTTTATCTTTTTCCAGAAAATTTTTTTTCCCCACCAACAGATCATCTTCTTTCCGTTCTTTCTGGCCATCTGTTACAAAAGAAAATTTTAAATATCCAACACGCAACGCTTGATAAACAGCCGCTATCGGCGCGCTTAAAACATAAACTAACGCTAACAATAAAAACCCCAACTGATCACGGTACCAAGTCAAGGCAATAACCGCCCCAACAAAAATCACCCCCAAAAGATTTGGCATCGCTCGTCGATGGAGGCGCGGCTTGTAATATTTGAGCTGTGATATCATTAAACTGCCGCAGGTCAGCATCAACAGAGTTCCGCTTAAAGCCAGCCAGAAAGAGCCTCCAACTTGAGATGGAGACAAATGAACGACGGCCGCCACCATGCCGGCCGCTCCGGGAGATGGCAGTCCGGTAAAGCCATGCGGGTTCGGCGCAGCTATGTTAAATCTAGCGAGCCGGCTAGCGGCGCAAATTACATACACGAAACAGATAATAACTCCAAACTCATCGGCAACACTTTTGAAAGCCCAGTGATAAACTAAAATAGCGGGAGCAATGCCAAAGCTGACGAGATCGGCGAAAGAATCAAATTCACTACCAAACTTCGAAGTTGCATTGAGTCTGCGAGCAACTCGCCCATCAAGACCATCAAGCAAAATGCCAAGTCCAATCACGATAGCCGCTTTGTCAAATTTGCCAGCCGCCGCGTAAACAGAAGCTAAAAAACCGCAGAACATGTTGGCTATCGTCAGGCTATTGGGCAAAAAATGACGCCGCCTAAACAATGCCCTCTTAAAATTCTCCCGTAATACTTGAGGTTGAAATTTCATTGATTAAAAAATTATTGAGTTTGACGAAGAAATAGAAATAAATTCAAATAATATCGTCAAAATAACAAGCTTTTTTGGCAAAATAACCTTCTAAAAAGAAAAACTAAAGATAGGATCGTTTGATCTTACAGAGATACTAATTTACAAACTAGGTTAGTGCGCGCAACTTTTTTATTGTATATTTGATATGCAATTATAACAGATCTCTTCGAGAATGTACAGAAAAATCAACACAACACTAAGAATAAACCTTTTTTTTAATTATCGCTCACTCGCTCTTTATCTATTAGCCATTTACTTAGTTGGCACCCTAGGATTCTCACAAAAAGATCTTTTAGCGCTAGTTTTTGGAGTCCTGCTTTTTTCAGGATTATTTTACATAACCATTACCAACTTTATCTGCGCCCATCTTTACACTAAAAGATTCAAAATTAACCTTGTCCCAAAATACCAAGTTGCGCTGGGCAATTACCTAGCCAATCGACAAGAAGAGCTTAGCCTTGAATTTCCAAAACTACGACTTCCGCCAACTATTAGATTAAAAGTCTCAATTGATTTCGGATCGGATTTAGTAGAGATTCCCGATTTTATAATTAGCGACAATCCAAAACCGGATCAAATAATAACTTTACCGATCAAATTTCCTCATCGCGGCAGATGGCAAGCGAAAAAAATCACCTGTGAAATTTACGATCGCTTTTTATGCCACCGATATCGCTGGATTTATAACAACACCTCTCAAACAGTAGTTTTTAACGTTCTACCGCCGCCAGTGGAGATCCGCGACTGGCAAATACTCGTTTCAGCCAGCAAAAGCGGAGACGAGCTCCCTCATCCCGAAATAGCAGACGGCGATTATTTAGAGATCAAACAATATCATCCAAACGACGGAGCCAGACGAATTATCTGGAAACTGTTTGCACGCAGACGGGAGCTGTTAAGCCGCCATCCGGAAACCGCCTACACGCCGGAGGGAGAAATTCTTGCCATTCTTCTCTGTGACAGACTGCAAGACGATTTAGCTGGCGCCGCCATAGGTTATCTCCGTTTACTTGAAAAAAATCAGATCAAAATAAATTTTACCGCCAGTGGAGCTGCAAAATTGTCGCAAAATTCGGCAGAAGCTCTCGATCTGATGGTCGACACGGTCTGGCAAATACCAGATTACTTCAAGAGTCCACAATTAATTTTAACAAAATATAAAAATGACATTGAAACAGTTAATAAAGCTATCGCGCTTTGGAAAGATAAAAAAAACGACGCGCCACCAGAACAAGTTTTAATAATCTGCGGAACCGAAGAGTTAGCCGGCGAGCGTTTTGAACAGCTAAAAAAAACCGTTTTTGCACTTGTTCAAAAAAACATAAAATTTACGATCGCTATCTGCTATCAAGCAAATCCGAGAAAAAGCTCAGCCAACAAAACTAAAGTGATAGCTGATCTATTTTTCAAACTTGGACTAGCTAGCAGAGACAAAAAAACAACGTTCAAGAAAAATAATACTATTCAACCAAGCCAAATCGCTGTGCAAATTGAAAGCTTGAGAAGAAACAACTTGTCATTCTTTATCGGCGAATATTTTGTCAACTAAATACAATGATGATCAAAGACTCATTTCCAAAACTAGCTATCGTTTTAAGAGCTTTATTTTTATCGGCTCTACTGACAGCCATCAATTTAGCTTTTGATCTAGCTTTAAATCAGGTGATCCTTGTCACCAGCGCCATTTTAGGAGTTATTAGCGGCGGCATCTTGGCTTATAGCAGAATAAACTTAATCGGATTACTCGCGTTAGTAATTGCCCTGCTCGCGATAAACATGGGCACCAGTGCAATACTTGCTTTATTCGCGCCGGATAATCTTAACGCGCTTTTTATCCCTTATATAATCTCCCATTCGTTATCTTTGTTTATAGGAATATTCGCGATCGCGATCTTCTGCACGGCTTTAAGTTTTCGCTACTCTGGTTTTCGAACATTCGAATTTCTACTAACCCTACTTTTGGGGGTTTCTCTGTTCGCCGCCCACCGCGGCTTTAAGCTAAGCCAGCCTAAAATACTCGATTCAGCCTCTTGGTTTTTAGGAACATCCTCAATCAACACAATTTTATACATAGCTTTCGCGGTTTTTATTTTGCTCGCAATCCACGCTCTATGTATCGCCAATCCGGAAAAACTCCCCGGCAAACGAACAATATTAAATCGAAACAAACTTTTTTCTTGGCGCAATTTATTTTTCTCAAGTTTATTAGTGATTATCTGTTTATTTCAATTTAGATTCATATCGCAATATTACACCAAAGCTTCGGTTGGGATCACTTCAAACGGTGTTGGCGATGAAAATCGCGAAGGGCTGTCTCCTCTTACTTTTCACTCGGCTCTCGGCTCCACCAATCAACCAGCGGCGATTGTCAGGCTTGAAAATGATTATAAGGAAAATCCTTTTAGCCCAATGCTTTTTATCCGCGAAAGCGCTCTCTCTGAGTTTAACGGGCGGGAATTCGTGCGCGCATCTAATCAATATGATCGCGATGCTCCGATCCTAGCTCCGGGAGCATCTTTTAACCTTAAAGACAATCTTCCTCTTAAAAACAGAATTGAATTGGTACAATCTGCTTTTTTGCTAGTAGATCATAAAAACCTTTTCGCGGTTGATTACCCCATCTCAGTGCGCTCATTGCAAAATCCCAATCCTTCAAGATTTAAAGGAGCTTTTCGCGGCTACTCATTGGCGCCAGCTATCAAGTTAGATGAAATAGCTTTTGCCAATGTCGGCGATCATCGTTGGGACGAAAAAACCCGCAGGCATTACACGGCTGAGCACTCTGACCCGCGTTACCGCCAAATGGCCCTAAAGATAACAGCAAACATTTATAATCCTATACAACAACTTTTCAAAATAACGGAATTTCTCACGAAAAATGCAATTTACACCCTTTCGCCTGGGCACGAGGTTAAAGAAAACGAAGATCAAGTTGCTCCCTTTCTTTTTGGAGATCTTCGGGGCTATTGCGTTCATTTCGCGCACGCAGTGGCTATTATGGCTCGTTCTCTAGGATTGCCTTCGAGAGTCGCCAGCGGTTATTTAACAGATCTTAGCCAAGCACGCGATGGGCATATTTTGCTCAGGATGAGCGATCGGCACGCTTGGGCGGAAACGTATATTGATGGATTTGGCTGGATCCCATTAGATGTTCAGCCAGAGCAAGTTGAAAGTCATGCCGACACCCAAGTTGATCAAAAGTTGTTAGAGGAGCTTATGGGTATGCTCGGACCAGGAGAAGAGATCCTGCCAGAAAAATTAGCCGAGGGAGAAAGCGGACTTAGAGAAAAATCTGATTATTTAATTCGCGTTTCTTGGTTAAAACCGCTGACGTATTTTCTTTTAACGACATTTTTTTTAATTTTTATATTTGGTAAATTTTGGCTTCGTTTTAGTTATCTTTTACCTGCAAGTCAATTAACAAAAGCGCGCCGCGCTTATCGTGCCGAGCTGGCACTGCTTTTTGATCTCGGCGCCCCAAGAAAATTCGGGGAGACTAGAGAAGAGTTTAGAAAACGAGCGCTTAAAATTTTTGGCACAAATTTATTACAAGCAACCTCTCTATTAAATGAAATTAAATACGGACAAAGAAAGTCAGCTGACAATTTTACAGAAAAATATCTCAGACCCTCTTTGATCGCAAAAAATATCGGTTGGCGAAAAAAAATTATCGCTTTCTTTAATCCATCAGCCGTTACTTTCTGGCTGGGGGGTGGCAGATGGTAAGTAAAACTAAAAGAGTGGCAGTGAAGAAAATAATCGCGCTACTAATAGTCGCAGTTTGGCAGTTTTCGGTCGGCTTTCAAGCTGCCCAAAGCCAAACAGCCGATCCCTTAGATCCAACTCTTAACTTTGATCCATTTGAAATTGAAAGCCAAAGCGAAAACCAGCTAACGGGAATCAAAGAAAGCGACATTTCGGGGAAAACCAATGAACAAGTATTACTAGATGCTGAGATATTGATGGCGCGCGGTCAACCTCTGGATGCGCGCAGTCTATTGTTAAAATTGCTAGCTCGAGATCCGCACGAACAGCGGGCACACGCGATGCTCGCCAGTTACTACCTAACCGAGGTGGCACACTATCGATTGAGCCTAAAATACTCAAAGCGGGCCTTAGAATTATTTTACGAGAAAAAAGGAAAGCCTCCATATTTTAGCGCGTTAGATCAAAACGAGCACGCTCGGCTTTTATACTTACTTTCGCAATCGCGTTTAAATTTAGACGATTATCAAGGGGCGTTAGACGTTCTGGACGAGCTGGCTTCTTACGGATATTTCACCAGTTGGTACGCCAGCAGTCGAGCTTGGGTCCTGATGAAGCTTGGCAGAATCAAAGAAGCTGTCAAAGTTGCTAAACTCAGCGCGCTTTCTGATAGTGAAATGGGCAGATCGCTGAACATGCTAGGTATTCTCTTGTCAATGGATCAACAAAAATCTGAATCAATCGGAGTCTTTAAAGAAGCAATCCGTTATGAATTTAGCTTGGGTCCCCTCGGGCAACCAGCTACTCCCCTTAATAACGTAGGCGAAGTTTATAAAGAGCTTTTTGAAGATGAGCTGGCCGAAAGCACTTGGCGCCGCGCAATTTCACTGCCTGATAGTTGCGAGCATGTTTTGCCATATCTTAACTTAGCTTTACTCTTAATCGATCAATTAAGATTAGATTCCGCTGAAAACGTAGTTGACAAATTCAAAGAGTGCGTTGCGCAGTATCCACTGCGCAACGCCGAAGAACACAGAGCATTAACAGATTTAGCTCGCGGACGAATCGCCATGCATCGAGGTCAAATTCAAGAGGCAATTGTTTTTTTTGAAAATTCCTTATCTCACCGACAGTGGTTCGGCAAAATCGGCACCAACACAGAAGATCTCGAAGTGGCTGCCACAATCTCTCTGGGGCAAGCGTACGCCGCCCTAAAAAATATTTTGAAAGCAACGCCAAGTAAAAATTTTTGGGAAAGCTTAGCGTATCCTTTCAAGTTATCAAAATTAGCCATTTTCGAAAGGTGGTATCATCGTAGAGCACGGGGAGTTCTGATCAATAAATTAAAAAATATCGAGGACTTTTATATTCGCAACACCGATAGTTTAATCGAATATCCAACATTTGGGGACACCTTAGCCGGTTTATCAACAGCGGTTTTGCGGAGACGTGTACAGCTTGAACTTCAAAAGGACGCTAGGCCAAAAGCGCTTGCTTACTATAATATGTATGAAGCTCAAAACATAATAAACAACAGTTGGCGTCAAAGTTCTCGGCAGAAAGCTTTAGAGCTAACCAATCAATCTTTAGCAAATTTTAAGGCACGAGAAGACAAATTAGCGATCGCGCAAGCTCTTTGGCTGAAAATTAAAATTCTTAGCGCCAATAAAAATAACCGATCGCAATTAACTGAAGAGATCTTTAAACTTTATTCGATAAGTCCGACAGAATTGCTTATGCGAGCGGTTCCTTTGCCAGTTCGTTTTAACGAAGACATGCCAAGTGATTTAAGAAAAATTTTAAACAGTTCAAACTTCGAACTCAACAATAAAATTGATTCTCCTTTGACAATCACCGGAAGGCTGGCAGAAAACAAAGAAATAATGTTAGGATTGGAATCTAAGATTGATTCCCTAAAAAATTTCACGCTTCGAGGTAAGAAGGCTTTTGAAACAAGCGCAAAGTTTAGAGATATTTTATTTAAGATTAGATGAGTTTTAAAGAGTCAAGCGAGGCTCTCAGTAAGTTAGAGAGCGTTTTAAACAGTATTATCAAAGGCAAACAGGCAACCATTAAATTTATCTTGGCGGCGCTGTTGGCGGACGGTCACGTTTTGATTGAGGATTATCCGGGCTCTGGCAAGACGACTCTTTGCAAAGCGCTTGGTAAGCTTATTGCTCGCGGCGCCTCCCCAACAACGCCGGATCACATAGCATCGTTTAAGAGGATTCAATTTACGCCCGACATGTTGCCGGGAGATGTTTTAGGGGTCAATATTTTCAATCCTCACAACGGCAAATTTTATTTCTCACATGGTCCAATCTTTGCTCAGATTGTGCTAGCGGACGAGATCAATCGCGCTGGCCCGAAGGTGCAGGCGGCTTTTTTAGAATGCATGGCGGAAAAGCAAGTTACGATCGAAAATGTTTCTCATCCTCTTGACGATCTTTTTTTCGTGGTGGGCACTCAAAATCCTTTGGACATTGCCGGCACTTATCCGTTGCCGCAAGTTCAATTAGATAGGTTTATTTTAAAACTTCCGATGAGCTACGTTGATTTTGAAACGGAAAGTGAAATACTAAAAGATCATGATCAAATTCAAAGTTCTCTTGTTGAGCTAACTCCTGTAATTGGGCGAGATCAGGTTTTGGCAGCCCGGAGACTCGCGAAAAGCATAACTATTAGTGAGGTTTTGCGTTCGGCAATTGTTGAGCTGGTGCAGAGCACACGAACTAATCCAAACATTCAGTATGGGGCCTCGACTCGGGCGGCATTGATGTTGCAGGCCGTTGTTAGGGCGTGGGCGATGCTCGTCGATCGCGATTACGCCACTGAAGATGATCTAAAAATGGTGGCTCCTTATGTTTTAATGCACCGCTTAAAGTTCTACGGCGGCGTCAATGAAGCCAAAGAGGAGTTCGCAAAAATGCTGAACAATGCTATGGAAAAACTTATCAAGGCGTAAGGCAAGCTTTAATATTACTCAGCTCTCCGTGAAAAAGGGTGATTTTTCACTGAAGATTCAAATATAGACTTTACATATATTCTCATCATCGTTCTCACCTCGCAACGTCCAAGGCGAGAGATCCGTTTTTTTCTTCTTTTTCAGCGCTACAACTCTCATCAAACTTCCTTGCAAACCGATCTTAAGCCGTTTTATCTACTAATTAGTCTCCCTCTCTTGCTCTTAACTCTATTTAAAACGGCAAATTATGCCAACGTTCCGACTATTTTAATTCAATTACTTTTGCAAGGTTTATAGTATTTTTCTGCAAATTTATTGCATTATATCCGATCACCTTTTAGGATTTTTTGTGCCTTCTAGTCAGCTTTCCAATAATTTTTCACAGAAAACTTCTCAGTGTTTCCAAAAAGGGAGCGTAGGAATTGTTAAACAATTACAAAGCTGGTTTGCCGAAATTTATTGTATTAAAAAAATCTCTGTTCTTGATACCAGCGCGCGGCGCGCCGAATTTTGAGAGCTGAGATACTCCAAAGCAAACTATAAGAAATAACTTTAAAAAAGCTGTCGCAATTAAACTCCTAAATTCCTCCAAGCGCCTCCACCGCCGGCAAAGTCTTGCCCTCTATCATCTCCAAAAACGCCCCGCCGCCAGTAGAAATAAAACTAAATTTATGTTCAAGTTCCATCGCATGAATCGCCGCATCCGTGTCGCCACCACCGGCAACCTTAAGTGCGCTCGTTGCCGCAATACTCTCGGTCAAAGCCAAAGTTCCGGCATCAAACGGCTCACGTTCAAAAGCGCCCATAGGTCCGTTCCATAAAATTGTCTCGGCATTGGTAAGCGCCGTCTTAAAAAGACTACAAGTTGCCGGTCCAATGTCAAGGGCCATCATGTCAGCGGGGACATCCTGCGCCGTCACTACCCGATCAAGACCTTTAGCTGTCAAATCAGGTGCCACCACCAAATCAACCGGCAGATATAACTTGCACTCGCGGCGCGCCATCGCGGCTATAATCTCCAAAGCCTGCGGCAATAAATCCGGCTCGTACAAAGAACGCCCCATCTGCAAACCCTGCGCCGCCAAAAAAGTGTTCGCCATCGCCCCACCTATCAACATCCGATCTGCTTTCGCCGCTAAATTTCGCAAAACACCAAGCTTGCTAGAAACTTTCGCCCCACCAATAATAACAACCAAAGGACGTTTTGGATTTAATAAAGCGCGTTCGTAAAATTCAAACTCCTTTTGCATCAAAAGACCAGCCGCTTTCTCTTTGAAAAACTTAGGCAGAGAAACGATCGAAGCGTGCGCCCGATGAGCAGTGCCAAAGGCGTCGTTAACATAACAATCCCCAAGCCTTGCTAGCCTGCTGGCAAATTCCTTGCTGTTACTCTCCTCTCCTATATCAAAACGAAGGTTTTCGCAAAGCGCTACCTCGCCATCAACCAAAGCCGCCACTTCGCTAACTGCGGTATCGCTAAGCGGCTGGGCGATAAACTTAACCAACCTATCCGCCAATTGAGAGAGACGTTCAGCGCAAATCCTAAGAGATAACTTCGGATCAACCTTGCCAGCAGGCGATCCAAAATGAGAGATTACAACCGGCTTACCACCTCTTTCTATAATAAAATTCAAAGTCGGCACAAAAGCCCTAATGCGATTGTCATCAGCTATCGCCTGACCATCATCGCTTAAAGGAACATTCAAATCAGCGCGAACCAAAACGCGCCTGCCAGACAAATTAAGATCGCTCAAAAATTTCATAATCAAAAATCAAATATTCGTAGGGTGATTTAAAAACTCTATCTTAACGCCGAAACGTTCGGCAAGTTTGCGCCCTAAAGCAATCACCCCCACAGTTTCAGTGGCGTAATGGCCGGCAAAGATCGCGTTGATCCCTCGCTCGCGCGCCTCATGATAAACAAATTGTTTAGGCTCGCCAGTTATGTACAGATCCAAACCAAGGTCAGCCGCTTTTGGAAGCAACAAAGACCCGCCACCGGAAACAATCCCAACCGTCGAAATTTTTTTTGGCCCAAACGGCAAACTCAAAATCCGACTCGCACCCTTTAGTTTGGATAAAACTCCCTTAACTTCTATCATAGTTTTGGGTCTTGGCATTTTCCCAATAAACCCTATCAATGATCCGCAATGTTCAAAAGCCCGCTCTATCTCTTTTAATCTAAAAAGACGAGCCAACTCAATATTATTACCAATATCAAAATTGGCATCGAGCGGCAGATGAGAAGCATATAAAGAGCAACCTCCCTCTATTAAATGGCGCACCTTCTCGCCAAATTTTCCGGTTAAAGGATGAAAATCTCCTTTCCAAAAAAGACCATGATGCGCTATTAAAAGATCGCAATCTTTTTTAACGGCGTCTTGAATTACAGCGTACCCAACATCAACTGCTAAACCAACTTTAGATATCTTATGATTACCAGAATCAACCTGCAAACCGTTTAAAGCGTCATCCTTAAAATCGACGACCCGCAGTAAATCATTCATGTAAGCTACCAAAGAATCAAGAGCCACTTCTTGAGTAAGCGATTTTTTAGCCTGAGAGGTCTTTTGCGTTGACAAACTATCCGCTTTCTTTTTATTGCTCTTTTTTACCATATTGATTAGTGCTAATTTTCTTATGTATTCCTTTTGAAACAAACTTTATCAGTATTATGGATAATTTTCAAAAATTTAAAAACAACTTTTTTGAGTTTCCAGAAATAGGTATTAGCCTTGATTTCGGTTCAGCCCCATTTACAGAGAGTTTTCTCGCCGCTGAAAAAGAGAGAGCAAAACTTGCTGTAGATTCAATGCTCAAGTTAGTTGCGGGCTCAATAGCCAACCCCGACGAAAATCAGTTAGTCGGACACTACTGGTTAAGAAACCCAAGCCTCGCCCCTTCGGCCGAGATCAAAACAGCAATTTCAACCGAGATCGAAAAAATCAAAAATTTCGCGGCCAAAATCCATAGCGGTGAGATCAAAACAAGCTCTAACCAGCCGTTTAAACACATCTTGCTAATCGGCATAGGGGGCTCGGCTTTAGGCCCGATGTTTGTTGGACACGCCCTTAAATCATCAACCGATAAACTAGATCTAAAAATTATCGACAACACCGATCCAGACGGCATCGCCGCAACCATTAAAGCTATACCCTCCCTAAAACAAACACTAGTAATCGTTATATCAAAATCAGGCTCAACCAAAGAGACAAGAAACGGAGAGCTACTGGTAGCAAACGCCTTCAAAAGAGCCTTGCTCGATTTTCCGCGCCACGCCGTTGCTATAACCATGAAAGACTCTGCTCTCGACAGGCGAGCCGCTGCGAGCGGTTGGCTTGAGCGGTTTCACATTTGGAGCCATACCGGCGGCAGAACAAGTCAAACTAGCGCCGTTGGCCTATTGCCCGGCGCTTTGCAAGGATGGGACACCGAAAGTTTTCTGCAAGGAGCGCGCGACATGGATGAACTAACCATCCGCCCTCAGACCGTTCTAAATCCAGCTCTACTGCTCGCTCTGGCGATTTTGAGATTAACCAAAAGCAAAAGCGACCGTTCGATGGTAGTGCTGCCATACAAAGATCGACTGGAATTGTTAAGCCGCTACCTGCAACAACTATTCATGGAAAGCCTCGGCAAAGAGAGGGATCTTGACGGCAAAACTGTTAATCAAGGGCTGGCTATCTACGGCAATAAAGGTTCAACCGATCAACACGCTCTTGTCCAGCAACTTCGCGACGGTCCAAACAATTTTTTCACCCTCTTTATCGAAGTTTTAAAAGATGATTTTTATAAATCAGAACGCGACCTTTGCGACACCGATCTCGAAGTGGAAGAAGGCGGCATTACCGCCGGAGATTATCTGCAAGGCTTTTATCTCGGCACGCGGCGCGCCCTTGAAGAAAAGGGGCGAGAATCGATCACCGTAGTTCTGCCTGAAATAAGCGAGTACACCATCGGAGCGTTGATAGCGCTTTTTGAGCGGGTCGTTGGCTTTTACGCAAGTTTTATTAACGTTAATTGCTACAACCAGCCGGGTGTGGAGGCGGGCAAGAAAGCTGCCGCCGAAGCTCTCGAGATCAAAAAAAGAGCCGCTAAACTTATCGCCGAAAAAAACTGCCAGCCAAACTTTGAGAACCTACAAGAATATTTCTCCGCCAACGAACAGGCGACTCTTTTTAAAATTTTGCAAAGAATTAAAACCTCCGAAATCAAAAAACATAGCTATTAAATTAAAGCCAAAGAAGAGATAAACAAAATGAAACCAAAAAGTATCTTGCTTAAAGAAGAATTTCGCGGCTTCAAAAAAACAAGAGCGCGTTTTTCTGAGGTTTCCCGATTAAAATAATTTACAGCCTCTGGCGCAAAATGCCGATCTACCGCCTAACGCCAACATATCAAACTTACTCTTGGGGAAAAAAAGGAGAAAGCTCGCTCGTTGCCAAACTACTTGAGCTTCAAAACTTAGATCAGCAAACTCCCTACGCCGAACTCTGGTTGGGAGCGCACCCCAAAAGCCCAAGTTTGATCGAGCGGCCGCTTGATCAAACGGCTCATCTAGAGCGCGCGAACCACAAAGAGCCTCTTGACGAATTCCTCGCGAAAAATTCCCTCTCGCTTTCATCTCTTTTTAAAATTCTTTCGATTGCAGAGCCTCTCTCAATTCAAGCTCACCCTAATCGCGAGCGGGCGGTCGAACTTCACGCCGCTGATCCCGCAAACTATCCGGACACCAACCACAAACCAGAGATAGCGGTCGCGCTAAGTGAGGTCAAATTACTCTGGGACTTTCGATCGCAAGCCGAAATAGAAAAACTAATCAGCAAAATGGCTGAGCTTCAACAATTGCTAGCGATAACTAGCAATAATAGCAATAAAGATCCGAGAAAGACTCTTTTCAACGCTCTACTTTCCCTCAACAAAGAAGCCATCGCCAAATTAACAAGGGCGATTTACTCTAGTCTAACTACGCAAAAAAACACTTTGGACTCTAACGAAGAGCTGTTTATAGAGTTTGCTCGCCGCTACGGAGAGGACGATCTTGGCGTTTTGCTTTCGCTCGCCCTAAACATTATCACCCTTCAGCCGCGGGAAGCTATCTACACTCCGCCAGGCACCCTTCACGCCTACCTTTCGGGCGATTTGGCAGAATGCATGGCGTGCTCCGATAACGTGGTGCGCGGCGGTTTAACAAACAAAAAAATAGATCTAGAGACTCTTAAGAAAGTCGTTTCGTTTGAAGATCAAGGAGAACCAAAAATAATCAATGGCACGGAAAAAGAGAGTGGCATCTGGCAGTATCCCGTTCCAGTAGCCGATTTTAAATTGTTCCGGGCGGAAGTCAGTCAAACATCGTACTCAATCAATATTGATTCAACAACCTTATTCTTTGTTATTGCGGGCGGCACGATTATTAAAAAAAAAGAAAATGCTCAAGTTGTTCTAAAACAAGGCGAAGGGGCGATTGCTCTTCCTACAGAGAAAGCGTACGAACTAAAATTAGCTTCAAACGAAAATTCGCAACTCTTTTATATAAAATAGAGGGTAAAACAACCGCAATATATTCAATCTACTTAAGGAGGAGTCATTACATCACCACCACCACCGACTTCGACAGAACCGCCTCCACCTCCACCATTAAAAGCAATAGACGCATAGGCGCAATCAGATGAAGGATCAGGTAATGCATTTTTATTAATAACTCGATTAAAAGAGTCATAATCAAATTGATTCTTGCCTTGCGAATGACAGGAATAGGCGACAAAATAAGGATCTCCAATCATCATACCACCAACATCAGTTTGCAAAATTACTCCGGGACTTGCAGCGGTAAAGCCCGGCAAAACTTCACTACAAAGATCCCCTCCAGGACCAATACATCCAAAACCACCACAAGGTGGAATAGAAGCTTTACATGTAGCATAATTATTATTGTCAACAAAATACGCTTCTTGTGCCGATAAAAGGTTTTTTAGATCGGCTAATGCTGCTGTATCATAGGCACGGGAGCGATACTCAGCAAACTGAGCAACCGCAATCGCGGCAAGAATGCCGGCAGTAGCCACAACGACCAATAGTTCAACCAAAGTAAAGCCATTTTTGTTAATCATAAAAGATCCTAATCACTTTAGACTATAATCATTATAATCATTATCTACAGCAATCGACAGCAAATGAACCTAACTAAAGATTTTCTCAAATGATACGGTTTTCCATTAATAGATATTCATAGTAGCTAACATCTCTCTAACAAACGGCCGATCCCCATTAGCGGAAATTCTGCGCGGCGCCTTGATAATCGTTATTTGAAAACCCGCTTCTCGGTAAAGCTTAAGCACCCGTTTCGTTGCCTGATTAGAAACGATCATCGGCGCGGTTTGGCGCTTTAACCATTCAACCAACCGCAACTGATCCCGCCAGCCAAAATCGCTTTGCGCGTAACGAGTGAACTCAGTGTCATACGGCGGATCAACATACAAAAGATCTCCTTTTTTAATTTTCAGTTCAGCAAAATCTCGACTTACAAATTCCCATCGCCTAAAAATTTTTGAATATTTAGAAAAATCTTTTTGGTAATTAATCTTCTGATACCTTCCAAAAGGTACGTTAAATTCACCTTTTGCGTTAAACCGGCACAATCCATTAAAACCGGTACGGTTTAAATAATAAAACAACTCCGCCGCTCGCCGCGAAGCCGCCATGCCGAATCTAATTAGCAGATTCAACTCGTCTCGTGCCCTTAGATAAAAATTTCGCTCATTGCGAAAATCACCTCTGATAATTCGATTTTTCTTGACATTCTCATAAAAATTTATAAGATGAGGATTGATATCATTTAAAAGAGCGTAGCGCGGTAATAAACCTAAAGAGATCGCCAGTCCTCCAGCAAACGGTTCAACCAGCCGATTGTATTTTATGCCTGCTACGATTGATTTCAGCCGCGGCAAAAGCCATCTTTTGCCGCCAGCCCATTTTAAAGGCGGCGTAAGTTTGTTCAGCGGCAAAATATCAGACATATCGGTAAATTTAAAAATTTATTTAGACAGATAAAAACGTAAATAATAAGTTATTAACTCAATAAGGAATAAATCCCCGCAAACAAAGAATAAAATCTATTCCTGCCCCAACAATCACAGAAAGTTATAATTTCGCTTTTCGCCGCGCCAAAAAAATCAAACAGTCTATCTACATAAAAATACCCCGTGCTAGCTAACCGCAAAAGTGAGAATATATCAGCAATTAGCAAAAACAAACTATCTTTTCAAAAAACAACTCTAATCAAAGATAAAACAAATGGCTATTAACGGCACCCACCAAGCAAAAACAAATAGACCTTTAATAGCGGCCTTAAAGAAGTTTTTTAAGCTTCAATCATTAGGAGGGGTTTTATTAATTTTAACTACGCTCATGGCGCTAGTGGTCAGAAACTCGTCGCTAGCGGCCGCTTATCAGAAACTACTTGAAATCGAAATAAAAATTGAAATATCGCGTTTTATCATCAATACCGATTTTTTATCGTTCGTAAACAACGGCTTGATGACTCTTTTCTTTTTTTTGGTTGGTCTTGAAATTAAAAGAGGATTAATTCAAGGCAAACTGGCGCGCGGATCCCAGCTATTGCTGCCATCAGTGGCGGCATTGGGCGGCATGGTCGTTCCGGCTGCTTTATACGTTATTTTCAACATAAATAACCACGAAGCGCTCCACGGTTGGGCTATTCCAACCGCTACCGATATCGCTTTTTCTCTTGCCGTACTCTCTCTGCTTGAACCGAGCGTTCCCCTTTCTCTGAAAATGTTTTTAACTACTCTGGCTATTGTTGATGATCTGGCGGCTATTTTAATTATTGCTCTCTTTTATCACTCCTCTTTCTCGATAATTCCGTTATTAGTGGCATTCGCGGTTATGCTACTTCTCTATTTTTTTAATCGAGTAGGCATACATCGTAGCGATGTTTATATTCTTTCCGGACTTCTGCTTTGGGGAGCCATATTCAAATCAGGCATACACTCTACATTAGCGGGAGTTATTCTTGCTTTTTTTATTCCAATCAGCGAAGAGCCAACCAAAGACAGCTCCGTGCTCGAGAGAATAGAAGAGATCTTGCATCAGTGGGTTATGTTCGCGATAGTGCCGCTATTTGCCTTTTGCAACGCCGGTGTTGATCTTTCGGGCATAACTTTCAGCCACTTTTTGGATTCTGTATCGCTCGGTATAATAGTAGGTTTATTTTTAGGAAAACAATTAGGTGTTTTTAGCTTTTCATGGCTGGCTATTAAATGCGACTTGGCACAACTGCCAAAAGACACCAACTGGCGCCAGTTGTATGGAGTCGCTATACTGACTGGAATTGGTTTTACGATGAGTTTGTTTATCGGAAATCTGGCTTTTCATACCGGCAGTTATTATCAAACACTCAGGCTTGGAGTGATAACAGGTTCTTTGCTGTCAGCCTTATTGGGATACATGGTTCTTGTAAAAGCTTCTAATTCAACCGAATAAAACTACTACTTGGTTAAGCAATTGAAACACAATCAGATGAACGAGCAAAATCCCGAAGAAAGACTAGGGCAAATTGAGCTTATTTTATCAAAGATCGCAGAGCGCAATCTTAAGGTAGAGCTTGAAAAAGCTTGGGAGACGAGCAAGACACGGATTTTTTCGGTTGTTTTGCTGACCTACGGGCTGATGTGCTTAACCTTTTGGACAATCGGGGCGGAAAAATATTTTATTAACGCCATCATACCAACCCTTGGTTATTTTCTTTCAACTCAATCACTGCCAGTAATCAAAAAAAGATGGCTAAAACGTTATCACAAATCAAGCCGGATAAGCGATTGAGATTTGCTAAAATACAAGGCATACTAAAACTGTTTTTATAAGAGGTCGCTGTCTTGGGCTGCTGTAGCTCAGCTGGCTAGAGCACCAGTTTCGTAAACTGGGGGTCGTGAGTTCGATCCTCACCAGCAGCTTAGTGTCAATTCTATAAAACAAATGAACACAGACGCACTTGAAAAACCATCAGAAAGCAGGAAGATTCAAATGCAGAATTCAGTTATTGCTGAACTACATTCTGATCAAGACTGGCTTGCGGCGGCAACTGTGCTTAGAGTTCTACGACCTCAACTAGACATTGATAGTTTTGTAAAGGATCGTGCTCGGCTTACTTCAGAAGGCTATCGTCTAATCGGAATCAAAGTTAATGATGAAGTTGTGGCGATTGCAAGCTACATCATCACACCTCACTCCTCCTATTTTAGGGAGCTACAGATTCACGATATGGCAACCTTAGAGGAGCATCAGTCAATGGGTTATGGCTCAAAGCTGCTTACTGAGATTGATAGAATTGCATCTGAACAACAGTGTGGTCGTTGTTTTGTTCAAAGCAGAGCAGAAAGACATTCGGCACACGAGTTTTATAGAAAGAACGGATACCAAGATTATTCACTTGGTTTTATAAAGAAAGTTGGCTGATTTTTTAGTAGTTCATATTTTGGATTTGTGTCGGTTTTGTGTCAGTTCGGAAGTTAATTGCTTGTAGCTGTATAACATATTGAATATTAAGCTACTTTTCAGACGAGTTTGGACAAGCAACAAATTCGTAAACCGGGGGTCGTGAGTTCGATCCTCACCAGCAGCTTAGTTTATTGATCTTTCCTGATTTTTCTGCTAAAAGATTTAAATACTAACTATTCTAAAGTTTCACAATTTCTACGGTCAAACTTTAGAAACGCGCGCGATGCCTCTCGCTGCCCCACCTCACTTAAACTACTCAAACAACCTCATTCCTAACCAAACGGCGAATAAACAGAGAAAAATAGATAAAAAAACGTTAAGCAGGGCCAAAGTCAGATCTTGATTCTTCAAAAGCAAGATAGTGTCATATCCAAATGCGGAAAAAGTGGTAAACCCTCCTAATAATCCGGTTGCAAAAAACAACCGCATCTCTTGAGAAAACCAATAATAGCGCCCACTGAGCGCCGCCAAAACTCCAATAAAAAAACAACCAACCAGATTAACAAACAAAGTGCCAAGTGGAAATTTAAAAGAAACTGCCAAATGACCGATCAAACCACCTAAAAAATACCGAGCAACACCTCCAATAAAACTACCAGCGCCAACAATCAATAATTCTCTCATAAATAAAAAATACAAAAAAACTTCCTTTTTTAACAGATGGCGCTTTAAGTTCTATAAATTAAAATATAATCTGTTTTTCTTTCTAAAGAGAAAACAAATCGCAATTATAACTTATCAGCCCCAGAGATAAAGTAAATATTCCTTACTCTCTCGGATCAAACGTCATCCGCACTCTTTTGAAAAATTCATAGACAATCGGTGGCGGAGACGGTACGGGCGAAGCTTTTTCAACCGCACGCAGAGCAGAAGTGTCAAAATCAGAATTACCAGAGCTGGCCGCCAACTTAATGTCGCTGATGTCTCCTCGAGGGCTAATCGAAAACTCAATCTGAGCAATCAGATTTTGCGATCGATCAAACCAATGCCACCCACTTTTAATCGCCGCTTCAAGCCTTCTTTTGTATTCAAAAAATTCAGGCGGTCTGACGATGCCGCCACCATACCCCTTACCCCCCGTCAAAGCGCCAGCGCCAATCCCCTGACCACCTGCCTGTGTTGATTCAATTTTATACTTTTTAAGAGCTTGTTGAAGTTTTTTATCAAGATCAGCCTCACTGCCTTTTTTGGTTTCAGCTGTCTTTTGAGAATTAAGCGGAGTCGCTACAACCTTCGGAAGCGGTGTCGGCGAGATCGTTGGTTTTGGTCTGGGGGTGGCCGTTGGCGCAGGTTTCGGCGTCGGAGTCGGTTTCTCAAGTAAATTTAATTCTGCTTCATCTTTATTATTTTCCAAATGCTCCTTTTGCTTCTGATCATCAATTTGTTGATTTTTTGCTTCCTTCTCTTTTAAATCGTATTTCTGCTCAAGATCGGGACTCTTTTGATCCCGTTTTTCTATCTCCTCCCTGCCGCCAAGAGTTTTGCCCCCTTCAATCGAAATAGAATAAATCTCTTGCGGTCTAATCTCTCCAACTTCAGAATGAAATTTTAACAGAAAAGAGAGGAGCAGGATAACATGTCCACAGATTGATACTATCAGCCCGCGATTTAGATAAGCTTGATAATTATCGACCACGTTTTATAGATAATCCATCAGCCGCTCCGGGAGCCGAGACTAAACCAATCTGACGCAACCCAGCCGAATGCAATTTGCCCATAACCGCCATAATTGATCCGTAATTAAGATCACTATCAGCTTTGATATAGATCTTCTGCTCCTCGGGGGGACGATCGGCAAAAATCGCTTTTAATTTATTAGGCACCTCTTCTAAAGTTAATTTATTGCCAGACCCTAAAAATATCTCTCCCGCTTTGCTAATCGAAAGCACAATCTGCTCTTTGGTTCCTTGCAGAGAGCTAGTAGCGGCTTTCGGTAGATTAACCTCAACCCCCTGTTGCAACATCGGCGCAGTAACCATAAAAATCACAAGCAGAACCAACATTACGTCAACTAGCGGCGTCACATTTATAGTTGCCGGAACATCGTACTCTTCAACTGAAGAACCGTTAGCTCCCATCCCCATTATAACATCCCCTCCACAGTTTATTTTATTGATTCATTAAAATATAAATTAAAAAGTAATCTGCTGTTTGGCTAACGTAGCAAAATCTTCGGCAAAAACACGCATCACCTGCCTATGTTTTTTAATAAGAGCTGAAAAATAAATATACGTTACGTAAGCAGGAATAGCCGCAGCCAAACCGATAGCAGTAGCAACTAAAGCCTCAGATATGCCTGGCGCTACCGCTTGCAGTGTAGTTGACTTCATGGAACTCAACCCATGAAAAGCGTTCATAATGCCCCAAACTGTCCCAAACAAACCAATAAAAGGAGCAGAACTCGACACAATTGAAAGCAAAGGCAAGCCTCGCTCAAGCTTAATTCCCTCCTCAACCTCGGCGCGGCGCAATGCACCCTCAACCGTTGCCAACTCGCTTCCGATCGGCAAACGGAGATCGCTGCCTTTCTCCTTTAACTCAATAACCAAGCGAGAAAGCTCCTTAAAGCCAGCTTGAAATATCCCTACTAGCGGACTGCTGGCAAGCCTCTGGCTGACATCATTCAACCTCGCAAACGAACGGGTCTCTTGAAAAATAGTGTAAAATTCCCTTGATGCCATCGTCGCTTTGCGAAACTGAAGAATTTTGGCAAAAACTACTCCCCATGTCCAAACAGAGAGAAAAATCAAAAGATAAAGGACAAACTGCACAACAGGACCACTGCCTGTTAACATAGCTAAGAAACTATGCTCAGTAACAAGATCTACTCCTTCCAACTTGAATCTCCTTTAGATATAAAATATTATTATCAAAAGATGGGTAACAAAAAAGGTTTATCAATAATTGATCACATTAAATGAATTAACATTGATCAATCTTTGTCTAACTTTGTTTAACTTTGTCTAATCGCTCTTAAAATATGACCATTAAAATACGATTAGTCTTGTTACCAATCTAAAACTCTTCTTCTAATATATATATAAATCAAGATGACAACAAGAATAGCAATTAACGGATTCGGCAGAATAGGCAGAAATATCCTAAGACTCCTAAGCGCTAAACAAGAACTTTGGCAAAAATTGGAAGTGGTCGCCATCAACGATCTAACAGACGCCGCAACCCTCGCCCATCTATTGAAGTATGATTCAGTCCATGGAAAATTTCAAGGAGAAGTCAGCGCCAGCGAAAGTGAAATAACAATCAATAATAAAAAAATAAAAATCACAGCTGAAAAAGATCCAAGCAAGCTTAATTGGCGTTCATGGCAGATTGACCTGGTTTTAGAATGCACCGGACTATTTACCAAACGCGAAAAAGCCGCCGCCCATTTGGAAGCAGGAGCAAAAACGGTCATTATCTCAGCGCCCTCCCCTGATCCCGACGTTACCATCGCTTACGGCGTTAATCAGGGTGATTACAAACCGGCGGAACATAAAATTCTCAGTTGCGCCTCATGCACTACCAACTGTTTGGCGCCAATCGCCAAGGTGATAGATGAAACGTTCGGGGTTGTTTACGGTAGTATGACTACTATCCACTCTTACACCAACGATCAACAAATCCTCGATCTACCGCACAAAGATCTGCGCCGAGCCAGAGCGGCAGGTATTTCAATGATACCAACCACGACCGGAGCAGCAAAAGCGCTCGGATTAGTACTCCCAAAACTTGCCGGCAAAGTTGACGGCTTCGCCGTCAGAGTGCCAACCGCCAACGTATCACTAGTAGATTTCGTGGCGCGCGTTGAAAGACCGACAACAGTTGAAAGAGTAAACGAAGCCTTGACAAAAGCCAGCCAAGAGGGGGCATTAAAAGGCATTCTCGGAGTTTCAAACGAACCGTTAGTTTCGATAGATTACGTAGGCGATCAACGCTCTTCAATAGCCGACCTAAAATCAACTATGGTTATAGGAAACGAACTCGTCAAAGTCGTTTCTTGGTATGATAACGAAATCGGTTTTTCGGCTAGAATGATCGACGTGGCGACGATAGTCGGCGCCAATTTAAGCTAAAGCCGTTTGATAACTCGGATCTAAATAAAGCTTGACAGCTTCTTTAGGATCACCCATATAGAGCACCCGACCCTTTTGAAGCAACAAGGCGCGATGTGCCTGCTCGGCAACAAAACCCATGTTATGAGTTACCCAAATAATCGTCTTGCCTCGGAGAATAAAATCTCGAAAAGCTTGTTTGCACTTTTCTTGAAAGCGATCATCGCCAACCGCCAAGATCTCATCAACTAGTAGAATATCGGGATCAATATCGATAGCAACAGCAAAACCAAGCCTAGCATACATTCCGGAAGAGTAATACTTAACCGGAGTATCGGCAAAATCATGCAACTCAGCAAAATCAATGATCTTCGAAATCTTACTTTCAACGGCTTTTTTAGGTTTACGATGCAAAGCCGCATGTAAAAAAATATTCTCAATAGCTGTCAGCTCAGAATCAAAACCAGCGCCGAGCTCAATTAAAGAAGCGATCGAACCGCAAGCAGATATCTTGCCAGCCGAAGGAGTTAAAACCCCAGCCAAGACTTTTAACAAAGTGCTCTTGCCGCAACCATTACTTCCTATAATAGCGAAAATCTCTCCCTTTTTAACGGAGAAAGACACATCCTCTAAAGCATTAAACTGCGAATAGCGCGGAGTTTTTCGACGTTTAAAGATTCTAATAACGCTCTCTTTTAAAGAACTTGCTGGTTGGTGATAACGCCTATAACTTACTGTAACATTATTCACTGATACTGCCAAAGAAGAATCCATAGGGTCTTTCCCCACCTTACAATCAAGATCAGCCCGAACTGACACCTTATTAATATCTGATTGAGATAACATTCGGCTAAATAAAATAAAGCAATTTATCCTCGGCTCTCTTAAATATCTTTAAAGCAAAAAACAAAACAACAAGAGCCACTCCTAAATTTAAAAAGAAAAAGAACAAATTAGGCATCTCTCCCAGATAAAATATATTTCTAATAGATTGAATCTGAAAAAAAAGTGGGTTAAGGCTTAAAATATTACTAACCCGATCAGGTATCATAGAGGGTGGATAAATAATTGGCAAAAGAAAATACATCGCCTGCATTCCGACTTCCGCGAGGTGCAAAGTGTCTTCAAAAAAAATATTACTAACGGCGAGCAACATAGCAACGCTAATAGTAATTATATAAAGAGGTAATAATAAAAAGGGGAAAAATAATATCGTCGGACTAATTTCTTTGCCAGTTATAGCCATCACCAAAACTAGCGGCACGAGAGCTAGCAGAAAATTTACCAAATTCGAGGCAGAGATTGATAAAATAAAAAGATATTTTGGTATCGGAATCTGGCTGAAAAGCTTAGCATTGGCACGAATACTATTTAGCGACATCATTGAGGTACTATTAAAATAATTCCAAGGCAAAACAGCAGCCAGAAAAAAAACCGCGTAATCTTTCATCTGTACTCTAACAACGTGCGACATCACAAAGCTCATAATCAGCATCATCGCTAATGGATGAAGCATAGTCCAAACATAACCAAGAGAGGATCGTTTATATTTCTTAGCGAGATCGCGCCTAACAGATTGGACAAGATAGTGCCGATATGAATAAGCTTGGGCAAAAAAATCTATCAATAACCTTGGCACAACGGTTTTAATTTAAAGAGCAAAATGATATGCTTGCTTAAATTGAAAATTTTAACTCTAGATTCGGCTAATAAACTTAAGACTTCTCTCCAACTTTACTAAAATTCTGGTTATTATTAAAGATGGCATTTATTAGATCGGCGGCAAGATTCGCAAAAAACAACCTGCTAAACGGCGAAAAAATATATTTTCTGCCAGATTGCTTTGTGGCTTCTTTGACGGAAAGCAACTCAGCCAATCCTTTAATTGATCTTCATCAATCAAATATTAACCACCAAAAAATAGAAGCGTTAGGGCTTAATCAAAGTAAATTGAAAGCCGTATTTGCTCTCTCCTTCTCTGCTGGAAATTTACATTGGCTAGGAGTTAAAATCGGCACCTCAGGAAGAAAAAATCAATGCCAACTTCGACTTAAGATATTTGACCGCAAAAATGGAAAAATACTTCATCAAAATAGTTTAGAGTGCGCCGAACTTTCAGATAACAACTATGCCATTTTCAAAATTGAAGATTTAAAGATATCGCGAGAAACAACTCTCTGGGCAGAACTCAATTGCGAGCAAGCAACCGCTAATAACCACGTGGCGCTTTGGGGCTCAAGCAAACAAAATTTACTTGAGATAAACTCGGAAAAAGAACAAACACCACAGACCTCTAGCGAAACGTATCAATTAAGCGAACATTGGACGAAACTCTCTCTCTTTAACCAGAGCCAAATCAACCCAAACCAACTACTCCACTTAATCAAAGAGGAGCTGATTATTCCTAAAGTATCTTATCAAACCACCGATAGAGAGAGCTCCTGCTTTTACAGCACAGACTGCAAACATTTCCAAGACACACACCTCACCTTAAAAAGTAATCAACATTACTCCTTCTATCTTCATGGTGACGGCAATGTTTTAGAAAGCCTAAGGATGTATTTTGGCACTCATTATTCAATCTATCAGGGCAAACTCAAAATATCCCTGCGAGATCTAAATTCGCCCGATTCAAACTCAAACGATTGGGAAATTGAGATGAGCCAAATTCAAGAGGGAGCTCCTTTTGAAATCATTAATCAATCCAAAGCAAAAACAACATTAGAAAAAAATCATTGGTACTCAATTACCCTACAACCAATCTATAAAAATTCACCGCCTCCCTTAGTAATCTGTGGCAAAAAAATCTCCACAAAAAACGGGCTTATCAAGCTACTACCTTACAACCCAGCTCTAGATAAGCTCTCTTGCGGCTTGGAATATTTTCAAGCCCCCGAGATTATTCAACCACGCACGGAAACTTTATCATCAATTGCCGCAAAGCTATCAGCCTCAACCATCAATTTAGGGATCATTTATTCAAGAGACAGCTACCAAGAACTCCGCGCCAAAACAGACACTCTCACCAAACATCTAAATAGTGGTTCAAAATTGACGATCAACCATTTCGCTTTCGCGAGCGAAGATTGGTATCATTTGCTTCACAACCGAGCTCGTCATTGCCACGCCTTTTTAATAATTTCCGATCAAAACTTACACGAATTTCGCGCCTTTATAGCCGCCGCGCAAAGGCTCTACATGCCGATCTTTCTTTACGCGGATGAAAACCAACAATCAATTAAAACACAAGATTTACCAATTAATACTCTACATTTTTTTGACACCGGCCGCATCAAAACAATCAACAAAGGGAAACAAGACGTTTTAAAAGCGGTCGATTTTATAATAACCGCGCAAAATAACACCTTTGGCCTTACACAACGGTCAACTTTTAGCCTTAAACCACCAATTAAAAACAAACCAATAGATCAATTTGCGAGCTTACTAGAAGAAGGCATCAACAGCTTTCTATCAACCTTACTTCCAAAATTATCTATAGTTTCAATTTTGTACAAAAAAGAAAAAGAAGTTCGATTTTTTCTTGAATCTTTTTTCAGGCAAACCTATCCGGGAGAGATCGAGATTGTGCTGATTGACGACTGCTCGCCTGATAATTCGGCGAGGGAAGCCGAGCGCGTATCGGCCGAGCTGTCAAAAAAATACCAAAAAAACATTAAACTAATCGTCGATAAAAATAGCGAAAACTTAGGAAATTGCCTTTCGCGCGAAAGGGGGATCGCGGCCGCCAGCGGAGAGATTATTTTCATCATCGACGCCGACTGCGTGGTGAATGAGAAGTTTTTAGAAGAACATTTAAAATCATATCTTTTTGCCGAATGCGATGTTTCGATAGGCTACATAAATCTTGAAACAAAACAAGAAGATCCCCTTGAAGCGGTCGCGAAAGTACAGAAAAACCAGCTTTTAGTCTCAGCAGAATCAAATCAACAGGATAAAATAAATCTCAATTCCTTTTTAAACTGTGTTACCCGCAACTTTTCAATAAAGAAATTAGCCATTGAGGAACCGTTATTTGACTCTCTCTTTTCATATTCAGCCAAAGCCGATTCCGGCTTCGGCTGGGAAGATATCGAGATGGGATACCGCCTGTACAAAAAGGGATTAAAAATACATTTCACCGAACAAGCATTTTCAATGCACATTTCACACCCTCCTTCTGCCAGTAATAATAGCAATCAGCCAGTAAAATCTATCAAAAACTTCAGGCGACTAATTGAAAAACATCCGGAATTAAAATTTATAGCTCGCCGCTGGGTTAATGACACCTACAAACGAATTCTTGCTTGGCTAGATGTATATGCAATTAAAGAAAACGCCGATCGCGATTGGCTAGATCACGAATTACACCAGATAATTTGGCCATCTCTCCAAGCAATCCCCTCGACGCCAAAAAAAATAATATCATATCCATGGCACCATCCACACCAATATGAGATTCATAAAACAAAACACCAATTCACATTACTAACCGATCTGGGAACAACCTTTACTACTAATTGGGGATTTAACAAACGACCATTGCTACAAAACGTAACTTTAGCGGGTAAAAATACGATTAACCCCAATAATTACGATTTGGCTATTCTGCACTTTGACGAAAATGTTTTAGATAGCAATTTGTGCAATGGCGTTATTGGTAGCGATTGGGGGGAAAATTTTTTGTGGTGCCTGCATAATTTAACTATTCCAATAGTCGCTATTTGCCACGGAACGCCGCAATTTTACGGACAATTCTTGAGCAGTTGCCCGCCACAACTGGAAGGCGCCGCCATCGAAAAATCTCGCCAACGTTTAGTTGAGCTTCTGGGAAACACCCTGGTCATTTGCAACTCTTATCAAGCGCAACGAGAGTGGGGATTTAAAAGATCAACTGTGATTTGGCAAGGTTTTGATCCAACTGAATATGCGCCAGCGACTTACGTCCGCGGCATTTTATCGCTTGGAGATCCAATCCATGAAAGGCCGCACTACCGCGGTTACAAAGCTTTTAAAAAAGTTAAAGAAAAACTAATGGAAGAAAATATAGAACTAAATTCTCTTGATGTACCAGAACCACTATTTGGATGGCCAATTAACGATAATCTAGGAGCCACAGTTAAGTATCGAAATTATATCAACACCATTCGCCAGTATTCGATCTATTTTAATCCAACTGTGCGCTCTCCAATGCCGCGTTCACGCGGCGAAGCAATGATGGCAGGACTAGTGACCGTCAGCCTAAAGAATCATGACGTTGAGATGTTTATTACCAATCAAATAAACGGCTTTTACTCGGATGATCCCGAAGAGCTCGGAGATTATCTGATTTATTTGACGCGCAACCACAATCAAATGCTCAAAATCGCCGAGCGTTCGCGAGCTTTAGCCGCTGACATATTCAATCATGATCGCTTTATCGATCGCTGGCAGAAAATTATCGCCGAAAACGCCAGATAGGCAGATTTATGTGTGGAATTGCAGGAATAATTTATAAAAATCCTGGCGCTCGCGTCGAGCAAGTTTTGCTAGATCGGTTGGCAAACCGGTTAAAGCACCGTGGTCCTGACGACGTTGGCTTTCACCTCTCTGGGAACATGGGATTTTTAAATACCCGCTTGGCGATTGTCGATAGAGCCGGTGGCAATCAACCAATATATTCAGCCAACGGCAAAATTGGAATCGTCTTTAATGGCGAAATATACAACTACAAAGAGCTTAAGGAAGAGCTTAAACAAAAAGGAGCGATTTTTAAAACCGACTCTGACACCGAGGTAATTTTAAGGCTTTACGAAGAGATCGGCGCCAAAGCTTTCGAGCAACTCAATGGTATGTTTGCGATCTGCCTTTGGGATAACCGCAATAATCAAATTTTTCTTGTCAGAGACAGGATAGGAATCAAACCGCTATATATCTATGAAGATCAAGATAAAATAATTTTTGCTTCTGAAGTCAAAGCATTTATCAAGCTAGATTGTTGCTCGCTCACGCTAGATCCTCTCGGCATACAAGATTACCTTGTTTATCGCTATATTCAAGCTCCACTAACCATCTTCAAAGAGGTGCACAAGTTAGAACCAGCTCATATTATAAAGATTAATGTTGCTAAAAACGCCCCTCTTAAAACACAAACTATTTACTACGCAGATGGTTATCAATCGCCACAAAATGTTTCCACTAACTTAGGTGATATCAAAGAGCAACTAAGGCAAATACTAACAAACTCTGTTCAATCTCAACTGATGGGAGAAGCGCCCATTGCCCTGCTGTTAAGTGGCGGTGTTGATTCAAGCATTATTGCTTACACACTAAAAAAGCTTAATACCAAAATGCTTGCTTTTTGCATAGGATTTAAAGAGATCAATGAATTCGAATATGCTCGCCAAGTTGCCGATAAATTCGCCTTAAAGTTAGTCGAAGTTGTCACATCGGCGGATGAACTGTTTGGTGAGCTCGATCAAATTATAGAAGCAATTGACGAGCCACTAGCTGATGCTGCTTGTTTCCCACTTTTCAAAATGTGCCAATCAATAGTCGGAAACGCAAAGGTGGTGCTTTCAGGCGAAGGAAGCGACGAGCTTTTTGCTGGATATTCGTATTATGCCGATCTCGTAAAACGTCCTCCTCCAGCTCATGTTATTTTCGATCAATATCTATCAAAGTTGTCTTATTTTAAAGATGCTCCAGAAAAGCTCTTTTGCGCGCCGCAAACTATCCCGCCCCAACACCTAAGAACATTAAAGCATTTTCAACCGGCGCCAAGCCTTCTGGAAGCAATGCTAAATTTCGATCAAAAAACTTGGTTGCCAGAAAATTTAATGATGAAAGCAGATAAAATTCTGATGCGCTTCGGACTAGAGGGCAGATTTCCATTTCTCGATCTAAATCTTTGGCAATTCGCTAAATCTCTCCCGGACAATCTAAAGATTAAAGACAACCAACAAACAAAATATCTCCTGAAAGAGAGTTTCAGAGAGCCTCTGCCGCCGGACGTAATGCAAAGATCAAAAATGGGATTTTCGGTTCCAATCGGTGATTTTCTTAAGAAAGCCTCCTCAATTTTTAACGCCTTATTAAACCTTCCAATCGGCTCAACCAAACTTGATCAATATCTCTCTAGATCACAAGCTAGCCATATTTTTAATCTCAGCACCATGCCAAACAATACTCGTGAACAACGTTGGCAAGCTTGGAGCCTATTTGTCCTCTATTATTGGTGTTATAAGCATAAACTTTAAATATTAAAATTATTAAACACCAAAAAAACTAAAGTAGCACATCTTTCAAAAACGGTTAGTTTAACCCAACAAAATTGAAAAACTCTTTTTAAACAAATGGTTAAAGATAAAATAATTAAAACCAAAAAAATGATAATTTCTGGTTAACGCAAAATCTCCGGAACGGGCGCCGTCAAATTTTTTGGCAAACCCTCAAGATCACGAGCGCAACTAAAACAAAAACCATGTAAAACAAAACGAGCCGGATAATAAATGCCTAGCTGATTTAAAGAAAATTTCGCGCCATATAACAGATCTCCTGCTAAAGGATGGCCACTAGCCGCCAATTGAGCGCGAATCTGATGGCGAGCGCCACGCTCAATTTTTACCTCTACCACCGTTAAAGAGCGCCCTCCAAACTGTAAAGGCTTTATCGCCAATACCTCGCAACTAACTCTAACAAATCTTTTTGGTGGCGGACGATCACCCTCAATAACAATAACCCTACTAGAACGGCGATAACGCGAACCTAAAAAATGCTCAAGTTGAGCTCTGCCATCCGGGAAACTTCCTTCAACCAAAGCTAAATAAGTTTTTAAAAATACTCCTTCCTTTTCAAAATCTTTAAAATCGCTCCAACTGCGGCGATCTTTTGCAGCTATCATCACTCCGCTTGTTTCAAAATCAAGCCTATTAACAAGCCCTCCATCAATTGGCTTTGGGGCGGCTTCGGTAAAAATCGGATTATAATCTAAAAGCAGTTTGGCAATTGAATCGCCCTTGGGGTTGTTGGCGCGCATCACGCTATGCATCGCTGGCGGCTTGTTAAGGACAAAGTAACGGTTACTTTCAAATAAAATAATCTGCCCTATCTTTAGATTCACACTATAGCCCAATAACACCTTTGACAAGCGGAGATAAATTCAATCAAAAATCAAAAAGCTTGACCTATTTTTCTTGACAAAGATCCACAAAATGATAAAATAATTACTTTACCTATTACGATTACAAGTAACAATGATTACTAAGTAAAAATCATCCCTTCTAAAAAAAACAGCTAATCTGCTTTAAAACAGCTGATTATGTAAGTAAGCAATTTAAAAATTAATAAAATTAGTTTTACTTTATGGCATCAACACAAACTTACCAATCTCAATCAAGCGAACAATTTCTCTCTTTAGCTCAGCTAGTTCTCTCCCCTCAATCAACTGTCGCGCTATTTATATCAGCTAAAACAGAAGAAGGCGCACCCGTAATCGTCCTAACAAAACGAGCTCAAAGTGATAGTTGGGCGGACGCCCTGTTGCAACCATCAACTCACGGAAAATTAAAACCAGAGGAACTTTCTCAAGCAGAAAATTGCCTATTCTCAGCTTACAACAACGCCCTTATCAGAGAAGTTGGCAAAGAGCTCGGAGATAATATACAGGAACTTATTAAAATATCCTCAAGCAAGATACAGTTGATAAATGCTATCTGCGAGCAAGATGAAAATAACCAAACAATACTGAGAATAACCTACTTTTTAAATACCAATTTCAGATCAACAGATTTCAAAAATTTAGCTGTTTTAGAACAAGGAGTCTCTCTGTATTTTATAAAACCAGAAGAAGCCCAAAAAGTACAACCCTTAGAAAAGGATCATAAACAACAAGGGGTTCCAGATGGGGAATTTAGAATGTTTCAAGATCAAATAATGCCGCTCAAAACAGCCTTTAGCTTGATGGAAGAAAAGAAGTTTCTGGGAATTTACCGACCTTGGATTGCTTCTTAACTATTAATTACTTTTATTCATAAATCTATTTTTTTCTTTTTAGAGAAAAAATAGGTAAAATAAAAACTACTTTTCCTCACAATAGCAATTTAAATAAAAACAACTATCCTCTATTAGCTTCGTCAATCCGTCAAATTCTTTTGAGAACAAAAGCAAACAAAATCCTAAATTATGCTCTACAAAAACCTTCTAGTAAAATCAATTGCAAATGGGCACAAAGCTATAGTTTCTGCGTAACATAAAATTTGCCATCGGAAAATCTTAGTTTTCTCCATCAGGACTCTCCAATAACTATCAAAATAAGATTTATATTGAGATTAAAAATCGAACAATCTTATCTGATGCGATCTGTTCGCTTCCGAAAATTATTGAAGCCTTTAATCAACCGTCAAAGCAAAAATTAAATCCCTTTTGCGCTTTCTCCTTATCAGAGAGAATCTGCCCATTAAACACTAACAACTTTCATAATCCTATAGAAGAATTTTGCAAAATAAAAGAAGCATGCTTTCGTCCGAAGAAACAAAAAATTCTTTGATTTAATTCAACTGAGCGCAACTTAACGTTTGCCGATCGTAAATAGCAAACCAAGACCAGCGACCACGCATAACAAGCTCAACTTCGCGCGGCTCGTCCGCAATCTTGCAAATATTTTTGGCAATACGCTTAAACACTCGTTTTTCAGGATATGGAGGAACGTTTAATTCAGCAAACGCCCAATCGGAAATTGGCAAAACATTTTTGCCATTATCAGCGGCGCGCGCAAACTACCGCACATAAGGCGGGAGCCTGTCTTTTACCCGATCGTTTATATAAAGCGCCGCGTCATTGATAGCGCCAGAATACAAAGACCACGAAAGATAAGAATCCCATAAATTAAAAAAAGAAAATAATGGTAGTATTCCGAACATAATCAAAACAATTTTATGAAAGAAAAAATTTTTAACCCATAAAATATCCCTTGGCAAAATCGCTTCCGTGTCAACAAAAAGAACAAAAACACTAATAGCCATCATAACATTCCAAGGCCATACAACGCTGTTCCAATTATGTCCAAGCGGACCAATTGTCAACAAAACAAAAAAACACATTGCGAACGCCAGCCAAATCGCTTTGGTTCTATATTTTTGAGTTATCAATCCAACTCCAATCCAAATTTCAATAAAAGGAACAAAGAGACCAAAAACGCAAAAAATAGGTTCCATAAAAGCTGGGAAAAATCGCGCTATCGACGAAACCATCCAAGGAAAACCTCAATTATAAATTGAGAATTTATCTTTTGCGCTCCGCTCCAAAAATAGATGCTAGCGATTATAAATCGACAAACGTTCAACGTCGCATTCTGACCCGTTATGTCATGCGATTTCCAAGAAAACAATCCCAACGCGGCAAACATGAATAAATATTGATAAACCCACGGTTGCAACCTTTGCTGGTCAAAAAAACTAAAAGCAAAATTATCGTTATCGCAATCCAAATAAAGATCTTCGGTTTAGCAGACAAAACTACCGTCGCCAAAAAACCAAAAATCGCAAACAAAATAATCCAATCAATCGGACGCGCAATCGGCAAAACAACGTAAAATATCGGCGCGACGGGATAAAACCTCGACGCCGTCCAAAGTCTTAACGAAAACAAAAAACCAAAAATAAAACTTAAACCAATGACTACTTTCAGCGAATATATTCTACCTACAGGACTCAATAAAAAACTTTTGTTGGCAACGGCAAAATTACGACATGTCAAAAAAAACCTTTTAACCAAAAACGTTCGTTTGATCCGGACAAAAATTTCACGCGCGCAAATCATACAAAATGTTTAAAATAGTTTCGGAATAATTTTGAATTTATTTTTAATCGCTCCTATTATGCAACCTAAAACGAAAATTTGACAATCATGTCTTCCGTAAAAACGCCCATCTCTAAACTAACCAACGATTTTTTTCAATAACAACCAAGGAGACTTAAAAATTACAACCAAAAGAATGCGGTTTTTCATGACATGGAGACGCCTTGCCAGTCAATAACCTTCTATCCAAAAAAGATTATTTATTTTTTTTAAAAAAATCGCTTTTATCAACAAAAATAACCGACAAAAAAACACGCGACTTAAATTGCATCAACACCTAAAATAACAGACGAACTTAAAATGTTTACAGATCAAATAACGCCACTCAAAATAGTCTTTAGCTTTATAGAAACACACTCTTTAAAAATTTACCGACCTTAGATCTCCTCCCAACCTACTTTTCTTTTTAGAAAAAAAGAAAAGTAGGCAAAAGAAAAACCAATATCCCTCACAACCGCCGCCCACATGCCACATACAAAAAAATTAACAGCGCCGCCCCCCCCTAAATCGCTAAATTTCTTTTTAGAAAAAAAAGAAAAATAGGCAAAAGTTTTTTGCGCATGCTCCCTAAAAAGATCTGTTAATTTCCACAGACTTTGCTGACTTGCTAATCAAAAAGACAAACCGCTTACATTCCTTGCGCTTGGCAACGCGGAACAAACTGAGGAACTCCCCTTGAAATTGATAGCAGAATAAAAAGTTGACACAATTAAAACGTGTCAGTTATACGACTATTATATCTTTTGTCATATATTACTAGTATAATATATCTATAATACGTAAAAAAATATAAAATGATTACGCCAAAAAAAGGTTTTCGCAAGATAAACTATCTAAACTTGCGCACTGATCGTTAATTAAAATTTACTTTAATGATAAGTCCGAACTCGACTATTGAGACGTTTAACCGTATTGTAAAAGCCATCGACGTGTTGACTGATGATTTTTTGAGGCAATAAAGCTGTGCAACAAACAAACAACTTACTCACAATAAAAGAAGCGAGCCATTGGGCAAGCAATTTTCTTAAAAGAGATGTCAGCGAATCTAATATCTCGTACTTGGTGCAATATGGGAAGGTGCGAAAGTACAGTAGCGGAAATTCTCTACTGGTAGATATTAACGATTTAAAAAAATACTATGAATCGTATCGTGATTGGCGTGAAATCAATTGGAAAAAACGGCTTGGTGATGATTTGAATTGGGAATTATCATTCGACTATCTCCGAGAAAAAGATACAACAAAACATGTTCATCGCCTACATCCATATAAAGGAAAATTTATCCCGCAACTCGTTCAATATTTTATTGACGATCACACAGACGATTTCAAAAAAGAAGTTTATTTTAGACCCGGCGACGTAATTCTTGATCCGTTTTCCGGTTCCGGCACAACACTCGTGCAAGCGCACGAAATGGGGATGCACTCTATAGGTATTGATATATCCCATTTCAACTGCATGATTACAGAAACAAAATTACTCTCCTATGATTTATCTTCGTTAGAAAACGAAATATCCAAAGTCAAACAAGCAATTACAAGCTACGAAACTGACAGCAACATAACCGTTTTTGAAAATGAGCTTTTGACGCGCATGGCCGATTTCAATAACAAATATTTTCCAAGCCCCGAATTCAAATACAAAGTTCAAAGAAAAGAGATTGAAGAGGAAAAATTTGCAATCGAAAAAGAGAAAGAATTTCTAAAAACCTACAACCAGTTGGTCAAAAAGTTTGGTATTGAACTTAATCATTTCCCCACCAAAAACTTTTTGGACAAATGGTATATTCGAAATATTCGTAAAGAAATTGATTTTGCCTTTGAACAAATCAAGAAAATTAAAGATGTTAAAAACAAAAAGATTTTGTCCGTCATTTTGAGCCGTACGATTAGATCGTGTCGAGCCACGACACATTCGGATTTGGCTACCCTCAAAGAACCGCAGATTACCACGTATTACTGCTGGAAACATAAAAAAATCTGTAAGCCGCTTTTCTCAATAAAATCATGGTTTAATCGTTATGCTACTGATACACTTTATCGGCTAAGAATATTTTCTAAATTAAAAACAAATTCATATTATGCGATTATTCCGGCAGATTCACGCACAGTTGACATTTTCAGAGAGGTAGAAAAGGGCAATAAAAATTTCTATTCAATACTACAAAAACAGAAAATTAAGGGTATCTTTTCCTCTCCCCCTTATGTAGGTCAAATTGACTATCACGAACAGCACGCTTATGCTTACGATTTATTCGAACTTGAACGCAAAGATGAATTAGAAATAGGGCCGCTTTACCAAGGTCAAGGAGCCGGGGCGCGCGCTTCGTATGTTACAGGTATTGTAGATGTTCTAAATAATTGTAGGAGATTTTTAGTAGATAATTTCGATATTTTCTTGGTCGCAAATGACAAATGGAATTTATATCCTGCGATTGCTGAAAAAGCTGGAATGAGAATTGTAAATAAATTCAAGCGACCAGTGTTGAATAGAACAGAGAGGGACAAATCGCCTTATTCAGAAATAATTTTTCATCTCAAAAATGGAAAATAATTATGGCTTTATCAAAATCACAAAAAGAAAAAATTACAACTCTACTTGAAGGAAAAATTGAAGATAAGCTGCGTCGTTATGCGCGCGAAACTTCCTCAATGCCGTTTTTAATTCGACTTATTCAAGATAGCGAAAAAGTGCTGCTTATTCTTTTATACACTCAATTGCTACTACGCTTGGAATGTCAATCTATGAGGATGTTTCAAAAATTATTACTGAGGAGACAGCTAAGGAATGTTTTAAAAAATATGATGTCGGTGGCGTTCTTTCCAGTGAACAGAAATCAGTAATTGACGATATTGTGAGAAGTCTTCGTAACGGCGAAACAAAAGTAAATCATGCGGCAGAGGTAAAACGAGTTTTAGCGGTTCCTCCCAAAGACGCCAAACCACAAAAAGAAGGTCGTATTGCCGACTTTTATATGAAACGAGATGGTAAGGAACACTATTTTGAGATTAAAACAGTAAAGCCAAATATTGATGTTTTCACCAAATCAAAAACAAAACTTTTGGAGTGGGTGGCGCGTCGCAGAAGTCCGATTAAAGTTTTTCTTGCCTTTCCATACAATCCTTATTATCCACAACCCTACGAGAGATTTACAGAACAAGGAGTGTTAGAAAAAAGCAAAGAATTTTTAATTGGGGAAGAATATTGGAATTTTCTCGGTGGCAAAAACACCTTTGATGATTTATTAAACCTTTTTGATACAGTCGGGAAAAAATTCAAGAAAGAAATACAATCTAAAATTCAACAGGTTGCGCGAGAAAAAATGGATAAATAACAATCTTCCAACTGGCAACACTGCCATATTATCAACTATACCTCAAGATGACGCAAAAATCTTGACTCGATTTGCCTAGTTTAGAACGGCTTGTTTTGAAAGATAGCTCCCGCTCATGGCAATTTTTTCGCCGTTATTGGCTGTAAGTCGCTAGTGATATTGCACGGCAAGAGCGGTGTCAAGACAAATTTTGCCATAAAGCGAAAATTAGTTAGGATTCTGTTTGGAAGTAGGTTCTAACTTCTTCCAACAAACTCTATATTACCCCTAGACTTTTTAGCCTAGGGTGGAGCAGTCCCTTAGACCAGAGCGCCTAGCGAAAAATCAAGCGGGGGAAAAACATGGACCAGAGGGGGGTCGAACCCCTGACCCCCGGCTTGCAAAGCCGATGCTCTACCAACTGAGCTACTGGCCCTCAGTAATTATTAAATATGGGCCCGGGTAGAGTTGAACTACCGACCTCACGCTTATCAGGCGTGCGCTCTAACCACCTGAGCTACGAGCCCGCTTTTAATCCCCGATTTAGGGAGAAACCAGAAGTTTCAGAGTAGCTGGGCAAACTTGCTATGTCAAGTCCGCCCAATAAAACCTAAAAACAGATTGCCTAGAGCCCATTATTAGAGATTCCCAAAAAACTTCTGACAAATTAAACACTCCACGCCTCTATCGCCATTCCGAACTTATTAGCGCCATTAACCACACCATTTGGATCTAAAATAATAGTTTTCCCAGCTTGCACGACCAAAGCGCTAGCCATCGCCTCCCGCATTGATTGGATAGTCCTCTCGCCGATCACCGGCAAGTCCGCCCGCTGGTCTTGATGAGGTTTCAGTATTTTAACAACCACGCAACCGGCCCCTACAAGCTGACCGGCTCGTTTAATCGTCGCGTCAGTGCCCTCAATTCCCTCGACCGCGACAATAGTTTTATTTTTAGCCACCACAGTCTGCCCTATATCAGCTTTTCCGATTAATCTTGCCGCTTCAAGAGCAATCTCGGCGTCGGCTCTCTCTGCTTCAGACAAAGCTCTTCTAGTAAGAACACCCTCGTTTACTAAAATATCAGGTAAGAGATCTGCTACCGAAATAATTTTAATTCCCTCGTTTTCAATCTCGCTAATAATAGCTCGCAAGATCGCGTCATCCCTGAAAGACTGAGCGCGCCAAATTAGTTTCAATCCCCTCAGATCGGGACGAAACGAACGCAAAGTCTTGATTCTCGCTATACCTCCAACTAAAACCGCGCTTTTGACCCCCTGCTTTTTAAAAAAATTTAATGGAGCCGACAATTGCCCAACTTTAATCCAATAAACATCATCACAATATTTAGCAATTTCTGGATTGGTCTCATTAATATGAGCGACTATCACAAACGGCAAGTCACGGCGCTTCAACTCCTCTGCAAGTTGCAGAGGCAGACTACCATTGCCAGCAATAATACCCAATACCTCTTTGTTGACCTGTTTATCCACCACTATTTTTTGGAATTTTTATAGAAATATCGAGAATCAATCACACAAGAAGCATCCGAAATAAAGGATATTTTAACATAGTGCGCCGTCAATAAGCGAGCGATAAAATAAAGTTATAGTTTATGGAGAACGCAAAATCTTTCTCTCAAATATTAGATTTTTACATGGCAAATTACGCCGCCGGCGAAACGCACACCGCCCGAGCTAAACAACGAGATCTCGAGCTTTTTATCGATTTTCTCTCGAAAAATCAATCTGAAAAAGCGGCTACTCTCTCTCTTAGCTGTTGGACTCAAGCAAACGTAAGATCTTTTATTGAAGAAAGATTACGTCTTGGAGAAGCTCCAACTAGCGCCTCTCGCAGGCTAGCAACACTAAAACATCTAGGCAGAATAGCCGCCGAGCACTTTTCTAATGTCACAAACGCCGCCCGCGATGTCAAAAACCCAACCTCACCAATAACTAAACCAAAGGGTCTGCGTGATGAACAGATCGGCAAAATATCTGAAAAAACTGAGCAGACAATTAGCGAGCGAAAAAATTTTAAATCATTCCGCGATAGAGCGATCTTTAATCTCATGATCGAAACCGGATTGCGAGCCGACGAAGCGCGCCTACTAAGAATGTCGCAACTTGACCCAAACTTAGGTTGGATCAGAAAAGTACGCACCAAAGGAGGGAAATACAGAAACGTTTACGTCAATTCAAAACTTCGCCTGATTATAAAAGATTACCTTGAAAAACGAACAGAAGAACTCAGGCGGGCTTTTGGCAATATCCCAGCTTCTATTGATAAAACTTTACCCGTTTTCATCAGCCTGTATAGCGCTAAATTAGAACGTCCCGCCTCACTTTTAATGGGAGCCAAAACATTTTATCAAGTTATTCGATCGCTAGCAGACGATTTCAAACTACATCCTCACCTACTACGACACTCGTTCGCTCTTAATCTACTTGATAGTTCTAAAGATCTAAGGCTAGTTTCTCAAGCGCTCGGACACAGCGATGTCAAAATTACAATGAGATACACTGAAAGGCGCGACGAAGAGGTAGCCGAAGCGATCGAAAAAACAAAAAGCCAAAGCGAAGAACTGATTGAAGGGAAAAGCTAAAACCATGCCCCAAATAAAGCTTTTCTTCGGGAAAAAGCTTTTTACTCTTAAATTTTTTAATAAATAATTTTTAATTATTGAGATCCGATATTTCTATTCGGATTAGCGCCCCTACAATGACGATCCTTAGGGACAGCAGGAACTTTCCAACTGCCGACAGCCGGAATAGTACAATTGTCTCCTAAACAGCTTTTAACTATTAGATCTTCATTAAAAGGAACAATCAATTTTCGATCCATAAAAACTATATCACGACTAGGGAAGTTTTCCCAATTAGTAGCTTGCACAGTTTTGACGCCCAACAATCTGATCAACGAATAAAACGGAGAGCCTTGAGTAGTACCAAAATGATTGTGCAAAATATACAAATACTCAGCGGCAACTAATTTTGTATCTCGATCAGTTCTTTCAAAAAGCTTAAACGAATGATCGAGCGGAAAATGATTAAGCAATGCAGGTCTATCACGATATGTCGATACAACATAGTCTAATACTCCCTCTTTTTGTCGAGGATTTTCCCGAAGGAAACAGGCTAAATGTAAAATTCCTTTTAGCGCCAAAGAGTGATAGCTATCTGAACCAGCATTATAAAAGTTTTTCAATATTTTTTCTCTAGCTAGAAATTCTTTGTGATCGACTGGAGGGACCGCAAGCGCTGTGCTAAACCAATAAGAAATTAACTCAGGGATTTCTCCACCTGAGAACTGACGACAACAGAATTTAAAAGCATCTTTCAGCAAAAAGGTGACTGATTGATCCTGTTATTGAGTTGCGGGGAGTGTTACTACCTCAGAGAAAACCTCTTGATTATCCTTTTGTTGAGCCTTGGGCATACATACAACTAACACCAAATGTGTAAACTATTAAGATACCAAAATCCTATAGTTAGTCAATTGTTTTTGATCTACTAAGTGGCTTAGGAGACAAGTAATTATAAACGAGGCAAAACCACTTAAAAATACTTGACTATCAAACTACTTCGGCATAAAGTTAGCAATCAAAATACTCCTTCCCTTATAAGGGCGCTAATGCTGAAAAATAGTAATGAAACAGCTAGGCAATTTCGAGAGCTGGCTAAGCAATTTAGTCGAATTGATAGCGACCTAAAGAGCGAAAGAGTAAAAAATAAAGAGCTCACAGACAATATCCCAAAAGAAGCGGTGCAACTGACTTTAGTGTCGGCCGCCGCCATCATCACGCTTCCAGATTGGCGAGCCGCCTTGGAAGAAGATAGCGATCCAGCCAAGTTCAAGACAGCTATTCAGATCTGCAAAACCAAAGAAGGTCTCAAATACGGCTTTTTTGGAGGATTAGTGCGATCTGATCAGGAGCTAAAAATCATTGAAGAAGATCCAGCCCGCGCCAAGCAATCGGATCTACCATTTGAAATCATACAAGACGTTCTTCTTGCAAACAACCCTGACAACTTACCGCCAACATCGATCCTAACCTATGAGTATTATTATCAAGATAGCAGAAGCCCTTATAAAGGAGACTATGTCGCATTTTTAAAAGAAGAACTAAAACGAGAATTGATTGAGGAGCTTGGAGAAGAGGCTGCTAATAGAACTGAAATTTTGGAGAAATTTGAAGATATAAACAAAAAAAACGTAACATCGATCAGGCTACCATCACCTACTCTAGCGATCGACATCGGCATTAAATACAAAAAGCGAGCAGTTGTGACTATCATCAAAAACACCGGCGCTGAAAATGAACATACGGAAACGCGCGGTGTTTATAGCCGCCAAGTAACACATTACTTTAACAGCAGAAGTTCTTTAACAGATCTAAAAAAAGATGCGATTGAGACTAAGGAATCAAAAGGAGTAAAAATTATGACCTTAGGCGAACTATACAAAATAGCTTGCAGTATGATTAAAGGTGCTGGCTTAGAAAGCAGAAAACGAGTCGCGCCAATACCTCTGCGCAACGATACTCTCTTTGGCTTAAAACTATTAGCTGAAAAAGTAAGCCGATTTATTGAGAATTTATAATGTATTATAATAACGTGACAAACCATCACCTGTCACAACTAATAAACTTAATCATTTTTATAGCAATTGACTAACTGGCAATTTATTATAAAATATAAGGATAATTTTTCAAAAATCTACTAAATATAACACATAGTATTTTATGAGTAAAAAATCACTCTCTTTTTCAAAAATAGCTGCATCAATCTTTTTACTAGCTCCGGCTTCCGTTTTCGCCTTGCCAACAGCTCAAGAATCAAAAACTTCCCTAACAATCAATCAAACTAACGAAGAAACAAAAAATGCAAACCAAAACACAATCGATCATTCAAGAGCAAAATTAAATTTATCAAACTTAGAATACTCAGGCATAAGATGTTCGCTAGAGTTTCAACGTTGCCTATCGGCAAGTATACCAGAAGCTCGTCGCGACTGCGTCGCGCCGCTTGCAAAAGCCGATTTCTGCTCAAACTCACCTCTGAACGTTTTAGTTAAAGCGCGTGCTGTCATATCCAGCAACCAAAACGACAACCACACTGATAACTCCCGTTGTTTAGAAGAATTTGACACCACGGCTTACGGCTTGATTACCAAAGGAGACTCTCCCGAACTTTTGGCAAAAATACTGACACCAAAATTAACTGCCTGCGCTACCAAAGGAAAAACCATCACAGACTGACAACCACTGTTATTATTGATTACTAGATCTCGGTCAAAAATTTTTCACAAAGAGAGAGAGCCTAAGATAGACCGAGCAACGATTTGTAACTAAGTCCTTGCGGTTTGCGCAGTTTTGTCTCCGGCACCAAATACATATTAAAAAAATATTCTCACCCAGCACACTTAAAAATCAAAAAGATTGAGAAGAACTATAAGCTGTCCCTTTTTAAAAACAAAAAATCTACTTTCTTTACCAGAAAACCTACCGAAAAATGACTATTTCATCAAAAGCTAAATTTTCAAGAAGCGCTATAAGTTAGGAATCTTTAAGGATCTCCTTGGCGATAACGACTCTTTGAATCTGACTTGTACCCTCATAGATCTGTATCAGCTTGGCGTCGCGCATCAGTTTTTCAACCGGATAGTCTTTCGTATAACCATATCCGCCATAAATCTGCACCGCGTCAAGCGCAACCTGCATAGCCATATCGGCGGCGAAACGTTTCGCCATACTTGAAGCTAGCGTGGATTTTAAACCAGCGTCCAACATCTTTGCCGACTGCCAAGTAAGCAATCGAGCCGCCTCAATATTCGTAATCATATCCGCCAACATAAACTGTATAGCCTGAAATTGAGATATCGGCTGACCAAATTGTTTGCGCTCTTTCGAATAAGCCAGAGCGTACTCGTAAGCGGCGCGCGCGATCCCAACCGAAAAAATAGCAGTCAAGGGCCGGCTACAATCAAGGGCGCGCATAGCGATCTTAAACCCCTCTCCTTCACCACCAATTAAATTCTCTTTAGGAACCTCAACATTATTAAAGGTGATTTGCACAGTATTTGAAGCGCGCTGTCCAAGCTTTTTTTCATGCGGCCCACAACTGACTCCGGGAGCTTTTGCAGACACAACCACACAACAAATCCCTTTATGCCTCAAAGACTTATCAAGTGTCGCGAAAACCGTGTACTGATCAGCAACTCCTCCGTTAGTTATCCATTGTTTAACGCCGTTAAGCAAATAACCCTTATCAGTTTTGGTTAAAGCGCTCGTCAAACCGGCCGCGTCCGATCCAGCACCCGGCTCGCTTAGGCAAAAAGATGTAAATCCCTTTCTTTTTATTAAGCCACCAATTAAACGCTCTTTTTGCTCAGCCGTTCCAAACAAATTGATCGGGGTCAACCCAAGATCATTGCCAAAAATTGAAGTGGCAAATCCGGAACAAGCCGCAGCAATCTCTTCAAGCACCAAACAAGCCTCGAGGGTCGAAAGACCCGACCCTCCTAAGCTAGAATCTTGGACTATATTGCAAAAACCTAACTCCCAAGCTTTCCGAATAATTTCCTCGGGAAACTCTGAAGTTTCGTCGTAATAAGCGGCTTTAGGTAATATCTCGCTTTGCGAAAAGCGCCGCGCTTGCTCTCGCAACTCCAACTGCTCTTGCGTAAAGTTAAATATATTACCCTGAATAGAATTCATCTACAATGAATCTATCAATCTTAACGGGTGTTAACTGGCAGAGAATCCCCAACGCGCGAATCATCTGTGTCTGTCGTTGAAGCCGACTTTGACGAAACGCCACCCTTAGCATTAAGTATAATTTCCTTTTCAATTGTCGAGCTCAAACTAATTTTAGATGCTCCTAAAACTCGCGAAAGCTCATTAGCGGCTTCAACTAACAAGTTTTGCAAGGACTCATTTTTAGCCCTAAACTGAGGAGCCAATAACTCAAGAGCGGCTACAACCTGATCTTTATATCCCTTAACGACTTTTGCCATCGATACAACATCACCTTCAATGCCACCCTTATCAATAGCAAAGCCAGTGCGCCGCATCTCCGGCGCTTGCGTTTTCAACCCTATGTCTTGAGGAGAATTTCCAGAATCGTTCATGACCTCCTTAAATAAATCTTCCGGCAAAGAAGCTAGTAATAAGCGGCCAGCCAGATTTTGCTTTGCAGGTATCACTTGACCATTTCTAGAAGCCACTCTAACAACTCGTTTTGATTCAAGCGCTATAGGGAAATGGGTTTCCCTGCCAATTAAAATAGCCAAGGAGCAAGTTTCGCCAGTTTTCTCACTTAAATTCTTTATGATTGGCAGAGCCCTAGTAACCAAAGGATTGGCGGCAAGATATGATTGACCAAGTTGAAGATTTCTAACTCCAAGTCTATAATTTTCTGTCAAGGGATTTTGCTCAACAAAGCCCCGTAACTCTAAAGTTGCCAGTAGTCTAAATATATTATTTTTATGAAGACCTAGTTTGGTCGCGAGGTCGGTGACCCCAATCTCCACATCACCAGCGGCCATCTCCGCCAAAAGTTCAAGTGCGTTGTCAACAGATTGAATAAGGTAATCAGTTTTTTTTCTGGTTGCCATTAGAAAATTTAAATAAACAAATCAATTCTTGCTACAAGAATAGCCTAAAATATGCTGTTGATGCAATTATAAATTAACTCACTTGTAGAAAATTTTGAATTAAGAAAAAAGCTCGTTTCTAAGGGGAAATTAAAACTTTTTATGGTTGAATTCCAAGTTTTGACATCTTGTATCGTAAAATCCTTCGGCTAATACCGAGCTTTTCCGCCGCTCGAGTCTGGACAAAGTTACTCTCTTTTAGGGCGTTTAAAATCAGGTCCCGTTCAAGATTAGCTGATATATCAGACAAACTTCCAACCTTAAAAGAACTTTCGAGCTTGACCTCAATTGCCGAACTCAACCTAGGCGGCGTCTTAAAACGAGCCGGCAATTCTTTAAAAGAAAGCTGATCGCTTTCGCTCATAGCAACCATACTCTCCAAAGTATGTTCTAATTCGCGAACATTGCCAGGCCAATCGTAATTCACAAAAACTTCCAAAACCTCATTTAAACACTTCAAGTTAGGTCGACTATAACGATATCCTATTTTGCGAAGCAAAGATTCACAAAGCAGTGGCAAATCAGACATTCTTTGGCGAAGAGGAGGTATATCGATCTGAAAAACATTGATGCGGTAATAAAGATCTTCTCGAAATTTCTTTTGAGCAATCAGATCTTTTAAGTTTTTATTGGTGGCGGCGATGATTCTAACGTCAACTTTTGCCAATTCGCGCGAACCTACCGGATAAAACTCCTGATCTTGCAAAGCGCGCAGTAACTTTGCCTGCAAAGCTAAAGGCAACTCTCCAATTTCATCCAAAAAAAGGGTACCGCCATTAGCAGCTTGGAAAAAACCTATCTGCCCTTTTTCTGCTCCAGTAAAACTCCCCTTTGCGTAGCCAAAAAATTCAGCCTCTATCAAATTATCCGGTATAGCTGCGCAATTGACGGCAACAAACGGAGCGCTAGCGCGGCTACTGCGCAAATGAATCTCTTTAGCAATCAAATCTTTGCCAGTACCAGATTCTCCAGAGATCAAAACGGTGGTTACCTTAGAAGCAATAAGCTTAATTGTATTTTTAACCTCCGTAATTTTTGGAGACTCCCCGACAAAACTACTTTGAGCGCTTGGCATTATCAACAAATCACTAAGATATTTTTTAAGCCCATCAAAATCAAAGGGTTTGCATATAAAATCAATCGCCCCTTTTTTGATCGAGTCAACGGCATGCTCTATAGATCCAGCGCCGCTTAAAACCACCAGAGGAATTCCGCTCTGCTTGAGACGAGGCAACAGGTCGTTGCCAAGACAATCTGGTAAATAGAGATCAAGTAAGATTAAATTCGGTTTTTTTTCAGCGAGCAAACCAAGCCCGCTGCTTCCTGAGGTCGCAGTTAAAAGATCGTATTCCGCTGAAAGGTGCAACTTACAGAGATCTAGCAACACCTGCTCATCGTCAATAATTAGAATAGTTGGTTTAGAGCTCATCCTTATCCAGAGAGAGGCTGGCCTTTTTATGCCGACACTAGAAGTAATCCCCACAAACAAAACTACCTTAGCGTGTTCCGACAAAAGCGGTTTATTACGCCATATATATTGATGCTTAAATAAGGGTAAAAGTTGCGCTCTTAATCTTTACTGAATTTCAAATAAAAAAAGCTATCTAGACGCCATTAAAACCAAAGCTAGAAACTATAGTTTTTCAATAGAAACGACTCAACGATGATCGTAGGAGGAAAAATCAGTTAGCTGTTTTTCACGCTCAGAACGCCGCAAACGATCATAATTAATCAATTCGAGCCAAAGAAAACCATAAATCACAAAAAATAAAGCGATAAAAAGAGCGCCGCCCCATTTTAAAAAAAAAGCGCTTCGCTCAAGCTCTTCGGAGCGCAACAGCAAAAAACCTGAAACAACGATAATAAAACCCGTTATTAATAGCAGAAGAGCGACATACTTTAATGCGTTCCAAGGGGGACGCAACTCATCAAAAAACGGACGAACTATTAGCCGCAACATTTCAAAGTAAGAGTTGTCACTAGATAACATGGTTAAAAAAATACCTAGAAATCACTGATCATTATTTAGAGTCCCAATTAGAATGAAAAACACCTTCTCGATCAATTCGCTTATAAGTATGCGCGCCAAACAGATCGCGTTGAGCTTGCAACAAGTTATGAGGCAACCAAGCGCTGGCGCGGCTTTCAAAATAAGCCAAAGAGGCCGACATCGCAGGCAAGGGTATTTTATAAATAGCTCCTAGGGCCACGATCTGACGAAGAGACTCAATTAAACCGCGTAATCTGTCAATCATCGCCAGATCTAACAATAAGTCTTTCAAATCAGGTTTATCGGCAAAAGCTCGCGCAATGTCAGATAAAAATTTAGCGCGAATTATACATCCTCCACGCCAAACGTTGGCAACATCAGCAAAATTCATCTTCCAAGAGTACCGCTCTGAAGCCTCCCGCAAAAGAGCAAAACCTTGGGCATACGATATTATTTTTGCGCAATACAAAGCAGATCGAACAAGCTCAACCAAATTTGGAGGCGGCGCCAACAATGGCTGACGGTCGACAGCAAAGTTATTTTGGTAAATCTCCGCCATCGCCAAACGCCCCAAGCGATTAGCGCTAATAGCCCTAGCGTCAACCGCGGCGGCAATGGTCGGAATTGACACCCCTAAATCCAAAGCAGACTGAACTGTCCAACGGCCAGTTCCCTTCTGGCCAGCCTGATCAAGAATGTAATCAACCAAATATCCTTCCCGTCCTTGATCGTCAAGCTTGCGGAATATCCGAGCAGTAATTTCAATCAAATACGAAGAAAGTTCTCCCTCATTCCAACGTTCAAAAGTCTCGGCCAGATCTCGATTTTGAAACCCACCTATTTTTTTTAAAAGATGGTAGGTTTCGGCGATAAGTTGCATATCCGCATATTCAATGCCGTTGTGAGTCATTTTAACAAAATGCCCCGCCCCATTTGGACCAAGATGAGCAACGCAAGGCATTTGCACATAAGCAGCTATTTTTTCCAAAACCTCCCTAATCATCCGCCAAGCTTCTTCGTCACCGCCGGCCATTAACGAAGGCCCCTTTAAAGCCCCTTCTTCGCCGCCAGAAACACCAAGTCCAATAAAATATATTCCCGCTTCTCTCAAGGCAGCCTCACGACGCATAGTATCTTTAAAAAAAGCGTTACCACCATCAATAATCAAATCTCCTTTTTGCAAAAGCGGAGAAAGAGCATTGACGACATGATCTGTAGGATCGCCCGCCTGAACCATGATAAAAATTTTTCTAGGCCGCGCCAACAAGCCAATAAGCCCCTCTAAGCTAGCGGCCGCCAAAAAATTCTTTTTAGCATTTTCTTGGATAAATTTATCTGTTACCGATCCGGTTCTATTATAGACGGCAACTTTGTAACCCCTACTCTCTATATTAAGAGCCAAGTTGGAGCCCATTACCGCTAAGCCGACTAATCCAAGATCCGCAAGTTTCTCACTCATAAATTCAGATCAATTTAATTAAACTATAATTACAAAAACATTTCGCATCAAAAAGCTTGTGGCTTTCCAAAAGCTAGAAAGACCATAATAATACTCTTATCCGCCAAGTTTATCCATTATCATATTCAGAAATAAACTACATATACACTATATAAAATGTATAATGTTTGGATTAGTTAATTTAAAATTAAAGTTAACAGCACATCCGAAAAATTCACCCATGAACCAGAGAAAAACCAAACAAACTATAAGAGCCAAATACAACCGACGACCCGCCCCTCACGCTATAAAATTATCATCAGCTCTGCAATGGTTAATAGGAGTATTTTTATCCGCGCTTTGCATACCTCTCCAATCGGTCAACTGCCAAGAAAATCCAATCAACCAAATAATTAAAATCGAAGATTTAAAAGGTAACTGCTCAAGCGGTTATGAAATTGCCGAAAAATTATTGATAACTAATTTTCATGTTGCTGACAACTTATGCCCCAATACAGATTGTTTAGAATTTAAAGCAACGAAACAGAATCAAGGGCGCTATCAAACCGAAGTTAAAAACAATTTCTCTTTATTATTAGTTATTCCATCACTCGACATAGCAATTATTGGAGATCAAAAATATTCAGCTACTTTATCAGAGAAGCTGAAAGAAAGACTGTCAGCAGTAACAACCCCTACTCTCGGACAAAAACAAACAATGATCGGCTTTACTGGTTGCTCAGAGATCTCTAAAGCCACTGGTCAGGCGCTAGAAATCTCCCCAAGCTCCCTAATTACAAGCGCTCGCGGAAGTTTTGGCTCGAGCGGATCTCCAGTTTTTAATGGACAAGGAGAGTTAGTAGCTATTGTCAGCCAAGCTAAATCTATGTTTGACGCAGCGATTGCTAAATTATTTGGTGGACGTTTTGTATTAAAAGCCAGCCGCCTAGATGCCGCCCGAGAGCTCCTCCTTGAAAACGACCCCGAAATTAGACTAGAAAAAGAACTCGAACTGCTCGAAAGGGAATATTTAGAAACATTGCTTCAAACTAAAGGAACCCTGCGCATTCAAGAAGGTTTTCTTTTCGATTTGAAACTAAAAAAAATAGCCGACTCCGCCCTTAAAGGGTGGTTGCATTTGGAAAAATCACAGCCGATCCCAAAAGCGCTTCTACTTCGCGATCCAGATATAATCGAACTTTTCAATTTACCTAGAGCAACAAACAGACTCGAAGAGATCGCCTTCAAAGTGCGTCTATATAACTCTTTTGAAAATAGAGGTTTCTTTTCTAAGCGGTGGACAGTCATTGATCCTGATCAATTACTTGCTGAAGCTCAAATTTCTAATCAACACAACCTAAAAGAGCTTCGAGAAACTTTTGAGCTACTTAAAAATAGCCGTTGGCCGGGTTTGACAATTTTTACCCTGTCATTTATAGCTCCACTGATTTTACTGTTCTTAATTATTCTTGTCTTATGGGGTATGACCTTAACCGTAATCTATAACAACTCTTCAGGTAATATCGCACAAAAAATTGCCAAAACAATAATAATAGGCGTATGCCTTTGGCCTTTTTCTGTAATCATGCTTAAAATATACAAGAAACGTTCAGCAAAGAAGTGATAAATCCGATATTATCTTTTAACATGCGTTTAACAAGGACAACCTCTCTTTTTTTCGTTGCGTTATTTTTAGCCAGTTGCTCAATGCGCGCTCTCGTATCACACCGAATCGATCAATGGAACGTGCTCATTCGAAGCGATGTCATCACCAATTCTGCCCAAGAAAAAGAAATAGTAAACAAAGCCCAGCGCACGGCAACGACCGACGGCATCATACCGGTTGTTATTTTGCAAGGCTCTCCTTATGAAAGAGGCTATCAACACGGCTATCTTTTTCGTCAAGAAATACAGAAAAACCTATCCGCTCTTTACAAAGGTGTTGTTAGTAAATTTATGATTGCTGAAATACTTGACGAGGCTTTCGAGCGGCAACGCCCCTTCATCAAAGAAGAAGAGTTCGAAGAAATGCGAGGTTTAGCTCATGGGGCGCGTATTCCCATTAGTTTAGTCCATAGAATTCACGCCATACCGGAACTCAGTGAGTGGGGAGGCAAAAAAAGAATCAGAGAGCTGGTTAAAACAATGATCAAAGGAGAAGATCTCGGCACCTCTTGCAGTAATTTCGCGGCGCTCCCAAATTACACTGGCGATGGCGTTATGTACGTAACCAGAATATTAGATTGGGGACTACATCGAGTATCCGAACTCCATAAATATCCCTTAATCTCGGTGCATATTCCGGACAAAGGGATTCCATTTGCCAATATAGGTTGGGCAGGTTTTATCGGGGCGGTATCCGGAATGAATGGCGCCGGCATCACCCTAGGGGAGATGGGATACGGAGATTTTGACAATGAAACCCTCTCGGGGCGCCCAATGATATTTATGCTGAGGGAACTTTTACAAAACGCAACTACTTTGCAAAAAGCGGAAGAGATAGTTTCCACTAGCACCCCGACAAACTCATATGTTTTTCTCTTTGCCGACGGCAAAACAAAAAATGCCTCAATAATTTTTAGAGATCGCGAGAGGTTTGAAAAATACTCTGCTGGGCAAAAAATATATGATCCAAAAAGAGAGGTTAGCTTACCAGCCATTTCAAACTTAGTTTATGCCGGACACTATCGAGAAAAGATGGCGGAAAAGTTAGATACTTTTCAGGGGAAACTAAAGCTTGAAGAGTTAAAAAGTGAGTTAATCCCTGCTTTTGCCATGCCCTCAAATTTTCAGAACGTTATATATTTACCAGAAAACCTCACTTTCTGGGTTAATTACGCGGCCAATAGCAAAACTCCGGCCATCAAGCGTAGTTTTACTTTTTTTGATCTTGGCGCGATCATCAACTTACAATAAATAAAAAAATAAAATCAAAACCATAAAACTTTGCGAAAACAGCTAAAAATTTAAAAGGGGCAACTTCATAAAGCATCAGATAAAAGCTAGTTTTCCAACTTTTATCGCCATGCTAACCTTAGACAAATGGCTCAATTTTCACTTTCAACCTTCGATCTATCTATTATCAATCGGCTCCTAAGACGGGGTATGCTCGATTTTGCCGCGCGTCTGCTGAATTACTTTTTTTTACTCTGCTCAGTAGTTCTGCTAATTAGCGCGATATTTTTCTTCTTTCGCCGCTATTCAGAAACAAGAGCCTCTATCGAGCAGTTAGATATAACAAAAAATAACTCTCTCAGTAGAGAGGAACATCAGATAACAGAGAAAAAAGAGAGGCAATTAGCTTTAATCTCCCAAGCTAAGATCTTTGGCGAACTTGGCGCCAAAGCAACTCCAGCTCCAACGGCAGTCGCCATTAAACCAGCCACCAAATTACCCCTAGAGTTGATTGGAACATTTATCTCCGCCGGCCAAGCTCCTTATGCCATCATCGAAGATACCAGAAAAAAACAACAAGATGTATTTAACTTAGGACAAATGATTTTTAATGAAGCTAAGTTAAGATCAATTTTTAGCGACAGAGTAGAGCTTGAACGAAACAACCAAATTGAAGTACTTAAGCTCGACGACGTCCCGGAGCAGGCTCTCGACACTAAAGATGGGGTTGCCTCGGTTGGTGAAAATCAATTTTTTATCGCAGAAGCAGAGCTAGATAAGGCTTTAGAAAATCTCCCTCTTTTGCTAACCCAAGCCCGTGCTGTACCCTATTTTAAAGATGGTCGTGCCGTCGGATTACGCCTATTCGCGATTCGATCAGATAGTTTATTTGAAAGAATTGGCTTGAGAAATGGAGATATTTTAAAAACCATTAACGGCAACAGTATGGGAGATATAACTCAGGCCATAAAACTGTTTGAAAAATTAAAAGAGGAGAAGAATCTTGCACTTATATTAGAGCGGAACAACGAAGAAAAAGAATTTAGATACCAAATTCGATAATTTATAATCTAAAAATTGATAATAGTTTATTATAGCTGCTTTTTAAAATAATGTTTTTAAATTTTCAAATATTGGCACGAAGCAAAATATTGCTGAGCATTTTAATACTTGCTGGAGCTTTGATATTTGCTTCCTCACTAACTTATGCTCAATCTTCGCCAGAAGAGCAAGGCGAAGCCATTGACAACATCGAAGAAGAGATCGCCAAAGACGCTTCAACCGAAATTAATGTTCGCAACGCTGATATCGCAGCGATTGTCAGAATTTTCAGCAAAAAAACCAAGCGAAATTACATACTCGACGAATCGGTTAAAGGCAAGGTAACAATTTACCTGCCAGGCAAAGTTTCATCGGACGAAGCTATCAAAATTTTAGATTCGGTTTTGGCTCTCAAAGGATTTACCTCTGTCCCTATCGGAGAAAATCTCTGGAAAATTATACCCTCAAAAGACGCCAAAAGTTCAACTATTCCAACAATTACCGATGACAAAGAGGGGAGCAACAAGGGAACCTCTAGCTCAGCGGCGATTGTAACTAGACTAATAAATCTTAAATATGTCAGCGCGGAAGATATTCAGCAGATAGTAGCCCCCATGGTGTCAGCTGACGGCTTAGTCAACGCCTATACCGCCACCAACTCATTGTTAATAATTGATTCAGAAGATAACACCACCAGAGTCGCAAACATTATCAATTCACTCGATGTACCATCGACAGATCGCGATCTAACAATTATACCGATAAAAAACGCTGATGCCCAAGATATCGCCGACAAACTAAACGAGATTCTCGCTCCATCTTCAGCTAAAAATCAGGGAGGAGACCAAGCCACCGGTTCCTTAAGCGACATCAAAGCAGGGCAATCTGGTTCGCAAGTCTCGCGTTCCTCAACCGCTTTATCAAAAACTGTTACAGCCAAAGCGCGCGAACCAAAAATAATTGCCGATCAACGAACTAACTCAATCGTAGTAGTAGCAGATGAAGAAACGACCGCTAAAATCAAAGCGCTAGTCGCCCAACTTGATAGCGAAGTTGACAACTCAACAAACAGGTTTTACGTCTATCGTTGTCAACACGCCAAAGCGGATGACCTAGCAAACATTCTTTCAGGGATAGCCGGCAATGGCGGCGGCGCGGGCGGCGGCGCGGGAAGAAATCAAGGTTTTGGCGGCTCATCTTTTACCAGACCGCAAACTGGAGGGCTTGGCGGAGGCGGAGCTAACATCCTTGGAACGAGCACGCTTAGTCGAGGCTCTCGCAATTCGGCTTTAGGTCGCGCCGGCGGCGGGCAATTAGGAGGTGGTATTGGCGGCGGCGCGGGTGGCGCCCGATTTGGAAGAACCAGCGCTTTCGGAGATGGCGCCGATGGCGGCGCTGGTGGAGCCGGCCGCCAAGTAAGTTCGTTTACATTGGGCGACAATATAGCTATAGCAGCCGATCCGGCCACGAACTCCTTAATTATAAATTCAAGCAAAGCGGATTATGAAAAAATTTTAGATCTGCTAAAAAAGATCGACGTCAAACGGAGGCAAGTTCTAGTAGAAGCAACTTTGCTCGAAGTTGGCATTGAAGACAGTCAGAACACTGGTTTTGAGTTCCTAGTTTCAGGCGGCGGTAAAGATGGCGGCTTGTTAGGTATGAACAACCTAGATAACTTAACTAGACTTCTAAGTAATCCAGGCCAAATACAGGGATTTTCCATGGCGGCCGCTAGCGCTGGAACACTAACTCTACCGGGAGGTATTCAACTCCCAACTCAAACTGCCTTAATCACAGCGGCTCAGTCAAACTCCAATGTAAATGTTTTGAGCGCTCCAAATATTTTAACGACCGACAATGAACCAGCCTCAATCGTCGTCGGCCGAAACGTGCCCTTTCTAGCAAGCCAAGCAACTAGCGATCAAAATTTAAACAACACCTTTAATCAGGTCGATCGCCAAGACGTAGGCATTAAACTGAGAATTACTCCGCAAATAAGCTCAGACGACTATGTCACTTTAAATATCTTTACTGAAGTTTCTGATCTTAGCCGCGCGGCTGTTGATGCCGCTCTGGGTCCAACTACCGATGTTAGAACAAGTGAAACTACAGTTATCGCCAAAGACAGCCAAATGATCGTGATTGGAGGACTGATGGGAGATCGCTCTGACACATCTGATCGCGGCGTTCCTTTCTTGAAAGACATTCCCGTTCTCGGGCATATTTTTAGGACAAGCCAAGAGTCTTTCCGCAGAACTAATTTGCTGATATTTATCTTGCCAAGGATTGTTAGAGATCAATTTGACGCAAGAGAAGCGACTATTGACAAACGAGATTTTGTTGATACGGAAATACAAGGTCGCGGGGTTTATCCTGATCGCCACGAAATACTTTTCAACGAGAAGATTGATGATATTGCCGAAGCCCACATGTACGATGGACCAAAACCAAGCAGTGTCTTTGTCCCAAGTAAAGGTTCCTCGCCAAACAAACCGTTAAAAACTCGCTCACTTGATTTTAGCGGCAATAGTGGCACAATTGAAATCGATCTATCGCAAACTGATAACCAAGAAATTACAAGGGAGAATTTAAATCAGAGAGATTCTAAAAAAACGGTTCAGCCCCAAGCTAGAGAGCAAAAACAACAAAACTCGCCAACCGCTTGGCAGAAACAGAGCGCTAATGGAAGTTGGCTTGAAGAGTTAGAACCAACCAAAAAGACCTCTACTGAAAAAGAAACAACCTTTGCCAATTCGCTTGTAGCGGTATTGCAACTAGATCAAAAATCAGCCATCCCAAAAGGATTACCCTTCGCCGTTAATCCAAAAAAGAAGATCTTCGCCGCCATTCTCCCGGAAGGCAGTAACCCTTCTGCTCTTTCCTTTTTTCAAGCCGGATCCTCTTATAATTATCAGATCGGCAATCAACGTTTGAAGATGAAAGTTGTTGGTGTTTTCCCATCAACCGGACAGGCATTGGCGCTATATCCAGAAATACGAGGTAACGCTTACACCCTCTCTCCGAGCGAAATCATGGCGCTCGGCGAAGGACCTTGGTATAGTAGCGGAAAATAGTATGTTCATAAAAAAGATTTAAGACATGGTTGATAATAATGAAGCAGCCAGCAAACTTACAAACGGTCAAAATAAAATTCAACAACCATCCAATAACAACGCGAATCTTACGGTACAACTTAAGGCGCAAGCACATCTGCTAGGTCTTCGCTTTGTTGAAAGGTTAGCTGACCCAAATCCCCCTCAAGATTTAAAACGAGGCGATTTTGATCGCATCGTTGGTTCTTGGGGAAGGCAATATCTAACAATTCCAATCGGAGGCGACCAATCCGAGGTGATTGTTGCAACAGCCGAACCGCTAAACATATCGGCGGTAGAGGAATTAAGATTGTGTTACGGCAAAAAAATATCGGTAATAGTTACCACTCCCGAGGAGATTAGCCGCGCTATAAATTCAATTCGAACTACATTGATGAGCGGACGCTCTTCAAATCTTGTTGAAGACAAAAACAAAAATACTAACGATAATGATTTTAACGATCAGTTAAAAATAGATGTTACCGAAGCCGAAGATGATGATGCGCCAATCATTCGTTATGTCAACGCGATTATTTTTAAAGCAAGTACCGAACGCGCCTCCGATGTTCACATCGAATGTTTCGAGGATATGCTCAAAGTTCGCTTCAGGGTCGATGGTGTCTTATACGATGTTTCCAGCGAACGCAAACAATTTCAGGCGGCGATCATCTCTCGTATCAAAGTTATGGCTGGCTTAAATATAGCCGAAAAAAGATTGCCGCAAGATGGCAGAATTGCCATTAAAATTGCCGGCAAAGATGTTGACATCCGCGTTTCAACGGTTCCTACTCAATTCGGCGAACGGATCGTAATGCGCTTGCTAGATAAAACAACCACGGTTCTTGATCTTGAGGAGTTGGGAATAAGCGGCAATAAATTAAAGCTCGTCGAAAGATTAATCCAAAAACCAAATGGCATAATACTTGTAACAGGGCCAACTGGCTCAGGAAAAACAACCACTCTTTATGCTTGCTTAACGAAAATTAACACGCCGGACCTAAATATCTTAACCGTCGAAGACCCGATTGAATATCAACTACCGGGGATTGGACAGATGCAAGTTAATCCTAAAATTGACTTTACTTTTGCCAACGGGCTGAGAGCTATTCTCAGGCAAGATCCAGATGTTGTAATGGTCGGTGAGATCCGCGATGCCGAAACGGCGGAGGTTGCCATACAAGCCTCTCTTACCGGACACTTAGTTCTATCAACCCTACATACAAATGATTCTGCTGGAGCGGTCACTAGACTATTAGACATGGGAATCGAACCGTTTTTAGTAGCATCCAGTCTATTGGCAGTGATGGCACAAAGACTAGTAAGGAAGCTGTGTCCAGCCTGTAAAGAATCGTATCAGATGAGTGATGAAGAATTAATTGAGTTAGGTCTAGATCGAAACACTCCTAATCGCACTGCTTATCGACCCGGTCAGAAAGATTGTAATATCTGCGCCAATACCCGTTATCTTGGAAGGCTTGGAATTCATGAGCTATTAGTAATCGATGATAGCATCAGGTCTCTGATTTTACAAAAAGTCGATTCTGTCTCGATTAAAAATACTGCTATTCAAAAAGGGTTTGAAACACTCAGAGATGATGGGGCTAGAAAGGTGCTAGAAGGTTTAACTTCGGTTCAAGAGGTTTTACTGACCACTCACGAAGAGTTAACCTAAAGTTAAAAACTTATGCCTGTTTTTGAATATACAGCAATTAACACCGAGGGGAAAAAAATTAAAGGCTCAGTTGAAGCTGACAATGTAAGAACAGCTCGTCAAAAGTTAAAAAATCAACGAATTTACGCAACCGAGATGAGGGAAGCGTTATCAAGTTCGGCAAGCGCGCCCTCTCAAAATATAGGAAAATATTTTCAAACCAATCGAATCGCGCTTAAAGATTTGGCGCCGCTTACTAGACAACTGGCAACCTTAGTTGGCGCCGGTTTGCCGCTAGTTGGCGCAATTTCAATCTTAGCCGATCAAAGCGAAACGGCCCTCGCCAAAAGAACCTTAGTTGATATCAAAGAGCGGGTCGAGCAAGGCTCAAGTTTAGCTGAAGCTCTTAGCCAATTCCCACGCTCTTTTCCAAGACTATATATAAACATGGTGGCTTCCGGAGAGGCGTCGGGCACGCTTGATGCTGTGCTTGAGAATTTAGCAAACTATCTTGAAGCTCAACTAGAATTAAGACGCAAAATTATCTCCTCTCTGTTTTATCCCGCCTTAATGCTTGTCTTCTGCACTCTGGTAGTCATAGCGTTAGTTGCATTTGTGGTCCCCCCGATTATTGATGTATTTAACAAACAGGGAGCCACATTACCCTTACCAACTAGAATATTGGTAGGTTTTTCAAAAGCTATTACTAAATATTGGTTTATTTTTATCGCGCTAGGGATGGGCGCGCTTTATCTTTGCAAATTATATTACAAACAGCCAAATGGACGGAAACAAATCGATCGCCTCCTTTTAAGGCTACCTCTTTTTACCCCTCTTTATATACGAATTATGGCGGCTAGAGTGTCGGGCACTCTAAGCGCCCTGCTTGGTGGCAGCGTCGGGCTGTTAACTTCTCTTGATATCGTAAAAAATATGGTTAATAACGTGCATATCGTCAAAGCGCTCGAAGACGCCCGCGATGGAGTGCGTGAAGGAGATAGCCTCGCAAAACAACTATCACGGAGCGGTGTTTTTCCGGGCATGCTATGTCACATGATCGCCGTTGGAGAATCAAGCGGCAGGCTTGAAGAGATGCTTACTAAAGCAAGTCGCGCCTATGAAAACGAAGTGAATGCGACGCTAGCAGGGCTAACATCCTTAATTGAGCCAATAATGATGATTGTTTTAGGTGGCATTGTTTTTGCGATTGTTATCTCAATTCTAATGCCGATGGTTGATATGATTAACCTAGTTCAAAGATAGCTAGCTATCCGTGAAAAGGGGTCATTTTTCACTGAAGATTCAAATATAGGCTTTACATATATCCCCCTAGTCGTTCTCGCCTTGCAACGTCCAAGGGGAGCAATTCGTTTTTCCCCTCTTTTTTTGGCGCGCAACGCTCTTCAAACTTCCTTGCAAACCGATCCCAAGCCGTTTTATCTGCCAATTAGCCCCCATTCTCTTGCTCTTAACTCTCTTTGAAACCGCAAATTATGCCACGTTCGGGCTATGTTGATTTAATTACTTTCGCAAGGTTTATAGTATTTTTATGCAAACTTATTGCATTATATCCGATCGCCTTTTAGCGTTTTTTGTACCCTCTGGCCAGCTTTTCAATAATTTTTCACGGAGAACCACATATAATCAATAGTAACTCGGAAGTGGCGGAGAACTCTTTTGGGGCAAACACTGATCAAAGCATCTTAATGCAGTCAGTCTCTCTCGCGTAAGATACTCAAAACCAAGGGTTAAAATTATATCAAGAGGGTTTTTTAGCCAGCCCATTTGAGGCACAACATTTTTTTTCTTATCCGACCCTAAAGAGTAATTACTCCCATCTGGTGGAAGATGTTGATTGTAAGCTTCAATTGCTGAAACTAAAATTTTAACTAAATCATAAGAAGTCAACGTTCCAAAATTTACTACATTGAGCTTCGTTTCAGGCACAAAACCTCTCAAAAGGGCAAGATATGTGTTACTCTCTATCGTTACTCTAATTTTATCTCTCACAACATCAGATAGAATCTCTGTTGATTGTGTTTTTTTTTCTGAAAAATATTGTGCAACTGATGGATTTTTAGCTGCTACTATCGCGAACAATAGATTTTGATAAGCTATTTCTATCGTTTGGGGAGGCAAAATACGAGATTGGGGGTCTTTTGTTTTCCCTTTCCTTTCTAAAGGATTCACAACTAAATCATCTTTAACCTCTCTTGTAATAGAAGCAAGCGCGTTTTTGGCTAAGCGCTCCAAATTATTCTGAACAAAACTGGATAGTAATTGATCTGAATATAGTGTCACGGAAGGTTTCATTAAATTCTGAACTGTCGAGTTGTCTTCAAAAGGAGATTGATAACTTTTTTTATCAGCCAATCTTGCTAATAAATTGCAAGCATATTGCATATTAATATCAAACTTCCTATGCAAACCGAGATCGTTAGCGCACTCTTGGGGTTTCATGTCTTGCAACATACAAACTACTCAAAAACAAACTCTCTATCAAAACAGCTTAGAATACAATAAATTTAAAAGCTAATCAAAAACAAACGACCGATCTTTTGAAAAATTTCACTTTCTAAGGTATGATAAATACATAATATTTTAGCGAGCTTTTATGGGTTTTTCTTGTGGCATTATTGGTCTGCCAAATGTTGGCAAATCAACTATTTTTAACGCGCTTACGTCGGCAAAAGCGGCAGCCGCCAATTTTCCCTTCTGTACCATAGAGCCAAATACCGGCGCAGTACCAGTGCCGGATCCAAGGCTGGCACAGCTAGCCACTCTGGCAAAATCCGAGAAAATTATTCCATCACTAATGACTTTTGTTGATATTGCCGGGCTAATCAAGGGGGCGGCTCAAGGCGAAGGGCTTGGTAATAAATTTTTAAGTCACATTCGTGAGGTTGATGCTGTTGCTCATATTGTCAGATGTTTTTCGGAAAAAGAGATTATTCACGTTGCCGGCAAAGTTGATCCAGTAAGCGATCTTGAAACAATTGATACCGAACTACTGCTTGCAGATCTTGAACTAATCGAACGGCAAATTGAAAAAGCAAATAAACTTGCCAAAACCGGAGACAAAAAAGCTCGCACCGATGAAGAGATCTTAAACGAATGTAAAAAAAAATTGGCGGCTGGAGAACGAGCATCGAGTTTTTCAAAACTTGATCAAATTCCAACCGTTAAAAAAGCCTTATTAACGGCAAAGCCCACCTTAATTGTCGCCAATGTCGATGAATCTCAATTAAGTCACACTCCAAATAGCTCTGGGAGTAGCGAGCTCGATAGATTATTCGCTCATTGTCAAAGATCAAAAATAGAGCTTCTACTGATTTGCGGAAAGCTTGAAGCAGAGATTGCCGAAATATCAGAGGAGGAGAAAAAAGAGTATCTAAAAGCGGCTGGCCTTAGCCAATCGGGTTTAGAGAGGCTCACCTTAGCTGGTTTCAAACTCCTTAATCTGCTGACTTTCTTTACGGCTGGACCAAAAGAAACTCGCGCTTGGACAGCTGTTAAAGGTTCAACAGCGCCTGAATGCGCCGGTAAAATTCATACGGATTTTGAAAAAGGATTTATCCGAGCCGAAGTCATAAGCTTTGAAGATTACGTAAAATTCGGGAGCGAGTTAAAAGCGAAAGAAGCTGGCAAACTACGGACAGAAGGTCGCGAGTATAGGATGCAAGATGGCGATGTGGTACATTTTAAATTTAACATCTAAAACAGACTTTTTAAATTTTTATTTTCTGAGGGGTTGCAATATAGGCATCTTAGCTGTTAATTTATTCTTTCGTTTGCGTGGGCCGCTAGCTCAGTCGGTAGAGCAACTGGCTTTTAACCAGTGGGTCGCAGGTTCGATTCCTGCGCGGCTCAAAGCTCGAATTCCTTTTCTTGGCAAATCTGCGCTCAATATTTAAACAATCTACAGCAGTAAAAAATACAGTATGAACCATAACTTGAGCCAACCTTTTTTATATCACGGTTCGCCCGTAGCTGATTTAAAAGTTTTAAAGCCCAATCCACATAACGCCGTTAACAAAAAAGCGGTTGTTTTCGCGACCACCGACATCAGATTCGCTTTGGCGATGATTCACGGAACCGGAGAGGAGATCGCTGTTGGTTATTTCTTTAATAAGAAAACCAACGAAGAACAGATGTATATCCACGAACTGCAACCCGGAAAACTCAAACTGCTAGAAGCCCCCGGATATATCTATCAAGTCAACTCTGAAGGCTTTCAGGCCGACCCGAATCTTTCTCATATTGAGTTTTTCAAAGAAAGCGAAGCCGTGGTTATTAAACAAACAACGATTAACAACGTACTAAGCGAGTTGCTAAAATACACCAATCTTTCAGTCGTCGAACACAAAAACGTACCAACCGCCATGCAGTTAATGGGCCGTGACATTAGCAAGCCAAAAAAGCCTCACGCCCCAGATAGATTTAAAGATATTTGAAAGAACGCCGGGATTATTACTAATCGATACCGCAAAAAAACTATTTAACTGCTACTAACTAAAGCAGGTTTTTTTAAGCGATAATTTTCTAAAAGCTTATTTAAAATATCTAAGATTTTATGGTTTTATATTTTATTACTAATAATAAAAACAAGTTTGAAGAAGCCAAAGCAATTATTGACGGGAATATTCAGCAGTTGGCAATTGAACTTCCAGAGATACAGGAGACAGATGCGAAACAAGTAGTCAAGGCGAAACTGATAGAAGCTTTTAACTATAAAGATACCAACTTGATTATCGAAGACACCTCTTTGTATCTTGATTGCCTAAAAGGCTTGCCCGGACCTTTAATAAAACTATTTTTAAAAACTATCGGCGCTGAGGGATTGGTTGAAATAACCGAAAAATTTCAAAACAGCAGAGCTGAAGCCAAAACTATTATAGGCTACGCCAAAAACCGAGATCAGATGGAGTTTTTTGAAGGCTCAATAAGCGGCGCGATTGTCCGACCAAGAGGAATTTCTGGTTTTGGCTGGGATGCCATTTTCAAGCCAGACGGCCAAAATCAAACCTTCGCCGAAATGGCGTTAGCAGAAAAAAACACCCTCAGCATGAGAAAAATAGCCTTTGAAAAACTAAGAGATTTTTTAAAGGTTATTTAGAGTTTTTTTACTGTCCCGCTTTTTTCCCGCAAACACTTTTGAAAAATACTATATAAAACTACACTCTTAACAATTATTAAGCTTTCAGAGTGGGGAAAATTAAAAACCAAAACGTTTCAACCAAGATTCAGAGCATAGCTAGAGGGTCTCGTTGAGGCTAAATTTAAGGAAATTCGGCACTCTCTTCAGGGTGAAAAGCAAGTTTGACAGGGTTCCGCTATGACTTCTTGGTCAGCTGAAAACTTTTCCCTTTATCTTCTACTAAATAGCCGCTGTCTAAGATTAGCTTGCGAAGCTCATCAGCCCTTTTCCAATCTTTTCTAGAACGGGCTTCGAAGCGCTCCTGAGCTAATTGCATGACATGAGTTGGTATAGCTTCTGTAAATTTCTTTTGACGAAAAAGATCGAGCCCTAGCAACTGATTCGTTATTACTCCAATATAAACCAGATCTGATGGCGATACGCTAGAATTGCGAACGGTCTGCCAAATCGTTGCTAATACTTTAGGCGTGCTAAGATTTGCTGACATTGCGCTACCAATCTCTTCGACTATTTTCAAAGCAGTATCGCTTGGAAGTGATATCGCTGTAGTGTCTGAATTGCTTGCCGCAATGAATTTGTCACGTAGTTTATTTAAGGATGTTTGTGCGGCAGAGAGAGCCTGATAAGTGAACTTTAATTGAGAATGATAGTGAGTTCCAAATATAAAGTACTTATAGTCTAGGGGGTCAAATCCCTTCTGTTCCAATAGATCTAGGGTCAAGAAATCCCCACGTGACTTTGACATTTTGCCCTCTTGGTCAATTAAAAACTCCGAGTGAAGCCAAGTATTGACCCATTGCTTGCCAGTAGCGCCCTCTGATTGTGCAATTTCATTGGTATGATGAATTGGAATGTGATCAATACCACCACAATGAATATCAATCTGCTCTCCGAGATATCTAAGAGCCATAGCGCTACATTCAATGTGCCACCCAGGATACCCACGACCCCATGGCGAGTCCCAATTCATTTCATGGTTTTCAAATTTCGAATTTGTAAACCAAAGAACAAAGTCTCTAGAGTTCTTTTTATATAGATCGGTTTCGACTCGACTATGATCTTCTTGGTTTTGCAAGTCGCTATATATATAATGATGACCATGAATCAACTTTCCATAATCAGGTATCTTTGCTGTGTCAAAATATACGTTGCCATTCGCAAAGTAAGTCAAATCAAGCTTCTCTAATTTTTGAATTAACCCTATCATATCCGATATATGTTCGGTTGCTTTACATATCACGTTTGGTTCCTGTAAATTCAATTTGCGGCAATCATTAAAGAAAGCCTGAGTGTAAAAAGCTGCTATTTCGTTGGCTGTTTTACCTTCTCGTCTCATCGCCAATAACATTTTATCTTCGCCGATGTCATTATCTCCGGTTAAGTGTCCGACATCCGTGATATTCATAACATGGCGAACATTGTACGTAGCAGAGCGTAGACATCGCACTAGAGTGTCTTCAAAAATATAGGCACGAAGATTCCCTATATGAGCAAAGTGGTAAACGGTCGGACCACAACAATACAATAATACTTGACCAGGAACGATTGGAGAGAATGGCTCGTCTCTTTTGGTTAGGGTGTTATAAAAACTTAATGCTTTAAGCGCAGTCTGTAACTTTATTTTAACTATTTGCACACCTTCTTGAAATTTGTCTAATAGTGCAAATTTCTTGAGGGACTCCATCTGGGGATCGTTTATCATCGTGGGAATCATTGATAGGCTTGCTTGAGCGGCGAAAGGTGCAGGGACCACCCCACTAGTAATTAGTATATCTTTTATATCTTTTTGCATACAATATAAATACTAATTAAAAATCATGCTTTGGAATGCAGTAATACATGGCTCTAGTTTTTCCCTTAACTTTTTCTTCGGGAGTTGCACTCGTGCCCTGAATTCATGTCTGGCTTTTGGGTTAGAAATGCTACTCTCAAATGTACTCAGAATATCGCCTATAGTTTCAGCTGAGTTAATTCTTTCACAAGAAAGATCTTCAGGATTTATCCCATTGAATACCGCGTTTAAAATCCCAACTCTATTAAACTGATCAATAAAGGCACAACGATCAGAGGCTCCCAGAATGCTCCTTGCTATACTCCCAATACAACTCTCTCTAGCATACTTGCTGTGAAATTCATTGGGTGGTGACCATATATGTACAATTTCGGCAAGTTCTCGAGCTAGCTTGCTTAAAACCTTATCTTGGTTAACATCTATTTGAAATCGCGAGCAAAGTTTTGTCAGTCTTCCAATAAATAAGTAAGGATTTTCTTGATTGCTTCTGATGATAGGTATAAGCCGACGCTTTAACATAAAATCAAGCCCATTAAATGGGTCTAAGATTGATCCAGAAGGAAAATGCCAAAAAATACATTCAAAGTTGAAATGGCCAAAAACTTTAAAATCAAAATCAGGAACAATAGCAATATCGAACTTACATTCAGCTCGGATCATCACCAATTGGTGTACTAGGTTAAATTTGCAATAGAATGGTCGATCATAGAGAATTTGAAATCCTAGATCTTTAAGGGATTTCAGGCATTGCTGATAAACTAACCTATCTCCCTTAATAACCAAGTCATAGTCGCTACGGGGAAATTGAATACCAATTTTTTGAGCTGTTCCTCGATAGGTCGTGCTTCCAGTCAGCCAAAATTCATTTAGTTTGGTACACTCAACAATTCGAGTCAGGAAAGTCAATTCTCGTTGATTCAATACAGGCATATGACTTATCTGAGAGGGACTCTGCTTATATAGAATTGTTCGGCTTGCCGTAACATTTTTCTCAACTCTCTAATAACAGCTAAGCGATCGATATGCGGCGATACGAAATAATACTTTAATGCTGATATAGGTTTTTCGGTGTCTGTTTTTACGAATGAGCGAGAAAAAGAAGCTCCAAGAGGAGTAGTTTCATCTGACTGAATAGTTGCGCAAAATTGATAAAAATCTTTCACAGTCGAATTTGCTCGATGGCGAAAGTGCTCGTCATTACAAGCGCGTGCAAAAAAATCTCTCCAAGACTGAGGTCTAATCATATTAATTGGTGGCATAACAACGAGAGTACAGAAGCCGAGAGAGTGTGGGTTTCCGGTCAAGAAAAACGGAGTAGCATCAATCAATTCGCGAAAGGCTATTGACATCTCAACTTGATTTGCAACCAACCTACGAATTCCTGATTTTCCAAGAGTTTGCAAGGCAACGAGAGCCGCCAGCGCCGGAGCTGCTGGGCGCGAAGTTTCAAGCGTAATATCAGATGGATCGTCAAGTGCCCAATCTCCTCCAAGTTGGTGGGTATCAGCAACTCCCCTCCGGCTTTTCGATAGCAACATTAAATCCGTAGCATGATTTGAAATGAACATACCAGATGGTACAGAGCATCCTCCCAATGCTTTATGAAAATCAACTCCCCAAGAATCAGCTTCTGATATCGTTGAAACTCTTTTGTATTGCTCTTCAAGTATTTTAATTATCGAAGATTTAATTTGTAAACTGTTTGCTACAAAGTCATAACCTTGAAACGCTAACCACACCCAACCTATAACAGAGTCAACATGTATGTGAGGTGAGTAAGTCAGAGAATACTTTTTCACCAGATAGTCTCGAGCTTGGCAAAAGGACTTGACATCATCAATCGCATGATCGTAAGTAGTTCCACCGTTCAATGTTATACCGGCAATATTTTGTCCTTGCTTTAGGAGATATTCTGCTTTGCTGATGAAATCCGCAACGTTACTGCGCCTATCAAAGTCGCAAGCTATTTTGTGTAACTGATCAGTTCCAATACCTAGCCAATCGGCCGATGTTTCATGTGAAAAGTGACTCTCGGTAGTAATAAAGTAGTTTGTATATTGAGGAACTCCTTTCTTGGGTGCCTGTGGAGCAACTTTGTTGATTGCTAATTTGATTCCGTACATGTTTGAACCAGTGCCTCCAAATGTAAAAATTCCGCGGGCTTGATTCCGCGGAATTTTCGCCATTTCCGCCATCATTGAGGTTACAGCGCGCTCGGCAGCCAAGCACTGACCGGCAAATCCCGTATGGATGTTATGGATGTTAAAGAAATCAGCTATGCAACGAATTGCCGCTGATGCTACGTTCACCGGTGCGCAGACATTATAATGTAAATTAGGACTTGCCCAGAGGGGGATACCAGGAAGAAAATCAGTAACAATCTTCAAGATAGCGGCTAGGGGCCCGATCCCATCTGAAGACAATGTGCCGTGTCGCTCAATTAACGAATTTGCCTGAGAAACAGTCATAGTTTCGTGCTTATTAGCAAAGCGGGTAGCTAGGCTGTCGTTATATTCTTCAGCAACTGCTAACCCGCGTTGAATTAATGTTGTTAGGTCTGATTGTTGAGGTCGTAGGGGAAATAGATCTGGAATTCCAGATTCTGAAAATCTTTGCTTGGGGGGGGGGGGGCAACTAACTCATTGCTAGCTAATAATAATTCTATCAGTTGTTCTATGCTATCCGACTGGAGTTTGGGATTTATTAACATCTGTTCTGCAAGATTTTTCGTTAGTCAAAACTTGATAGCAACAAAATAAGCTTTGCGCGAGGGAATAAGACCACCTAGGTCTCAAGACAAGGCACTTGTCTCGCCTAGGCGACCAAAATTACTTGACATAAAATTCTCAAGAATTATATCAAAATTGCTGATTACAATCAAGCTCCTCGATTCAACCTATTAAAGTCATGAAATATTTCATATTGATTGGGCGAAAGTAGTTCTCTATCATCTGAGCTGTCAGTTGTTATTATATTTTTGTGATACCCGTTGCTTTTACTTGCCGTTGCTACTCTTGTGGTAATATTTTTGCCATTAAGTCTTTCTACGATTTGAAAAACGTGCCAACCCATACCCCATAAGGGATTTGGCAGATAGTCACTAGTTATCTGCAAAATTTCCATATTAGTTAAATCTTAGAATATTTCTACTAGTGTCTATGCTGACAGTGCCGCGGATAGGTATCGTAAAAAGAGGGTCGGTGTGTCCGAAGTCTAGGTTATATAATACTGGAATATCTATTCCTCCAAAAATATCATCATAAATAGCTACTTCTGTTTCTAAAGTAAAACCTAAAAGGCTTGAAAATCTCCCAACACAAACTCCTTTTAATTTTCTCAAATCTGTACATTGTGAAAGATGAGTAAAGAATCTATGAACCATAGCTGGTTTAACATCTTCCGCTTCTTCAATAAACAAGATTTTACCTTCAAGATCTGGCAAATACTGCGTACCTAGAAGCACTAAAAGAGTTTGAAGATTACTAGCGATAACTGGTCCCTCAGCTATACCATGCCTATAATCTTTTTCTTATTAGGTTGTATTATGCGATGGTTAGAATCTTCCCTAAGGAAGTATAAATCTTCAGCAAATGTTTCAGAATCTTCAATTGTAATATTTTTTTCAAAATTTATTACCATTTTTTTGAAATACTCGTAAGTATATTCAAAGGGCTGTGGTTTATTGAAAGAAATTCCAGCTGGTCCCATATAAGTCACAATCCCTGCCAACTTGTTGACACTTAATAGCAGAGACTAGTATCAGAGTAACCAACAATTGGCTTGTGGTACTTTATAAAAAGATTATAATCTAAATATGGTAAGATTTAATTTGTATTTGCCCCTCCCCAATACGCCATTAGAATTGTAATACTGTTATCTTCTAGCATTTCATGAATAGCATCTACTCGATCTTTTATAGTCCCTGCTAAATACCCATTTTTGATACGGACTTGAGGATGCTCATAAACCAACAAGTTTTTAGAACGTAGATAAGAATAATCAGCTTCAGACTTCAACTTCTCCAACGGGGAAGAGGTTGCGAATATACCTATTTTAATTTTCATATAGTAATTTCCGCTAGAGTTAGAGGATAAATAAATTTTTTTAGATTTGATGAAAAATTTCGAAAGATTGCAACTGCTCTAATATTTTTTTAACCTCTGTTTTTTTATTCCATTATTTTTTAGATAATTATTTATCAAATTTACTGGATCTCTAATGATTTCACTAGTAACCTAACTGCCCTTTGAGTTAATTACAACTGATTTATGAAGATTTTTCGAACTATTTCTTTGAAATTTTCCTTCTTTCTTTTTAAAAACTATCGGCGCTGAGGGATTGGTTGAAATAACCGAAAAATTTCAAAACAGCAGAGCTGAAGCCAAAACTATTATAGGCTACGCCAAAAACCGAGATCAGATGGAGTTTTTTGAAGGCTCAATAAGCGGCGCGATTGTCCGACCAAGAGGAATTTCTGGTTTTGGCTGGGATGCCATTTTCAAGCCAGACGGCCAAAATCAAACCTTCGCCGAAATGACGTTAGCAGAAAAAAACACCCTCAGCATGCGAAAAATAGCCTTTGAAAAACTAAGAGATTTTCTAAGGATTGTTTAGAGACTTTTTAGGACTATGGAGGCATAGTCGCACTATCGGATCATTGTTGCTGGTCGCCACGTCTCGAAGTTTTATAGTAATCCTCCTAACTTTTGCGAACAATTGAGAATAGCCGCTAGCACCTAAACAAAATACTTTATATTTAAAACCTGTTATTGGATGAGTAAGGTTAATCCTCCGTTGAGTTTTAAAGGCGCTACATTTATTCAAAGCAAGAACATCCCTCTCAAATGGCGTGCAACCATTGATTCCTTCAGGCGGCCAGCGATCGCGGTTTAAAAAATCCCTAACAACCACACTAAAAAGAGAGAGGTATTTTCGAGAAACCACCACAGCCGCTCGCCTAGAACACTCTTGTAAAGAGGGGAAATACCGAACATCGCGGGTCACATCAGAAGCGCAAACACACGGCTTAAATGCCCCTCCGTTGCAATACTTTGGCTTACGAGGAGCTGTGGAACGATTAGGATCTTCATTAAAGATATCCTCGCTGTTCCAGACTCTATTCTCTCCCCATCCAAAATCAATCAAACAGAGAGCGGCGCAAAAAGATAAAAACAAAATTGGCAAAAAACTTCTATTAAACATAAATTATTAGGCTATGGTAGTGCGCTACAAAACAAATATGTGATATTATAAGAAGCTATCCTATCAAACAGAGTGTCTTTTAGCAATATAAATAATTATGTCAAATTCTACAGTCAGATTTTATCAATTTGTTACTGTTCATGAGCACTAAAAGATTCCGTAATCATTACAAACTACTTATTAAAATCGGTGTTAGTATTGTTATATTAGCAGTGATTTTTTCAGCGATTGATCTAAGTAAATTAATTGATACTTTTAAAAATATCCCCCTTTGGGTGGCTCTTTTTACCATCTTCGGATATGCCTCTGGACAATTGATCAATTCCTACAAGTGGTCCAGAATCGCTCTTGGCGGAGGACTAAACGCCCCATATTTACGAGCTGTCAAAGCTTGTTATATAGGGATGTTTGTTAATTGTTTTGGGCTCGGAGTTGTCGGTGGAGATATTACTCGCGGGGCACTGATTGCTTCAAGTTTAAGTGAACAACCTAAAGCTCTAACTTCAGTCGTAGCAGACAGGATTCATGGACTGATTGTCCTGTGCTTAATCGCTTTTGTCTCAATCATGATCTATGGCGCACCTCAAGGCAAAGGTCAAATTAGCGAATTGCCTGGATATGTTTTAGCGATCTGTTTGTGTTTCTTTTTTCTCTCTCCAATTTTAATACCAAAACTACTGCCAGTTAATCATAAAATACGCAAACAATTAGAAGAGCTTTTCAAAATCTTTCCTAAAGATCCTAGCTTGCTAATTAAAATCTCTTTGGTATCACTTTTTTTCCACCTTTTGCAAATTTCGCTTCATCTGGTAATGGCAGCCGGAATTGGAGCGAAAATTACCTTCCCAGAACTGCTGGTTTCGATCCCATTTATCAACATAATTACCTCTTTGCCGATCAGCTGGAATGGGCTTGGAGTTAGGGATGCCGCTTACATCTTCTTTCTTACACCGCAAATTTTAAGCACCGAGCAAGCGGTCGCCTTTGGAGCTATCTGGTTTTTAGCGGTAACAACTACCAGTTGCATAGGGGGATTTGTGGCCGCACTCGCTAAAATCAATGGAGATTAATTATTACGCAAATAAATTGCATAATAAAAAATTCACCAAAATTATCGAAAACTTCGATTGTGAAGCTTGCGGGACGAAAGTGGCAGGCAACGGTTACACAAATCATTGTCCCGAATGTTTAGTGTCTAAACATGTGGACTGCAACCCAGGCGATCGAGCCAATCCTTGCGCCGGATTAATGGAAGCAATTGCTATTAGAAAAAAACATAATCAAATTATCATAATTCATCGTTGCTTGCGGTGCGGCTCAGAAAAAGAAACTCGCGCCGCTAAAAATGACAATTTTAAACGTCTCCTTCAGCTGCCATTAGTTAATTAGCTATCCGTAAAAAAGGGGAATTTTTTCAAGAAGAAAGCTGGTAGAAAATTAATTTTTATTTTCTAAGCAGAGGGCGGAAAGGGAGAAATTTTATTAAGAGAGCAAAATTTCTGAGCAAATTTGCTTGAAAAGGTGTTTTTCATACGTGGCTTCCCTCAATAGAAGTTAAAAGTTATTTTAAAAAGGGTAGATTTTAAAATTTTAAGTAGAGCGCGCAGGACGTGAGTAAGGTTGCAGGCGGCATAAGCAAAAAGAGAGTTTATGAATCTGTCAAGTTTTCTCCTTTAAGATAATCTCGCCAAGCCTAAATCACCTCTCTTTCGCATCTTCTTCTCCTATCTTCTTGCGCCAACGGCTTAACTCCGGCAGGTCGCGTGGTAGGGAGTGCTGAAAATACCTCTCTCCACAAAAATAATGCCAGTACGGATTCTCTACCCAATATATCATCCACACTTCAACCACTGACATCAAATAAATATTTTAAGTACATCAGCCATACCATCGTCCGCGTCGCGGTATCCAAAGCGCTCCCTTATCCACGCTGTAGCACTCTCCAAACCTCCTTGCAAATCTCTCCTAAGTCTATCTTCTCTGCTAGCTTAACTAGCCCGGTGACCTGTTCTTACTATTTCTATTAACTCTCTTTCAAGCAGCAACCCTTATCAGCACTTCAGGCTCTTTTGGCTTCATTACTTTTGCAATGTTTTATATTTTTTTTGCAATTTCCTTGCATTATATCCAACTATCTTTTATCTCTTCTTGCAACTACTATTTGCCTTTCTAACAAGTTTTCACAGAGAACTAATTAGAATTTTAAAAACAAGGAAACAGAATATTTTTTTAAGCTGCTACAAAATAACCGAACGGTAATTTTGCAGATCCCCCAAACATCTGCCAGCTCCATAAGCGACGACTGAAAGCGGATTATCAGCAACTTTGACCATAACATTTAAGCTTTCCGCTAGCGCCAGATCAATACCCCTCAGCAGAGAACCTCCGCCAGACAAAAGAATACCCCTAGAGACGATATCCCCAGATAACTCTGGAGGGGTTTTTTCAAGAGCATGGCGAACAGCGCCGATAATAGCTGAGATAATTTCAGAGATTGCTTCGCGGATTTCAGCAGAACCAACAACAACGCTTTCGGGAGCACCGCTTGTCAAACTGCGCCCTTTTATCTCCATCTGATATAAATCAAAGCGCGGATGGGCGCTACCAATAACCCGCTTGACATGTTCAGCAGTACTCTCGCCAATTAACAGATGGTGCCTGCGACGAACGTAGTTCACAATTGCTTCATCCATAGCATCGCCGCCTTGGCGTAAAGTCGCGGAATAAACCACATCTAACAAACTAATAACCGCTATATCAGTCGTTCCGCCACCAATGTCAACAATCAAACTAGCCGTCGCTTCCGCTACTGGCAGATCACAACCAATAGCGGCTGCCATAGCCTCGTCAATTAATTTAACATCACGCGCCTCACCTTCTAAGGCTTCGCGAATAGCCCTTTTTTCAACCTCAGAAACTCCCCCCGGAATACCGACCATTACGCGAGGCTTAAGAACCGTTCGCGATCGCTTGCGAACTTGTTTAAAAAAAAATCTCAACATCTCCGCCGCCATGTCAAAATCAGCAATCACCCCATTTCTAACCGGCTTTATGACCTGAACACCCTCTGGCACCCTGCCAAGCATCGCTTTCGCCTCCGCCCCATAAGCAATAACTTGCCGCCGCTGGCTTGGTGAAACGCGAACCGCCACACAAGATGGTTCGCTTAAAACCAACTCACCACCAACCTCATATATCAAAGTATTAGCAGTTCCCAAATCTACGGCTAAATCTCTAGCAACTAATCTCAACATTTAAGCTTCCTAATTATAAATTCGACTTGAAAAGATCTCTTCCGCGGAAAAATTGAAAAAACTCCCGATTTTTTCAATTACTCTCTCTATTAAAGCGTCTGGACAACTGGCTCCCGCCGTCACTAAAATCTCAAGCGGCTTAGAAAGATTTTTTGGCAACCAACCATCAGAGTAAACTAGCTTCGAATCCCTAAACTTATAGTGGCGTATCCTCTCCTGACTAAGAATCTCACTATCATCTTGTATGTAGTACGTTGGATATTTGACCTCACACATCTCAACAAGATGAGAAGTATTAGAAGAATTATATCCCCCAATTACTAGAGCTAAATCTCCTCCGGATTCAATTAGCGCCCTAGCCGCTTCTTGATTTTCATAAGTTGCGTAACATAATGTATCGCGAAAGTCGGCAAAATGCTCCCGAATATTATTGCTACCAAACCTACTACGATAAGCCCCCTCTAAAAACTCTCCTATTTCGGCTGTCTCGCTAGCTAACATCGTAGTTTGATTCACAACTCCAACTTTATTTAAATCTCTTTGAAAGTCAAAATTATCGCTATGTTTGCCGTTAAATTTTTCAGTCACTTTGGCTAATGAAATTTTGCCTAAGATAAAGTCAGCTAATATTTCAGCTTCTGAAAGATTCAAAATTACCAAAGTTGGCGCCGACTGCGCAGCTCGCGAAAAAGTAGCTCGCGTCTCTTCGTGATTAAACTTGCCGTGAATTAAAATCGTGTAACCGCGACCGCCAAGTTCAACGGCTCGGCGCCAAACTTTTTCAACGAAGGGACAGGTTCCGTCAAATGTTTTAATATCAATACCGCGAGCCTCAATCTCTTTGAGAACCTTAATTGGAGCGCCAAAAGCTGGCACAATTACGGTGTCAGAAGGTCTTAAATCTTTGTAATCAACTAATTGCTTTCCAGAAGTATCCTGCAAAAATTTTACTCCGAGCGCTGCCAGCTCGGAATTAACACGGTGATTATGAATAATTTCGCTAATTAGATAAACTGAGCTACCTCCAGATTTTTCAATGGCTTTATAGGCGATCTCGATGGCGTTTTGCACGCCGTAACAAAACCCAAAAAATCTCGGAAGCTTAAAACGCAAAGAGGAGCCTCCAATGATTCGCGGAGAGAGGTCTTGCCTGCGCGGATCGTCGGTGGCAAAGGAGCTTCTCATCTTAGAGATAAAAGGCGAAGCATAAATAATTGGTATATCAAATTTTTTAGCCACTCTTCTGGATGAAATCTTAAGAACTCAAAAAAACATCAATCAACTCGCACCATACATGAACGATTGTAATATGCAGTTCCTGAGCGCGATGAGCGCTGTCGGCCGGCACGACAATCGGCAAATCAACAATTTCAGCAGCGCGGCCGCCACTCTTGCCTAAAAGACCGATCGTATAAACCTCCATCCGCTTTGCCTCTTCAAAAGCCCGAATAACGTTTTGAGAATTTCCGGAAGTACTAAATCCAACCAGAACGTCGCCGCGATCGCAGAGAGTTTTAACCTGCCTAGCGAAAACATCCTCATAAGAATAATCGTTTGCCCAACAGCTAATCGTGCCGATGTCAAGCAAATGCCTAGCCCGAACACCCTTGCGTTCTCTTTCAAAACGAGCGATCAATTCCTCAGCAAAATGCATCGCGTCGCAAGCCGATCCACCATTGCCGCAACTAAAAATTGTTCGATTTTGAGCAGCAACTTTTAACAAAATATCACCAGCGGCTAAAATTTTTTCAAGCAGGAAAGAATCATTGCGGAGCGCCTCTTTACAAGCAAACGCCTCTGCCATCTCTCTATGAACAATCTCTTTTATATTCATTTAGCTTTGACCTTTTCAAAGAAGCAGTGATAGTATAATAAAGAAACGTAAAGCAATAAAGAAAATTATGAACGAATATTTTAAATGGCTCGTAAAACTAATAACCAAAGCGATTGTTATGGTTATTTTTATCCCCTTAGGCATCGCTTTAACTGTCGCTTATATTAGCGGCAAAAGCGGATTAAGTAAACTCGATGGCGGTGAACCAACGGTGGCGGTTATTACTATTTCCGACATTATCGAAGATTCCCAAGAAATAGTGCGGCTACTTTACGATCAAATTGAAAATCCTAAAGTACAAGGTATTGTTTTGCGCATTAACTCCCCGGGGGGCGCTGTTGCCCCATCACAAGAGATCTATCAAACTGTCAAAAAGTTAAAAACTCGCAAACCAATTGTCGCCTCTATGTCAGCAGTCGCGGCTTCAGGGGGGTTATATTCAGCTTTGGGCGCCTCAAAAATCTTTGCCGCCCCGGGAACACTAACAGGCTCAATCGGGGTTATTATTCAGATACCGAATCTATCTAAGATTACCGAAAAAATAGGAATCGAAATGCAGACTATAAAGTCGGGAGAATTAAAAGACGTTGGCAACTTATTTAGAGAGATGACACCAACAGAGAAAGAGTTTCTACAAAAAACGATAGATCAAACTAAAGAGCAATTTTACTCAGCAATAATTGAATCGCGAGGAATTTCTAGAGATAAACTCTTAAAATTCGCCGATGGCAGAATTATTTTAGGTAGTGACGCTAAAGATTTTGGATTGGTTGACGAAATCGGAGATCTTTATGAAGCCGCTAGAGAAGTTTTTCTCCTACTAGGCCAACCATTAGAAGAGGGCAAATATCCAAAACTATACGAACCAACCGATAAATTAATTGATATTAAACAACTTTTAAAATCCCTATCTTTCCTTCCTGCCATCTCGGTGAAAAGAGGCATTCGTTTAATGTACCTATCAGATCTCGGCTAAACAAAATGTCCTCAGCTTGTGTTCAATAAAAAACGCTCATAGTTTTCGGAGCTTTTGTGAATGGTTTGCGCCTTAAAAAATATTTTTAAAAATAAGATAGCCACCGAAATAAAGCTATACTTGATAAATAATAGATATGTTTTTTTTAACAGACGGGTAATTTTGAACAATGTATATTATTGGCGCTCGAGACAAGCCAAAGAAAACCAATCATTGACAGAACAGCGTTAACCGCACATCGCTTAACGTCATATTAAAAAATTTACTAGAAAATATATTTTAGAAAAATATCCTCCGCTACTTTCTCATGCGCGTACCGAAAAACAGCGGAGAATATTTTATTGTCTGCCTAAGGACTGAATAATCTGCTGTATAAGCTGTTGCGCTCTTTCACGAAGCTTCATAAAGAGTTGAAAGCTTTCTGCTCTCTTGTCGTATTCAAGTTGAGCAGCCGCAATCTGATCTTTATTGCCACTAGCTAAAGCTTTGCGCAAATTTTGCTCTGCCGTATCAACGCCTCTGCCTAAACTTTTAGCGGTTGATAGCGTGTTAGAAAATGAAATACTTGCCATTTTTTCTCTCCTATTAAATTTAAATTATACAAATTAATGACATCGGGTTATAATCCGATTAAGAGAAGAAGATTAACTCTCCCCTTATATATAATCGACGTCACTTGGGTAGTGTTGCTAAAAGAGTAAGCGAAATTGCAGGAAACACAGCTATTGTGCGCTATCAACTTAATTTAGAGGTTAATGAAGGGACATTTATCACCTCTACTATATGACCAGTAAAATCAAAAAACCTTTGTAAATCTAAAGGATTAACTATCAGCGAAGCAGTATTCACCAACGGATGACATTGTATCTTTGGTTGACCGTAAAGATCACGGTCGATTAACAAGCGCACTTTTTTTTGGGTATCAAAGATCAACCCTAAAATCGAAACAGCTCCAGGCTCAACCCCCAGTAGAGCTTTCAAATCATCAGCTTTGCCAAAGCTAAAACTACTACTTCCCAACTCTAGCGCCAACGCCTTTAAATCAATCCTTTTATCTTCGTGCGCCGCGAGAAGATAAAAATTTCTCTCTCGCTCACTTTGTAAAAATAAATTTTTAGACCCGACTGCTTGCAAACTAGATAAAATCTTTTTTGCTTCTGACACAGTTCGCACTTTTGGATGTTCAATATATTCAAAATCAATTTCTAACCTCTTCAAAAGAAGTAGCAATTCAGGGCAATTCATAGACAAAAGTAAATTCTCTCTCAAAACCAACTAAAATAAGATGGTTTTACCAATATAATTCTAAGAGAAGGAAGTATCAATAATTTTACATTAACTTTAGCTTTGAGAGCAGTTTGGCGATCTTTGAAACTGTACTCACGCCCTTTTGCTGAAAAGGCCTAATGGTTTTAATACTAGAATTAATATTGCCACCTTGGCACTCTTTTCGGGCGTACAGATAATATAGTTTAACTTTCCTGCTATTAACTTGAAATTTTTTAAGCGCCGCTGTCAGTCGTCCAGCAGGAGGATTGGCAAATAATTTTCCCCTAATCCCACCAGCAATTGATCGCTTTTTATTAACCATTAAAGATAAGTTGCAACTCTGATCGCTTTCACCTCCGTTATCAATCCTGACTGTCAAATTATTTTTTTTACGATTGATAGAGAAAGTTTTAATATTCGGTCGGCGCGGTGAGCCAAACTGAGGATTATTACCACCGCCATCACCGTTATTAATATTATCAACCACTAACGGTTGCCCTGAAGGAGGAGGATCTTCTCGCGGCGGAGTGCAACCTGACGGGGATTTATTAACACTAATAGATCCACTTGAGGCAATAGATCCGGCGGTTGATATCGCCCTAATAACGACCGTATGAGGTCCAGTAAACAAATTACTGCTATCAATGGTAAAATTAAAACCTGAATTACTCGACTCAACTAGTGGATAAGCCGATTTCGCCACTGGCGAGTAATCGTACGGCGGAAAGATTACGCGAGCCAAGTTGCCATCAATAAACACCTGAACTGCCGCCATTTCCTCTAATCTGCTGGGCTCAAGCGCAAAACCTTTAACCTGCATATTCGAACAGATGACATCGCCAGCTCGCGGTGAATCAATAGAAAGAACTGGAGGCGCGTATCCAGCGCCGTCATTGACAATCTTCAATATACCACTAGCTTTAGCTTGATAAGTTTGTATGCCATCGTTAGCCACAGCGCTAATCAAATAATCGCCTGCTGGAATAGCAGTCGTGTTCCAACTATAATGATTGGCGCCAGCTCCGGCAGAGCCAATAAAAGTTGAAGACGTTCCGCCAACCGGAGTGTAGTAAAAACTGACAGTCGCGGATGGATCATCAAGATCTCTTAGTTGATAAGTTATATTAAACACTCCATGCGATTCATCTGATTTTCGCAATTTAATATAGTCATAATAATAGGTAGCAGAAATAGGATTGCCGGTGGGATTTCCATCAGCTCCGCAGGTGTCGCGCGAAAACTCATGAGGATCAATTCTGAAAGCAGAGATATTCCCCGCCCAAGGAAGTTGATCCGCGCCGTGAGTCCCAATAGTGCTCAGATCAACGCAATACTCGTACCATTTATTGTTTGAAAAAATATTATAAATAGAAACCCAAGCAACACCAACTGAAAATATGCCATTTGGACCAAGCCAAACAGGTCTGGTAATACTTCCTAGGCAAACATCAAGAGGGCGATCTATAAGCTGCTTAAGACAGAGATATTTATATCGATTCGCATCAATTGGAAAATTAAAACCAGCCGTGTGAGGAAAGCTTATGTAATCAATAGGATCATCATTCCCAAGAATATTTGTGCCTTTAAAAAAATCGCCGCGCTGACCATAGACTAATCTAGAATCTGGCAAAACGGCTGTGTAAGGTTCTCCGCCAAAATTAGGATCGGGATCATTTCTTAAATTAGCGTGCAAAGCAAAATCATTAGAATCCAAATCAAGCGCTTTTATCGCCTCGCCGCCACGCAAGTTAGGCTCTTTAATACTAACAATCGGGGGATGATTAACCTTGACAAAGCCATTACTCCTAGCAGTCGCGTTAATAGTCGGTTCCGCCGAATAAAACGAATCACTGCTCAAAGAGAGCCAATCGAGCTCAAAATAACCACCACTAGTTAAAACCGGCTGAAAAATAAACTGAGTCCGCGTTCCACTCCAACTACTCCACGTGCTTAAATCAACATGATAAACTCCACCGCCAACATGTGTTGCAGAATGATTAATAATCATACCTCCAACATCAGAATGAATAGCCATATTTTCAGTTGTCGTTCTGGCAACTTTAAAGCTGAGCTTCTTAAACCGAGTAGCATCTATACCACCATCAGCTAAACGCAAATATATAGTAGCCGCTCCGCCCGAAGCCGTTCCAACTAGCTTGCCTCCGACATATTGCATGTTAGATATTGAAGCAGTAACTAGTACATTATTGGAGTTAGCAAAGTGATATGGATCAAATAAAAAATGAGAAGCATAATCTCCTGACTCAAAACCATACACCTTATAATCGCCAGGCGGCACTTCTAAGGTCGAAAAACTTTGACTGCCGCTTGTCAGCGACGGCAAACCGTTAGCGATAATTTTACCGTAACCGTTAGTAGGATCGTCATCATTGTCAAGAAAAAATGTCAGAAATCGCGAACCGCCAGAAGCGGTATATTCTAAACTTTCATTTCCACAAGAAGATGGATCTTGCAGTAAAATATGATCAATCGAAACATCAGCTCCAGCCTTTTGTGTTGGCATTATGCCCAACCCGGTTATTGAACCAGCCGACCAAGGAGAGGCATTTGAAGATTCGCCAGCTGATATAGGCAATGCCAATAAATTGATTCCATACGTTTTCCAACCAGCTCTGACCGGCACAGTTTGGGTGACAGTGCGATTAGTTGTGTAGTTAACATCGCGATTATAAAGCAACTTAATACCACCAGGCGCCGGATCGCTCAGGCTTGAAAACATGTTGATTGTTAAATAACTGTAGCGAGTTGAATCAAACGGATAATTCACTCCATATCTGCCCCCAACGGGAACAGAGCCTTGAACTACCGGACTAAAAAGATAAAAAGTGGCAGCGTTAGCGGCGGCGGTTACAAAATTAAAAAAACCACTATTAAAAGACGGGCTTAATATGTTTGTAATATCAGAGCCTGTATAGTAGTTAACATCCTCATAACTTGACATATCCCAAGGATCACCAAAAAGATCGACTGGTAAATCTTTGCAAGAGCGCAAGCGAATATCAGAGCTCGGCTCGGTTATGGTAAGCTGGCTAAAGGCAACCTCAACAAAAAAAGAAAGCGTAAAAAAAAATGGAAGTAAAACAAATTGACTGGCCGACCGTAAAATGATCCGCATCAGAAGAATAACCCCTAAAAATAGATTGTTTATTTGCGCTCTATAGTAAAATCGCCAAAAAAAACAATATCCTAAAGCGTCAATAAAATTTTTTACTCAATAAATTATACAGCAAATATAACTATTTACCAGCGACAATCTAATTTTTATGCGACTCATTAGCGCAAAAAGCAGAAACATCAATTTTTAAAAATACTTCATTAACATAAAGATATGGAGGAAATTCTGAAAATTCTTTTATAAGCTTGCAATTTTCAACTCGCAGATCAATCGCGAAAATAAAATCACTCCGCATAAAAGGGTCGTTATCAGCAACAAATGGAGCGTAAGCCATGGCTCCAAGCCGATCATAAGCTAATTCCTCTTGACACTCGGCGCTCAATTCTTGATTTGGCAAGCTACGAAAACTATCATCACTACCTAGCCCCGACTTGATTACGTTAGGATTCATCAAGGCCGTCATTCTGGCCGGCAGATCTTGTTGTGCCAATCGCCCAGCTTTAACCATGTTAATCAGCTCAAGCAACTGGCAGTGATCTGAACGTCTATAAACAGTTTCTACAAGATCAGCGGGCACGCCAAAACCTCGTAACTCTGAGATAATTCTTGCCCCCAAAGTACCCTTGATAAAAACTAAACCCTTTGTTATCCCACTCAATTTGGCTTCTACCGCAAGATCACGCTTCATGGTGGTCATCCAAGACTCATAAATCCGGTAGCGTAGCGGCAATCCGAAAGCAAACATATAGAGAAAAAGAGAGAAAACCGCGGCTGGGATCAAATTAGGCAGTCCATAATAAAAAATATTTGCTTGCCGCCAATTATCTAAGTTTATTTTTTTAAAAAACTGATTGAATTTGCAAAGTGTAATAGTTGTTAATGGAATAATACCTATTAAAGAATTATAAATAAATCTAGGACCTAAAAAAGAATCACGATGCCAGTAAAAAAGATAACCAATAGGATATGCCAGAAAAATCATGAGAAAGAATAACTCTTGTTCAAGAGTAACAAAGCCAAACAATAAAGCCAGAGCTAAAATAATGGTTGCTGGTATCGGCCATTCAAAGAGATATTCATTCAAATAGTGTATATTGATGAAAGTATTGCGTATACCAGTTAACAAATTATGATCGTCGCCCCACGGAGTTTTATGAAAACCCAAACCATGACTAGCGCCCCAAAGTTTAATGTAGCCGGGGATAAGAGCATTACCGGTTGTATAATAATTATAGATAAAAAATGGAGATATCATAAATAGAGCAGATAACCCGCCAACCACCAGCGCTTGAAAATTCCTTTTGGTCAATAATTTTTTACGGCGGATTATTATAGTGTACAAACTAAGAGTAATAGCCGTGATCATGGCGCAAAGCGGCCTGCATAAAAAAGCATATCCAAGTGACAACCCCGCAATCGCCACCAGCCAAAGAGAGTCAGAAACAAACCAGCGCAGAAAGGCATAACAAGTAACCATTACAAAAAAAAAGGTGGGAACATGATTCATCATCCCAACTGACATAAAAAGAAAAAAACCAGAAAAACAGAGTAAAATTGTCGAATAAACGGCAACTAGTCGGGATGAAAGTTGCAGAACAACCAGATAGAAAAAAATCGGAGTTAACGCGGCAAGTATAATAGGAGGTAGCCAATAAACTCCAAAAAGCTCGCCTAAAGCAAAAACGAGCGAATGCCCCGGGGGATACTGCGAATACCACTTTCCGTCATCAACTAATATATGTTGGACGCTAAAAAACTCTGGATATTTAGGGGCTGGAGCGTAAAGAGCGCCGACCGCGAAAATTTTTCCCTGAAACCTTTGGGCAACAGCGTCAACATTTTGCGGGCGATTATTAAAAGCTTTTTCAGATAAAACCAATAAAACGGGCAAAACCGCAAAAAATGTTGTCAAACAAAAAGCTCTTAGAGATATCCTATTTAAAAAAACACTTAGCCGCTCAGCAATCAATGATAAACGAAAGCCAAAAAACAGGCTAATTAACCAAACTATCGGGGAAAAAGCTAAGATGCCAAAAAACCATTGCTCTGGAGGAATGCTTAATTTAAGTTCTCTAATATCCGGGAAAAGAGAATAATAGGGTAAAAAAGTAATTACCAACAGGCAGATACCTATTAATCTTAAGAAAACAACCATCTAAACCAGTATCAATATAAGATTATAATAGAGAAGATTGTAACAAAGAGAGCCCTTTCGCGTAAGCTATTTATAATAGAGATTACAAAGGGTAATTTAAAAGAGGTCTTTTAAATCGGTAATAAAAACAAAAAACGAAAAATCTACTTTCTGTTTTATTAGCTCTTGGTAAAAAAGAGGGGGAGCTAAAGATAAAAACCTTATATAAATATAAGATAAATAAACCTATAGTTCCCCCTGCAAGATAGTTACTTAGCCCCCATCAGATCCGTAAGCTCGCGCCACAAGATCTGAAGAGCGAAAGAGATAAGCTCGCGCTGCATCTCTTCTCCAAACGAACGATGATTTGTTCCGTCAAGCCTAGCAAGTTGATAGGTGACAGTAACAGTCATCGTCCGAGTTGCCGCTTCTTGCCCAAGATCAAGACACCGTTTGACTGCTCGATCTTGAAGAGTGTCGTCAACAGAAGCACAGCCACCGACTGACAACAACAGAAACAGCAACAAAGCCAGGAACAAAGAACATCTCACAACCAGACTCCTTTCTGGCGAGAGAAACAAAAAACACCAAAAGAACCTTAATCCGTTAAGGCTCCCCCTTACAAAAAAATTTTACCAAAAAATTAAAGACTAATCAAAAAAAAGATGATGAAATTTCTTCTTTAAAACTCCCAGGGCCATATATAAATCAAAATTAAACGAGCGTTTTGAAATGCAATAAACTTGCAAAATTCCTAACAACTAAATCAAAAAGAGCTCAAAACTCAACTTCGGCGTTACCACGATTATCCATCATTAAACTTGGTGGCGCTGACAATCTAGCAGAAACCTTGAAAAGCCGATCTATTCTCCGATCATAGTAAAATTCCGAAGGGCGATTAAAGGGGAGATTAAAATTGCCCGAACTGAAATCATAATAAGAGTTAGCACGCGGCAAAAATGAATAAGTTTGAGAAAAAATCTCGCCAATATTGCTACGAGCCTTTAAAGTCCAATTTCCAATCTGCACCTGATTAGCGCCGATATAGAAAGAGCGGCGCCCATTTGGAGAGGGCGCTAATAAATTGATCTCGCTGATTTTTCGATCATTTATAAACAACTCCAACGGAGAAACAATATCCGAGCCGCGAGCAAATCCATGAATATTAACCCTCATGTTAATATTACTTCGATTCAAGTTTAACAGATCGGCTGGACGAAGATAAAGCTCAACCCAAGTTAAGGTGATCTTAGGATCAAACGGGATAAAAGCGCGTTGTTTAATCGCTTGTAAATTGCGGGTGGCAAACAACGCCCCCAAACCAACTCGCGCCCAGAGATTATACTGTTCGCGAGTCGCTTTCGACCTAATAAGAGCGCTAGCAACCTCCAGATCAAGATGTTCAAGGTAACGAAAAGCGCTTTGTGGAGTAATTTTTTTCTCTCCCTTTGCCATCACGGAGCGTGCTCCATTTATAAAATTTTGCAGAGCAAAACGGGCAATCCTCTGATCGTCTGATAATATTAAAATTAGATCGTTTGCCGATTTTATGGCGCCTTCAAGGCTTTTTCTCGATTGATCGCTCAGTAGTTGCTCCCAAGTTAAACTAGCGATAAAAGCATCTTGCTCAGAGCGATTGATAGTTTTTTCAGATGAATTTTCATAATCACTTTCAAGGGAGCGATTCGTTCTACTAGAAAAAAAATTGACGACTCGATCAATTGGCGATTTGGATTTTTGATCATCACTTGCAAGATTGGGAGCAACTCTAGAATTAACTGCCGATTTAACTGCGGCAGAGCGTTTCCTGTCGTCAGAAGTCGAAGGGTAACGATAACTAATTAACTCTGGCAAAAAGAATAAGGCAACAACCAAAGCAACACCTAAAATCGCCATAACGGCGCTACGCGAAAGAAACGCCCTCGCCCTAATACTTTTAAAAATATCAAACAACCTGCTAATTAATGACATGACTTAAAAAATTATCCTTTGTAAATAGTTATGCTTAAATCGCATACATATAGTATAATCTTTAAGAGATTCTCGTAAAAAGTTACAAATAACAGAAGCAAATTATCTCCATAAATTGATAATCTTTATGAGACCGTGCTTATTTGATTTCTGGCACTTAATTTTGATTTAACCGTCAAAAACATTTAAAAATGATAAAAACGGCAGATAACTCAGCGAAAAACCAGAATAAACAAAAATTCACTTTAAACAAACATACCAATACCTCCCGTCTCTGCTTATTTAAATTACAAGCCGAAACCCATCAACGAGAGATCGCCACCCATCTATTTGAGTCACAATTAATTAGCTTGGCAATTCTACTTAGCTTACTGCAGGTTTTAGATGGCATCCTGACAACTCAAGGAGTAAGTATTTACGGATTTGAAAGTGAGGCTAATTTGCTAATAAGGAACATGATGTTTGTATATGGAGCCGTTCCATCCTTAATACTTGTTAAAATTACCGCTATCGGGGTTATATTTTCACTTCTTTTTATTGGTCTAAGGGTTCGCTGGTTAAAACCAGCCTTTTTAGCAATAGGCGTATACTACATAATTCTAGCAATTGTCCCTTGGACTATCTTACTAATTCGCCATTTTATACCTTACATCTCATAAGCCTACTATAAACAAGCTTAAGTGCTCCATATATATTGACGAAATATCTACTAAGAACAATAGGTCAATATTTAAAAACAAAATAACAAAATATATAGTGAAGAGACTACTTAACCATTCCCCCAAAAGGCAAGGCGCATTCTCGCTTATAGAGTTACTATTAGTAATCGCGCTATTTGGGATTCTTGCCGCAATTGCCGGTCCCCGTTATATCTCCTATAAACAAAGCGCTTATGATTCCAGATCTCAGCTAGATCTTAGAAATGGCGCCGCCGCAGAGGAAGCATACTTTGCCGACAATGAAATTTACTTTGATTGCGAGAATGACGAATGCCTCAGTATGGCCGGTTTTCAGAGATCAAACGCAGTAGAGATCGAATTTTCATCTAACAGCGGAACACATCTAACTGGCACAGCTTACTCTCCACTTGGCAATCGCAATACTTTAGGCGCCGCTTATCGCTGGAACAGCCAAAGCGGCGGCATGCAACCATAAAGACATAAGCCTTACCAAGACAATTTTCATTCTCCGTGAAAAATTGTTAGAAAGTTGAAAAAGAGCTGTGAAAAGCGGTAAAAGCTGATTGAATATAATGCAAGGAAATTGCGAAAAAGACTATAAAACCTTGCAAAAGTTATGAAGCCAAAATAGCTCCAACAGTGGCTACTGTTTTAAAGAGAGTTCAAAGAGGAAAACAAAAGCGGCTGGTAAAAATTGCAGATGAAGCGGCTTGGAAATTTAACGAACGCCGCAAAGTGACGGAGAAGGGAGCGCCCTAGAATCGAGGCAAACAATGACATGGTTGCCTCATTGAAAGCATCTATTTATCTCTCCATAAAAAATCGCCCTTTTTCAGGCACAGCCTTCTCCTCAGTAACCTAAAAAAGCATTCAACAATCTTGAATCAAGAGACAAAAGTAATCTTATGAATAATCTCAACGCCGTTTCGTTGAAATCTAATTTCAGCGTTTTTTTCTCCGGCTAATAAATTTAAATATTGTTTAAATATCTCTCCATTCGGGATAACCAAATCATTAGCAGACATCAACAGATCACCACTAGCTAATCCCAAAATCGCCGCTGGGCTATCTGCCGTAACATCAAACAAACGATAAAGAGGAACATCACGAACTGACTCTTTAGAACCACGAGCAACTTCGACCACTCGCAACTTCGTAGTACCAACCGATTCAGTAAAACTTCTAATATACTCCGAGCGTGAAACATGAAACTCAAAAATTTGCGTCAAAGGAGAGATCGGGAAAGTAGCGCTAAAAACTCTTGGGGGCTTATAATCGTGGCCAACTTTACGAGAGAAACAACCTATAGTAAAAAATATCAACAAAACGAACAATACGCCTATTAGGCGCCAGCACAAAATTATCCCTTTATGATCTATGCTTTGCATAACTCTCTTCCCATGTTTTTAAAACCCGCTCTTGATTTCGCGCTCTACGAACTCTTTCAGACAACAATATTCCTTTTAAAGTTTCGTAAGAACTTTCAAAATTTTCATTAGCAAAAATAAAGTCAACTAGCCCAATATTTTCCTTAAAAATCTTCAGCTCATTAAGGGCCGTTTGAAAACGAACATTACCATCTGCCAAATCTCCGCCGGCACGCGAAAGCACTCTTTTCCACATCTCTTCGGCTGAAGGAGGAAAAATACCAACAACAACAACACTCTCTGGGAATTTACGTTTAAAATTTAAAGTGCCTCGAATATCAAGAGTCAACAATAAATCGCTAGTCGCCAATAAAGCTCTCTCTATCTCTTGTTTGCCAGTACCATAAAAAGAGTTATGATTTTCTTCAAACTCGTAAAACTCACCAGCGGCGATTTTTTTCTGAAAATCTTCCCTAGAAATAAAAAAATAACTCTCGCCATTAACCTCTCCCGGACGAGGCGCTCGCGAAGTGTAAGAAACATTAGCTACTAATGAACCCTTAAATTCCGCTAGTAACCTCTGACCTAAAGTTGTTTTACCAGCGCCCGAAGGACCAGCTAAGGCAAAAATTATTCCCATAATATATATTTATTCAAGATTTTGCGCCTGTTCCCTTATTTTTTCAACTATAATTTTGCCCTGATTAACCAAAGTTATAATTTCATATGAAGGAGCTTTTGAAGAGGTAGTATTTAATTCTCTTAAAATCTCACCTGCCAAAAAATCTAAGCGCCGCCCAATTGAATGACTAGCTAGACAATTTACAGCTCCAGCAAGATGAGCCTTTAATTTATCTATTTCCTCGCTAATATCAAGACGTTCAGCCAAAATAGCGTACTCTGTTAACAAACGATCCGAATTAACAGCAACATTGGCAAATATATCTTGAATTCTTTTAAGCAAATTTTGCCGTTGTCGCTCATAATACAACGGATGCAACTCAGTTATTTTGTTAATTATGACCTCTTCTAACTGTTTCAAATTATCTACGACAGAGAGAGCTAACTCTCGACCTTCGCGAGCCCTCTCCTCTGTTAGAGAATGAAGAGCTTGAGTAGCCGCCTCAAAAAGCAACTCTTGCTCACTTTGGGATATATCCGACAAACCCTCAAATTGATTCTCTTTTAAATTTCGATTAAGCAACCAAAAAATAATTTCTCGCCTAACAGGCTGATCGTTTTTGACATCAACTCCCAAATCGGCGGTTAAAGAGAGAAGTTTATTTAAGGGAGATGATAATTCTTCGACTGTCGGCAAAGGCAATTGCGGTTCTCCCTCCTTTTTACGATAAACAAACAATTCTACCCGACCCCGCTCAATAAAGCTCTTAACCAAAGAGCGCAACTTGCTTTCCAAAAAGAGATATTCCCTTGGGCATCTGTTGACAAAATCAAAACCACGATTATTCAGAGTGCGAATTTCAACATCAATCCGCAATTTAAGATCAGCCGAGGATAACGATGACCTGCCGTATCCTGTCATACTCTTAGCCATATTCATAAATATTTCCAAGATCAAACCCTACGCTTCTCTATTCCTTCGAGCAAAAGATCCAAAGTAATTGGCCTCGTACCACTTAACGCGCATACTTCGCCGGCAGCAATATTGCCAAGATCGGCAGCAATTTCTAGCGAAACGCCACCGCAAATAGCGGCAAAACTAACGGTAGCCATGGTATCGCCAGCGCCGCTGATATCTAATACTTCCATCGCCATAGTTTCAAGATGAACTTTTTTTCCGCTGGCATGAGCCACTAAAACCCCCATTTCAGATAGGCTAATAAAAATCGCCTGACAACCCCATTGTGCCAATAAAACATCAGCCGCTTTCTGGGCAGATGCCAGATCAACTATATTGATTCCACTACTTTGACTAGCTTCCTTACGATTCGGTTTAGCAAAATCAATATTTCGATAATATTGATAATTTATAGGGTGAGGATCAAGCATTGAGATGGGCCTTTTAGCTTTTAGCCGCAGAGCTCCAAGAGCCTCAAAAATAGCTGGCACAACAACTCCTTTTCCATAATCAGATATAAAAATTCCATCAAATTCTTGGCCAGTATTTTTAATCAAATCAACAATCTTATCCCTATTTAAAGAGGGCATTTGATAGCCGCTTTGCAAATTCCTCTCCCGATCAAGCCGAATCAACTGTTGCCCCTTGGCGACAACTCTAGTTTTTAAAGTTGTTTGATAGTCATCTTCAATCCAAACATTTTGACAATCAACTTGAGCCTCTTTCAGAAGAGATTGTACAATTTCTCCCTCTAAGTCATCTCCCAATATGCCACAAGCGCTAACTTCAGCTCCAAGGTTAACCAAATTATGAATCGCATTACCCGCCCCACCAAGCGACTCGGCGGTTGCATTATGAGACACTATCAGCACCGGCGCTTCTTCAGAAACCCGATTAACATCCCCCTTAAAATATCGATCTAACATCAAATCGCCAATAACCAAAAGCTTTAAACCAGCAATCTGATGAGTGGCATCAATAAGATCTTTTTTCGAACAACGCATAAATCAACTCTTTACAAACAAATCTATTATATCTTTAACGGCTCCGGGATCAGCTAAAGTTGAAATATCTCCGAGCGAATCAACCTCTCCAGCCAGAATCTTTCTTAAAATTCTTCTCATAATTTTACCGGATCTTGTTTTGGGAAGAGATGGTACAAAATATATCTCCGCCGGAACAGCAATACCTCCGATTTGTTCACGAACCGCCGAGCAGATCTGCTTGATACTTTCAGCGTCTTCCGAGCAATTATCCTTCAAAACGCAAAAAGCTACCACTTTATTCCCTTTAATCTGATCTTCGCCTCCAATTACAGCCGCTTCCGCAACTATCCCAGAGGTAGCAATCGCGCTCTCAATTTCAGCGCTACCAAGCCGGTGACCAGCGACATTTAAAACATCATCAACTCGCCCAATTATCCTGTAATTGCCACGATCATCTCGCATGGCGCCATCGCCAGTAAAGTAATACCCGGAAGCTTCCGATAGATAATTTTTCAGATATCGGTCGCGATCGCCGTAAATTGTGCGAGCTTGCCCGGGCCAAGAAGATTTAATAAAAAGCCGTTGCTCTGAGCCGCCGCCTTCAAACGGTTTATTTGCTTGATCTAAAAGTATTGGCTCAATCCCCCAAAACGGAGGACCAGCATAGGTCGGGACAAATTCCTGATCAAACCAACGATTTGAGATCATTATGCCGCCTGTCTCTGTTTGCCACCAAGTGTCAACTAAGGCACACTTGTCTCCGCCAACCACCTTAAAATACCAAAGCCAAGCATCATAATTGATCGGCTCCCCCACGCTTCCAATAACTCGCAACGAACTAAGATCGTATTTTTTTGGCAACTCAGGTCCCTCTTTGGCAATCGCTCTAATAGCGGTTGGCGCGGTATATAAAGTAGTTGGTCTGTGTTTCTCAATCGTCTGCCAATATCTTCCGGCATCAGGATAATTTGGCACGCTTTCAAACATTAAACTAGTTACCCCGTTAGCTAATGGACCATAAACAACGTAAGAGTGGCCAGTAATCCAACCGCAATCGGCGGCGCAAAAATGAATTTCATCTGACCTGACTCCAAAGATCTGATCAAAGGTTGTAGCCGCGTAAAGCAAATAACCAGCCTGCGTGTGTAAAAGCCCCTTCGGCTTACCAGTCGAGCCAGAAGTGTAAAGAATAAAAAGCGGATCTTCAGCTGACATAGCTTGTGGCTGACAATCAGTTGATAGATTTTCACGTTCGCTCTCCCATAAAAGATCTCGGGTTGAATTCAGCGGCACATTTTTCCCACTGCGTTTCATTAGCAAAACAGTTTCAATCGGTGAATCACCTTCTAAAGCTTGATCGACTATCTTTTTAAGCTCAATCTCTTTTGTTCCACGATAAAAAGAATCTGCTGTAATTAGCAAACGAGAGCCGCAGTCAGTTATTCTATCTTTAAGGGCAGTTGCTGAGAATCCGGCAAACACCACCGAATGAACAGCGCCAATGCGAGCACAGGCAAGCATGGCGACAACTAATTCAGGTATCATCGGCAGATAGATTGTTACTCGATCTCCTTTTTTAATACCAGCTTGTTTCAGGAAATTTGCCATTCGACAAACTTCGGCTAAAAGCTCCCCGTAAGATATTTTTCGAATCTCTTCTGGCTCATTCCCCTGCCAGATGATCGCCACTTTTTCTGGCGCCATCAAAGCGTGCCTGTCAAGAACATTAAAGCAAACATTTAATACCCCATCAGCAAACCAACTAATTTGACCGGCGGCAAAGTTTGATTGAGAGCCGATCTCTGGAGCAGAGATCCAATCAAGCCGGGAGCGCGCTTCAGCAAGCCAAAAAGCAGAGGGATCGAGCAACGATTGATGATACTTCCTTGCAAATTCAACTGCTAAGTTTGGATCTAGATTAAGTGGATTTTTAAAGTTATTTTTAAACATAAGTATGCATTAGCTACGGTGATAAAAATTCTCTCTTTAACTGCGCGACAAAATTGAAAGCATCAAGCGGCGTTGAGGAATCAATCTGAAATTTTTCAATTTCAGCGGTTAAACGAGCTAGTTTTGTGTTTTCGTTCGTAATCTTTTCGGGAGTATGCGAGTTTAAGCCTAAATCCACCGAATTAGACTTAGATGGCGCTTGCTTGAAGTCTTGTGGATTTTCAAAAATAGGAAGCTGTTGGTTAGTAAAAGAGTTAGAACCTACGGCTTGCCCATAAATAACAGAAAGCTCTAATGCTCGATCTATGATCTCGTCATTTAAGCCGGATTTTTTGGCAACATCAATCCCATAAGATTTACTAGCGGCGCCATAGCTAATTTTATGGGTAAAAATCAATTCATCACCTTGATCCAAACAACCAACTGATAAATTTTTAACCCCCAGAATTAACCCTTCAAGTTTAGTTAATTCGTGAAAATGGGTAGCAAATATTGTTCGCGCCTTAATCTTTAAAGCAATCCACTCAGCAAAAGCCCGGGCAATGCTAACTCCATCCTGAGTTGTTGTGCCACGTCCTAATTCATCGATTAGAATTAAAGATCTCTGATTCGCATAGCGAACTATATTGGCAGCTTCTCGCATCTCCACCATAAAGGTCGAATCTCCCTCATACAAATTGTCACTGGCGCCAAGTCTGGCGAACATCCTCTCGACTATGCCAATTTCTGCTGATTGAGCCGGCACGAATGAACCGATCTGCGCCAAAATCGAGATTAAGCCGATCTGTCTTAGATAAGTTGACTTACCACCCATATTTGGACCAGTTAATACGAAAAAACGCTCGCTTTCTGAAGTCGAGTAAAAATCGTTTGGAACAATGTTATCACCTATCAGTTTTTCAAGTATTGGATGTTTGCCAGCAAGTATCTTGAGTCTTTGATCTTCATAAATTGCGGGTCTTTTCCAGCCATTTTGACGCGCGACCTCTGACAAAGCAGAAATCAAATCAAGTTCAGCAACAGCGGTAGCAAGCCGGCGAATTTGAGCGACGCTTTCCCTTAAAACATCTATCGTCTCCGCAAATAAAGATTTTTCAAGAGCTAACAACCTCGCCTTAGCCCCAAGCAGTTGCCTCTCACGCTCTCTGAGTTCGCTTGTCGTAAACCTTTCCGTATTGGCAGTTGATTGCTTAGGAATATAATCACTAGGAATTTTTTTAAGATTGACCTTAGTGGTTTCAATAAAGAAGCCAATAACCGAATTATATTTAACTTTTAAAGATTGAATGCCGCTTCGCTGTCTTTCTTGCTTTTCATATTCGCTAATCCAATTCTCTTCAAGGCTCGCGTTGCGGCAAATTTCATCAAGCTCAAAGTTAAAACCATTTTTAAAGATAGCTCCTTGCCCAAAAGCCAAACAAGGTTCATCAGCAAATCGCACCGATAACAACTCAAGCAAGCTTTGATCTATGTTAAAATCAACAATAATTTTTTTAAGCATCAATGGAAGCTTCTCTTCTTGCTCCGATAAATATCGCTTCATTTTCGATGCGGCAATCAGACTGTCTCTTAAAGCAAAAATTTCTAGTGGAGTTGTAGCGGCTAATGAAAGTCGAGTAGCAATCCTTTCAAGATCGGCAACTTGCCTTAAACCCTCCCTAACTACTAAGGAAGTTTCCGTAGACGTATAGAAAAAATCAAGCGCATCAAGCCGATCATCAATTGCTTGTTTTTTTACTAAGGGAGCAATCAAAAGAGAGCGAAGTTTAACTCTGCCCGATCTGGTTAAAGTCTGATCAAGCACCTCAAATAAAGATAGATCCTTTCGAAAATTATTAAATTTAGGCAACAGATCTAAATTGCGAACTGTCAGCGCATCAATCATCATACGATCGACATTGCTACAAGGAGAGATCTCAGTAAACGACATATAATTAACAACGGTTGCTTGATCAACATAATTGACCAAAAGCCAAACCGCCGCTTTTTCAGAAGAACCAATCGAAACAAATCCAACCAGACTCCGCACAGCTTGCGGATCGCGAGCAATAGCAGCTTCTCCCCAGCTAACTGGCTTAAATCTAATCGGCAACTCAGGCATAACTTGCGTTAGCCTTTTAACCCAAGCCGTTCGCCGATCAATTTTAAAACCATTATGCTCTTCTGGGATAACAACTTCTGATGGATTGATTCTTTTGAAAAGATCAATTAATGAGAAAATATCAATATCAGCCGTTGTCACAATGCGACCACTATCCAGATCGCTGACTGCCACAGCAAAAGAAGCTCCAGCGGCAGGGACTACGGCACAAATACTAGGAGGTAAAAATTCCTTCGCTTTACTCGTCAAAAGCAAGCGAACCCCTGGAGTAACAATCTTTTCCAGCTTGCGAGGCACTGCTCCTTTAAAGTCGGCGGGAACTTCCTCCTGAGAGACAACAGCCGCCGCGTATCCACCTACCGCCAAACGTTCTAAGTAGTTTTCAATGCTGGCAACAGGCACGCCACACATTGGGATCGGATTTGGAGAATTTTTATCTCGACTAGTTAGAGTAAGATTAAGGACCTTTGCGGCTTCGACTGCATCTTCAAAAAAGAGCTCATAGAAATCACCAACTTGAAAAAAAATCAGGGCATCAGGATGTCTCTCTTTATACTCAAGGTACTGCTTGAGCATTGGAGGGAGATTGCTCGTCTTATCGGCCGTTATCTCACCCATTGAAACCAGAGTTGGTATATAAAGTTATTAGAATCAATAATCAGCACAATCGAGAGCCTGTAAAACAAAACCTACCTATCCTAAAAAGCAACCAGAGAAAGTAGGATTTTTTTTAATTTCTCCCTTTAGGAACAAGCATACTCAATTAAAGCTATCGATTCTTTAAACTATCACTAATCAAATCACCAAGGTTCACAGAGAGATCTTCTTGATCAAGATAAGAAGCTCTCTCTTGCGTGCGTCTTTTATCAAGAATCGTTTTAACAGATAGATTGATGCGCTTCGCTTCGCTATCAACCTCCTTAACTTCTGCTTCGAGCTCATCACCGATGATAAACTTCTTCTCTGGATCTTCGCCTCGCTCTAAACCCAAGTCCGGATGGTGAATAAATCCTTCAATTGCCCCCTCCAACTCAACAAAAACGCCAGATTTAGTTACCGATCGAATAACACCTCGCACTTTAGCATTCACAGGATATCTAGCTGTTATATTAGGCCAAGGATTTTCCGTCAAATCTTTAATGCTTAGGCTAATTGTCTCCTCTTGAGGATCTACTTTCATTATAACAGCTTCAACCGGATTGCCCTTTTGATATCCATAAACTTCTTGTAGCTCTTTTGAATCTTTAACCCTCTTTGTCCAGAAAAAGTCTGACAGATGAACTAAGCCATCTATCCCATTTTCAATAGTTACAAACATGCCAAAGTTGGCGATAGATGCAACCGTGCCACTAACTTTCGTGCCAACTGGGAAACGATTTGCCAGATCGGTCCATGGATTTGGTTGCAACGCTTTAAGACTCATCACTAATTTGCGCGAGCCAAGATCAATGCCAACCAACTGAACCTCAATCGTGTCGCCAATATTAACAAGTTTTAAAGGATTTCTTACTTTTTTGCCCCAAGTAAGTTCGGTATCTGGGATAACGCCATCAATCCCCTCTGCCACCTGAAGATAAACTTTGCCTCCCTCAACAGCCGTAACAACAGCGTTATACTTTGATCCAACTGTATACTTTTCACCAACTCCTTCCCAAGGATCTGGGGTTAGCTGTTTCATACCAAGGCTAACGCGCCCCTTCTCTGAATCATATTTAAGCACAACTACCGGCACCACTTGGCCGATGCTCAGCTTATCGGCAGGATGATTAACACGTGACCAAGATATATCTGTAACATGCAACAAGCCGTCAATGCCACCCAAATCAATAAAAGCCCCATATTCAGCAAGATTTTTAACACTACCTTCTAGCACTACCCCTTCAGCAAGATGTTTTAAAGTTTCATCTCTTAACTGATCTCGCTCACTAATCAACACAGCGCGCCTTGACAAAACTATATTACCTTTGTCTCGGGTAATTTTTAAGACTTTAAAGTCGTATGTTTCTCCAATAAATTTATCAAGATTTTTATGTGGTCTAATATCAACTTGAGATCCGGGTAGAAAAGCTGGAATACCTATATCAACTTGCAAGCCGCCCTTTACTTTAAATTGCACTGTCCCAGTTATGGTACTGCCATCTTTCAAAGCTTGCTCAACCTTTTCCCAAATTCTTTTTTGATCAGCCCGCTCTTTTGAGAGCATCACTTGTCCTTGTTCGTTTTCAAGAGCAAGCACAAATACCTCGACGATGTCGCCTATTTGAACCAGCACTTTACCATCTTTATCAATAAACTGCTCTCGCGGAACAACTCCATCCGACTTAAAACCAATATCAACCGTTACCATGTCGCGATTAATGCCGACGACCCTACCCTTTACTATTGTTCCCGGTTTGACACTTCCAATGCCAGAATTAAAAAGCTCGGCAAACTCACCGGAAGTTGAGGCAAAAAACTCTTCACCATAAGAACCAAAAGCGCTATTAGACATAAAATTTATATTATCTCCTTATTCTCTGAGATTAAATCGAAAGTCAGCTAGATTTTCAAAAAATCAAAAAACTTAAACAAACAACCTCCTGGCAAGGAAGTTTAAAGCAAAATACACGTTCGCTAATCTAAGGCTAATTCAAAATATGCATGCAACTAACCTAGCGCTTTCTGATTTCGCAGAGGACGTAATTGTACATTTTTTCGACTATCTCAGTCAACGGTTGGCTGGAATTATCTATAACCAGAGCGTCTTCTGGCTGTTTTGTTGGATTAAATTCCCTGCCAGCATCTCGCAAATCGCGCGCTTCAAGATCCCTAATAATCTCACTTCTTTCGCTCTCAGTTGGCTCTCTCCCTAATTTTTGCAGAGCTCGCCTAGTAGCTCGCACCTCAGCGCTCGGAACAATGATAAAAAATTTAACCAACGCCTCTGGAAAGATTGCGCTTCCGATATCGCGACCTTCAACCACCAAATCACTGGCCGGAGCCGCCGAGCGTTGAATAGGGATCAAGGCCTCCCTGATTTCCCGCAAAGCGGCAACTTTTGACCCATTATTAGGAACTTGATCCGAATATAGCAAGTGATCGACAGGCGCTCCATCTAAGGTTATATTAAGTATGTTTTGATCAACCGATTTAACAACCTGCAACTGATGAGCATCGAGTAATTTACAAAGTTCTTTTGAATCACTTTCAGGGACCGAGTGTTGATGCGCGAGTAACTCGACAGCGCGATATAATCTACCGGTTGAAAACATAGGCCAACCAAGTTTAGCGGCTAGTTTTTCCGCCAAAGTGCTTTTCCCTGTGCCAGCTGCGCCATCTATGGCGATAATTTTTCTCTCCATTTGAATTAAGAGCTTAAACAATTTACCACTTATCAAGCAACTGATAGTGCTATACAATATATAGATATAGTCAACCTAAAAGAGTTGCAATAAACTTTAACCGATACAAAAGCAAAACAATTGAAAAGAACCCCTCTTGATCATAATGAAAGGCCACTAGCTGGAACGATTAAGTCAAACATCGGTTCCCAAACAACCGGTATTGTGCTTTCTGGCGGCGGCACCAGAGCCGCCTATCAAGCTGGGGCTTTAAGGGCTCTCCTGCCACATTTTGAAAGATCTCCCGAAACAATCAACATAATAGTTGGCAGTAGTATAGGAGCGATTAACGGGCTTGTTTTAGGAGCCGCTCTTAAAAAAGGTTACACAAACGCGGTAAGCGTTTTATACGATCTCTGGCATGAGCGTCGTTACGAAAACACTTTTGCGGGCTCAAAAGCTCTCTCTCTCTTTAGAGCAATGAAGGTAGCAATTTACCAATTTATAGCTCCGGGACCACACGCTAGTCAGCAGGCTGTTTTTGATCCAACCCCTTTAATCAATCGAATTGACGCTGTCATTCAAGATTATGGAGGACTACAGCCGGATCAACGCGCTCCATTTTTACAAGCAATCGCCGTTATGACGACAATTGAGGGAGAGCAGAGAAAACCCCTTTTACTTATTAGCTCTCATAAACAGCTCCAGCCTGAACTTGTTCAAGGCGCGACCTTTGAGGCGCTTTATTTAGATAATCTGAGCGCTAGACATGGTTTAGCTTCGGCCGCCCTGCCGGCAGTGCTTCCGCCAGTAGAGTTTGAAGCTGGCGGTAAAAAAATTACTCTGGTTGATGGTGGTATAGCTCAAAATGTGCCGATTGATCCCTGCGTCCGTTTCGGAGCGGCACAAGTTATTTCGATTGATGTTTCAGGGAGAAATTGGTGGCTAGAGCGTTATGGAAAAGAGCAAGATTCAAAACCAAGTTGGGAAATTCCAGCTGATCTAAAAACATTTTGCTTAAGGCCACCTCTAACTTTTTCTGTTGTAGTACGCAAATCCTTAGGAACTATTCTTAAACAAGCGGCTGGCAATGGCAAACACCTACGGAAGATTCTGGGAGCGCTTTGGCCAGCATTTACAATTCTTAAAAACAGAGTTGGCGAGGAAATTGCCTATGAGATCGCTTCTTATGGAGCGGTTGATCCAGATTACATCCATGCTCTAGTTGAAACCGGTTACAATGACACCTTAAAACTCCTACGCGACCAAACTAGAGTAGAGTTTAGCGCCAGCCATAGTTTTGACGAGTGGGCAAAAAGCCTTTAATGATTTTTAGTTCTTGCTTTTTTATAATCGGGTTAGTTTTCCTAAGTTTATTAATTAATCAATTTTAAAAATAACTGTCTTTTAATTTTTCTTCCAACCAACAACCTGCTTTAGTTCCGGCAAATCGCAGAGCTTACCAACAACACCATCATTTTTACTCGCCTGATGAGCCCGCCAAAGAAGCTGTTCGTCAAAAGTTCCGGAACAACCTCGGCAAGTAAAACTATCCCAATTCAAAGCGGCGGCGACATTTAAACAAAGTTCGTAAAAAGCGCAATCGTATCTCCGTTTCGGAGGATCGCTCGGCACGTCTTGATCGGCAACCGAATGAATCACTTGAAACGGCCCTGGTTTACCAATATTCATTCTCAATTTAATAAAAATAAAATCAACGACTCGCTTTATTCTAATAATTAAGTTATTTTTTAAGGTGTTGCGTCAATACAAACACGCGAACATGTTTTAAAAATCATACTACAGCTCGCGGCTTAAGCAAATAAATGGAGCTCTTTTTTTAGTCTTAGTTTTATGATAGAGTTACTGGAAGAATCAGGAGAAGGAAGAAGTTTTGTAATTATTATAGAAAAAAGCGACTCAGATAGCCGTAACAGCTTTTTTTTTGCCAATTCGCTTGCTTTAGTCACCTCTCTTAGTAAATTTTTCAAAGCCACTTTAATTGCTCTTCCGAAAATTGATCAGAAAAATTGGGGGCAAATTGGCGATTCCTTGCATCGATTTCTTAAAGAACACGGCATTCGACAAACTAGCTTCTTAGCAAGTGGCTCTGCCACAACGATCGTACAGTATTTATCTTTAATTGATCTTAAATTAGTAAGGACAATCTGCATGATTAATCCATACGCTAGGCCCCATCCCACAAGGTTGACACGCTTTATCGATTCAATCGAGAGATTCTTTCCTATGGGTTTGCCATTTAAGCACACAACATCTGATTTTGACGGATTCCCATTTTTGCAAAGAATCCGTTGTCCGGTGCTAGTGTTAAGCGAAAAGCAAGCAAGCAATTATGAAAAATCCCAAGCAGAAAAGATTGTCCAAGCCCTGCCTACTGCTTGGCTAGTTAGTATTAACAAAGACGAAGATCCAACTCCTCTAATAACCCGCTTTCAAGAAACACCGGCAAAATGTCCCCAAAAAAATGTTTAGAACTAGCTATCCATGAAAAAGGGTAATTTTTTCAAGAAGAGAGCTGGTAGAAAATGTATTTTTATTTTCTAAGCAGAGGGCAGAAAGGAAGAAATTTTATTAACAGAGCAAAATTTCCGGGCAAATTTGGGTGAAAAAGTTGTTTTTCAGACGAGCTCTCCCCAATAGGAGCCAAAAGTTAGTTTCTTACAAAAAGTAGATTTTAAATTTTTCAGTAACGCGCCGCAGGAGGTGAGCAAGGTTGCAAGCGGCGCCAGCAAAAAGAGCGTCCATAAATCTATCAAGTTTTCCTTTAAAATAATCTTGCCAAGCCTGAAACACCTCTCTTTCGCACCTTCTTCTCCTATCTTCTTGCGCCATCGGCTTAACTACGACCGGTCATGCGGTGGAGAGCGTGGAAAATATCTCTCTCTATAAAAATACTACCAAACTTCCTCGAAATCTCTCCCAGTCTATCTTCTCTGCTAGCTTCACTAGCCGGTGTCTGCTCTGACTGTGATTTCTATTAACTCTCTTTCAAAAGCAACCCATATTGACATTTCGAGCTCTTTTGGCTTCGCATTATATAAGATTATCTTTTATCCCTTCTGGCAACTACTATTTGCCTTTCTAACAAATTTTCACGGAGAAAGAATTAAGAATTAGAGGAGATGTAACTTTTAAAAAATTCGGCTCTTAAGAAAAAGAACTACCGCAACCACAAGTTCGCTTAGCGTTAGGATTGTTAAATTTAAAACCGGATTCGTTTAAACCAGAAACATAATCAATAACAGTGCCCTTAAGATAACCTGCGCTGACGGAATCAAGATAAACATTAACAGAGCCACAGGCTAACACCAGATCTCCTATGCGTTCCTCTTTTTCAAAGTCAAGGTTATATTGATAACCAGAACAACCTCCACCAACAACTGAGACCCTTAACCCTTCCCCCTCTTCGCCATCTTCTTTAACGGCTTTTTCGATAGCTTCAATAGCTGCGGGAGTAAAAAAAATCGGTTGCTCCTCAGTTGGCGTAAAATTAGCTTGTCCAGAACTATTAGCTGCTGACGTCGTGCCCATAGAAATTTCTGCTAAAAATATTAGATTAAAATTACCTATATACCTTTATTATATCTTGTTTTAAAGTAAAAAGCAAGATAAATCGAAACCTCTATTTTGAAATTTAAAAAGAATCGCTTATGCCACTAGTACCAATGAGACTGCTTTTAGACCATGCGGCCGAAAATAATTATGGGTTAGCGGCCTTTAATGTCAACAACATGGAGCAGATTCAGGCAATCATGCAGGCCGCCGAAGAAACCACTTCTCCGGTTATCATTCAAGCTTCACGAGGCGCTCGCGCTTACTCAAATGATCTTTACCTGCGAAATTTGATGCTAGCGGCGGCTGAACTTCATCCAAGAATACCTATTACGATGCATCTTGATCATGGCAACAGCGAAGCAACTTGCGCCTCGGCAATTCGCTTGGGATTCACCTCAGTAATGATGGATGGATCACTGCTTGAAGATGGAAAAACTCCCGCCGATTACGACTACAACGTGAAAGTCACCAAAGCTGTTTGCCAACTCGCGCACCAAGCCGGCGTCTCTGTCGAAGGCGAATTAGGGGTGCTCGGCTCTCTGGCAACTGGCCACGGAGAAAAAGAGGATGGGCACGGAGCCGAAGGAAAATTATCAAAAGAACAGATGTTGACTAATCCGGAAGAAGCCGCAAGATTTGTCGCTGAAACTGGAGTAGATGCCTTAGCAGTCGCGATCGGAACGAGCCATGGAGCCTATAAATTTAGCCAAAAGCCAACCGGCGAAGTGTTATCGATGGAAACAATAGAAAAAATACACCGCAAAATACCAAACTGCCACCTTGTAATGCACGGCTCCTCATCAGTGCCGCAAAGTTTACAAGATAAGATTAACCGCTACGGAGGTAAAATAAAACCAACTTGGGGAGTTCCGGTAGAAGAGATTCAGCGCGGCATCAAAAACGGAGTTCGCAAAATTAACGTCGACACTGACTGCAGACTTGCCATAACCGGCGCGATTAGAGAGGTTTTTGCCGAGTCGCCGGAAAAATTCGATCCCCGCGACTATCTAAAACCAGCTAGAACCGCCATGCAAGAGATCTGCAAAGAGAGAATGGTGGCTTTTGGGCAAGCCGGCTGGGCGGATAAAATAAAAATAATTACTCTCGAAGAGATGAAAAAACGTTATTATTAAGATAGCTTTAGGCAAGCTTCTTTAATCAACCAGCTCCCAAATCCCTATCCTATTAACGCCTTGCACAAGCGTTTTTGGATCTAATAACAACGAAAATTGCTCTTTTTTGCCTCGCCAACGACTTTCGGTAAAGCCAACTATGTTATCATTGTTAGTTACCAATAAACGGCGCGGAGTTCCCTTCCGACTAACATCAGAGTTTAAAACTGTTCCATCTATCAAAGCCGGAATATACGAACTATTAAGATCGACCCTTTGATAATCATTTTGACGCGCTAACATGTGCCTTACAAATTTAACATTCGCAAACTCTCGAATGTTTTTATTTAAATATGTGGAAACCTCGTCAGCACTAAAGCTTTTTGGATAAAAAGAAAACAACTTATCAAAACTCTTCAAATCTCCTCCAAACCTCTCTCGCCAACGGGCGCTTTCAGTTGCAAGATCAAGTTGAAGTGGAAATTCCAAGACAGCAACCGATCCGCCTTCGGTATTAAAATAAAGCCGCTTATCGCGAGCGACCGAAAGCCTGTCAACGAATAAATCAATCCCATCAAACCGATCGGCAGGAAAATTAAAACCAAGCTCCCCTAAAATTGTTGTTGGAATATCAATTGTAACCGCTGGAAAATCACTAACCAATCCTTGGCGTTGTCCAACTCGCTTGATAAAAAAAGGAACCCCTAGAATATCCGAATAATTTTTCAGAGATGGCCTGCGCGTATACTCGCCCAACTGAAAACTAGCGCCATGATCTGCCGAGACCACAAATAGAGTTTTATCAAATTCGCCAGATTTTTCTAAGACATCTATTAGATCGCTAACCATCTTGTCAGCGCGAGCAAGCTGTAACAGAAATCGGCTGTATTGTTGCACGCTCGGCCAATCATTTTCATCCCATACTTTAACATATCCCCTATGATTTATGAGCTCTAAACTCCTAGCATAAATCTTTCCATCAGCAAAATAACGATAAGGAACATGCGGAAAAGTTATATGCAAGAAATGAAATGGAGGTTTAGTAAGCGAAATTCGGCTATCGCTAATAGAATCAACAAATTGCCCAAAGATATAGCGATCATCAGCTAAATTCCCTTTATCAATAAATCCTTTATGCTTAATCGATCTATGAAGCTTACGTTTATCATTTTGATCGACTACTAGGTTAGGGATTTTTGCCCTTTCATCTACTTCCGGTTTCCAAAAATCCCCCCAAGCAGTGTGAATAGCTGGTAATAAGAGCGCCATTGATTCTGAAGCATAACTATGCGCCAACAAAATAGCGCTATCAGCCAAAAGATTTTTTAAAGTTGTCAACCAAGAAGTCTTGATCTTTTGCGGACAAATAACCGTCGGACACAGATCAAGAACCTGCTCAAAAGCATGCCACTGAACCTCTCCGGATAAAATGTTAAACAGACTATTAGGATAATCATAAGCGCGCGGCATTTTTACCCTGTCTCGGGGCGGATAACTACCAGACAACATCGCTGGCACAGCTTGCTCAGTCCAGCCACTTACACCTCCTCCGTTTTTAAACCAAAAAGACGTTGCCGCTAAACGAGCAAATCCGGGGAAAAGATCGGCGTTAATCTCTCCTTTGGCGTTGAGCAGAGAAAAGGCGGGCAGTTCGTCGAACACGATATAAACAATTCTTTCAGGCCTATAAGCGCGCCTCTGCTCATTAGCCGCCTTTGCCAAAGAGAGACTATCCCCGATTAAAGTTTTTTTTGGGAAAAATAGCGGTGCGATCCGATCATTGGTTAGAAAAACAATCGGAACAATTAAGGCAGCGGGTGAGAGAAAAAGAAAAAAATCATTAAAAATTTCGAACTTAATGAAAAAGATCGCCAAAGAAGCGGTCAAAATAATCGTAGCCGCAAAATAATCAAACACAGACACGTCCTGCATGCTGACTTTGACAAAAAGCCGAAGCAACCAAAAAACTAAAAGCGCCGCTAAAATTGTCGCCGTTAGCAAACTTCCAAAACGCTTGCCAACTATTAGAGTTGGCAACCACAAAAGAAAAGGAATGCCCACTACTAATAGAAAACAAAAAACACTTAAATCAAATAGGTCAATTTTTTTGATCGCTAAAAATTCTGGCGTAGTTGCGAATAGATTAAAAAGAACCTGAGCAATCACTAGCGAACACAAGCCAGCCACGCAAAAAAAATTGCGCAAAGGAGAAGAAAAACTTCTTTTAGCGTTTGGCATAATCAATTATTTCTCTAGTTGATATAAAAAACGGGTACCAGAGGCAAGCTTAACTGAACGAACAATTTTGTAATGCGCCTCGCAACATCTCTCGAAGTTTTCCAAAGAGTAATCGGAGTATTGATCAATCCGATTAGCTAAAAGTTTTTTAGTCATCCGATCATCTTTAGAAACAAATTCTATAACCGCTGTCGGCGACAATTCGGCAATCCAAGCAACAAATTGAGATAATGGGATATTACAACTAATAACAGCATGATGAATAACGGCCAAAGCCAGAACCAAATCCGGCTTGCCTCTTTCAATAATCGAGGAACGTTCCTGCCCGCGCCAACCTAGATTAGGGGAGGGATCGGCAAAACTAACTACCAAAGGCAAGATATTGGGGTAATCGCCAGATTCGAGATCTAAAAAAAAGCGATCAATACAGAGAGAATCATTATCAAAAGCAACAACATAACCGGAATGTTTAGCAGCAATCTTTGAAAAACCCCCTGTATTACATCCAATATCCCAAGTAAGTTTCGGACGGATAGCAGAGGCGGCATTCTCAACAAACTCTTTTTTAACCTGATGCTCTTGCTGGGCATAACTATTTTCCTCAGCGTAGTCACTCCATTGCGATTTCGCGGTTGAGTCTTGCAAACCAGCTATTAAACGACGCAAGCCTTTAACATTAGCAACTATTAGTTCCTTATGAAAACCACTTACTTTAATATCCCCGGCTATTCCACCAGCCGCATTAGCGGCGACGCGACTTAACTTATTGTGCAAAAAAACATGTTTTAAAACTCCCCCTCGCAGCAGATCGAACCACCCAAAAAGAGGGGCAAAATGCTCTAGTGGTATGCCATCAATTTCCGAGCGCAACCAACTGTTAAAAGGAACTCGTTTATAGGCTTTAAGCATTAAGGGAAAAAGAAAAAATTGGCAAAATTGGCGATAGCCGCTCCACACGCTCCCTTCGGCCAAAGGTTCTAAAGATGGAATGTCAATATGCACAGGAGCAACGCCGCGCCATTGAAGATTAAAGCCACTCCCATCTTTTAAAGAAAAACCCTCAGTTAAAGCGGCTAATTGCAGATCTAGTTCAAATAAAGCGCCTCGCTTGAGCATCTGGAAAGACCATTCATAAGGATAAGATATAAATGGCAACCGTTCATGCTCTAGCGCTGCCTGCCATTGATCGCCAAAGTTACCTTGACGAAACTCTTCTTCGCTCAGCTTGCGAGTCGCCGGGAAAAAACCTTTTGCTAGCGACGTCTTGTAAAAACTAGCCGCTGATAGCTTGTCAAACAACCGAGTGCCCTCCGGCGACAATAAGCGAATAATTTTACCATCAACTTCTACTACCTGATTTAGGCGATCTCTAAAAGAGGCTGGCAAAAATCTCTTGTCTTCGACCCTCAAACTTCTACCTATATCAATAGATGTTTCTTCAACCAATTTATAATCAGCTTTCAGTGTCATTGATAATTCATTCAGTCAAATTACAAGGCAGTGAGATTTATTGATTGATCTCTGTTGCGTCTACTTTGGTTATCTCGTCCGATTGCTCTACTTTAGAAATCGCGCCCGGCTTTTTAAAAGAAAAAATATTTCGAAATCTTCGAAAAACAAGCTTAAAAGCAACCGCCACTCCGGCCGCCCCCGCCAATAAAACCTGGAGCAACATACTGCCAGTTCCCGGATCAATGTAGGCATAGGCCGAATCCGATAAACAAAAAAATAGAACTCCAACACAAATCAGATTATAAATAATCAACAAAAACATAAATAAAGATAATATACTAATTCTTATAAAGCTAACACCAAAGAGTGATTACTAAAAGTCAAATTTAATAATATTTGGTTGCAATATTTTTGGCTAGTCTGACAAAAAAAGTACCTTTACACAAAATTCGAACTTTCTTTGAGGGAAACGTTTAACGGCGTTTCAAGTAATCCCAAACCGTTCTGGTGGCGCGAAAAACAAAGTATAACGGGGCAAAATGACTTATCGCGTCTTCCTCGTTACTCAACTAATTGTTTACGCGCGAGAAACTCGCGCCCCTTGCCAACATCCATATTGACCGGAATGTTCCGCTCACAAAGTGGGCATGATGCCTCGTCCCACGCGTCAAACCTCAAATTCACGAGAGCGGCGAGCTTAGGAACGTCCGCCAAATCTTGCGGCGCGACTTTGCCGCGATTGCATAGCGCGCCAAGACCAATTACCTTGCCGCCAATGGCTCGCGCGGCCTCGACGACTTTCTTGGCGGAGCCGCCCGTAGTTAGCACATCTTCCACTACCAGAACGTTTTTGCCGGCGATGAATTTATCATAGCCACGCTTGATAGCAAATCCATCTCCGTTTCCGAACTTCTCGGCATATACTGCAAACACCTCATAGCCGTTAATCTCGCTAAGATGATGCGCCGTCCATTGGGAGAGAATCACGCCACCTATTGCAGGAGCGATGACGGTCTCGACATGATCACCTGCAAATCGCTCGGCGATGGCGCGACAGAGGAGAGATGTCTCCGTGGTGTGCGGGTAAATCGCATCCTTGTTGACATATGTCGCGCCATGCTTGCCGGACGTGTAAACAATGTGGCTGTCGGTGATGAGCGCGCCGACCTTGGAGAGAACTTGAAGAACTTCTTGCTCGTTCATGATGTCACTCCCTCTCTATAGGTACTGGTTGATGAGATTGCGAAGCTTTTCGGTTTCGCGACGAGCCGCCGCCGCAAAGTCCGCTCCCTGCGAAGAGAAGATTATCGCACGCGAAGAGTTGATAATCATCCCCCATCCGCGACTATCCTTGCTCGCTCTTACGGTCTTTTCTAGATCGCCGCCTTGCGCGCCAATCCCCGGAATAAGAAGAGGCATGTCGCCGACGATTCTGCGAACATCGCGCAGTTCATCGGGATACGTCGCGCCCACGACAAGAGCGCAGTTGCCGTTTTTATTCCACTCGCTTGCAACGCGACGCGCAACAATACGATAGAGCGGCTCGCCGTTCACTGGCAAGTCTTGAAACTCGCCCGCACCGGGATTAGATGTGCGGCAGAGCACAAAAATACCCTTGTCGGCTCGTGCAAGAAATGGCTGGAGCGCCTCGGCTCCAAGATACGGATTAACCGTAATCGCATCCGCGCCGAAAAAACCGAACGCCGCATCCATATAGCCGATGTTGGTATCACCAATATCGGCGCGTTTGGCATCAAAAATAACCGGAACATCAGGCGCGATGGCGCGAATGTCCGCGATGGTACGACGCAAGGCAATTATGCCATCCGCGCCGCAGGCTTCATAAAACGCGGCATTTGGTTTGTAGGCGCAGACTAAGTCTTTGGTCGCTTCAACAATTGTGTTATTGAAGGCAACGATTGTCTCGACGAGATCTTCTTGTCGATCTTTTTTCACTGACTGGGGAATCTTGCCGAACTCGGTATCTAGTCCGACGCAAACGAAGTTGCCACAAGACCACCTCGCCTTTAGCATCTGCCAGAAGTTTCGGTCATTCATGTCTTTTGCCTGATATACTTTCTTAGAAATGCGCGATTTAAGTTAGACAATGCGGCTTCATATTAAAATAACATTATAAGAAATGCCAACAAAAAAGCGAGATAGCGGCGCGGAACGAAAAGATTGATTTTTGGAGAAAAATGACCAAATCGTTTGAGCGATTAACTCAAAGAAAATTCAAATCTTGTTGTAAATGGAGCGGGTGACGGGGATCGAACCCGCGACATCTTGCTTGGGAAGCAAGCACTCTACCAGCTGAGTTACACCCGCGAGCGGCAGAAGAATAATTTACCTACTTGTCAAAAGCGGCGCAACTCTTGGGATATCGCTTAAATCGAAATAAAATTGTCTTTTCAAAGGCTTTGAGGGTTTTTTGATTTTTTTGACAAGCCCCTGCCATTTGCCTGCCCAAATAAACATTATACAATTATTTTTGCGGCCACGCCTAATCCAAGATCTGACCTGCTGGTAAGTGGCGGGAACCGCGTCCTCAGCTGAAGGACCATGCAAAACAGCTCCAGAATTTTCAAGAAAATTTACATCTTGTCCATCCCCATTGCCGATACAGTTATTTTGATTTAGCTTGCGATTGTATCCATGAGTTTCAATATAGATATCGCTAGGAGGTTGCCAAGAGCGATAACGCATCTGCCGGCGCATCATTTTAGCGCTAGACATGTTTCTGACAATACCAGCCGGCCAAACCTCTTTGATCACATTGTAAAGATTAGTCCACGCTTTAACAGTAAAGTTATCTTCCAATCCTGTTGATAAAATAAAATCTCCGGTTTTGTAATATTTTTTACCGATCATTTGAATAATCTCTCGCACCCTTGATTTAATAGCACGCTCAGTTTTTCTTGACATCTTTTCAAGCAAACGATTATAAGCGGAAACGTTAAGCCGATTCATAAAATCAAGCGCGTCTAAACGATCGGCCCGCCTGCCCGCTTCGTTAGAAAAATGTATCTCCGTTAAATGTTGTTTTTTACGACGGGTAACGGTATTCCAAAACTTATATAAACACTGATTGTTTGCTCCGAAAGTTTTATAAAGAATCGCTATAGCTGGACGCTTTGAAAGGGTTGCTAGCTCAATCAAGCGATCGCATTTGACACCTTGAAAATTCTCGGATTGAATACCAAAAGCGCTAATACCTACCAACCCACGCTTATATTGAACTTGAGCCACAACCTCAAGGTTCAAGTAGCAAATAACCCCTAGTAAAATACCAATAAAAATCGATACCTTAGCAATCATCTTAAACTCTTAAGAAAAAACACATTAACTAACTATTTAAGATGCAAGCTAGCTATAATTCAGATTGAAAAATGGTTTTAATTGAACTTAAAAAATTTTTAATTTCAATTAAAATAATTGAAATTGTTATAATTATGAATAAAAATAAGAATCGAACGGGGTTTGACTACTCTCGCATTGCTAATTTGATACCCTTTACAAGATCAAAGGCCTTGGCAAGTTGCCGATCCTTAGAGACCAGATCAACTACTTTATCACGCTCTATATCCAAGGTTAAAAGTTCGGGATCAACCATGACTTCCTCTTGAGATTTGTTTTTCTCGCCGCCAGTTTTGGCCCCATTAGTTGGATTAACAATCGCGTTAGGAAGATCCTCCTCTCTTAAAATTTTAAGATATTCTTTTTGATCTTTTAAAGAGCTCTTCTCTTGATTATTTTCTTGCTCTCCTTGGACTACACCTGCGATATTCTCAACTAAGTTGTTAGCGGCTTCTTTATCAGACTTGTCACTGTTGATCTGATCATAAACAACATCCGGAGAAACGCCAGCTAACTGGATAGAGTTTCCACTTTTAGTATAATAGAGAGAGGTCGTCAGAGTCAGCGCGCCTTTGTTGTCAAGTGGCGTAATAGTTTGCACAGAACCCTTACCAAAAGTACGAGTACCAAGCACCAAGGCCCTTCCATGATCTTTAAGCGCACCTGCCACAATCTCTGCAGCAGAAGCCGAACCGCCATTAACTATAACAACCATCGGAAAATCTGGCTCAGTACCACGCTCTTTAGCAAAAAACTTCTGGTTTTGACTTTTCAAGCGCCCATCAGTATAAACAATAACACCCTCGCGCAAAAAAAGATCCGCCACCTGCACCGCCTGATTTAATAATCCTCCCGGATTATTACGAAGATCAAGAATTACCCCTTTTAATTCACCTGCTGGAGATAATTTTTTTAATTTAGATAAGGCAGAGCGAACATCATCAGAGGTGCGATCAATAAATTGAACAATCCGAACCAAACCAATTCCATCCCCTAAATAACGAGACTTAACGCTACGCACCCTAATAACGTCTCTTACTACCTCAATATCAATCAGTTTCGGGGAACCTTTGCGTTGAACCGAGATCGTAACTGGCGCCCCCCTAGGACCGCGCAATTTTTTAATAGCCTCCATTAAAGTAAGATTTTTAGTAAATTCCCCATTAATTTTAATCAATATATCTCCTGCACGAACTCCCGCCTTTGCCGCCGGCGAATCTTCCATCGGCGCAACCACCGTCAAAGCTCCATCTTTGTAAGATATTTCAATTCCTAAACCGCCAAATTCACCATGCGTTTGAACTTGCAAATCATTATAAAAATCAGGATCAAGATAGCTACTATGAGGATCAAGCGCGGCAAGCATTCCGCGAATTGCCCCTTCTATCAATTTTTTATCATCAACTTCCTGAACATAATCCCGTTTAACAATCGTTAAGACATCGGTAAAATTTTTAAGCTCTTCAAATAAGGAACTTTTATCTGAATCCTTGGCGCTAAGAGACAACAAGCCGCCATCTGAAGAGATAAAAAACATCCAAGCAACCGCCAACAACCAGCCGCAAATAATCCAGATTTTCTTAGATATTTTGTAACTAAATTTAATCACTACTTAGCCAATTTTATTATCAGTCGCACAACCTTTATAATATTTAAGATCCTCAAAGCAAAAGAAACGATTCATACCTAGGAATAAAAAACTAATCGGCTTCACCAAAAACAAATAAGCAAAGCTTTAAAGGCGCCGAGTTTCTTTGTTAAGAAAATCTGAGTCACAATACCGCAAAGCGCAGATAGAACAACTATTTAGAGGCAAAAGAGCTATGAATCTTTTTAACCAATTAAATAATCTTCTGGTATCGCCATTTCTATTATTATAACTTCGACAAAACTAAATAAAAAGCTGAGTTTCAAAATATAGATAAAATAATTATAGAAAATTTCCTACAACTGATAACTTTAGCAGATATGCGTTAGAATTAGCTCTATCCCAATAGGGAAGTAAGAGTTTCTAGCGAACCAGAAAACGATTAAGAAAACGGGAAATCAACGAATTATTCTTTAAAAACATCAGAAAAACCCCTATATAACTTGTAAAAATCGGCAAGATCTAGTGTTTCTGCGCGCAACGTTCCATCAACTCCAGCCAATTTTAAAGCCGGTTCAACTAAGGCTGGTTCAACCATACCAGAATATTTAAGCGAGTTTGCCAGTTTTTTTCGTCGATGGCTAAAACTAGCCCTAACAATCCTTTCAAACAACCTTTGATCCTCGATCGGATAAGGCAGTTTTTTATAAAAATCAATCCTTAATAGGGCAGAATCAACATTTGCCGGCGGCGTAAAGGCGCCGCCCTGAATCTCAAACCCAAGTTTTAAATTAGCCCTGAGCTGTAAAGCAACCGAAATCGAGCCATACTCTTTTGTATTAGGTTTGGCGCATAATCTCCTAGCAAACTCTCGTTGTAAAACCAGAGTCGCGCGGCTAATTACCTTAGAATACCTAATCAGATGAAAGATAATATCGGTCGAGATGTTGTAAGGAATATTCCCATAAACAATTAAATTATCTCCTAAGGTCGAAAAATCAACCGATAAGATATCCTGATTGATAATTTTTATCTTGGCAAAAGATCGGTTCAACTCATCGCAAAACTCACTCTGCAATTCAATTACCGTTAGATCCTCCGTTAATTTTGCAAGATAAGCAGTTAAAGCTCCAAGACCAGGACCAATTTCAACAATTTTTGATCCAAATTGTGGTTCAGAAAAATTAACTATTCGCTCTAAAATACCGGGATCGGAGAGAAAATTTTGACCGCGACTCTTGCGAGGCCGTAAATTTAAAGAATCAAGCTTTGTCTTTATGGAATTTTTAGAATTTCGCAATAATCTTTTGCCAAAAGCCACGTCCGCAAAACTCTCTTAAAGCTCCGTTAAGTTTGGCAGATTGCGAGTAGCCCCAACTATACCGCGTTCAGATGATTTAATGAAAGCAAAAAATTCTTTAAGGCGTGGGTGCTCGGCAAATTGCCGCTCAAGTTCAGCAAGCCTCTCTTTAAAAACACCATCAGCAATAAATAATTTGCGATAAACTTCTTTTATCTCTCTAATTTCATCTGTAGAAAACCCATTGCGAGATAAACCAACCACGTTAATTCCAACCAATCTGGCACGATCACCATTGACCATACAAAAGGGAGGAACATCATTAACGATCATTGCGCCTCCTCCAGCAAAAGCAAAATCTCCAAGCCGCACATGTTGATGAACAGCAGAAAGACCTCCGAGAATAACCCCATTAGATATCGTTACATGGCCAGCGATAGCAACCCCATTGGCAATAATATTACGGTCGCCGACTTGAGAATCATGTCCCAAATGGCTATTAACCATAAAAAGATTTTGATTACCAACTATTGTCAACATTTTTGCCCCTAGCGTCCCTGGCTGGATTGTCACATATTCTCTAATTAAGTTTTGATTACCGATCACTAGGCGGCTCTCTTCGCCGCGAAATTTTAGATCTTGAGGTCTCGTGCCAAGCGAGGCAAAGGGAAATATCTGATTATCAGATCCTATCTCGGTAACACCATCAATCACAACATGTGAAGCTAGTATGTTGCGCTCACCAATAACAACCTTGGGACCAATCACACAATAAGGTCCGATGCGCGAACCGGCTCCTATCTTGGCGCCCGGATAAACTATCGCCGTCGGATGAAGTTCTCCCAAATGTTCAGAAAAAAACTGCTTCATTTTTTGAGTTATAAATTTATATGGAAAATTGTTTATCTTTAATTATTCAATCTGCCTCAGCCGCTGAAATTTCGGCGCTGACCGCCTGCTTACCATCAACAAAGACAGAACCAGCCATAATCCATAGAGGACGACGCTTTTTTACCGAAACCATCTCAATCGTTAACGTATCTCCCGGCAAGATCTGTTTGCGCCATTTAACATTATTGACACCGGTCAGAAAAACAGTTTTACCCGGCAAAACGCCATCTTTTGATTTAATCGCGAAAATCGCTGCAACCTGAGCCATTGCCTCAAGCGCCAAAACTCCCGGCATAACTGGCCTACCGGGGAAATGTCCGACAAAAAACGGTTCATTTATGGTTACATTTTTAATGCCGACTATTTTTTTATTATCCTCAAATTCAATTATTCTATCCACGAACAAAAAAGGATAACGGTGTGGAATTATTTCAATAATTTGTGCATAGTCGAAAACCGTTTTTATTTCTTCCATTAGAATTTATAAAATTTTAATACCCTTATGACAATATCATTGGCAACAATAAGCAATCAACCTTTCTTTTCCTAAGTAGCATCAAGTTTTTTGAGAATATCATAGGTCAAATCATACTCCGGCGAAACATATATGACTAACCTAGGATCTTTCTCAATAACAACCTTTAAAGCTCTCTCTTTGCTAATCTGTTTCAAAATATCTTCAGCTCTCTTAATAATCGTTCCCACCTCCCGACGAAAAATTCCATCAATCTCTCGCATTACATCTTGTTGCTTTGTTTGAAATTCGCGTTGTTTTTTAAGAACCGTCTCTCTTTTAGCAATCCTTGCCTCATCAGATAAAAATGCTTCTTGTTTTGCGTATTCTTCAGCAATCTTTTGGAGCTCCATCTTTAAATTTTCAAGTTGAGCCATTTTTTGAGATTTCTCTTTCTCAAGAATCACCGTCGCTTTTTTGCCCATCTCTGATTTATCAATTAACTGTTGCATATCAACAACATAAATCGCGTCTTTTTCGCCAGCAAATATCAGAGAGTGAGGAAAAAATAGAAACGAAAGGGCAAAAATAATATATTTTTTATAGATATTCATAATCGCAACCATACTTACTAAAAAGGAGCCCCAAAAGAGAATAAGGTAACCATCTGGCGGTCGCCGGGATCACGATCTCTTGGGAACCCAAACTCAACTCTTAGAGGACCTAGCGGCGAATTCCACCTCAAACCAACTCCAGCGGCTTCCCTTAACTCTCCAAAATCTAACTTTTGGTTGTCATCAAAAACGTTTCCGAAATCATAAAAAACAACCCCTCTAAGTCCAATCGAATTAAACAAAGGAAATATTAGGTCAAAATTAGAAACAAACTGTTTATTACCTCCAAATTCGTTGCCATTTTCATCTTTTGGAGAGAGTGCCCTAGCTCTAAAGCCGCGAATCGAATTGATACCACCAGCAAAATACCTCTTAAAAAGAGGCAAGCGTCCATCATCTCCGCGTCCTTTTCCATAATCAAATTCCGCTCTAAACGAGAAAACTATATCACCAAAAGTTGTCCGAAATAATGGCCAAAAGAAAGCGTTACGCGATTCTATAATATAATAATCAGCTTCGCCACCTAACCCTGCCTGCTCAAAAGAGAGACTTTGCCGCGAACCAGAGACGGGATTAAAAGGATTATTGATGGTGTTTCTAAGCAAAGAAGGAGTAATCGCGGAAACCATTTGCGAACCAGCCGATTGTTTTACAAAATCAGCCGCACTTTCATTATTGATGTTGACAATAGCCGCGCTCATTAACTCATATTTCAAATTTGCTGTAATACCATCAGCCCACTCACCGAAGAGCTCATCCAAATTATAGCCAAAAGAGAGATTACCACCGGAAAATCGTTTATTAAAATCTTGAAATATGTACTCAGTGCGAAACCCTTGACTTCTACCAGATATGTTTGAATCATTAATTCTCGGATCAAAAAAACCCAAGCTAAGTTGGTTACGCTGTCCGCCAGCTTCAGCCAAAGCCGTCAAAGAGCGACCAGTGCCAAAAAGATTCGCCTCCGATATCCGCGAAGTAAATAAAAATCCATCCTGACTAGCATAACCACCACCTATCGAAAAATTGCCGGTTTGCGCCTCTTTAATCCCAACATTGACATCAACCTTGTCTTGTTCGTTTGTTGGCTCTGTAGAAACACTAACCTCCTGAAATAAACCTGTCCTCTCAAGCCGTTGTTGACTTCTTTTCAACTTAGAGCTCGAATAAAGATCTTGCTCATCAACCATCATTTCGCGGCGAACAACGTTATCATAGGTCTTCTCCGTACCGCGAATATTGATTCTCCTAATATTAACCGGATTGCCTTGAGTAATTGAAAAATCCAAATTTACAAGTTTTGCCACCTGATCAACATTAGTGTTTGGCACTACGTTAACAAAAGCGTAACCGCGATCTGTAAACTTCTCCGATATTTTAAAAGCATCTTCGCGTATAACTTTAGCGCTAAAAATCTCTCCTACTTTACTAGAAACACCATCAATAGTTTTTTGCGAGTCGCCATCTATCAAATCTCCGCTAGCGGCAATCTGCCCAATTTTATATTGCGGACCTTCCTCTATTCTAAATTCAACTAACATTCGCCGATTATCAAGGCGAGTAATAACAGGAGCAGAAACATTACCCTCAATAAAACCATTATCCAAAAGATACTGACGCAAAATAATCTGATCATTGTCAAGTTGCGCTTGGTTTACCCGACCAGTGCCTAAAAGCCAAGAACTCCACCATTTATAACGACGCGTCTCAATTTCGCTGAGTAGGTCGCTTTCTGACAATTTGTTGATCCCGACAAAGCGGATCTCTTTTATTTTGAACTTATCTCCTTCCGTAATCTTAAATGTTAAATCAACCTGATCGTCCATCACTGGCGTAACCGCATAATCTATATTTACATCATAAAAGCCTCTCGACTGATAATACGAGACACCTTGTTTAATAAGAGCATCAATCCGAGCGCGATCCAAAAAACGGTTCGCTCCCAGCCTAAAAACCTCCTCTAGTTGACTCTCTTTAATCTCTTTATTGCCTTGAACTAAGATCTTTCTGACAACCGGACGCTCACTTAAAGAAAATTTTAAAATATATCCACTGCCTCTAGGAAAATCGCTTTTGCCTTTTTCCGGAGTCACTAGAGAAACAACAACTTGATCAAAAAAACCAGTGTTATAAAGAGTCTTGACATCATCGCTGACTTTGGCGCGATCTAGTTGACCCGGCTTACTGTTAATCTGCAACCGAAGGGCTTCAAGATCTATCCTTCTGTTTCCTTCAATCTGAACAGCAACAATCTTCTCTCCTGATAAAGATTTTTTTTCTTTAATATCAACTAGTTGATCTTTTTTATCTTGCGCCATGGCTGGCGGCATAACAAGCTGTAAAGAAAGCAATGCTCCAAAAAATATAGCAACAGCAAAAGAAAAGTTAATTATTACATACCTCATAAAATTTCTCGAAATTATCAAGGGCAACCTTGCAAGAAACCTCCAGCTCTCATTTCTAAAGTATCGTCCAGCATCTTAGCAAACTCTTTGTTGTGTGTCACAGCCAATAACATAGCCCCCCTAGACTTTACTGAATTAAGCAATATTTCCGCAACCTCCACGGCAGTTTTAGGATCCAAGCTGCCGGTCGGCTCATCGGCAAAAACGACCGCCGGCATGTTAACCAAAGCTCTGGCTATAGCGACTCTCTGCTGTTCCCCGCCAGAAAGGCGGGATGGTAAATGATTCAAACGATCAGCCAAACCAACTTGAACCAAAAGCTCTTCGGCCTTTAAAATCGCCTTAGCGCGCCTCAACCCCCCAACAATCAATGGCAGGGCAACATTTTCCAAAGCGCTAAAGTCAAGCAACAAATTATGAGCTTGAAAGATAAACCCTAAGGTTTGAGAGCGAAAATTGGCAAGCTCGCGTCCGCGTAAAGAAAAAATATCAAGATCATCAAAAAAAACAGAGCCAGCAGTTGGTCGATCCAAACCTGATAATAGATGGAGCAAAGTTGATTTACCAACTCCGGAGCGCCCAATTATCGCGAGCGATCTTTGAAGAGAAATCCTATAAGAAAGATCTTCAATAATAAGCAATCTGCGGTCAGCATCGCTATATTCTTTCCGCAAACTACGAATAACAATCTCTTTATAAGATCTCATTAATATTTTTTAAGTCACAAACACAAAACATTGTGTATATTAGCTAGTAGCGTAATCCTTCAGATGGAGCAATTCTAGCTGCCCTCAAAGATGGATAAATAGTCGCCAAAACACAGATCAGAAACGCCGCCAAAGCCGAACCAATGAAATTCACAGCTTCGAGCCGCACTGGCACGGTTGAGATCATAAAAACCCTTTCATCAAGCGGAAAACCGTACTCCCTAAGAGCAAAGCATCCAACCACCCCCAACAACACCCCGGTTAATGTGCCAACCAAACCAATAATCGTTCCAAGCCTGACAAACACAAGCGCTACTCCTAAATCGGTCGCCCCAAAGCTCTTGAGCAATGCTATGTCTCGTCTTTTCTCAAGCACTATCATTATCAAAGTCGTAATAATGGAAAAACTTGCCATAACTATAATAAGGAGCAAAACTATAAAGTATACCCGCTTTTCAAGTTTAATCGCCTCCCACAATGGACGATTGTTCTCCGCCCAGTCTTGGAGGTAAAATTTTGGATAATTATGCAAATACTTTGCATAAAGAGAACGAGCTATTGCGCCGCTATCCATCGGATTGGTAATTCTTATATCAATACCGCTAACTTTATCACCCAATCTAAAAAATCTCTGTGCCTGGTCTAAACTCAAATAAACAACCGCGGATTCAAGATCCGAAAATGCCAAGGAAAATATCTTTGCCACGCGGAAACGTTTTAATCTTGGCGAAGCGCCAAAAGGAGAAGAGATAATTTGCGGAGAAACAATAGTTACAACATCCCCCGGCTGTACTCCTAGCGAACGTGCTAACTCGCCGCCAATAGCTATAGGATCAAGGTAGTCAGAAAGCGCTTCAGCCTTACCTTCAGTTAACGGATCTTCCCTTTTTTCAAGTTGCTTAGAATCTTCAAATAGCAATTGTAAATCCTCGCCGTTTTTAAAAAGCTTTTTTTGCTCTCCAAATGCCGCTTCAGCCTTAGTTATTCCCCTAACAACAACGCCAGCGGTGCGATTCGCGAAGCTTAAAAGAGCTTGGTTTTGAGTAAAAGGGAGAGCTGAAATTATCTCGGTTTGATCTTTGTTAATTCTCTCTAAAAGATCCTCCCAATTAGACAGAGAGCCTGAGAGATCTCTGATAGTAATGTGGGCATTGCCACCAAAAACACGCTCTCGAAAATCAGATTCAAAACCGGTCATTACCGCCATGACAACATTAATAACAGCAACCCCAAGGGCAACCCCAATAATCGAAATTAATGTGATAATTGTTATAAAGGCTTCTCCTTTTCGAGCCCAGAGATAACGATTAGATAGAAACGAAATATATGATCTCACCTATGAGGACTATCGTAAAGATTTAGTAAAAAGCCCCGCCCAAATTTCAAAATTAAGATTCACCAAGGGCTAGGCGGCAACTTTAACAACACTTTTTAACAGATCGAGACCTTGGGGCGTAATTGCCCAAAATTTAGCAGTAAAATCACCAGGCGGCTGGGGCGAAACCAGACGTTGCCCTTCTAGGATGTATAAATAGCGAATGGTCTCTTTTTCATCACCTATAGCGCTACGCTTAGCAATTTCAACAACCGACATCGTGCTCGCTCTACGACCACTTTTAGTCGAGCTATTTGCTAGAGCTTTTAAAATATTAATTTGACTAATCGTTGAAACATTAAAAATTCTGCTTTTAATAGAGCTATTATTCCCCTCTGTTTTTTTAACATCAACAATATAATCGTTTCCACTCATAGTGTAATAGTGTATAGACTTGGTAGGTTTGGTACAAAAAGAAAGCTGTATAATTATACAGAAAATCCTTAAATTACGCAAGATAATTTGAAAATTATTATTTTTTGCGATCGGTGAGCGATATTCTAAAAGGCAATTGTTAAAAGATCACGATTTTGCGTGAATAATTTTAAGTTCTTTTCAGGAAATTTTACCAGCAAAATGAGGGAAATTTTCTAGCAAAAACTAGACTAGCGCTAGTATAAACTTTGAATAAAACCGCCAAATAAGCCTTAGCAATATCAAATCTATTAAGGTAGCCCCATTCCTCCTCCGCCTTCCATTAGTACGCACCCCAAACCATCAAAAACCATGCCTGGAGGGCACTCGCCTCCACCACCAACGCCACGGTCATCACCACCAGAATCTCCGCCGCCGCCGCCAGAATCTCCTCCACCAGCGCCACCTCCTCCACCAATAGCACAGGGACCAGAACCTATTGGTACACTTTCAAAAAGAACGTTGTTAAGACTGTTATAGCAAAAAACCTTTGTTCCAAGTGGGTGATAAGCGCCGCCAACAAAATACTCACCGCTATCGCTCAAATCCACCAAAAGAGCCATCTCAATATTCTTGCTTGATCGAAAACCAGAAAAATCAGCAACAGCGTTGTTGGTCATTAGGTCGCCTAAAATTGCGGGATTTATCGAGCCATCAAAAATAACGGCAGTAACTGCGGTGACCAAATTCCTAAGATCTGATTGTGCAGCGACATCATAAGCTCTCTTGCGATATTCAGAAAAATTAGGAATAGCAATAGCGGCTAAAATGCCGATTATGGCAACAGTCACAAGCAGTTCAATCAGAGTAAAACCGCTTGCTAATTTAGATCTATGGCGATCTTTAGCTTTAATTAGCAACACTTATAAAAATCCTAGAAAAATTAATGGTAAAAATATTCCGCCAATTAAGAAATTAAGCAACGATCAACTTTAATTGACAATATAAGCTAATCCATCATTGCTTATATCGACAAATTCAATAAAAATCTCAATATCTTAAGACTTAATTAAAATTACTTTTTGACACAAAGATCTAAAAGAATCTTTGATAAAAGAAGCTTGCTATCAATCTAGTAATTATTTTAATGCCAAAAATGTCTCAACAATATCCGAGCTTCCTATAATTAAAGGACTGCGTTGGTGAATCGACTCAGGCACAATGTCAAGAATTGCTTGCTTGCCATCACTAGCAAGGCCACCTGCCCGTTCACAAATATAAGCAAGCGGCACGCATTCATACAGCAAGCGCAACTTTCCGTGCGGATATCGTTTATCCGCTGGATAAAGAAAAATACCACCTTTGCGCAAAGTGCGATCAAAATCAGCCACCAGTGAACCAACATATCTTAAAGCCAGCGGCAACCCACGTTCTTGGTTCGGAGTTTTAATAAGATCAATAAAGCGTTGTTCACGCTCGTTAAGATAGGCGAAGTTTCCCTCATTAAAGCTATAAATTGATCCATTAGGAGCAATCTTCAAATTTTCGCCAGTTAACAAAAACTCGCCAATACTAGGATCAAGGGTAAAACTGTTAACTCCTCCTCCAGCTGCATAAACAAACTCTGTCTTTGCCCCATAAATCGCATAACCAGCCGCGATCAATAAACGACCTTTTTGTAAAAAAGCTTCCTCTGTTTTCACAGCATCATTTTTTTTAAAGATCGCAAAAATAGTGCCAACAGGAATATTTGAACCAAGATTACTTGAGCCATCCAAAGGATCAAAGGCTACCACATATTTCCCAGTTTGGTTGAAACCATCAACAACTATCACTTGATCGCGCTCTTCGGAAACTAACAAACCAAAGTGGCCGGAACTCGACAAAAAATCCATCAAGATTGAATCTGCTTCTCGATCAAGTTTTTGTTGCATTTCACCATGAACGTTTTTGCCATCACTATAACCTTGCAAACCACGAAAACCAGCCGTTGCTACAAGCTGAGCAATCATTTTGACGGCAATAGAAATTGAAAGCAAAAGATCAGTCAATTCCCCTGAACTGCCGGGAAATTTTCTTTGTTCTGTCGTAATAAAACGAGCTAACGTTTGTACTGGAAACATAAGAATTAATTTAAAAAATTAGTTGAAAGACCTCTGTGAGGTGGTTTTCAAGCGAAGCGGCAGTTCAACAATAAACCTAGCGCCACTCTCCTTAGGATTATCACGAACTTCTATCCGGCCGCCATGATCAAATATAATAGAACTGACAACCGCCAAACCTAAACCGCTTCCTTTCTCTTTTGTCGTAAAATGCGGTTCAAAAATAACGCTTTTTAGCTCATCCGGAATGCCAACTCCATTATCAACTATTTCAAATTGAAACAATTCACTATCAGCCAACAAATGGGTGCGCAAAGAGATCTGAGAAGAAGCAGTTCGAGCAACCGACCCACTCTCAACCGATTGAATAGCATTGTCAAGCAAATTAACAATTACTCGGGTAATTTGTTCACGATCTAAAAAAACTGTCGGCAAATTAGGATCTAAAATAGCGCGAAAAGTAACAGCCTGATAAGATTCCGTATAATTTGAGAGCAGATCCGCAACCAACTGATTAAAATCAAATTCACTTGGCTCAGCTAATGGCATGCGCGCAAGTTTCGCGAATTGATCAACCAATCTCTTAATTGATTCAACATTTTCAATGATAGTTTGCCCGGCATCGTACAGATCTTTAGTCGATACCCCACTCGATGCTTGCGCCGTTAAGTGCTGTGCGCTAAGTTTAATTGGAGTCAGAGGATTTTTAATCTCATGGGCAACTCTCTTGGCAACCTCTCGCCATGCCTCCATTTTCTGGGCGCGAGATATCTCAGTCACGTCATCAAAGATTAAAACTCGCCCTTCAAGAGAACCATCTTCTCCAGCGATCTCTCCAGCAGTACAAACAACGCGCTTTAGCGTATTGTCACTTTTTAAATCAATTGTTAATTCGCTACTTTTAAGCGGTTTTTTCTCGTTTTTTACTAACAACGGCCGAAGCTGTTCGCTAAAATTAAAACCAAAAAGCTGCTGCAACGTTTTGCCTCTGACATCTAGATCTCCGCTAACAGAAAAAAGATCGCGCGCCGCTTGATTCATCGACAAGATGCTGTTATCAGGTTCAAGCAAAATCACCCCTACCGCCAAGTTTTTTAAAATAGTCTCAGTTAAAATATTTTTATGCTCGAGCTCTGCCCTAGAAACCCTAAGATTAGAAAGCATAAAATTAAAAGCCTTAACCAACTCACCGATTTCGTCATCGCCAGCAGAACTTAAGCGGTGTTCATACTCGCCGCGAGCAACTTTCATGGTTGCCTGCGCGATCTCCGCAAGAGGATCAGTAATCTCGCGCGCTAAATAAAAACCGAACCAAATAGCGCCAAAAATAATCACCCCAGTAATCAAAGTTAACGAAATAATATAACTGAATTTAAGAGGATTTTTATAAAGCCGAATCTCTCGATATTGTTCAAAAGCTTGATTGATCTTAGAAATGGCAAAACTCATCTCTGGACTAATCCTATAAAAAGCAACCAATAATAGATCGTTTTCTTTTGGTAAAGGAGAATAAATAGTAATATACTTAGCGGCTCCAACCTCATCATATCTTATGTTTGACGCGCCTCTAGGAGCAGAGAAAAATTCTGGTCGCACATCCGGCAATTTAAACTCTTCAATGCCTACAGTCGGATGTTCGGAAAAACCCAACAAATTCCTACTGCTTAAAGAGTAAAGTTGCAGAGCAAAAGCTTCGCTATCCAATCTAGCTTGCTTTAAATTTACACTAAGATTATCAAAATCATCTTTTTGATCTTCCAAAAACTTTGCCGCTAATAAAGTATTAGCTAAATAACGTTCTTTTAAAATTTCAAAATGTTCGCGAGCCACCGCGCCAGCGCCTTCAACAACATCCTCGACTTGGCCGCTAAACCAATCATTCAAAGCGCGACTTAAAAAACCGCTCGCCAAAGCAAAGGTTAAAATAGTAGGAATTATCGCTAAAGAGACGAAAGCAACCACCAATCTTAATCTTAATTTTGATCCAAGGATTCGATTGCGTCTATCAAAAAAAAGCTTTATTAACTGTCGCCCGATCAAAGCCATCAAAACAGATAGCGCAGCAATTAAAAAATTTACTACAAAAAAAGTGGTTAGCTGTCTGCCTAAATCTTGAGTATCCCCAAGATCCACCTCCCTAAAAATATACCACCCCGCACCAGCGGCAATTAACAGGCTAGCTATAGCCCAAATCAGGAGAGCATTATTTTTTCGAGACCCCCTTCTTAAGCCAAAAAACATATCAGCACTCTATAGCAAATCGCCCGCGCCTTTGCCCTCTTTTTTTTAAAGAGCAAATTCCAAAACTAGCGTAAGTTAAATATAATCCAACGAGATGTGATACGGCTGTCTTTAAGCTCACTAGAAGAAATATAAGAGCTTAAATCAACTGCCTTTTGCGGCAAAGTTCCTAAGCAAAATAAGGCTATTTTTATCGCCAAATAATCATAACCATCAGCTTGAAGAGAGTTTAACGAGCCAATGGATAAGTTGCTCAGTCGTGTCGCTTCTTGCCAAGCATCAGTAAAAGATCCAAAAGACTCCGACTGAGCTGGCAGGTCATCTCGCAATTCGTCTGACTCTAAAATATGGCTACTACTGAAGCTATCAAAACGCAACCTTTTTACGATTGTTCTATCTCGCTCACATCGATCCCACCACCAACTTCGGCGCCGACAAAACTTAAGAGTATAGTTAAAACGAGTTGCAATGCCTTCGCTTGCACAAAGTTGTACGCCGCTCGCGCCGATATCATAAGAGATCGAAATAGCGTCGCGCTGTTGGCTGACCCAATGAATTACTGGCTCAGGTAACAATAGTAATTTTAGAATAAATACCAGAGACACTGAATTGATTTTTTATATAAATAAAGTTATCCAAGATCTAAAGCCGCATTGCGGCTCTGATGAGCCGGCACCAGCCCTAAAGATTGATATCCAAGTTGTCCCAACTCGCGTCCACGCTTCGTGCGCACAATATATCCCTGCAAAACAAGATAAGGCTCGTAAACCTCTTCTAACGTTTCACGCTCTTCGCCAAGAGCCGCTGCCAAACTCTCAATACCAACTGGACCGCCACCAAAGCGCTCCGCGATAACTCGCAATATCTGTCGATCCATTCGATCTAATCCATGATCATCAATATCAATCAGAGACATCGCCTTCTTGGCGATCTCAAGAGATATTTTTGTTTGAGCTTCATTTAAAAGTTCGGCATAATCTCTAGCGCGCCGCAGTAAGCGATTCGCCACTCGAGGCGTGCCGCGAGCGCGGCGAGCTATTTCACGCGCGGCTTCCGGCTCAATATGAGCACCAAGAATATTCGCGGCTCGCATAATGATACCAAATAGTTCATCTTCAGAATAAAACTCAAAACGCATTACTAAACCAAAACGATCTCGCAACGGCGATGTTAAAAGGCTGGTACGAGTAGTCGCTCCAACTAACGTAAAAGGGGGAAGTTTAATCTTAATCGATTTTGCGGCCGGACCTTGACCAATTAAAATATCAATCTGATAATCCTCCATCGCTGGATATAAAACCTCCTCAACAACTCTTGGCAACCTGTGAATCTCATCTATAAAGAAAATATCGCGTTCTTTTAAACCGCTTAAAATCGCCGCTAAATCTCCGGGTCTTTCGATAACCGGACCCGAAGTTGATTTAAAGCCAACTCCCATCTCGCTCGCCAAAACGCGAGCCAAAGAAGTTTTACCAAGACCAGGCGGACCATGAAGCAGAACGTGATCTAAAGGCTCAGAGCGGTTAGCTGCCGCCCTGCAAGCAATCTCCAAATTTTCTTTAAGGTCTTTCTGACCTATATAGTCAGCTAAACTTTGAGGGCGTATTTTCGAAGCTAATGAACGATCATCATCAAGAGTTTGATCTTTAGCAATGTGTGAGAGCGGTCTCTCCTTTATTTTATCAAAATTGCTAATAACCCAACTCTCCGAATCGTTCATAAAAATATTTTAAATATAGTATAAATAGTATAAACTTAATTTAACAAAATAAACATTACTAACAGCCACAAATTAAATTGCTTGCAGGGCAGCTCTCAAAATATCCTGTGTTTGGGTTAGCGAAGGAGCTACGCGCGAAATTGCTTGCTCACTCTCGCGCCGCGAGAAGCCAAGCGCGATCAGAGCCTCAAGAGCCTCGAAGCGCGGCCCATTGCTATTTTGCGATTGCAACACCCCATCATAAGCGCTCTTTTCTAAAGCATAATCACTAACTCGATCCTTTAGTTCAACTATAATGCGCTCTGAAAGTTTTTTCCCGATTCCTTTTATAGATTGAATCGCCTGCGGATTACCACCGGCTATTAGCTTTAAGAGTTCTGCCCTATCAACCTTTGAGAGTATCTCAACCGCAGTTTTAGGACCTATGCCGTTTACCAACAACAATAATTGAAAGATATGTTTTTCTAACTGATCGTTAAAGCCGTAAAGATTGATGGCATCATCTTTGATCTCAGTATATATCAAACAAGAGATCTGCTCGCCAATATTAACCCTAGAGGCAAGTTGCAAGCTAGCAGTGACCTCATAGCCAACGCCAGCAACATCTATGGTCAATTTTTGCCCAGATTTATCCCCAACAGTTCCGGTTAAACGAGAGATCATCAATTAGATTGAAATGTTATTTTTTAAAATTAAAAATTGATTATTTTATTTTATAACACAATTTGATTAAAAAGTCAGTGTTAAGATTTATCGGGATAATTAAGGGCAAGACAAAAAGAGAGCGCCTAAGAAAAGATAGCAAAAATCAGCCGCAAACACTATGAGAAGATGGAATACGTAAGATTATTTGACTACTTAAATTTCTCAGTTGAGCGGCTTTGCGTTTAACTGTTTTAACCCTGCTAGCTCGTAAAAACCTTCTTCCAAAGTTACTAAGTAGATTTGAAGTGATTTGATGAAGCGTGTTGCTATTGCGCTTATATTTCTCAATAACTTCTTGCAAACTAACGATTGAACAACTCGAATGAGAACCGCAATTTTTAACAATTCGAGGCAGACCCCAAATCAAACTCCAGCCAAGTGATTTTAAAGAACTTGTCCTGCTTCTCGCCAATAGCATCTGCCGCTTGTCGGCCGGTTTCGCTTTATTGGAGCGCAAAACTGTTTTGATTATGTTTTCTGCTAAAGCCGCTTGGCTCATAACAAGCCCATCAAGCAAAAACTGATCTTCAATTATGTCGGTATCATTACACTGAGGCGGCTCGATCGGGTTGTCTTTTGACAAGAAAACAATTTTGGTATTACTAGGGGTGTTATTAACAACGCTACTACGAGCGTAAGCAATATTTTCGACCGAACCCCTGTCAATGTCATCTTGAGTTATCTTGTAAGAGGCAACGCACTGCATTGATTCGTTAGGATTTAAAACCGTGGGCTGAGGAGGAGAGCAAACAATCGAATCAGCGATCATAGGATCGCTAATGCTTAAATCATACGCCTTTCTGGTGCCGGCGTTGGTGACCGTGATCGAGTAATTAACAACATCACCGACCTGAGCGTTACCATTTTGGCTACCCTCAAAAACGGCCTCTTTAACTATCTTTAATGAATCTTGGTAAGGAAGCGGGACTATGGAAGAGCCGCTCGAACATTAAATATCATACTCTGGTGGGCTAAAACAAGCAGTTGCAGTGTTAATCATGTAACCAGGATCAAGATCGTGCACGCTAAGAGTATAATTACCAGTGCAATCAAGGGTATCGCCGGGAAGTAATGTTACCGGAAAAGAATTAGGCGAACAATTTAACATCAGATCCGGTATCAAAGGATCTGTAAAAGAAGAGATGATTTGCGTCGTATTGCCGTAATTTGAGAGAGTGAAAACATAAGAGATAGTTTCGCCCGCTTCCGCTAAGCCATTGCCGTTTTCATCGTTGAAAATACCTTGCTTGTTAAGCGAAATAGATTGAATCTGAATGGTATCTATAAAATGCTGAACCTCGTTTGAAAGCCCTCCTAGACCTTGATCGCGTGCCTGAGCTATATTTTTGATGTAACCAAGATCAATATCATCCTGAGTAACGACATAAGAAACCGCTTCGCAAGCAACCGAATTTCCAGGATTTAAAGTGCCACTTAGGGGACAACTAATACAGTACTCAGATATTCCGGAATGGCATATTTTATCATCACCAACATTAATTAACTTATATGAAGAACTTCCTGTGTTTGTAACTTGATATTGATAATTAATAACCTCACCAACGGCCGAATAACTTGTTAGATCAGCCGTTTTTTCAATATACAAAGAGGGAAGAGCTGAGCTAATCTCTCTGTTTTCAAACAAACATAATAATCCAGTTGCGAGTGGAATTTCTAATTTGCTGATCAATTGCTTGGAAGAAGAAATAGAGCCTTCGTGAACGGCAAGAGTATTTATACAGCTAACATCGTTTACCAACCACCGTGGAGGAAGATTTTCAAAAAGATCATAACTTCCGGCAGGAACACCGATTACAACCGAACCAGAGCCAAAGACTGACGCCTCTTCAGTAAAGCCCGTATTTCCGGTGACTTGAAAGTTAAATTCTTGCGGAGAACCGCTTGGAAGAAGAATACCATTTTCATCATAAGCCCTTTTATTTATTGCGATAAAACCACCTTCAAAAATACAATCATCACATTTAAGAGTTTGATCATAGTTGCCATCAAGATCGTAAGAACAAGCATTTGTCAAATGAAGCGTTTCCATAAAACCTCCAAAATAAACCTTGTCAATGTTACAAACGATTTTTGATCCAGTTTTAGTGCATGGCAAAAAAGGTTCTACAACACCTGCTCCACCGCAAGAATTAGGCGAAGTGTCGTCGCATTTATGAAGCACCGCTGTTAACGGATCATGATGAGGATTAACGCAAACAGCAAAATTAGCGTTGGGAGTGCTATCGATATTGATAAACATGCAAACTAGCCCGGTAGATGGTGATGGATGTATCAAAGAGGCGGAGACTTGGTATATCCCGGGAATCGAGTCGGGATCAGAGCACATTTGAGCAAGTGTAAGCTCAGAATTAAAATAATTGCACAATCCTGATCCAACCGGCGCGTTGCACTGCTGAGCAAACGCAGAAGAAAAAAATAATGGTGCAAGAAAAGCTAAAAAAACGCCGACCTAAATAACCTAAACATGTCCTAAATAGAATCAATGACAAGTATTAAGCTTTACAACAGTTACTCAAAAAAGCCGTAGATTCTATATTGTTATCTATATCGAAAATTATCTATTGCAACAACATACTATAAGTTAATAATAGTTTGTCGGAGCAAATTTTGAGAGAAACTAGGATTATATTTATCTTCAAAATAGCAAAAACTATTAAAAGAAATCTCCTAAAACAAAACCTAGTTTAATTATCTTACTAAAGGTTTGACTATTTAAGAGCTAATCAAAGTTTAAAAAGTCAGCTTAATAATAAGCGAATAAAATAAGGAGCTTGCCCAGAAGATTATGGTGTATAAACTAGGTGAGTACGGGAGATAGAAAGAAGAAAATAATCAAATACAGCAAAGTCAGCAACAAGATAATACGAGGATGCGATAAGATATTTTGCGCTAGAAGTACCATCACTAAAAACATCTAAAATACTGGGAGTGAACAGGCATACGACAGACAAGATATATAATTATACAAGAGAAAAGATAGCTGAATATTGTAGCGGCTAAGTTTTGGAGAGCATGAAGTAGATGAGTCGTATTTTGGCGGGCATAGGAGGGATAATCGTGGTAGAGAAGCTGCTGGAAAAGTAGCTGTTTTCGGCATTTTAAAAGGAAATGACAAGGTTTTTACAACACCCGTAATTGATGTTACTAGAAAAACTTTAAGATAAATAATAAAACAGCAAGCCTTCGAAAGTAGTGTAATTTATTCTGACTCCTTTAGAGCTTATGATGGGCTAATCACTGATGGTTATAAACATTACAGAATTAATCATGCTAAAGAGTTTGCAAAAAGAAAAATAAATCATATCAATAGGATTGAAAACTCCTGGGGCTTTGCTAAAACAAAACTTAGACGTTACAATGGCATTGCCAGAATCTAAGTTCTTTTTATATTTAAAAAAGATGGAAGTTAGATTTAACGATAGAAACACACAAATAGTTGATTTTATTAGAAAAATGATTAAAAACTAAAAATCTTCCGGGCAAGCTCAATCATAAAAATATTACAGACGTTTTTAATTTCGCCATCCCTCCTCATAACGCTTTCCAAAGCGAGGGTAGAGTAAAAACTAAACTGTTGCTAATGACTTAACTTAACCCCAAAAACAGGATTCAAGTTACATAGATCATAACTAGATTGGACAGCTTGATAAGTTTATCCACAAACATTATGAGTCAGAGGGATCTGACCAATAGTTTGGATACCTAACGCTCTAAACTTCAAAGCATTCCGGTTAATAGTTTTAACTCTACTTTTAGTCAAGAATTTACCGCCGAAACGTTTCAGCAAATTAAGGGTAAGCTTGTATAAAGCCTCTGTATTGCTTGTATATTGCGAAACGGTACTTTGCAAGCTAACAGAGCTGCAAGTTGGATGCGGATCGCAATTTTGAACAACCTGCGGCAAGCTCCAAGCTAAAATCCAGCCAGCGCTCTTTAACTTCGATATGTCAGTTAAAGATTTTTTCGCCGAGCTTTTTTCTTTTTTAGTAGCTTTTTTAGAACGCCCAACGGCATTAACAATAGTTTGAGCAACAGATGCTTGACTAGCCGATATGCCATCTAGCAAAAACTGCGTATCGAGCAATGAAGTGCCGGTACATCTAGCTACAACAACAGGAGTAGCAGTCACAATTGCTGTAGGCACAACAGTTGGCGTAGAGGTCGGCGTTCCTGTTGGGGTTAGTGTCGGTGTCGGCGTCGGCGTCGGCTCAAAGTAAACGATAAAGTCATCCTGCCGAGGTTTTACTTGATCTGCCTCTGCTGAAGCAATATTTGCCTTATTGAGCTGATCAAGATCAGCTTGCTGTAGCACATATTCAGCCGTGCAGGTTATGACCTCGCCCGGAGCCAAGAAATCAACTGGCGTACTTGGAGAACAGTTTAACGGAGCAACTATCGGATCGCTGACCGAAACAGAGCTCAAAGTAACATTCCCCGTATTAGCCACAACTATCGTGTAAGAAATAGTTTCTCCTGCCTGACCATAGCCATCCTGATTTTCATCATTAAAGACACCTGTCTTTTCAATATTTAAGTCAGGTCTAGTTGGTAAAGGAACGTTTTCAGTGTCGCTAATTTCAATGCCACTCTCCTCAAAAGTAGCCGTCGCAGTGTTATCTTTAAAGCCAGCATCAATATCGGCTTGGGTCACAGCATAACTGCCTTCACAGTAAATTGAGCCACCAGGCGGCAAATCAACTGGTTGAACTTTGTCACAAACCAAACCGCCGCCAAGCAACGGATCGACCACAACAACCCCAACCGCGGTTCTATTGCCGGTATTTGTAACAAAGATTGTGTAGTAAATTAACTCGCCGGGCTGAGCTAAATCATCATCACCCGGATCAAACTTACCGTTTTTGACGATTGAACCCGAGTCGCCATAAGGTAATGTGACTTGTGTTTCAGCATCGCGGCAAACTTCATCAGTAGATAACGGGAAAGTAGCACAACCGCTAACAACATTTGTCACATATGTTCTATCAATGTCAGCTTGAGTGATAACATAATCTCCGGTGCATACAATTTGAGCCCCCGGAGCTAAAACAGCTGGCAAAGCTTGATCGCAGTTTAAAGCGAGATCTGGAAGCAAAGGATCATTGACTGCAACTATAGTGGCGGTTGTATTGCCAGTATTAGTAACGGTAATTGTATAAGATATCGTTTCTCCGGGATTAGCCAGAGTATCGTCATTAAGATCATTAAAGGCGCCTGATTTCGTAGTTAAAATTTGATTTGTTTGTACAGCGTCAAGCACTACCTGATCATCATTTGATGTAACTGGATTGTTATTATGCAAGCCTCTTGCGCGAGCAACGTTTACAAGCTGGCCATTATCAATATCAGCTTGGGTAACCACATAGGCAGCCGGACCACAAGCAGTCGATCCACCTGCCGCCAAGGTTGCGCTAGCACAACTAATACAAGGTGTCGCATCGGGACAAATTTTATCATCCCAAACAGCAATTCCATTAATAGTTACGTTACCGCTATTAGTAACGGTGTAAGAATACTCTATCTCTTGCCCAACAGTAGCATAAGTCGTTGTATTGGCGGATTTTTCAATATGTAAAGATGGAGCCGCTGGATCATTTTGTTGATTTGTAAATGAACAGACTACAGCTTCACCGGGAGTAAGTTGTATTCCAGAAACCGAATTATTAGTGTTAGTTCCCTCTGTGTTTCCAAAAGAGCTGACGCACGAAGCGCCAGTTGCAGTCCAATCGACCGGCACACTTTCAAAAACATTATACGTTCTTGGGGTTGCCCCAGATGATGAAAACCCAACTGTCGTTGTGCCAGATCCTAAAACCGAAGTATTAACGGTTGCATCTCCTGTGATCTGAAATTGAAATACCGGCGCCGAACCTGCAGGCACCAAATTACCATTGTAATCGTAAGCTGTTTTTTCTATACGAATAGAGCCACTCTCAAATATACAGGTAACACATGTACCATTTGGGCTCGACACATCATTTGACGTATGAGAGCAGGTGTTGATTAGAACCGGCGCGCCACCAACATCTGTTTTATTTAAGGTGCAAGATACAGTTGACGCTGACACAGAACATGAAAGTGAAGAGCTAACAGCCGAAAAACCCGGACAGGTATGGTTTGATGTGTCGTTACATGTAAATAGCTGGGAACTAGCGTTGTCAATTCTGGCGCAAGCGGCAAAATTAGCGTTACCATCTCCATCGGTATCAATATAAGCGCAAGCGGCGCCAGTGGGATTAGCATGGCTATATGTCCAAGAGAACTCTAAAATGTTCGTTGTAGAAGGATTATCTCCGCACATACCAGACAAACGGCGGTGGGGCACATTAGAGGAGCAGATGTTAGAGCCAACTTGAGAGTTACATTGCTGGGCGAAAGCGGTTGATATTTCAAAAACCAGAGAGAGTATCAGCAAAAGTAAAACTGCCGACAGAAGGGTCGTTGCAATAGTTCGGTTATTGACAGATACATTAGTACACATAAAAACTCTCTCTAATAAAGATTAAAAACAACTATAATTTTCTAAAATCTGGAAAATTTTTGTCAAAGCAAAAACTCAAAGCTAAGATTTATTTGATTAAATAGCAAATACCACATATCAAATAAACCACTTAAAGATGTTATGCTTAAGCCGATTAGAAATGGATAGTAATAAATCCTTTATTCTTAGTCAAATTTTTAAAAGGAAAAATAAGCTTCAAAACTATAATCATAAAAAATTACCCCTTATTTTAACCCCCAAAGATGGCAAAAAGCTAAGCAACTTGGTATTTTTAAAGATCACTAAAAGAAAGACCGAATAGAGAAATTTTTTATATAAATCATATAAATCAATGTTTGACTACCTGCGAATATGATAAAAATAGCGGGATCAATAACCATTTTATGATATATATCATTGCTACTGACGGGAAATCATTGGACTTTAGAGATAAAAAATCATAGAGAAGCTTGCTTAATGAAAAATAAAGGTTCGCTCTTTAAACTTCTAGCTAATCTGGGATATTGCAGTAGGAAAGAGGCTCCTTCTTTTATTTTAGAGCATCAAGTTATCTTCAAAAACAAAAAAATTTTCGAAAACTGCGATCTAGTGCCTGATAGTGTCGATAACGAACCCCTTGATCCTCTCTTTCCCCTAACAATCGCGATTGACAAGCCCGTTGGATATGTTTGTTCCCGCTCTCACTCTGAAGGATGCGCGATCTACGATCTATTACCACCTAGATTTTTACGGCGCACTCCTCTACTAGCCCCAGTCGGCAGACTTGATCGCGACACCTCGGGAATTCTTTTACTAACAGATGACGGTCAACTAAACCACCTGCTAACTTCTCCCAAAAACCACCTACCAAGAGTTTATCATGTCAAATTAGAGAGACCTTTAAAAACAAGCGCCGCAACTCTCTTGACTGAAGGTAAGCTAATTCTTAATGGAGAAAATAAACCTCTTAAGCCAGCCAAACTGGAAATCATTAACCAACAAGAGTGCTATCTAACTATTTACGAAGGCAAACACCATCAGGTAAAACGGATGTTTGAAGCGACCAACAACCAGGTAACCGACCTGCGCCGCATTAAATTTGGCAACCTCTCGGTCACAACAATCAGTGATGGTAAATTTAAAATTTTAAGCGCCGAGGAGATAAAAAATCTCGTCGCGACTGAGGCGCATGCTCAATCTGTTTGAATATCTTGCTCTTAAAAGTAAGATATTCTTTCTCAGTTAATTTTCGCAATTCACCAGCGCGCAATTTGCCAAGCTTAAACGGACCAAATTCGACGCGTCGCAACTTAACGATCGGATGGCGAATTTTTTCCATCAATCTTCTTACCAACCGGTTGCGTCCTTCGCGCACGACTATTCTAAGCCAGCTGTAGTTATCCCTGCTCTCTAAAATCTCGCTCTCGGCTTGAGCCTGCCCATCAACTAAAAATACACCTCGACGCAATTTTTCCAGCTGGAACTCGGTAACCAACCCCTCAACTTTCGCCTCATAAACTCTGGCAAAACTATGTTTAGGATGACTTAAAGTCTCAGCAAGCTCTCCATCGTTAGTCAACACCAAAAGCCCGGTTGTTTCCCAATCAAGCCTGCCAACCGGAAAATAAGATCTGTAATGTTTAGTTAAAAAATCAGCCACTGTTGGTCGGCCTTGTGGATCGCTCAGTGTCGAAACAACCCCACGCGGCTTATGGAGTAGCAAAACACCTTTAGCGGGGCGTTTAATAATTTTACCACGTAATCTAATTAGGTCGCGCCGCGGATCAACCTTAAAGCCCAGCTCACTAACCACTTTACCATTAACACTTACTTTTTTCGCAAGAATTAACTCCTCGGCGCGCCGCCTAGAGGCGGCTCCACACTCAGCCAAAAATTTCTGAAGCCTAATTGAACCCGAATGACTTCCCTGAGAATTAATCAGCTTGCGACCCAATCCCTGCCTCCTCCGTTTTTTCAACCTCTAGCGATTTGTCAACCTGCGAATAGTTAGCGGAAAGAGCTTGTGCAATATCACCGGAGTCCGATAGTTTAGGTAATTCAGATAGATCATTTAAACCAAATACCTTGAGGAACTCTTCGGTCGTGCCGTAAAGGACAGGTTGTCCAACGGTGTCTTTAATGCCAACAACTTTCACTAATTGACGTTCAACTAAACTATTCAAAGTCGGAGTTGGATCAACGCCGCGAATTTTTTCAATTTCGCTTTTCATCACAGGCTGTTTGTAAGCGACAATCGCCAATGTTTCCAAAGATTGCCCGCTCAATTTGCGATTGGCAGATACTAAAAGTTGTTTTATAAAAGGAGCGAAATTTTTTTTACTTCTTAAATGTAATTTGTTCCCAGCAACCTGAATAAGTTCAAAGCCGCGGTTTTCAGCCGACAATTGGTCTCGTAAGTTGACAACAAGCTCCTTCAAACTCGCCGGCGAACAACCAAAAATAGCCAATAAATCAACTTCAGAGACAGGCTCTCCACTAACAAAAAGTAGTGTTTCTAATAAGGCAATTTTTTGTTGATCGTTTAGATCAGCAAAACTACTCTTACAAGAGAGCAAATTATGATGATCTTTATCCAAATCTTTCTCCATAAAGCTCTTTTATCTCTATTTTACATTTTACAAAATAATTGCAAATCTCTTCGATCAAGCTCCCACAATGGCTCCAAGCGCTTGATCGAACTCAGATGAGAGCTCCGTCACACTTTGGAAATTTTCCTGAAGCCCTATACAAATCTCAGTTTCAACCTGACTAACGTAAATCAAGCGCTGTTTGCTTAACTCTAAAATAGCTAAAAATGACGCTATCAATTCTGACAGCGAAGATTGCTCGAGCAGATCAAGAAAATCAATCTGCTCTTTAGTTTTCGACAACTTATCAAGAATAAAACGCATGCGATCAGCGATCGAAATCGGTTCAAGTTGAATCGTATAGCTAACGGATTGCTTTTGATACTTAGAAAGCGCTTTGAGAAAAGCGCTCTTGATTAACTGAGCATCGTGAGGAGCGTAACTGTAAACCGGAGATCCATAACGATCAATCGTACGCTTGCCGCTAAAAACATCTATTCCAAGCTGAGGGCGAGATCCAATTTCAGAAGCCAAAAACCTAAAGCGCTCAGCCATTTGTACCCTCAACAAAAGTTCTTCAGCTGGATCGGCTAAAGAGCCATCCTCAGTCGGAAGATCAACTGGCTTGTTAAGCAAAAGACTTGATTTAATAGAAAGCAGAGTAGCCGCTATAACAAGATATTCACCGGCAATATCAATATCAAGATCTTTAAGTTGATTGAGGGCTTCTAAATATTGTTTACTAACTAGAGCAAGCGAGAGCTTCTCAATAGGCAGTTCATTCTTTTTGACCAGATGCAACAAGAGATCAATCGGACCACTGAAACGATCGAGTTCGATTCTAAAAAAATCGCTCTGAACCATTTGAAATTAATATAGAGTTAAATTAATCAATAAATTTTAACTATTGAGCGCTCAAAGAGCTGTTGATTATAGATTAACTCTTGAATTGGTGGTTGTCCATAACCCATCTCGAAAGTAAAACGGCTGTTGCTTGAGACACATTTAAAGAGCCAAGGCGTCCACCCATCGGAATTGTAATCAAAGAGTCGCTTCGTTCTTTAATAAGACGCGAGACACCATCAGCTTCTGAACCAACAATCACAGCCGATTTAGGGGGAAAGGAAAAACGGTGGAAATCGCTCCATTTTCTCGCCATTTTAGGAGGAGTCGATAAAGGGTCGCTTTCTGGCAAAGCGCTGGCGATAACCCAAAAACCGCTCTCTTTAATTTGGCACAAAGCTTGCGCCAGATTACTCACAGAGACCAAAGGGAGCACCTCTGATGCACCAGCCGAAGCTTTAGAAATAACGGCGCCAAATTTAGGCGAGCGATTGTTTGAATATATCAAAGCGCTTGCTCCAAAGCACTCACTAGCTCGTATGACCGCTCCGAAATTTTGCGGATCGCTCAGGTTGTCAACCAGAACCAATAAAGCTCGATCAACTTCAGCAAGCTCTCGCAACATTTCATCAAGAGTTATCTGCTGGCGATCGGCAACCTCAGCAACTACTCCTTGATGAGATTCGGTGCCAACCAATTTGGTCAACTCATGTCGCCCAAACTCTTTAATTTCAATTGTTTGCATCCTGCTCAGCGGATCAGCTAAATCAATTTTAGCTTCTGGCGTTAGATAAATCCGCCGCACCCTTGAAGCGGCATACAATAAAGTCTCGCGCACAGCATTGCGCCCAATCACATAGTGAAAGTTTCTAGGAGCGGCAAGCAACATACCCTTGTTGCTATGACGCCAGCTTGATACGTCGCTTAGTCCATCTTTGGCTCTTTTTTTACCCATGTATTTTGATCTCTGGAGGTTTATAAAAAATAAAGGGTAAAATAGATAGCAATGCTTATTAAATGCCCAAATTGTAAAACGAATTTCAATTTTTCTCCAGCCCAAGAGGTGATTGGCAAAGAGATCATTTTTCTCTGCTCAAAGTGCAATTATTCCTTTAAAAAATTAGTCAAACCAGCTACTCAAGATTTTGCTCATACAAAACTCCAGATTTCTGCGGACTTAGCAAACGCTATCTCAATCAACCAACCTGACTACCCCATAGCTTCAATAGATCAATTATCCAATTCAGATTTTAAACAGACTTCTACAAATTTAGATTTTCACTCATCCAAGCAAGCGCCTTCCGAATTAAATAAATCGTTATACATTTCAGCGGATGCGTTTGAAAATCTACAGGAAAAAATTGAAGATTTAGAGTGGTCATCTCCCCTAGGTAGCAGTCCACAAACACAAAACGACACGCCCTTCGCAGAAAATAAAAAACAAGAGAAAAATCCGATCAAAAACAAACCGACAAACAAACAACCAAAACCATTTTTTAGATTTCAAACAAACACTAATCAAGAAAACAAGTCGTCGGTAATCATCAAACAGGATCAAAGATCTATATCTCTCTCCATTGTTGTCCCGCTTCTTTTATATGTGTTCGCCCTAATGTTGCTAAGCATAATAACTATCTTCAATCAAAATTTATTGACTGAGATGTTGGCAAGTGTCGGTTTTAGATTGCCTCGAAGTCAACCAGCCGGAGTACTCGTTGAAAATATTGAAGTTGCTCCAGTCAAGCTTGACAATGGCCTAAACATGCCGGCAATCACCGGACAAATAGCCAACTATTCAGCTCAGCCAGTAATTAACCCGTTGATCGAAGGGATATTTTATGGCAAAGGAGGAGTTATTAGCCAACGATCGCAAGCATACTTGGACTCGCGACTAACTAATGCTAAAGTTGAGTCATTAAATCCCGAAACTATTATTAAACTTCAAAATTCTCTCCTGTCTCCAAATAAAAAACTAGATGTCGGTGAACGTAAAAATTTTAGGATATTTTTTAATAAAATCTACAACGAAGACGAGCCGTTATATTACTCGGCTCGGGTGTATTCAGTAACTGAGTAAAAAATTTTTTAAAGAATGTTTCTCTATTAACAAAAAGCAAGCAATGACAATAAATCATGATTTTTACGCGGATCATAAAATATTTATTGAAAATATTGAAAAGTTTTGCGCACGTGAAATTAAGCCGTTTCTCAAAAAGTGGGAAGCCGAAAAAAACTTTCCAAACGCTCTTTTTAAATTATTAGGAGATCAAGGTTTCCTAGGAATCTTTGTGCCAGAAAATTTTGGTGGTATAAATGGAGATTACATATTAGCCGGAGCTTGGTGCGAAACTTTCGGACGCTTGCGAGCCGTTGGCTTGACAACAGCTGTCAATATGCACAGCTTAGTTGTTAGCAAGGCGATCTCGGAACGAGGCTCGCCGCAAGCGAAAGATTTTTTTCTGAGTCAAGCCACTAACGGCAAAATGATCGGAGCTTACGCCTTTACCGAACCGGACGCTGGCAGTGATTTAGCAAATATCAAAACGACCGCTCAAGCAAAGGGCAAAAAGTGGGTTATCAACGGATCAAAAACATTTATTACTAACGGCGCCCGAGCCGATTTTGTTCTCACCTTTGCAAAAACCGATTCCCAAGCTGGACGTGGCGGATTTACCACCTTTATCGTGCCAACCAAATCAGCGGGGTTTTCGGTAACTAGAAAGCTTGATAAATTAGGGTGGCACTCATCAGACACCGCCGAGCTAAGTTATCAAAACGTCGAAGTTGAAGAGTGGATGGTACTTGGGAAAGTTGGCGAAGGTTGGGAGCAAGCAACGCAAAATTTAACTTGGGAAAGGTTGATGTTGGCGCTAACATCGTTAGCCGGAGCCAAAATTTGCCTAAAGGAGACAATAGATTACTGCAAACAGCGGAGCGTCTTCGGAAAAAAGCTTATTCAAATTCCAGTGATCGCCGAGATTCTACGTGAAGCAAATTCAAAATTAGTGCGAGGAACAGCAATGGCGCGCGCAGCCCTGCTTGCCCTAAATAACGGGCAAGACGCTTCTCTGGGGGTGGCAGTTTGCAAACGAACCATCTGCGAAGACGCCATTTGGATAGCTAATCAAGCGATCCAATTTCACGGAGGTTATGGCTATACCACCGAATTTGCAGCTGAACAGTGGTGGCGCGATTTAAGGCTTATGACGATTGGCGGCGGCGCTTCGGAAATTATGTCAAATATCATTAGCAAAAAACTTCGCCTTTGCTCGTGACCAAAAAGATCTTACAAATTACGGCTATCGCAACACTTGTCCTGTCGTCAATTTACGCGCTTTTACACGAGCTGAAATATTCAACCTTACAATCAGTTATTTTTAACAAAATTGCCGCTGCCGCAACCTATGAGGTCAAAGACGGCAATTCCAATAGTATCCGCTTTCCAAATCAAGGTCCATTTGATGAGCGTTATGGTTACACGTCAATACCAAAATTTTCCGATCGCTTAACCGCGTCCAATTTTCAAATCACATCCCAAGCAGTAACCTCTTGGACTTACAATCTACTAGTTGACTTAGGTATTTATCCTATATATCGAGAAAAGGAGCGGGCAGGAATAGAGATACTTGACATGTCAAATCGTCCTATCTTTGAAAATCCAAGACCTACTTACTATTTTCACTCCTTCTCTGAAATTCCGAAAATTATAATCGATACCTTACTGTTTATAGAAAATAGGGAGATTCTTGATCAAAACGCGCCATACAAAAATCCAGCGATTGAATGGAATAGGCTTTCACTTGCGATTTACAAAAAACTAAGTCAACTAATTTTTGGCGGAAGCGACTCCCCCGGAGGAAGCACAATCGCCACTCAGCTGGAAAAGTATCGCCATAGTTTTGAGGGCAGAACACGCAACGCAAAAGATAAGTTACTACAAATTGTTTCTGCTTCCACCCGCTCATACCTTGACAATCGCGATACCAGCTTAAGGCGACAACAGATCGTCAAAGACTACATAAATTCAATTCCGCTAGCGGCAAAACTTGGCTATGGAGAGGTTTACGGTCTAGGAGACGGATTAAAGATCTGGTACGGGGTTGATTTAGAAACAACTCGTGACATTCTTTCTAAGAGCGAGCAAAATTTAAAAGAAGACGAGTACAAAAACTTTGCTCTCGCTTATAAGCAAGTTTTAAGCCTTTTTTTGGCACACAGGCGTCCATCAATACACCTTTTGCGACCAAGCCAGCATATTAACCAAATAACTGACGACTATCTAAAAATTTTAGAGCGAGATCAAATTATTTCAACTAAGCTTATGGAACAAGCGCGGCAAATTCCCTTAGAGCTCAACAATACAAAAGCGGAACTGCCATCACCCTCATTTGTTGAGCGCAAAGCAACTAACGCCATCAGAAAGCGGCTTTTAACACTGCTCGGCTATCAAAATCTCTATGAACTTGATCAGCTAGATCTGTCAGTAACCACAAGCATCAATGGAGAGATCAATCAAAAAGTAAGTGAAATTTTAATGGAACTACAAAATCGCGAAGGAATAAGTAAATACAAGTTGAATCAAGATCGTCTGCTGGCAATCGGAGACCCTAAAAAAGTTTACTATAGCTTTACGCTCTTTGAACAAACTCCCAAGGCAAATTTACTGAGAATCCACACCGATAATATTGATCAACCATTCGATCTAAACGATGGAGCGCGCCTTGATCTTGGATCAACCGCCAAACTAAGAACTTTGGCAAGTTATTTAGAAGTAATCGCCGCTTTATGGCAAGAACTCAAAGAATACCCTGCCGAAAAATTAACGGCAATCTCAAAGCAAAAAAATAATCCATTAAGAACTTTCGTGGCTCAATCTTTAATAAACGGCAAAAATCTCTCTCTGCTTGAGCTTTTATCAAAGGCAATGGAGCGAAAATATTCTGCTAACACCGGAGAAACTTTTTTCACTGGCGGCGGCTCACACACCTTTTCGAATTTCAAACCAGAAGATAATGGCAGAATCGTTACCGTCAAAGAAGCTCTCAGTCACTCGATCAATCTCCCCTTCATAAGAATTATGCGCGACATAGTCAAACATTATGAGAACTTGCTCGATGGATCTTCAGAAGAAGATCCACAAAAACAAGCTGAACGACGCACTTTATTGCTTAGCAAATTCGCCGATAGCGAGGGAAAGATTTTTTTAAGAGAATTTTACAATAAATATAAAGGATTGTCCGGAGAAGATGTTCTTAAGAAATTATTTAAAAATAGAAAAAATTCTCCGCGTAAATATTCTGTCGTTTATCAGTTTATTTATGGCGATCGCGATCTTAAAAAATTTAACGCTTGGACAACACGCGTTTGCGACATTCCGTGTCCAGAACAAACCCAACTGGAAAGAGCTTTAAAAGATCTAGATATATCTAAATTTTCCTTTAACGAGCAGGGATATTTAGCAAAACTGCACCCACTGGAGCTATGGCTAGTAAAATATCTGGTATTTAGCGAATCACCAAGTTTTAACGACTTAATAAGACAAAGTCGCCTCGAGCGAATCGCCGCTTATAGTTGGCTGTTCGCAAAAAATAAAAAGAAAGCGCAAGATATCAGGATTCGCTCGCTAATAGAAGCGGAAGCTTTTCGGGAGATACATAAACAGTGGCGACAAGTTGGTTACCCCTATCGTTCAATGGTGCCATCTTTAGCCTCAGCCATAGGAAGTTCTGGTGATAGGCCCGGAGCTTTAGCGGAATTAACCGGGATTATCATAAGCGGCGGCTATCGGATGCCTTCGATTCGCATTAAACAGCTCCGCTTTGCCGTTAATACCCCTTTTGAAACCAATTTTACTTACGGCTTAGAGAAAGCCGATTCGCTTGCAGAAAAATATAACCAAAAAGAGAGAGTAATGACAGCTGAAGTTGCCGATATTCTTAAAGAAGCCTTAATTGATGTTGTCGAGAATGGAACAGCGCGGCGTTTGCGAGGAGTTTTAAAAGATTCTGCCAACAAAAAAATAGTAATTGGGGGCAAAACCGGCACGGGCGATCATCGATTTGACACTTACGGAGCAGGCGGTAAGTTAATTTCATCACGCGTTGTAAACAGAACCGCCACCTTTCTTTTTTTTATAGGCAACAGGTTTTTTGGCGCCGTTACCGCGCATGTGCAGGGCGCAGAAGCGGCAAAATATAATTTTACCAGCGCGCTAGCGGCAGACGTTTTGCGAGCTACTCTGCCAGTGATTCAGCCACTAGTATCCTCTAATTGAAAAACAACCAAATGCCGGATCAAAAAACAACATAACAATCAAGCAACAAAAGAACGAAGCGTTCAGTACACCACTATTTCATTTAGGGCTCTAGCACAAAAACTCGATCTTATTGCCTTAAGAAAAAAATCTTGGCATTATGTAAAGCATGATATGTAAATCACTCTCAGAACTGATAGGAAAAACAAATATTCTTGAAATAGCTCCGGAAGTTCATAAGCTTAAAAACGTAAAACTTTATGCCAAACTCGAGCTATTTAATCCTTTCGGTTCGATTAAAGATCGCACCGCTTTAGCTTTAATTAAAAGCCGTTTGAGTAAACGAGATCAGCCTGCTTATTCCGATCAAAAACAATCAAAACCTGTGATTTTAGAGGTAACTTCTGGTAATACCGGCAAAGCCTTGCAAGCTTTAGCAATCGAACAAAAAACTAAAGTTAGGGTTCTGGCTAAAGAATACAAAATTCCCGAACAACGAGATTTAATAATGCTACTTGGCGGAGAGATTGAAGAGTATCAAACCAGCAAAGAATTTTTCGACGGAAACGATCCTAATAATCCCCAAAACATAGTCAATCAACTTGAAAAAAGCGAACCTTCAAATTATGTTGCATCACAACAATTCACTAGCGATGCCAATTGGAAGATACACTATGAAACCACCGCTCAAGAAATTTTAGATGATCTTGGGAAGGTGGATTATTTTTTCGGATGTTTAGGAACAACCGGCTCGTCTCTGGGGATAATTCAAAAGCTAAGAGAAGTTAATCCAGATCTTTGCGCGGTTGGCGTTATAGATGCACCCAATAATCATGTTCCCGGAATGAATACTGCCAAAGAATTGGAGATCATAAAATTATTCAACAAAAAGAGTTATCAAAAGTTAGTTGAAATTACTGAAGACGAAGCAATCGACAACACTGTCGAGTTGATTCGCTCGCACGCTTTAATGTGCGGTCTGTCAACTGGAGCAAGCTTTGCGGCAGTTAAAAAAACGTTATCAAACAGTGGGGAGCCTGATGAACGCAAAGCATTATTCATAGCCTGCGACAGAGTAGAACCTTATTTGTCATTCATTAAACAACAGCGGCCAGAATTATTTAAGGCCCATAAAACAATCAAAGTTGATTAATGACCTCTCAAAAACTAAATCGTTAAAAAAAGGAACGTCTGTTGACAATCCCCTACCTTCAAATCAGAAAGATTGGCACAAAGTATCTATGGCGCGTAAATCTATTCTCCGAAAAAATATCTCTTTCGGAACTATTTTTCTCAATTTTTTAAAATTAAAGGCTTAAAGGCAATTAAAAATTAACCAACTATCAACCATGACGGTTTTAAATCATACTTGATCAATCTTTTGCATTTTAGGAGAACTCTTTTGGTTATTTTTACCATTTTGCAAAAAACACCTAAGATTGCTTCAAGTAAGAGGTTGCAAATTACCGATCTCTTTCCACCACTCAGAAGGATCGGCGCCATTTACCTCTTCTAAAAGCTCCTTGGCGGTTTTCGTCTTTAATCTTTGGCGCGAACTATCAATCCACTCTTGAGCCTGTTTGTTTCCTTTTACCACCAATTCGCGCGCCGTAAAAACCATCTCCAAAATTTCGGCGTCTTTAGCAATAATAGCGGCTTCAGTTTCCCCTAGCTCAACTTCGAGCCACATTTTAAATATCAATTCTCCAGCTAAACCAAGACCAGCAGTTTGCCCAGAAATAGCAGCTCTCTGATCAATCTTTAAATATCTTCGCTGGATCTTGTCAATATCACCGACACGAGTTTCTTGGATATCGTGAAACAAAATCATCGTCGCTATCAGGTTCGGATCGGCAAAACCCTCCCTGTGAGCAATTAGATACCCCAAGCAAGCGGCTCGCTGTGAATGCTCAGCCACGCTTTCAGGAGATTCGCCTATCCTCTGCCAGCCTCGGCGCGCTTCCCTTTTTAACTGACCAAGTTCAAAGGTAAAACGCATAATCTCTTCGTCGCTCCCTACTTGATGGATTATATCTTTAGTCATTATTTAAAAAATAAATTGATCTTTGCCGGCAAGCGAGCAAAAAAAAACACCACCTTATAGGATAACCTTTTCTCTTTAAAAAAACAAGCAAAATCGATCAGATCTTAAACTAATCGACCCACAAGCCCCCTCGAAAGCGCAATTAGACCCTCTAAAATAACAGCTAAAAAATATATATAGTTCCCTGAAAAGTTATTAGAAAGCTCAATAGAAGCTGCAAAAAGCGGTAAACGATGATAGAAATATAATGTAAGGAAGGTGTGAAAAATAGTTTAACACCTTGCAAAAGTAATGAAGCCAAAAGAGCCCGAAGCGCCGACAAGGGTTGCTGTTTGAAAGAGAGTTAAGAATAAAAGAGAGCAAGAACAAATTTGCCGCTACTGGTGAAATTGGCAGATAAAACGGCTTGGGGGCGGTTTGCAAGAAAGTTTGATGAGCATTGTTGCGGCGTTGCGGCGCCGAAAAAGAATGGAGCGATCATTTGGGCGTTGCGAGGCAAGAACGATGACGAGGTTGATATATGTAAAGCCTATATTTGGCTCTCAGTAAAAAATCACCCTTTCCCACGGAGAGTTTAAGGTTAAGTGCCAGCTAGCTAACTCGCGAAAAGCTCGCCACGACAAATTTCTTCGGCTGGACCCTCAAGATAAATCGGGCTCGATAAATCCCCGTCCCAAGAAACCATCAAACTACCGCCATCCATTTCAATAATAACAGTATCATGTTTAGATAAACCAAGCTGTTTCGCGACTGCCGCGACCGCACAGGCGCCACTGCCGCAAGCAAGTGTCATACCAGCGCCGCGCTCCCAAACTTGCACCCTAAAAATACCACTATCTATAATTTGGACGAACTCAACATTAATGCGATCCGGAAAGAGTGGGTGATGCTCCAGCGCGGAGCCATATTCGGCGATTTGCTCTTTTGCCATACGCTCACCAAAAACAACCAAGTGAGGATTACCAACCGAAACAACCGATGCCTTAAAGGTTCTTCCCAAAGCTTCTATTGGAGAATCAATAAACTGCTCCACGTTCAATGCGATTGGGATCGATCGCGCCAGAAAAATCGCCGATCCCATATTCAGTTTTACTAATTTACCACTCTCTTTATAACTAACAGCAATTTGGCGAGAACCTATCTTAACCAAAAACTCGCCAGCTCTCTCTTTTAAAATATCGCTTAAAAATAGATAACGAGCCAAACAACGCAATCCATTAGCGCACATCTGCCCATCGGAACCATCAGGGTTAAACATCATCACCTGATAACAGCCATCTATAAACCCTTGATAAACAAATAATCCATCAGCGCCGATTCCAAAACCGGCTCCGGAAACGAATTTAGCAAAGGAGCTATATTGCCTCCCTACCAAAGCGGCTTCGTTTACAAAAATAAAGCTATTACCACATCCATGTAATTTATAAAATTGGATTGCTTTGTTCATTGATTTATCAAATAAACAATTAAAAGACGGATGCGAAAAGAAGCGATAAGTTTAAAAACAATGCTAATCAAAGACTGGCAGAGGGGCGCCGCGTGCATCAACCGGCATAGGTAAAATAACAGTTGAAATTAAGCCGTCAAAATCAACTTTAAATAATTGCCCAATGCCTCCATCTTGTCCAGTTTGATTAAAAGCAACTACCTTATAAAGATAGCTGATCTTGGGAGTAAGATTTTCATCAATATAAGAATATTTCTTAAACTCCTCTGGTACTCGGGCACGATGAGAAGATTTACCTTCAGCTCGTGCTTGCTCTCGAAGCTCAAATAACTTAACCAGAAAAAGATCGGGAATTTCGGCGATCAACTCAAATTCTTTTCGCGGATTAGTAATATCAGAGAGATAAGTCAGTGTTTTGCGATATATTCTATAGCCGTTAAGTTGTCTTAGCTCTTTTCCTCTACCATCTTTAGTTGGAGCAGACCACTGGAATTTAACGCCGTTTTCTGTGGCAGACACACTCAAATCGCCAACAGCCACGGGAGCCACCTCTTCCGGCGCATAAGGCGGATGATAACGACCACACCCAAGCATGAATACTAATAAAAAAATAACTTTCCAATGCCTGATTGGTTTATAAAAATTCTCTCTCACAAAAATAAAAATAATAATCAAAATTATTGTTATGACTTATCAGCAAAACTTTTTAGTTTTTTACTCCTACTAGGATGCCGCAATTTTCGTAAAGCCTTAGCCTCTATTTGCCTAATGCGTTCTCTAGTAACATCGAAATTTTGTCCCACCTCCTCTAGAGTATGATCGCTTTTCTCTCCAATACCAAAACGCATTCTCAGCACCTTTTCTTCTCGCGGGGTCAAAGTTGCAAGCACGCGGCGAGTTTGCTCCTGCAAATCGGTGTTGACAACAGCGTGCGAAGGAGATGTTATTCGTTTATCTTCGATAAAATCCCCCAAATGCGAATCTTCTTCTTCGCCAATAGGAGTTTCCAAAGAGATCGGCTCCTTAGCTATCTTCATTACTTTGCGCACCTTATCAACCGGAATCTCCATCTTAACCGCTATCTCTTCCGGTGTCGGTTCCCGACCAAGCTCCTGCACAAGTGATCGCTGAGTTCTAACAAGCTTATTGATAGTCTCAATCATGTGGACAGGTATTCTAATAATACGAGCTTGATCGGCAATCGCTCTTGTAATAGCTTGCCTTATCCACCAAGTCGCATAGGTCGAGAACTTATAGCCCCGCTGATATTCGAACTTATCAACGGCTTTCATCAAACCGATATTACCCTCTTGAATCAGATCCAAAAACTGCAAGCCACGATTGGTGTACTTTTTCGCAATAGACACAACAAGACGCAAATTAGCTTCTACCAATTCCTTTTTCGCTTGATAAGCCTTTTCTTCCCCTTCTTTTAACAGGCGCACCCGCTCCCTAAATTCAGGTGGATAAACAACAATCTGCTCCTCTAAAGAACGTAGCTGACGAAATCGTTCTGTTAAACCTTGGCCATATTCACGCGCCGCCTTAGTAGTAAGTTTAATCTTGCGAAGAGCATTTTTGAAATTCACCCCTTCACCACTTGCTAAAGCCGCGCCAATAGCCTTTAGCTCCGCGACCGATCGACCAGCAACCTTTGCCTGTTTTTTTAAATAGTCCTCATGAAGTTCGTAACGCTCAGCCGAAGATTTTATTAATTGATTAATCCTTGAGAACTGTTTTTGTGACAGATTAAGTTCTAAAATTTTTTCGCTATTTTTAACCTGCTGTTTCTCAAGCTTTTTTGCGAGCTCTAGACGACGCCTGCTGTTTTGGTTAACCGCAAATTTGTTATACTCCTTATAAAGTTTAATCGTTTGCTGAAGCAACTTCTTATAAAGAGAGCTTTTCTTTAAAAACTTTTTCTTTTGCTCTTCTTCCTCCTCGCTTAAACGCTCTCGCTCCTCATCAATAGTTTCCTCCTGACCTTCATCATCGTCGTAAACTACCCGCGTCCTTGGTTCTTCCTCCTCGTCTTCTTCCTCATTCTCCTCTTGATCTTCTTCTTGGAAAAGATCTCGCAAACGGATTTCATCAGACTTGACCTTTTCGAACAAATCAACAACATAAGAAAGCGCTAAAGGTTGGGTTAAAATCTCTTTTCTAACTATCGCCAAACCTGCTTCAATCCTTTTTGCGATCTCAACTTCGCCTTCCCTTGTAAGCAGGCTAACATTACCCATCTCGCGCAAATACATCCGAACAGGGTCAGATCCTTTAACAAGGGAAACATCCAGCTCATCAGAACCGTTTGCTTGCAATTCAGGTTCTTCGGCGATTTTTTCAGGATCGGGCTCTATCAGATCAATTTCATCCTCATCAAACATGCTCGTCAGAACATCTTGAATACTGCCACCATCAATAGAATCAAGATCTTCATCAAGATGCTCCGTGAGATCGTCAACCGTTAAAAAACCCTTCTCCTTGTGCAAATCAAGCAGTTTATGTTTACTATCCTCCGCTAAAGAGGGTTTCTTTTTTCCGTTCGAGTCAACAGTCGCGGACTTACTATCAACCACACTTTTTGGCTTTTGCGGAAGTAATTTAAATGGAAGATCTTCTCTTTCTTGATTGCCAACTGAAGCGCCTCGTTGGCGTTTAGATTTAAAAGATCCAAAACCGCTGTTAAAAGAGCCTTTCGCGGCAATCTGTTGGCGCTTACCCTTGCCAGTGGTAACATTAACACCGATTTTGTTAGAAATCTCAATTTTGGCGGTTTTTTTAGATCCACTTCCGCCAGCCTTTGATTTTAGAAGTTGTTTGGAATTACGCCTAAATAGTCGACTGCTTTTTATCTTTTTCAGAGATTTACTAGCTCTAATCTTTTTATACGCCATAATCAATATTTACACGCCTAAAACAGTTTTTAGCTTTTTGCTTTAATCAAACAACCAAAAATTCATATAACAGTTTTAATAACAATTGATATTACTCACTCCGCCACTATTAAAATTTAAAGACTCAAAGCTTTCTCTTTCTTAACGGCTTGAAAATACAAAAGAGCCAGCTCAGACTTAGCCTGTGGATCCTCTTCAACTTTCATCATTACAGCAAGTTCAGCAACAGTTTGCTTCAGTGCCTGCATCTGACGCTTCAGAGGAATCTGCGCCAATATTTTATGGGGATTGATTCTCTCAGCTTGATATCCCTTATAGCACTCTCTCCAAAATTTTTCCCAACTTGAACCGCACATTGAAAGAAACTTTTTAATCTTTTCTTTCTTCTCCTCCTCTGAGCAATCAAGAAGAATAATTGATTCAAATATTCTTTTTACCTCCCAAGTATGTGGGTGTGTATATGATTGCAAGTCTAAATCAGCATGTAAAGCCTTAAAGGCTTCTTCTTTCAAAAGAAATAGCGCCATCAGTAGCTCTCGATCTTCTAATGGTAACTGATCAACACTTAAAAGCTGACCCTCCTGGACTACTGAAACTTGCTGAGAAATCGATTCAGAAGCCTTATTTTTAGAAGTTTCCTTGATTTTTTGAAGATTTTCAAGCTTTAAACGAAAAGCCGCTCTTTCTAGCAAAGCATCCCGTTCAAATGGGTTTTTCACTCCACCAACCAAGTCGGCTAAATCAATAGCAATCTGTCCACGAACAGCACTGCCAAGCTCCCCAATCTTGGCATACTCGCGGTCAGCTCGAATATCTTCTCCCAAGTTCGGTTGATATTTTAAGATTAGGTAGTCAATATAGCAGTCTATCAAATCGCGTTTTGGCAATCCTCGCAAATACGTCGAAGTTTGGTCTCTATGTTTAGCCGCTATCGAATCCGGATCATCGCCAGCTGGTAAAAAAAGAGCTCGACCATCAACTCCAGTATTTAAAAAACTCTCGAAAGATCTCGCAGCCGCCCGATTTCCAGCCACGTCACCATCAAAAACCACCAAAGCGTTTTTCGCCGCGTAAGAGATCTTTTTAACATGAGAAAACGACAAAGCTGTGCCGCACACAGCCACTACGTTACGCACCCCTTCGCGCCATAAACTTAAAAGATCCAAATAGCCCTCGACAATAATAACTTCATTTTGATTTTTAATTTGATTATAAGAATGTGGCCAGCCGTAGAGAATCTTGCTTTTTTGATAAACTAAAGTTTCTGGAGAATTAAGATATTTAGGCGAACTATTTTTTTCAGTATCACTCATCAAATCTGGCACAATCCTACCACCGAAACCAGCAATTTTCTTACCATCAATAAAAACAGGAAAAATTAGACGCGCTCGAAAAGTATCATAAAAATTATTGTTAGCTCCCTGCTTGCAAAGTTGAGAGGCAACTATTAATTTTTCTGGCACAGCTTGAGCTTTTAAAAAACCATATAAAGCTCGCCAATCGTTCGGAGCAAAACCAACGCCAAAAAATTCTATTAGTTCTTTACTTAATCCTCGTTTCTTTAGATACTCCTTAACTACGGAAGGCGCGCTGTTTAAGCTTTGGCGAAAAAAATTATGAGCGAGCAGATTGATTTTATAAAGCGCTTCGCGATCAGTAAAATTAGATATAGCTGTCTCTAAGCCGCGTTCGTACTTTATAGGCACGCTGTATCTTTCCGCCAACAACTCAATCGCTTCAGGGAAAGAAACACCCTTAGTTTGCATTATAAAATTAAAGACTGAGCCAGAGGCGCCACAACCAAAACAGTGATACCCTTTCCCGCCAGCCCGCACAAAGAAAGATGGTGTTTTTTCAGAATGAAATGGGCACAACCCAACAAAGTTAGAACCGCGAGCTTGCAATTTTGTCTGCTCGGAAATAATCTCCACCAAATCCGCTCTCTCCTTGACAGCTTCGATCGTCTCTTTTGAAATTAAAGGCATTAGGATAACAACAAACAACCTTAATGGTTATTTTTTAAAAGCTTCCAGTAGCATAAGTAGTTTTCAAAACTATTCTCGGTTCGCTCAAGACCAGCCAAAGCAATCAAATTTTAGCAAGCATCTTAATAGGCAAAAATCCTGTTAGAGCCGCTATTTTACTGAAGATTATTAGCAAATTTAACCGCAATCTACCAGATATCTCCAAGAAAAATTTTATTTATTAAATAATCCCTGCTACCAGAGGGCAAATTAACGGACACGGTATCACCAGCTGATTTACCAATTAAAGCCCTCCCCAAAGGTGACTCTATTGAAATCAAGCCAATCTCAACATTTGACTCGTCAGCTCCAACAATAGTTAATTGTTGAATGCCACCATCAGCCAAATTCTCAACCTCGACAGTTAAACCAAAAACCACCTTGGCTGTGCTTTTAACATTTTTTGGATCAAACTCTTCGATCATCGACAAACGAGATTCAATATCTCTAATTTTGGCTTCTATCATTCCCGAACGCTCTTTAGCAGCTTGGTAGTCAGCGTTTTCAGAGATATCGCCATGGGCGCGAGCTTCCTCTATGGCTAACGCGATTTCCGGACGGAGTTGCTTTAGCTTTTCAAGCTCAGCTCTGAGAGCAACTGCTCCACGTGGTGTAATTAATCTTTTCATAAGAAAAAAATCTATAAAAATTATCAAAGCGAAAGATCTTTAAAATTTAGCAAATCTTTCAACAAAAAGATATTTGAGAAAACAATCGTTGTTACGAAGTATAAAGACGGCCTTAATAAGGCATATAGCTAGTTTATAATTTTAGATCTTGAATAGCCCAAATATTCTAGGTTACTCTTTAGGCTTAAATATGCAACTCTTTAGATAAAACTTTACATTAGGGGCAATAATATTCTATCTTAACCCCTTAGCTTTTGCCAAATTCATAAACTTTCACAGGTTAATGTTTGGTTAAAGGTATTTAAAAATTTCCGCTAAGCATTTATGACTTCAAGCGTAGATAATAAAGAACCGGATCAAACTCTCGATGGCAATTCGCATCTGTTGACGAGCAAGAACGATAAACAAAAAATCGAAGTAACAACCAAGGCTCTCAAAGATCATCAGCAAAGAACAACGAATAACTACAGCCATCTAAAAGCAGTTAAAAGCAAAACAACTCAAGATAATTGCGATACAAAGGCGAGCCCGAACAAATCACCCTCGGAACTTGAATTCACAGCTAAAGAAGCGCAAGCAATCTTGCGAAAATTAACCAATGGAGAAGAGCGTATCGGTTTAGCTTTGTTAAACTATTACAGCCGTAGCAATCTCGTGCCAGCAACCGGCAAAGAATTTGCCCGAAACCGACAAAAATACTCCTATGGAGACATCGTGTTGCTCTGTTGGCTTTTTAGAATGAAAGCCGAAGGTTTGCCGGTTGGACGTTTTAGACAAGGACTAGATTACCTTAAAAGAAAATTGCCCAAGCTCGTTAAAAATCCCACTGATATGATATTATTAACCGATGGTAAACAGCTCTTTTTACGCCATCGAATCGAGGACAGAATAGAGATCGCTGAAAACTTAACCGGTAAAAATGCCGGTCAATATTGCTGGACATACGCGATCGGCTCGTTAATTAAAGAGATTGACTCAATTATAGAAAAAGAGGTATCAAATAAAAAGCTGTCACGCGCGAAAGTAGCTTAAGAATTTTTGTTAATTATTAAAAAACTGACGCGCTCAAAACAAAAAGGTATGAGTAAGTCAAACACAATCAAACAATTATTTTCTCTCCTCTGGGAGAAAAAAGCATGGTGGTTAATCCCAATGGTAATGGTTTTTTTGCTTCTTGGAGCGATCATAGTAGCCACCCAAGGCTCGGCGCTATCGCCATTTATTTATGCTCTCTTTTAGGAGCTTGGATAGCAAATTTTTATCGGCTGTTGATATCTTTGAGTAGCTTAGCGCTTCAAAAATATTGAAATAGAGTGTTTTGCCGAGTTACTAGATTGCGTATCTCCTTACTTGCTCCGCCACCTGTCAAACGCCCATGTTTGATATATTATTATCTTTCCTGCAACTCTCTTATACTTCATATATCTCCTAGTTGCGTAGCCTTTTTGGTAAAATCTTTACAACCTTGAGCTTGCTATTTTTATTTTTTTATCTTATCTCACACTCATTTCATTGTCTTTACGAGAGCGATGATGATCATTCTAATTTATATTTTTTCGATTCTGTAAAAGTCAGGGATGAGAACGGCAATTTTCTTCGAGACGAGCAAGGAAATAGCATAAGAGAACCAATGAGGATCACTTTAGGGCTTAGAGCTCGCATCAAGTCGTTGCTATCATCAGCCAACAGCAAAAGTTTGCCTGATTCTAAGATTGTTAAAACAAACCCGCTAAGTATCCACCGCCTAGGCGATCTGTTTTTCAGGTTGCTGGGATCTCCTTTTGCGGGCGTCGCCCGATTTTTGACTAGCAGTCGTTTGTGAGGTGTTATAATAGATGTGTTTTGAGAATAGAATAAAGGCTTTTTATGCCAGCTACTAGGTTCTCGTAAAAGATTTTAGTAAAAATAGCTAAACTTTCGTAATAATATAGCAATTTCTTGACTAACTTTTATGAAGTGTTAAACTTAAATAAGAAAACAAAAAGTATTTCTTTCTTAGAGATCTAGTATATAATTGAAGATTTAATTTATTCACAACAAATAGTAGTTATGCCAATTGCTCCTCCTGCGCTAACTAGAGAAGTTCCAATTTACAGAACCTCTTCCTACTCAGAAGCCGGCACCAATTGATCTGCCAGAACCTCAACCAGAACCTGGGCAAAATCCATTTAGCGTTCCCGAACCTGTCTTTCCAATAGCTCCAAAAGTAAGTTGTATTTAAGGGAAGAGAATTTTTTATGATAGAGATGTTTCAATTGTCAGAACTTAAACGGCTTGAAAGATCAATCGGCTTTGAGAAATTGACTGAGATGGCTGAGCAATGGGTACGTGAAGTTTATGGTGTTGACAAAACATCAGTACAGTTTGATCTGCAATTATCTGATAAATTAACGATTGTCTCAAATGCCAGAAACGTAAAAGAAACTATCTTTGAAATGGACGTTACTGAGCTTGATAATATTGAAAGCATAGAGGTTGAAAAGCGTTTTTTAATAGGAAGCATGGTACTTGGCGCCGCTTTCAAAGCTGAAGAGATGTTTCACTTAATGGATGATCTGCCAGATAATTACAAGAAACGCCTTGAGTCTTTGACTAAGCAACATCAAGCTTTTATACGCAACGTTTCTACAGATGATCTTATTCGGATGGCAAGAAACGCTCCTGTAAGCGGGGTGTCGTTTTTTCAAAATAACACTCCACCAGAGTAGGGATACACAGTTTACGCAAGAGGTGTTTTTTTACCTAACCTTTTACATGAAGCTGTAAAAGGGCTTCTTGGTATAGTTGCTTGCGCAGGATTACCAAAAGATCGAGAACTTCAGGGAACAGTTTTAAAATACGCTGATACCGTTGAAAATGAAATGCTTGGAGCACAAGATGTCCCTAGGCTTTGGCAACTTGCGCTTGATAAGGCAAAACAGGAAAAAGTTAATCCGGCGGTAGCTTTTCGCAAGATAGTCGAGTTGCCAGCTGAAGAATTTATTACCTTTTGCAAGACAGACGAAGTGCGATTGCCTCTTTCCTCAGATTGAGTAAAGTTGTAGTAGAGCGCAACGCCTGTCTTTTGCCTATGATTTTTTATGAATAATTTCAAAAAAAGGTAGCTGTTGGCTTATAAAACTCTCTGTCATGACCACTCTGGCGCGCTACGCCCTCTTTTTATTGCTTGATTTATATCTCCTTTAGCAAATCGCGAGCACGGCGCCAGCCATTGACTCTTGGTGACTTTTGATCAGAGCTAAACACAAGCTCATTTGAAAGCTCATAATCCAAAAGAGCGGAGGCAAAGTTAAGGGTCGCTCTTTGAGAATATTCTCGCAAAAAAAACGCCACCGATGTATGAGCATGCTTTAGGGCACGCCGCAAATCTCGCTCGACCAAATCCATCTGATCCCCATTATTTTTAAAAATAGCGCGAAACAGATCGCATAACTCCTCAGCTGTAGTTCGCTCACTCCAACACTGTTTTTCTATAAAACGGTGCGCCCGCGACCTTTTACCTTCTCGCAAAACAATAAATCTCGCCAAAAAAGCGGTGCGCCTAGCTTGAATAGAATCAAGATCATCTTGTATATAACTTTTAATATCGGTTTTATGTGTTGATTTAAGAGAGACCGATGAAAAGAGCTCGTTCCAACCTTTATGACGATTTAACATAAAATTTTCAGATACAAAAGAAATTGCTGTTATGATAATGATCGTCATTACTTAACCATCACTTAAACTCATTCTTGATCTAAGAGATTGTACTAATGAAATCCATAAGTAAAGTTCACTTAAAACTTCCCAAAAAATTTCCTAAAGACCTATTAAAAATTACGATTTACAAAGATCAAACAGCTTTAAACAACAAAAACTTCTCTAAAATCGGTAACAACCATAAAGATACCCTAAAAAAACGCCCTATCAGCTCTGCGACTAGAAGACTACGAAAAAAAATAGAGCGTCAATTGTCTTTGTCAGCTTTGATCGAGAGCGCTAAATCAGCAAAACTTCAATTGCCACCAAAAATAATCAAAGATAAAGCAGGAGCCCCGATGCAAACCACTAACGCCGTCTTTAGCATGTCACACTCTTACCCCTACGGCGGCGCTATCGTTGGCAAGCGTAACCAAATCCTAGCGACCGGTATCGATTTGCAAGTAATTCCCCAAAAAATCGGCAAATTAGAGAGAAAAATTTTAAGTCCGCAAGAGCGAAAGTCCCATAGCGGTAAAATCTTAAAAGATTCCTCAAAAACCTTGATCAAACTTTTCGCGGCAAAAGAAGCTTCATTTAAAGCGATTTACTCTTTATTAGCAGTAAGAACCTTTTTAAAAGAGCTTCAGGCGCATTTTATTGCTCCTAATTTTTTTCTCATAAAATTGCCTAAAACTATCGCTAAAAAACTAGGAGAAAAAACAAAGATTAGAGGTTATGTAAAGAATCATAAAAATTATATATTATCTGTAGTTTGGATCAAAAAGACTAAAACAAATGCCGCTTAAATCTTTGATTGATACTAACTCGCAAGAATTTTTAGCAAACTATCAAAGTTATAAAAAAATTCTTGAAAATTTTGAGCTTCTTAAAGAAGAACATCGCAAACCCAGCGACAACGATCCTTCATTAGCTCGCCACCTTGAGCGCGGCAAGCTTTACGCAAGGGATCGAATAGCGGCGCTGCTCGATCTAGCTTCGCCATTTTTAGAGATCGGTTATTTCGCTGGCTTAGATATTTATCAAGGGGTTAAGCGCGCTGGCGCTGGTATAATTTGCGGAATCGGCACAATCGAAGGACAAGAATGCATGATCGTCGCAAACGATGCGACCCACAAAGGAGGAACATACTATCCGCTAACCGTCAAAAAACACCTGCGTGCCCAAGAGATTGCTTTAGAAAACAGATTGCCCTGCATTTACTTAGTTGATTCAGGGGGCGCCTTTTTACCATTGCAAGATCAAGTCTTTCCAGATCGCGATCACTTCGGAAGAATTTTCTATAATCAGGCCAGAATGAGTTCTCTAGGAATACCTCAAATATCAGTAGTGATGGGATCATGCACCGCCGGCGGCGCCTACGTGCCAGCCATGAGCGATCAAACAATTATGGTTAAAAACCAAGCAACTATTTTTCTCGGAGGTCCGCCGCTCGTCAAAGCAGCAACCGGACAAATAGTCAGCGCCGAAGAGCTCGGCGGCGCCGACGTGCACAGTAAAATCAGTGGTGTTAGCGATTATCTAGCAGAAGACGATCTTGATGGATTAAAAATAGCAAGGCAGATTGTGTCTCATCTGCCAAATCGAGATTTAACAAATAACAATTATCGCTCGGTTGAACCTTTATATCCAACCGATGAATTGCTTGGCTTGATACCGAATAATCCAAAATCTCAGATTTCAGCCAAAGAGATTTTAGCTCGTTTGATTGACGGCAGTGAGCTCGACGAATTTAAAAAAAATTATGGTGAAACTCTCATTTGCGGATTTGCTAGAATTTTAGGAGAAGATGTGGGGATTATTGCCAATGATGGCATATTGTTTTCAGAAAGCGCTCTCAAAGGCGCTCATTTTATCGAACTGTGCAACCAACGGCAAATTCCAATGCTCTTTATGCAAAACATCGTTGGTTTCATGGTTGGAAAAGATTACGAGCATAAAGGCATAGCTAAAGACGGCGCTAAAATGGTAAATGCCGTCGCCACCTCTACCGTTCCCAAAATAACCTTAATCATAGGTTCTTCATACGGCGCCGGCAATTACGCCATGGCAGGTAGAGCCTATAATCCAAATTTTTTATTTACATGGCCTAACGCGAAGATCGCTGTCATGGGTCCGGAGCAAGCCGCCGGAGTATTAACTGATATCGCAATTGATGGCAAAAAACAGAGAGGAGAACAGATCAATCAAAAAGAGATAGATGATTTGCGCGCTGAGACTTTAGCAAAATTTACCTCTCAAGCCGACGCCCTATACGCCAGCGCCAGATTGTGGGATGACGGCATTATCTCGCCGCTCGAGACTAGATCGGTTTTAGGTTTTGCCTTAAATATCGCCCGTGGAGCTCCAAAACGAGCGCCAGCTTACGGAGTTTTTAGAATGTAAAGGGAAACTCAAAACCCGTGTCAACTAAAATCAAAAAAATACTGATCGCAAATCGCGGCGAGATCTCTTGCAGAATAATCAAAACTGCTCACAAACTTGGGATCGAAACCGTTGCCGTTTATTCGACCGCCGATCGTAGCTCCTTGCATGTTAAACTCGCTAACCAAGCGGTTGAGATTGGTCCAGCTGAAGCTTTGGCATCATACCTGAACATTAATAAGATAGTTAAAGCCTGCTTAGAATTAAAAGTCGAAGCGGTGCACCCGGGGTATGGTTTTCTTTCCGAAAACCCACTCTTTGCCGAAGCTTTAGAAAAAGCCGGTCTGATTTTTATCGGTCCTCAAGCAAAATCTATTCGCGCTTATGGCGACAAGATCTCTGCAAAAAAAATCGCCTCTCTTGCTGGCGTCCCTATACTTAAGACAATTGAAGTTAAACAAACAGATAATTTTCCGGCAAATTTGTCAGAAATAACTTTTCCCTTAATCATTAAAGCTGCCGCTGGCGGCGGTGGCAGGGGTATGCGGATTGTTCGCCGCCCAGAGGAGTTACAAACTAATATTGAAGCGGCAAGCGCCGAGGCCGCAAAATTTTTCGCCGATGGCACCCTGTTTATAGAACCTTTTATTGAAGAAGCAAGACACATAGAGATTCAAATTCTCGCCGACAAACATGGCGAAATAGCGGCTATTTCAGATCGCGATTGCAGTTTGCAAAGAAAAAGACAAAAGATTATCGAAGAAGCGCCAGCTCCCTTTATCTCTGGCAACATCAGGAAACAAATTTACGCCGCGGCTGAAAAACTGCTGGCTTTTTCCGGATACCAATCAGCTGGAACGGTCGAATTTCTATTAACCCCATCAGAAAAATTTTATTTTTTGGAAGTCAACACTAGGCTTCAAGTCGAACATCCGGTCAGCGAAGAGGTAACAGGTCTAGATTTGGTAGCGGCTCAAATTAAAATCGCTAGCGGCGAATCTTTAAAGTCTGCGCTAGAAAATTCTCGCGCTCCAATAAAACCATCAGCTCACGCGATTGAATTAAGACTTTGCGCCGAAGCGCCATTGGTGGAGTTTGCTCCAAGCGCAGGATTATTAACCAAATTCAAACTTCCAAAAAACGTGAGAAATGACTTTGGCTTCACGACCGGCGACTTAATTACTCATTATTACGACTCGCTAATCGCTAAGATCATAGTATCAGGAGAAAATCGCCAACAAGCTATAGCTAAAGCGCGGCGCGCCATAAGTGAACTTGAGATCGCAGGCATTGAGAACAACTCTTCGCTTTTGCAACACCTTCTTAGTCTTGAAAATTTCGCAACCGGCAAATATTCTATTCATACCGTCGATCGATTAAATATCAAAGAGCTGTATCTTCAAGACGCCGCTTTGATAGCTGCAGGATTTATATTTTTCAAAATATTGTCTAGATCGGAGATTGCTTATCGTTTAATCGGTTCAGAACTTTCGTTGTTAAAAGAATCGGAGTTTCTAATAGATCAAGTTCTCAAGGCGAAAATTAATTTCTCTAACCATCCAAAAATAACAGTTCATCTAAACGATCAAACAACCCTCAACTTGGACATCGAAAAACTTGAAGTTTCCAGAAAAAACAGGTTGATTTCGTTCACTCTTAATAAAATCGATTACACAATTGGATTTATTTTAAGCGGCGACTTATATTACTCTTATGGCTCATTAGGCTCTCACACGATCAAGCCAATATCTCACTTTAAAATTAATCGAGCGGACAAAAACAAACAAACTGATCATCTCCAAAGCGACCAAATCGCGTCAAACTTGCCGGGGAAAGTAATTAAAATTCACAAGCAAGTGGGTTCGCCTATTTCGGCTGGAGAAATAATAATCACAATTGAATCAATGAAAATGGAACACGGTATTAAAACTCCGCGTCAAGCGGTTCTTCAAGAACTGTTGGTGCAAGTTGGACAAAACATAGCGGCTGGCGAGCCGTTAGCAATCATTAGTATCTAAACCAGTTTACCAGCAAACTAAATATAAAATAAGATTACCCATAATTAACGACTTTTTAGATTACTATTATTTGGCGGGCAGATGCCTCTTGATGTTTAGCCAAACTCTGAAGCAAAATATTAGTTATGCCTAACTTAACCGCCAATAAATCAGATAATAATTTTGAGGGGAAGACCCAACAAGTTGCTAGAGAGATATTCAAAGAAATCGGCAAAGAGCAACCTTCGACATTTTCTCTCAGCTCTATTAATGGCAAGATGATGGCTTGGTCAATTACAAAGCCAGATCTGAAGGTTAATCTATTTCGCTTGGTTGATGTCTTAGCTAGTCTACGCTCCGCCAAATCAATTGCTCGTCATGTACATGAGTATTTAGGTACTCAAGCAAAAGAATTTTCTTCGATTTTAGCTTGGAGCTTGGGAGAAAACCCTGGTATCATCCGATCATTTTTTACTGCCCAAGCCACAAAGTTTGGCGTGCGCCAGATGGCCAAACAGTTTATCGCTGGGATTGACGCTAAAGATGCCTTGCCAGCGCTAAAAAAGATCCGCCGCCATAATTCAGCTTTCACAATAGACTTGCTTGGAGAATACGCGGTCAGCGAAATTGAATCGGAAAATTATCTAAAGCGGTATTTAGAAACGCTTGACCAGCTTGCCGCTGTCAAAGATTGGCCAATGCTTACCGGCTATCTAAAAAATCACCGTACTGAGTCTTCGGCGATAGCAATCTCTGTCAAACTGACTGCTCTTTATTCCCAGTGCTCCTCTCTAAATTATAAACGCAGCATAGAAAAACTCTCTGAGCGCCTTTATACAATCGCTATAAAGGCGGCTTCGCTAAAAGCCACTATTTGCGTTGACGCTGAAGATGCCGGCAATAATCATTTAATTTACGAAGTTTTTAAAAGGGTCTTTAGCGAATCGGTTTTAAGATCTTTTCATCTACCAGCGATTGCCCTGCAAGCCTACGCTAAAAATAGCGAAGTTATATTAAATGATCTTTTAAGCTTTGCTGAAAAACGGGGAGCGCCAATTGGAATTAGATTAGTTAAGGGAGCTTACTGGGATCATGAAAACACAATCGCTCGCCAAAATGGTTGGGAATCTCCTTTGTTCGCGAATAAAGAATCAACCGATGCTAATTTTGAGCGTTTGACTGACATACTATTTGCCAATCACAATTTAGTAGTAGCTTCTATAGCCTCTCACAACGTGAGATCTCTATCCCACGCAATTGCTTTAGCAGAACATTACTCTCTTGACAAAAATAAGTTTGAAATACAACTGCTGTACGGAATGGCCGATCCAATTGGAAGGGTATTTAGCGCGCGAGATTATTTAGTCCGCTACTACGTGCCGCTTGGCGAAATTCTGCCAGGCATGGGATACCTAGTGAGGAGGCTTCTTGAAAACAGCTCTAACGAGTCATTTCTAAGGCGGAGTTTCTTTGAAGGTCAAGATATTGAAAGTTTAATTCAACCTCCTAAATTTATAAATTAAGAGCAACAAGAAATATTTCAATATGGAACCCACTGAATTTAAAAACGAACCTCCGCTTGATTTCGCGATCCCTAAAACCAGAAAAGTTTTTGCCGATGGTATTTTAGCGATTCAAACTGCCCTGAGCAAAGGAGCGTTTCAAGTAAAGCCTATTTTTCTCGGCAAAGAGCAAGCCGGAGAGGATAGTTATCGCCATCTTTGTCCCTCCCACTCTAGCCTGACGGTAGCCGAAATTCAGTTGGCGGGAGAGAAATTAACTAAGCTAATTATCAAAGACCAACAAGCAACACTGCAAGATGGATGGTCAAAGTTGCCGCCAAATAGCCGTTCAAAAATAATCAAGCAGGCGGCCGATATTCTCAGGCAGGAACGTTTAAGGTTAGCCGCGATTATCGTTTATGAGGCTGGCAAGTCGTGGCGCGAAGCCGACGCCGATGTCGTCGAAGCGATTGATTTTTGCGAATACTACGCGGCTTGGATCGATCAATACGGCCACCCGCGTAAACTATTTAACCTACCCGGGGAACAAAATACTCAAATTTACTTTGGGCGCGGCAACGCCGTCGTCATCTCTCCTTGGAATTTTCCACTCGCTATCGCTTGCGGAATGACGGTCGCCGCTTTAATCGCTGGCAACAGGGTAGTTTTTAAACCAGCCGCTCAAGGTTCGTTAATCGGATATGAGTTTTCAAAGATCCTGCTGGAAGCTGGAGTGCCTCCTTCGGCAATTACCTTCCTGCCGGGAAGAGGCGACACGGTTGGAGATATGTTGGTGCGCTCTCCAAATACCAATATTATTTTATTTACCGGCTCAAAAGAGGTCGGTTTATCAATGATTGAAAAAGCTTCACAAACACTCGATCATCAATTTCATGTCAAAAAAGTAATAGCGGAAATGGGAGGCAAAAATGCCATTATTGTTGATGAGGACGCCGATCAAGATGAAGCGATTAAAGCCATTTTACAAAGCGCTTTTAGTTATGCGGGACAAAAATGTTCCGCCTGTTCAAGGCTTATTATTGTTGGCGATATATATGCCTCCTTTTGCGAAAGATTATCACAAGCCGCCGATAGCTTAATTTGCGGACCAGCGGAAGATCCGGGAAATTTTTTCGGACCAGTCATTGATCAAAAAGCACAAGCTCGCATAGCGAAAATTATTGAAAAAAACGAAAAGATCTTTTCAGTCGCCCACAAAGGAAAACCTCCGAGCGGCGGCTCCTTCGTACCTAGCCTTATCTTTACAGACGTTACCGAAGAATCAGAGCTTTGGAACGAAGAGATCTTTGGTCCAGTTTTAGCGGTTCGCCAAGCGCCTGATTTTGAGTCGGCAGTTAAAATCGCGAACCGTTCTCAATACGCCCTGACTGGTGGTGTTTTTAGCCGCAGTATCTCGAACATCGAGCTTGCAAAGCAAACTTTTGAAGTAGGAAATCTTTACATCAATCGCGGCTGTACCGGAGCAATTGTTGGGAGACAACCATTTGGAGGTTTCAAACTATCGGGCGTTGGCTCAAAAGCTGGCGGCGGAGATTATCTGTTGCAACTGATAGAAACAAAGGTTATCTGCGAAAATACCACTCGCCGCGGCTTCTCGCCTGAATTAGTATAAAGAAAAAATGGCTTGGCGAGAATTCATTATTAAAATCACCCTGCTGTTTTTCGGAATTTTTACCTCTCTAGCAATCGCCGAAATTGGGTTGCGCTTAATTCCAGAAAGTAAGATGGCATTTGACAGACCGGTTTTGTTTTATTTGCCCGAACACTCAAGCAACCTAAGAGGATTGCCAAAAAATTTACCTCCAAAAGCTGAAGGAACAATAAGAATTTTTGTGGTTGGTGATTCTTTCACTTTTTCGCCGCATCTTCAGCTATATGACACCTTGCCAAGCAGACTTGAATGGTTATTCAACTTAAATAGCCAACAGCCGAAAGTCGAAATAATCAATTACGGCTTTTCCGGAAGCAATACGGCACGCCAAACAGGTTTAGTCAAAGACGCGATAACAAATGGAGCTGACTTAATTGTTCACCAAATTAACCTAAATGACACCGAAAAAGCCCCTCTCGACCGTAAGATTTTTTTAAAAAATTTTTCCGTGCCCGATCATAGTGAACATTGGTACGGATCTTTTAAACTTATCACCTTGATATCAAATCAGATTTATAAATGGTTGATAGCAAAGCGCACGTTAAATTATTATCGCGCTCTTTATCAAGAAAACAGCGAAACTTACCAGAATTTTAAAAACGCTCTCGCGGAAATTCGCGATATTTGCGGCAAACATTCTACTCCCTTGTTAGCTGTTATATTTCCTCTCATATCAAATAAATTAGATGAAAATTATCCCTTTTTAGAATACCATAAAAAAATTCAAGCTGAGCTTGAGTTTCTAAAAGTAAACTATATAGATCTACTTGAAACTTTTAAAAACATTCCATCTGATCGCCTGACGGTTTTGCCCGGCAAAGACGCTCACCCAAATGAAATTGCCAACGGCTTGGCGGCTGACGCTATCTACCGAAAATTGCACAATCTAGCCTTTTTACCTAAGGAAATTTTTGCAAAAACAGTATATTCTGAAAGAGTTGGAGAAAGAGCGCCGCGCATAAAAAATTTAGAAAACGCTTATAAAAAATAACGGCTTAAACAATGAAAAAGAAGAAAATTTCAAAAGCAAAAACAGCATATTCAATTGAAAGCAGACTGATTCACGGTTTAGCGAAAACATCTTTTTGGGAGTACGATCACCATATCAATCCGCCACTAACAACTTCTGCAACTTATAGGCTTGAATCAGCCAAGCGTGGAGCTCGCGGTTTTGCCAACTATCAGAAGTTAAATAGCGCCCGCCAGCCAATTCTTTTTTATGGAAGAATGGCAGAGCCAAACAACATGATGTTAGCCGAGCAATTAGCGATAGCCGAAAGAGGCGCGGCTGGCGTTATTTTCTCAAGCGGGATGGCGGCAGTTCAAGCCGCAACGTTGCTAAACTGCCAAAGCGGCGACGAAATAGTGTCGCATCAAGCGATTTACGGCTGTAGTTACTCACTTTTTTCAAAATACTACAAAAAATTAGGAATTAAAACTCACTTCACTGATTTAGCCGAGGTCAAAAACTTAGCTTGCTTAATCAATCAAAAGACAAGATTAGTGTACGTTGAGTCTTTAACAAATCCTAATTTGACCTTAATTGACATAGCGGCGCTGGCTAAATATTTGGCAAAAGAAAATAGCAAGCGCACCATAACTAAAAAAATTCTACTCGCGGTTGATAATACATTTCCAACTCCGATCTCCTGCAGGCCGCTCGAGCATGGAGCAGATCTAGTAATCCACAGTCTAACAAAAGCCATAGGAGGCTTTGGCTGTGACATCGGCGGAGCAGTAATAACTAACAACCAAAAAACAGCCGAGCAGTTAATTGAAATTCGCAAAGATTTCGGCTCGGTGTTAGCGCCATCAGCCGCTTGGCACATCTTAACCTACGGAATTCCGACTCTAAAATTGCGCTTTAAAAAACAGAGTGAAAACGCCCTTGAAGTAGCGCGCTTCTTGGAGCGACACCCAAAAATCGATCAAGTTATTTATCCGGGACTGAAAAGCTATCCATTCGCTTCTCTAGCCCGCCGACAACTAACCGATGAAAATGGAGATTTTGTTGCGGGCAATATGGTATATTTTATTATCAAGGGCAGTTCAGCAAAGCTTTCTCAAAAATTAGGAGAGCATCTAATCAATATAATAGCTAAGGAAGCTTATGTAATCACTCTTGCCGTTAGTTTGGGGCTGACTAAAACTCTGATTGAGCACCCAAGTTCAATGACTCATTCAGCATATAAAGCTGAAGATCAAATAAAGTTTGGAATAAATCCCGGTGGTATTAGACTCTCGATTGGCATAGAATCAGCCAGAGATATTATAGCCGATCTAGAAAGAGCCTTAAAAAAAATTTAGAAAATTTAAGATAAAAAGAGAATTTTTCTTGTTACGCCGCTTCTTTAATAATGGTTCGGTTGATGATCTATTGATTCGATAATCACAAAACACCCGATCTGGCCCTCGTTTTTTAAGGTCAAACTCGAATTTGCACCGTTATAGGTTAATCTAAGCCGTGATCGACCACCGATTGCTTTTCGCCCGCCAGAAAGCGGGGGTTTTTCTGAGCGAAGCAGGAGATCTCCTGCTCTCACGTTTTGTGCCGCGGCAGTTTTATTTTTCTCAATTTTTTCTATTACTAAACCGCTAGCTAATAAATTTTCTTGTAAATATATTTCAAAACATTTATTTATCAAATTATGCGCTGATAAAATTGGGCGTAATAGATCGTCATATCCAGACATAACTCGGTTATGAAACTTTATACTCAAATTAATCGCTCTATTGATTTGAGAAAGTGATGAATTTGCTAAAGCTATTTGGCGCAGATCTTTTTCCGGCAATGCCTTAACTCGATAATAATTAGGATTGCTTAATTCCGCAGGAGAGCCGTTTAAAGTATCAACTATTAGCCTTAGTTGATAAAGAGAAAAACTCTCTTTAGGGAAAACAACCGATTGTTTGGCAGAGATTAAAATTTTTCTTGTCTTTGGCGCGTCAAGATATATCTTTGGTAGCCTTTGAGTAGCCTTACCATTGGTGGTGGCAACCGGAAAGGTTGTTTGCGATCCAACTTCAAGATTTAAGCCGCATTTTGGTAACTTTTCAATTTCAACTGGCAAAAGCACGAGCGGCTCTTTCCCTTCAAAAAAAAGGTAGCCCACGATTCCAACTCGACGAGAGCTAGAGCTTGGATGAAGATATAATTGCGCGCGAACGGAAAGCTTTTTGCCTTCAAATGCAGGCAATTGTATGGACAAAGTAGGGTCATATTCACCAACGGATCGTTGTCTATCAGAAGGTGATAGCAGAGAAGCCATATGATTTAAATTTAGACTAAAAAGAATAATTATAGCAGAAAAACTTCGGCTAAACAAAACTAACCTAAAAAAATCTGCTTTTAAGCCGCTTTCATATTGAAGGGAAGAAAAGCGCCGGCAAACAATAAGCGATTAATAAAAAAGCTTTAAATGCCAGCTAGGGAAAAAGGAACGAGAGTTTTCCTCTGAGATTATTCAACTGTAACACTTTTTGCTAAATTGCGCGGCAAATCAACATCCGTGCCATTAAGCACCGCTACATAATATGCTAGTAATTGCAAAGGAACAGTAAAAAGAATCGGCGAAAGATCTTCCGATATAAAAGGGGCAAGAATCAAATTATTAACATCCCACTGCTGATAATCAGCTTCAACATCTGAAATCGCTATGACGCGGGCTCCGCGAGCCTGCGCCTCCTTCATATTAGCCAAGCTTTTTTCAAAAAGATCTTTAGATTTATTAAGCAACATGACCACCGGCAAGTTTTCATCAATTAAAGCTAATGGGCCATGTTTCATTTCGCCAGCCGGATACCCTTCGGCATGAATGTAAGAGATCTCTTTTAATTTTAACGCCCCCTCAAGAGCAATCGGATAACAATTGCCTCTGCCTAAAAATAGAAAATCTCGCGCCTTAAAATAGTTTTTTGCTACCTCTTCGATTTGCTTAGCTTGATCAAGTATCTGAGCAATTGCTTTCGGTAAAACTAATAAATCATTAATCTTAACTTGCAGTTGATCTTCAGTGATAATACCTCTTACCGAACCAATATAAAGCGATAGCAAGTAGAGGCACACGAGCTGAGTCGTGAAAGCTTTGGTTGAAGCTACGCTAATTTCAGGACCAGCTTGGTTAAAAATAACATTTTGACACCTTCGCGCCAAGGACGAGCCAACAACATTACAAATTGCGGCGCTCAACGGAGCCGGTTTGTAAGATTCTTTAGAAAAATTGACAAGCGCCCTGTCAAAAGCCGCTAACGTATCTAGAGTTTCTCCGCTCTGGGAAATCGCTAATACCAAATAATTCTGATCGAGAAGCTGCGGCCGATAACGATATTCAGAAGCATAGTCAACATAGCAAGGAAGTTGGGCAAATTTTTCAAGATAAAATTTCCCTATTAAGCCAGCATGCCAAGCGGAACCACAACCAATAATAACAACACCTTTAAGAGATTTAATCTGAGCTGGAGTCCAATGAAGACTATCGCTTAAAGTTATGGAGGGTGGATTAAGGGACAAGCGCCCCCTAAAAGAGTCGCGCACAACGGTTTCCTGCTCAAAGATCTCTTTCAACATAAAGTGTTTATAACCACTTTTTTGAGCAGTTATTGGATCCCAATTGATTATTTGTGTCCCTCGTTTAGTTGGGATCAATTGGCCGCTTTTATCTCTTTCAAATATCTCAAGCTTATCTTTGGAGATTTCAGCAAAATCCCCATCTTCTAAAATGATAATTTCTCGGGTAAATTGCAACAAAGCCGGAATGTCGCTAGCAACAAAAAACTCACCTTGACCAATACCAACAATAATCGGTGTTGAATTTTTAGCTACAAAAATTCTTTCTGGAGCTTCGCTGTCCAACGCCACAAAGGCGTAACTCCCTCTAATATCTTTGCAGGTTGCAAATAATGCTTTAATACCCTGATAACCCTCTTTTAAATAATGATTAAAGAGCAAAGCGGCTACTTCGCTATCAGTATCAGATTGAAAGCGCAAGCCTAAAGCGGTTAATTTGCTTTTAAGTTCCAAATAATTTTCAATAATACCGTTATGAATCAGGCTAACACGACCTACCGAGTGAGGGTGCGCGTTATTTTCAGATGGTCTTCCATGAGTTGCCCAACGGGTATGACCAATTCCTAGGCGGCGAATCTGACCACGATCCTTCCTATCTGCTAAGTGTTGTTTAAGAGCTGCTAATTTGCCAACTGCTCGATAAGTTTTTAGTTGATTGTCTTCAATAATAGCAACACCAGCTGAGTCATAACCACGATACTCAAGCTTTTCAAGAGCGGCAGGAATAACTTCTAATGCGTCGCGGAAGCCGATATAACCAACAATACCACACATTATATATTATACTCCTTTATTTATAATTCTTGCTTGAATATCAGATTACATTAAAATAGAGTAATTGGCTAAATGGATTTTGAGGGTAACTAAAAATTGGTTAGCTTGCAAGTAGACCTGAAAAATTTAAAAAATATCGGCAAACTGGTGAAATTGACTCGTTTAAAACCACCGGCCAAAGATTATTGACGAATAAATCATGTCTCAAAAAAAAATTATTTTTACCGGTGGCGGCACCGGAGGACACGTTATCCCAAACATAGCCATCATTAAAGCGCTGGAGATTCCTAGTGATTCTATTCTTTATATAGGTTCAAAAAAAAGTATCGAAGAATCGCTAATCAAAAAAGAAGGCATTAGATTTGCTCCGATTTTTTCCGGTAAATTACGGAGATACTTTAGCCTCCAAAATTTCATAGATCCATTAAAAGTGTTGATTGGCTTTTTGCAATCTTTATGCATTATTTATCGTTTTAAACCGCAACTTGTTTTTTCCAAAGGTGGTTTCGTTTCGTTGCCGGTGGTTTACGCTAGTTGGATTTTAAAAATTCCGATTATTATTCATGAATCAGATTTGTCTCCCGGTTTGACAACCAAACTAACAGCGTCACTCGCCAACAAAATTCTGTTGACTTTCAAAGAAAGTTTAAAATTTTTCAAAGACCCTTCAAAAGTTGTTATCTGCGGATCACCGGTGCGTGAGAGCCTGCTTAATGGTTCGCGCCAACGAGGTCTACAGTTTTGCGGCTTATCTGGCAAACTACCGATATTGCTGGTAATGGGTGGTAGCACTGGCTCAGCTTTTTTAAACACATTTATCGGTGATAACCTTGATTCGCTCTTAAAAAATTTTGAAATTATTCAGATCACAGGCGCACGTAAAAGTAATCCGCAACTTGAAAATATCTCCGGTTATAAACAGTTTGAATACGTTGGCTCGGAAATCGGCGATATCTTTGCCGCGGCCGATCTGATACTGAGCCGAGCTGGAGCAAACACTCTTTATGAGATTTTGCGTTTAAAAAAACCTGCTTTGCTTATACCTCTGCCGCGCGGCGCCAGCCGAGGCGATCAACTAGAAAACGCCGCTATCTTTGAGCAAGCTGGCATCTCGTTGGTTATCAGGGAGGAGTCCGCTAATATTGAAAACGTTTCGCAAGCTCTAGAAAAACTACTTGCAGAGAGCGCTCACTTCGTTGATAAGATGTCAAGGTACGAACAACTTGATGGCCTCAAAGAGATCAAAGAGATTATTAAGGCCTTTCTACTTTAAACATATGGAATACGCGCTACAGCTTGTCGATTTTATTTTACATATCAACAAACACCTCGAGATAATTTTTGTTAATTATGGTAAGTTAACTTATTTTCTGCTTTTTTTGATTGTATTTTGCGAAACTGGTTTGGTAATTACCCCTTTCTTGCCGGGAGACTCGCTTTTGTTTGCGGTTGGCGCTTTAGCCGCTGGTGGCGCCCTGAATGTAACTTATCTCATTGTATTTTTAATCAGCGCAGCTATTTTAGGCGACTCCGTCAACTATCAGATCGGCAAAATCATAGGTCCGCCTGTTTTCAAAAGAAAGAATTCAAGAATTTTTAAGCCGCAATATCTTGAACGAACTCAAAAATTTTATGCAAAATATGGAAATAAAACGATCGTTATCGCTCGTTTTGTTCCGATTGTCAGAACATTCGCTCCATTTTTAGCTGGTGTTGGAATAATGAATTACAGAAAATTTTTAACTTACAACGTGATTGGCGGAGTGGCTTGGGTTACAATCTGCGTGCTAGCGGGTTATTTTTTTGGCAGCTTAGATATAGTGCGAAACAATTTCTCTCTAGTTATATTGCTTATTATTTTTATCTCTATTTTGCCGATTCTTTTTGAGCTTTACCTTGCCAAAAGCGAAACCATAAAACAAACTACAAACCAACCTAAGTAACCAAAAAAACTCGACTATTTAGCCAATACTGAGAGCCTTGAACTTTATAGTTAAGATCATAGAAACACCTAACGATAATCTATGTTAGCAGTATAGATTTTCCGGCTTCTTTGCCCTAAGTCTTACTACTTTATCTTTGGGAATATCGAACTAATAATCCAAATGGAAGAAACAGCGACGGAAAAAGATACGGCCTTTTCGTTAATTTACCAAGGCCTACAAGATGGAGCCCAAGATGCTGAACAAAAAATCAAAGGTATTTTGATCGCTGATCTTAATTTAACCAGCGAGCAAGTTAAAAACATCCTGAGTTCATCAAATGGTCTGATCATGACCGCCAAATCGGAAGGAGAATTAACGGTTACTCATCAGGCATTGCTTAAAGCCGGCGCTAAGGTGCTACTAGTAAAACCTAAAAATAACGATTCAGACAAAAAGCTCTCATTTGAACAGGTTGAAACTGAGACTGAAGCCCTTGAAAACAAGGATAATAAAGCAACCTCCTCTCAAGATTCAGAGCAGATCGAATTTGAGCTTGAAGTAGACGCCGCCGTTAATTCAGAAAAAGCTATCTCTGAAAAAAAAGAAGCTCCCGTAAAAGTTTTTGAGCTTTCAGAAGAAGACGCAAATGATCCAGAAATAAAAGAATATCTAGTTGATCAAAAGCAACCAGCGCAAATTACGCCACCAGCCGAAAATAGCTTGAGCTTAAAATTAGATGATTCTATTCAAAATCAAAAAGATCAGCAAAATACCACAGGATTGATTAACTCTAATCCAATTAATGAAAAAAAATTAGAAACGGCTCAGTTTAGCGAGATCAAACTTTCTTTAGAGACAGATGATGGTAGTTCGCCGCCGCCAATATTAGTAATTCCAACTCCTACGCCAGCTAAAACAGCTCCTATGACCGAAACAGCAGAGAATCAACATAGTGACACCTTAAAATTAACTATTGATGGAGACGAAACAGAGAGCAACAATCAGCCGCCGAAACAAACCGCAAAAGCAGTAGTTGCAGTCAGTAACACCTCAGCAGAGCTCGACTTGCAGTTAAAAGAAGCTGAACCTATCTCAATGCATCCTGAACTAGCAAGCAGTATAGCATCTATTGGCACACCTTTACCTACCAGTGGGAATTTAAATATTTCCAATGCCGTAGATAAATCTTCCGCCGCTCAACAAGAGGCTCCATTAACAACAGGTGAAGCTGTAACTTTTCAAAATGACGTAACTAGCACCGCCTCTGTAGCTCCCATCGCCTCCACAAGTGTTAGCCTGAGCGCTGGAGAAACAATGACTCAAGCGCCTGTAACTAATTTAGCAGAACTAGTCAATCCTTATTCTGGAACACAACAAGTTAGGGGGAGAAAACTTGCCCCGATCAAATTTTTTCGAGAAAACAAAGAGATTGCGGCACCAATGTTAGTCGGAGTTTTACTATTGATTATTTTTAATGGATTATACTTTTCACTCTCAGAAAAAGATCCCAAATTGACAGTTCGCTCATCGGAATCATCAGATAGCGCCGAACTAGAAGCCAAAACAGTCCTAGAAGATAGTTACGCCGAAATAAATGGCGGCGAGCAAGCCTCCTCGGAGCTTCAGTTCGCCATGCAATTTGAAGATGATGAACTTGGTTATGAAATTGCAGCTGAAATCATTGGTGGGACTAAGGCCAGGATTTCAAAGCTGAAGATAAATTTTAATGATCAAATTAAACCATTAACTGAACAGCAAATCATTGAGGGATTACCCGTACAACCTGTTTTTAAAAGAGCTGAAATTGATTATGTCGATCTAATGCCAGTTGGTCATAATAAATATATTGGAGAAGCTCCGGTAAAAATTTTCGCCTATAACGGCAATAATAATTCCCGCCATTTAGGAAAAATTAAAGTTTCCGCTGCTCTTTCGGCAGATAGCAAACAACTAGAGCTTTCCACGGTTTTGGCTTCCGATCTATCTTATGCTAGTGACGTTTCAGATGAGCAGAGGATTATTCAGCTTAATAACGATGGCGATGTTTGGTTTGTTATTAAAAAAACTTTTTTGATTCCAACCGCTAGTAATAATCAGAAAGCAGAGGACCAACAATCTGATCCGCAGGCAGTTGTAAATAAGAAATAAAAGTTAACGGAAGGCTTGTAAGAGCAACGATAAACCTTTTTGGAGCGGGCGAAGAGATTCGAACCCTCGACCTCTTCCTTGGCAAGGAAGCGCTCTAGCCAGCTGAGCTACGCCCGCGCGTTGATAGGTAATTTACCCCGAATCTAGGGAAGATGTAAAGCTAGCGGACAAGAAACTTTTGAGATAAAATAAATTAGTATTTTGAATATATTTTTAAAATCTTTTTATGAGTGATTCATTTGAAGAGCGCCGCAAAGCTTTAGAAGATCAGTTTTTCGCTAAACAGAATGAAGAAGCCCTGAAAAAATTGAAAGAAAAAAAAGAACGCATTCGCCCCAGTCCAATTACCGGAAAACCAATGAAGCAAATTGAATTTATGGGGGTTACGATTGATCAATGTGAAGATTCAAAAGGGGTTTGGTTGGATGCTGGTGAACTCGAACAAATTATCAAGAACGCCTCCAAAAAAAGCGGTTCAGATAATGCTAATGAAAAATCATATCTTCAAAACCTATTTGAAAGTTTGCTCAAACGGTGAGCTTTAAAAATCTTGAGAAAAATAAAATAAAACGCCCAATATTTTCCCGTCGTTCGTTTTTATTTGGCGCCGCTGGAGTGACAACACTTGCCGCAAGCTCCTCTTATTTACTCGGTTCATTATCGATCGACACTAACAATATTCAAGTTGAAGAAGTTTTCATTGGAGTTAAAAATTTACCGGGGGCGCTGCGCAATTTTAGAATTGCTCTAATAGCTGACATACATTACGGGGTTTTTGTAAAGGGAGATTTAATCGAAGAAGTCGTCGAGGCGGTCAATAAATTAAAACCTGATCTGATTATATTACTGGGAGATTATATTGGTTTGCCAGATAGTCTGCTAGGCAAAGCTTTCGCGGCAAAGCTGACTAAAGATTCGGACTTTCGTGAGTTCAAACATTATACCACTTCGCGCTCAGCCGCACCGCCCGAGTTGATTATGGCAATTTTTGAAAAATTATCGCGCATTCTTCGCAAATTACACTCTCCGCGGCAAACACTCGCCATCTTGGGTAATCATGACGGCTGGCTCGACACTCGGGCTGGATTGAAAAAATTTGAGGAAGCGGGAATCAAAGTGATGGGCAACGAAACTTTGAGCATGCGAGTAAATCAAGCCGAGCTAAAAATAGTAGCGGTTGAAGATTTTTGGACTGGTATTCCACGAATTGATTATCTTACTGCCGCCAAAAAAGACCAAGAGGTGCGCATTTTACTAGCCCATAATCCTGATTATGTCACAGAGATAATTGGCGAGGGTAATAACAAAAAATTTGATCTAGCGCTGTCCGGTCACACTCACGGAGGGCAGATAGTTATTCCACTGCTTGGAGCGCTTGGTGGATATAATTTAATCTATAACAGATTTAAATCAGGTTTACACAGAACAAAAACCGATCATAATTTGCAAGTCTATGTGTCTAGGGGTATCGGTGTTATAGAAATCCCCTACCGAATTAACTGTAGGCCCGAAATCTCCCTTATTACCTTGAATTAGCTTTATAGTAAGGAAAACAAGATAGAAAGCTAATCTTTTGCAGGTTGATTCCCTTTTTTCTTTACTTTTCAAGCGAACTATAATATAATTAGAAGATTGCTTGCTGTGATAACTAATATTCAATTTCTTTAGTTATTTAGTTAGCCTTTCAGGCTGTCGATAGTATTTTTTATCGACAAGGCTTATTTTATTAGTTTTATTTTTTTATTGATTTTTAATTTTTTAATTAATGGAGCATAACAACATTGGCCTAAATAATAGTGGCCTCAAAAATAATGATGATTCAGAGCTTGCTAAAACAAAGTCTCCTAAAAAGAGAGCTAGCTCCGAATCATTGCGAGATGAAAATAATCAACAAGATCGATCTTTGGACAATCTTCAAAGCCAGCAATCAGAGAGTCAGCCCTATCAATCAGGAGAAACAACCTATCAAAATTTAGGCTCATCTTCAAGTAAGGGGAACGGTTGGAACAGGCAAAATACAACCAATCATTTGCAGAGAGATGTTGTAGGATTAAACTCGCAAACAGCCTACGAAGAAAGAGCAAAAAACGGGCCAATGGAAGTTTACGTTGAGCACAACGTTGAAAAAGCAATGAAACTTCTTAAACGCAAATTGATCAAAGAGGGCCTATTCAAGGAGCTAAAAGCGCGGCGCTATTTCGAAAAACCTTGCAAACGCCGCCAACGCAAATTAAAAGATTCAATCAAAAAAGTTAAAAAAGAAGCGCGGCTCCGTCGCAATGGCTTATTGTAAATTTGTTGCTGCTTTTAAAGCTTTTAAAAAGGCTCTTTTTAAAAATAGATCTTAGGTTGCAGGCAAATCTAGCGGAACTTTTCATGCCTACATATTTCAACTTTCAACTGAAAAAAATTTGTGGTTTTCTCACGCTTAATTAACAATTTACCCCTGTTAAAATATTAGTAAAGTCTTTAAATGGTTGTATTTAAAACAAAGTTCTAACTTTATTGGCTTGACGCTTTAAAGATATGATTGTTTATTATACAAAAAAAGTTCTACTATTTGCGCGCTTTCATAACACACTTGAAGATAATTGTTAGCTGTCTGGTAAGATTAAGATATCCTATAGGTTCAATCAATTTTTACTTAACTCATAAATCCTATGAATATATTCAATAAAATCGCCTTCTCCTTTTTAATAAGCATTATTGCCATGGGAGTTGATGTCTTAGCCCAATCTAAACTCTGCCGAAACAATACCTCTTTTAATTTAACGTTTCGCTCTCGTTGTATAAGAGGAGAACGAGATGTGACAACAAGATTTATTGATAAATTCGGATCAATTGGTCAAGCAGGACCCCAAGGAATAACAGGTCCAACCGGTTCTATTGGAGCAACAGGACCAACTGGCCCTCAAGGTGTTTCTGGTAGCAATGGGGCAAATGGCGCCACCGGCGCGACGGGTCCTACTGGAGCTCCGGGTGCTGCTCGCATTTTTGTTGCCAACACTGCTGGTACCAATATGGCGACAGCCAACGGCTCAAGCCAATTTTTAACAATTTCTGGCCCATCGGCTCCAAATGCCTCTGTATTCAATGTTGCTATGGCTTTTGGGACATCATGCACAATAAAAGATCTCTTTATTTTAATGAACGCAGCTCCGGGTGCCGGAGTTACCAGATCTTTTATTATAAACAAAAATAACATAGATACTGGTTTTGCATGCGACATAACCGGCCTTGCTTCGAGTTGTTCGGGCAGTGGTTCTGTAAACTTGCTTCCGGGCGACTATGTAGCTATAAGAATGGTTATTTCGGGTGGGGTTGCAGCGGCGGCGCAAGCTTTTAGCAGTATCGTTTGCGAATAGCCAGACCGCAAAAAAGCCTTAAACAAATGGCTTAAACAAATGGTGCCACCCTGTTTTAGAAAGTTGATACTCTGTTAATCCTATTTATTTGCTAAGTAATTGTCTTTGCTTGTTTTTCCCGAAATTGCCGGCGAAAATCTCTCATATTTTTTTATTTTAAATCCTTTATAAAAGAGGGTGGCACCTGTCAATTAAGTCGGTGTTTCAACGCTAGCGTTAAGAATAACCGCTATTGTTGCCATAACGATATTCGCAAGCCAAGCGGCAAGCAAAGGATGCCAAACTTCGGCTCTACCCAAAGAGATTGAAAAAGAATGAACCACATAATAGCTAAAACCAATAATTAAACCGAAAAGAAAGTTGATTGCGGTACCCCCTTGACGAGAGGTCTTTAAAGTAAAAGGAATTGCCAGTGCAGAGACAATTAAGCAGATAAAAGGAAAAGCAAGCTTATCATTGAGATCAGCCAAATAACCACTAATCGGAACTCCATTTTGCCGCTGTTCACGGATAAAGCGTTTTAATTCACGAAAACTTAAGGATGCCGGATCAGTTTGGCGCGCGTAAAAGTCTTCCGGTTTTTTCTTAATCGGCAGTGGCAAGGTGCTTAAACTATCAGATTGAATCACTCTATGATTTTTGTCAAATTGATACTCAGTAACGGAACGCATATTCCATCCAAGCAAAGGATCGAGAAAACTGGCTTTTTCTGCCTCGATTCGCTTTAGTGGTTTAAAATCGTCCGATATTTCAAAACTGGTAACACCATCAAGCGAATTGTTGCGAGAATCAAATTGTCCAACCGAATAAAAAAAACTTCCCTTGCGCCACCAGAAATTGCTGCGGCTATAGCCGCCTCGCTTATCTTTCTGCTTGATATCAATATTATAAATTTCACGAACGCGCCTATTAGAATAAGGAACCGCTGTTTCTGATAGAATTAAAGAGAAAAAAGCCGTTAGTAAGGAAACGATCAGCAAAGGCAGGCTTAACCATAAGATTTTACAGCCAGCGGCGCGCATAGCAATCAACTCAGAATTTCTGGAAAGCATCCCAAGCGTAAAGAGAGTAGCCACTAAGCAAGAGATCGGCAACACAACATTTAGAAAAAAAGGAATTTTTAAAAGAAAATATTGAGCGACAAGAGTAAAGTGAGCTTTTTCACCGAGAATATTATCAATCCGATCAAAAAAATCGACTATCAAAAAAAGCGCTGTAAAACCAATTGCCGCAAGCAATAAATTACGAAGGAAAATAATCAAAATATATCTGTGCAAAAGAGAGATCATAAAGCAAAACTTTCTTTAAAAAAATTTCTTGCGAGGCAGCCAAAATAAACATAAGTCCGCTAGCCCGCTGACAACTGAGATCCAATTGTCTTTAGAAAGCATGTGCACAAAATAAGCCGTTAGAACAGCAATTACTACATTTGGAAGCCAAAGGGCAAAGTTTGGAGCAAGTTTACCCCCTTCAGCCAAAGTGATCGCAAAAGAGAGCATCCCATAATAAAACATAAAAACAATAAAGCCAGTGATAATTGAGGCGCCAGCTCCAAGATTTCGTTGCAGACGAGGCACCTGAATTCCCAGCGCGAACCCCAAAATAGTCAAAATTGCCGTGGCGAGCGGCATCGAAATTCGCAATGTTTTTTCCGTTTTGATGCGGGCCAACTGTTTATAAGTATTTTTTAATGCTTCTCTCCTTTCCTTTTCTGAAGAGGTTAACATAATTAAATTAGCAGTGGACGACATAGGATCTTTATGTTGATCTTCCATACTTTCCTCTTGGGCGGCTAACGAGCTGTTAATTGCCCTCAATTCTTCGAGTCTCATCTTTTGCTCGTTATACATCTCGGTAAGTTCGGATCCATACAATTCGCGTAATTTGCGATTGCGACCAGAAGGGTCTTCTTGAATTTCACTAAAATTAATATTGATGCTATTAGTAAAAAATTTCGTCGTTAAATAGTTTTTCTCCTGTATTTCATGGACAACTCCATTTTTTAAATGAACAACAAGGGTGCGTTCAGTTTCATCAGAGATCAATAAACCTTGATCAGCAAACACAACTTTTCTCTGACTCGGATCTCGGCGATCATCAATTAAAACGTTACGCATTAAACCGCGAGCATCATCAAGCTCGTCGGTGTAAAGAGTAATATTTCCCAAATCGGAAAAAATTCCCGGACTTATGCTCGCAGTACTGCGAGAGCTGGCAATCTCAAAAAGCGTTTGCGACAAGGTGTTATAACCCCATGGTCGTAGCTCGCTTGATATAAAAAGAGTAATAACTGTTAAGGCGGCGGCAATTAAAAGCAATGGGCGCGCTAAATTATAGATACTCATTCCGCTAGCCCTTAACACAATTATCTCAGAATCAACCGAAAGACGGCTTACGGAAATCATCGTGCCGATCAAAGCCGCAAAAGGCAAAGAAATCTCAAGAAAGGTTGGCAAAATCGCCAAAGCAACTTTTAGAACATACCCTACGCTAACACCCTTGTTAATAATCAAAGAAGCAAGGCTTAAAAGCTTAACCGTAAAGAGAAGTCCGGTAAAAGCCAACAAGGTGATCATAAAGGTTGCCAAAACCTCGAGAGCTAAATATCGATCAATTTTTCTAAGTAACATCTTCTAAGCTGGAAGCCACAATTATAAGTAATTTTGACAGATATCCTCAAAATAATCACTAGCGAACCATTGCTTTAGGATCGCTCAAAGCAAAAAACGGTTATTTATAAATTATCATGAATACTACGCTTTTTATTGCTAAAGTCGGTCTTCCAAAGCGGCGCGAATAAAATCGAGTAAAGATAGATGTTACTGTTACTAATGTCTAGACAACCGGCAACGATATCTCTCTGGCTGGCAATTAACCGCCACTTTAAATGTACTATAATGTACTACAGAACTAACGTTTTGAATATTGTGGTCGTTTGCGCGCTTTATGTTTACCGTATTTTTTGCGCTCAACTTTACGAGCATCTCGAGTAAGGAGATTTTCGGAGCGCAATGTTTTGCGAGCATCAGGTTGAAATTCTAATAGCGCTCGTGAAATGCCCAATCTAATAGCCTCAGCCTGTCCCGATTTTCCGCCGCCTACAACTTTTATTTTGGCATTATAGCGACCTTGAACATCTAGCAAAACTAATGGTTGATTAACAATCATTTGCGATGTTTTTCTCCCAAAATAACTCTCTAGCGACATCCCATTAACAATCATCTCGCCATTACCCGGCATAAGCTGAACTCTAGCGATTGCTGTTTTACGACGACCGACCCTTAATACTCCCTGAGCTGTTTTCATTCTGATAATTCTCTTTTAAAAAAAAATTAAGCCCTCAACTGAACTTTTGCCGGAGCTTGAGCATGATGAGGGTGATTTTCACCAACATAAATTTTAAGCTTAGTTAAAAGTTGATGTCCAAGCGGCCCAATTGGCAACATTCCTTCTACTGCTTTTTTAATCAAAGAGGCAGGCGACTTTTGCAATAACTCTTCAGCGGTAAGCTCTTTGAGCCCACCCATGTGACCAGAGTGCGAATAATATTTTTTGGTGGCAAACTTGTTGCCGCTAAGACGCACTTTTTCAGCGTTAATCACAACCACAAAATCACCACAATCAACATGCTTAGTAAAAGCCGCTTTATGCTTGCCTCGTAGCAGAGTCGCAATCCGTGATGCCAATCTACCTAAAGTTTCTCCGGCGGCATCAACTAAGACCCAACCGCGATTTTGATATGCCTCCTCTTTACTAAGAGAGAGTGTTTTAAATGATCTAGCCACTGAAAAATCCTTTCAATAATCAATACAGCAGAACCACAAATAATTATATAGAGAAACAAAGCTTTCTAAAATGACCTGCTGGTTATAGAAATAAGGGATATATTTTATAATATATTCAGGTAAAAAGCAAGCTTTATCACAAAAAGCAAGAGCTTATAAATAACTGACTTTAAATAGAAGGATCTCCTTGTGTTTTAAAAAGCGAGTTTCTCCAGCCTCAAACAATTCTAGCCCAAAAGAGCTATCTCCTTTTGTTTAAGCTCAGCTAATGGCAGTTTAGCAAATTGCTCTCGAAGCTCAGCGCCATTTTTATCCTCTGCCGCAAATTCAACCATTAAGCCGTAGAGGGTTATCCAAATAGCGTGCAACTGAACGCACAGAGTCGGCAAATGCAAACGAAGATTTTCACCTGCTTCTGATTTTAACCCTTGCAAAATTCCCTCAAACAAAGCGCTAGTGCCATATAAATCAGACCAAAGAGAGATGTATTTATGCGCCGCGACCTGATTATTTTTGGCTCGCACCTGCTCCTCTACTAAATTAAACTGCTCAGAAAGCAATCCAAAGATCAAAAGGGCCGCTCCTAATAATTGTCTCTCTTCAACTGTTACCTTTTGAGTCAAAACAACACCATCCAAAATTCGAACCGCGTTATCAGTGGTACGTTCACTTTTTAAAATAGTCGAAGCTAATTCTCGCAACATAAATATTTAATGTTTAGTATAAAAATTCCTCTTTCCTCTACCAGTGCTCAAGATATCGCTCCTGAGAAACTCTGCCACCAATAAGCTAACGAGCTCCTGCGCCAATTAAAACAACTGGTATGGTTTTTAACATAATCCAGAGATCTAAAGCCAACGACCAATTGTCAATATATTCAAGATCAAGTTTAACCCAAGAATCAAAGCTATTGATTTTGTTCCTACCGCTAACCTGCCAGATACATGTCATGCCGGGACGCATCGAAAGACGCCTTCTGTCGGAACGTTCATAGACGCTTACCTCTCCCGGAATTGGAGGGCGCGGTCCGACAAGAGACATATCACCGCGAATAACATTATAAAGTTGAGGCAGTTCATCGAGACTGAACTTTCTAAGAATTTTTCCCAGCTTAGTAACTCGCGGATCGTGTTTCATTTTAAAAACCGGTCCGCTCATCTCATTATATTGCAACAATTCCTTCTGCATTTTGTCGGCATCTTGATACATTGATCTAAACTTGTAGAGATCAAACAGCCTGCCATTTAAACCAACCCTTTTCTGAACATACAACACCGGCCCGGGCGAAGTCAGCTTAATTAAAATCGCGATCAACGCCATTAAGGGCAATAACAAAACTAACAAAATAGAGCCGCAAACAATATCAATCCAACGTTTTAAAGCCAACTCCCAGCGGTCACCGGGCGGTGTCTGAAAATGAATAAGGGGCATCCCTCCAAAATGACTTATTCCAGATTTGATCAAGCCAACACTGAAAATATCAGCGGCAATTGTTGTGCGTACACCTCTTTCGGCACAAATCGCGATCATGTCGCGCACCAATGGCATTACCTCAACAACATCAGTAAAAATAATTTCATCTACTACATATTCGCTCAGGGCAGAATCAATCGCTTCTATACCCTGAATCACTCTTTTCGGAATTGCCAAACCACTAAGCTTGCCCAAGGAGAGTTTAAAAGCAACTAGGTCAGCCGGAGCAATATCGCTCGCTGAGCGAAGATCGGCAAAACTTCTCACCCTAATTCCAAGCTCTGGCCTCGCCGCTATTTCCCGCATTAAACGCAAAGCCTGATCCCCTATGCCGCAAATAATAATACTGCGAAAGTTTTTGCCTCGCGCCCTCCAAAAACGAAGCAACAACAAAACTAAATATCTAAGTAGTCCGACTCCAAAAGCGACCGTCAAAGTAAATAGAATCAGAAAAGATCGGCTCAGATCGAGTTTTAAGATAAAAATAACGCCCGAGAGGAGAAAAAAAACAATCAGTGAAGAGAAAAAGCCAATTCGTAGTAGTTGCCAGCCGTTATTTAAGCGCATACTGTTATAAGCGCCACTCATTGACAAAAGGACGTTATAAGAGATCAACGCAACAAAGAGAAGAATTAGATAATCTTTTAATGGTGCAAGCTGGGCTCCGCCAAAGGGTATATCAAAGCCAAAATAATCATCCCAGAAAAGTAGTGAACTTCGCCCATAATAAGCGCTAAAAAAAGCGATAATAATAATAAGATTATCGCAAAGTTGTTCTATCCGTTTTAAAGCTCTCCAGTTTTCTTTGAGCATCGCAAGCTAAATAAAAATTTACCTCGCCTTAAGTTGTTTGGCTTCGGTTAAAAAACGAGCGGCAAAGATAGCTCCTAGCTCAAACTGCTCGAGATCAAAACTTTCGTTGGGAGCATGAATTCGATCAGCTTCCAACGAAAGACCGACGAGCAGGGGAGAAAGGTTGGCGCGATCGCAGATTTCGGCCAAAATCGGAATCGAGCCGCCGCTCCACTCAAAAGCGGTTTCTTTGCTAGTTAACTCTTCAAAGATCTGACGAGCAAGTTTAACTTCTAGAGTGTCTGATTTTGCTCTCAGATAGTTTTTGCCAGTTGCTCCATGAGCCGATGTGAGATGGCAACTAATTCCTTTAGGTAAAGGAAGTTTCTCTATGTGTTTTTTGATGGATTCTAAAATTTTGGCTGGATCCTGATTGGGAACCAAGCGGCAGGTAATTTTAATATTGGCTTTGGCGGGAATAATCGTTTTGCCTCCCTCGCCGCCATAACCAGAGGTGATACCATTAATCTCAAGTGTCGGCCTAAAAGAAATTCTAGCTATTGGAGAATAAGATTTCTCACCCCATAGCTCATTAACGGCGATCGCGCGCTTGATAGTTTGCTCATCAGGAGCAAATTTTTCAGCTAGTTTTATCTCTTGGGGTGATGGCTCGGCTACGTCATCATAAAAACCTGAAACCGCTACAGTGCCATCCTCATTATGAAAAGAAGCGGCTATTTTTGCAACAAACAGGGCTGGATTGGCGACAGCCCCGCCAAAGCCTCCGGAGTGAAGATCGTAAGCTGGACCGTTGAGATTAATTTCAAAACCCAAAATGCCGCGCAAACCCATGGTAATAGTACCACGTCCTTTTTCTGGCGTGCTAGTATCATAAACAATCAACGTGTCCCCTTTCAACCGGTTAATCAATGAGGGCAGAGCATTGTTTATGCCGCTACCACCACTTTCTTCTTCGCCCTCAAGAATAACTTTGATATTAGGATAAGGGAGTCCAGATCTAATGAGCGACTCAACGCCGGCAAAAAACGAGAGAGTCATTCCTTTATTATCGCAAGCGCCGCGCGCATAAATTCTCCCTTCTTTGATTGTTGGTTCAAAAGGAGGACTTTGCCATAAATTTTCGGGATCAGCCGGTTGGACATCGTAATGTCCGTAATAAACAAAAGTATGATCGATTGAACCGGCTAAATTAGCTAAAACGAGCGGCTTGCTAGTAGTTTGAAAGATCTCTGTTTGAAAGCCTAGCTTTGATAGGTATCGCGCCAGCCAATCTGCCGCTCGTTCGCATTCAGAAACGTAAGCTGGATCAGCGCTGACGCTTTTGATCTTGAGAAATTCAACTAAATCACTGTTGATAACTCTATTTTTAATGGCGGAAAAATGTTGGTTGATTTTCTCGTTCAAATTCATAATTTAAGAGATCTGTAAAGGGATTCACGCAAACATTTTTTATTTTAACAGCCAGCTATAAAATATCCAAGATCTGCTCGATGAAAATTTTTTCCAGATTAGTGTTGCCGAAATAATACTCATAAAATAGACTAAAGCTATGGATTATCAAGGTCAAGCTAAGCTTTTTCCCTTTTGCAAATAATCCTCTTATTGTTATTTTGATTTTAACTAACATCTACTATTTATTATGACTCGCCAAATCTTGTCTTTTACATCCTTTTTAATCGTGCTTTCGTTGTTTTTAGCTGCCTGTTCCGCTAGCAACAGCGGCAAGAACAAAAGCGGCAGTGGAGCGGAGCGAGATCTGCTAGAGCGAGATCTCGATCAAAATAGCCGTTACGGAGATGGTTCTATACCGATCGCCAGCGAAGGTGGCATATTTCGTGACATCAGATTTGCTTTTGACTCTGCTCAAATTGGAGATGAAGCAAGGCAGAATATAGAGTATAACTTTCAGGTTTTAAGACAATACCCCGACATCAATCTTACTTTAGAGGGTCACGCGGACGAGCGCGGCACAAATGAGTATAACCTTGCGCTTGGAGCCGAGCGCGCTAAAGCTGTCGAAAATGTTATGTTATCTCTAGGTTTTCCTCGCTCGCGAATGAAAGTAATCAGTTATGGCGAAGAGGTGCCGCTAAATACAGCTCATAACGAGGATGCTTGGGCAGAAAATCGTCGGGTTCATTTCGCCGCAAATCGTTCCGAAGATCAACGGTATTAAAAATTTAATTTCAGCGGCGCTCATATTAAAAATCTATCGCAATGCCTGAAAGGTTAGTTGATTCCATAAAAGATCCGACTGATGTTAGGCGGCTTGCCTTGGCTGATTTACAAAAATTAGCTTCAGAACTGCGCGAAGAGTTAATCAATGTCATTTCAACCTGTGGCGGTCATTTTGCCTCCAGTTTAGGCGCAACCGAGCTTACGTTAGCTCTGCACTACTCTTTTAATACTCCTGAAGACAAGTTAGTTTGGGATGTTGGTCATCAAGCTTATGTTCACAAGATGATTACTGGCAGACGGGAAAAATTGCCGACCATTCGTCAAGCTGGTGGCATATCAGGGTTCCTAAAGCGGGAAGAGAGTATTTATGACACCTTTGGAGCGGGTCACGCCGGAACGAGTGTGTCGGCGGCGGTTGGCATGGCGGTGGCAGAGCAAAAAAAACAAACCAACAACTACGCAGTCGCGATTGTTGGCGATGGATCGATGACGGCGGGGATGATTTTTGAAGCCTTAAATAACGGTGGCGATTTAAAACTGCCAAATTTGGTTGTTGTGCTTAACGACAATCAAATGTCAATTTCGCCAAACGTTGGAGCTTTAAAATGGTTTTTTTCGCGGGCGTTGACGGCGGCTCCAACAAACTGGGCGCGGGAAAAAATCAAAGAGCTAAAAAGAGCTGGTTTACTGCCGGAGATTTTGTACAAGGCGCTTGATCGCGCTGAGAGCGCAGTGCAAGGTTTTATCGCTTCGCCGGCGGCTTTTTTTCAAGCTTTTGGTTTTCGTTATATCGGACCGGTCGACGGACACGATATAGCATCGCTGATAAAAGCCTTTGAGCACGCTAAAATTCAACGCGTTCCAACGTTAGTTCATACCTACACTCAAAAAGGCAAAGGTTATGAGCCGGCGGAAAACGATCCTTTAACTTGGCATGGTGTTACACCGTTTGATAGGAAGGCTGGGCAATTTAAGAGTAGTATTGCAAAACCGGTTTTAAATTACAGCCAAGCTTTCGCTTTGAGTGTTGCTGAAATGGCGCGTCGTGACGATTGCGTTGTAGCAATAACCGCCGCCATGCCAACTGGCACTGGTTTGGACAAGTTTGCCGAAGAGTTTCCCGACAGATTTTTTGACGTTGGGATTTGCGAACAGCACGCGGTAACTTTCGCGGCGGCGTTAGCGGCTGAAGGGCTGAAGCCGATTTGCGCTATATACTCGACTTTTTTACAGCGGGCATATGATCAGATAGTGCATGATGTTTGCATTCAGAAATTGCCGGTGATTTTCGCCTTGGATCGCGGCGGTTTAGTGGGCAATGACGGTGAAACTCATCAGGGTGTTTTTGACATAGCTTTTTTACGAGCTTTGCCTAACATTGTTCTACTTTCTCCTAAAGACGAGGGAGAACTCCGCGAGATGTTATGGTTTGCTTTGAAGTTGGAGCGGCCTGTAGCAATTCGTTATCCTCGTGGCAGTGGTGTTGGGGTTGATTTAAATTTGCCGATCAAAGGCGATATTCAGCTTGGTCGGGGAGAAGTTTTGATTGAGGGATCGGAGGTTGGGCTTTTAGCTTATGGACCATCGGTTCAAACGGCGTTTAAGGCGGCGTCAGACATAAATCGGCAAAATTGCTCTAATTTGGTCGGGGTGGTTAATGCGCGTTTTGTAAAGCCTCTTGATCGGGAGTTGTTGATTGAGTGTGCCGAGCGTTATCGGGTTATTTTGACGATGGAGGATCACAGTTTAGTTGGGGGGTTTGGCGGTGCAGTGCTTGAGTGTTTAGCTGATTTAACAGAAAGCGGTCTTGTGAAAAAGTTTCCAGAAGTGATTAGAATTGGAGTTGAGGATCGATTTGTTCCGCATGGAACGCAAGCTGAGCAGTTAAAATGGAACGGCATGGATCTTGAAAGTATTAGTAAAATTATCCTTTCAAAGTTGGGAAAAACAAGCCGCTTGGCGTTAGCGGCGGTTTAAGGGCGCCACCCTGTTTTTTATTTGGGTCAAAGCCTCTCTGAATCCATACAGTTAGTAGTAATAATAGGTAATAATTGTTTTGATAAGTATCTGTATTACCTCTATCTTTAAAAATATCCAGAAATTACTAAACAGGGTGGCACCATTCAGCCAGTTCTCCATTCAGCCAGTTACTTATAGCAAACCCCAAAAAGGATGAGAATTTGTTGAGGTAATAATTTTGTTTTTTGGGGAATGGGATAAGTTTATGTTTGTGTTGGCGCAATAAGTTTTTGAAATTTGTAGTGGATCTAATCTGAGTTGTATTAGAACCGATTTGATGTAGAGAGTGGCAGACTTTTTCAACTAACTGCTCAATGTTTTTAGCATACCAACCATTAAAATAGTTAATTTTAATATAGCGCCAGAGATTTTCAATAGGATTTAGGTCAGGAGAGTATTCTGGTAGGTACAGAGGTGTAAAATTATGCCAGTTTAAAGTAGCCGTTTTGTGCCAAGCAGCATTATCTAGCGCTAGAGTTATTTTTCTATTGTTAGTAACTTTACTTAGTTCATCGAGATAAGTTTGAAACACAATTGAATCAACTCCCGGTACAGCCAAAGAGAAGAACTCCCCAGTATTTAGATTGACAGCGCCTATGGCTGAAAAGCGTAAGTGCTCAGATGCTCGACCAGCAACTGGCTTACTGCCAACTTTGACCCACTTAGACCTAGGACGTGGGTCGCCTTCAAAACCAACTTCATCAGCATACCAAATCTCAGTACCAGCTTGATAAAGCTGATGGATCTTTAGTAAAAACTCTCTCCTGTCATCTTCATTCTGCTTATCCACCACACTAGGACGTGGCGCCACGAGGCTCAAGCTGCGCTCATGCATATAGTTGAGCAGGGTCTGATAACACAAACTTTCCCGACATTCCTGCGTTAAGCACTTATGAAACTTAACTGCTGTAAAATTATCTTCTCCCGCCAGTTGCGGTTCTAAGATCAACGAAACATATTCCGCCTGAAACTTCGCTATCGATATCTTCCTTGGCCTACCACTACCTCCCTTAAACACTACACCATCTAAACCTTTCCTATTATAACGCCCTATCCAACGGTATAAGGTAGACTGTGGTATATGCAAAACTTAGGAAACTTCTTTAACTGATTTACCTAAATATAAAAACTCAATCGCTTGTAACAGCTGATACCCTTTCTTGCTCGGAGCACAGCTCATCGCTATTAAAATCTCTTCTAGCCTGCTGTTGCTCCTAATTTATTAATATTAAAAAATCCCGACTCACTCATAACTTTATCCAATATTTTCACAAATTTAGATACTACCTGTTTTTTTCTAAATCATTTCAACATCTTATCCAAAGTTTTATCACTCTTTTTGGGACTCACTATATCTGTTTAAACTAACCGGATTTTTTGGTTACTAAGCCACCTTTAACACCAACTCAAAGAGAGCGGCGCCCATTTTAATAGCACTCTTCGCCTCGTAGACCAACGCTCGAACCACCTCCCAAATTATCAAAAGATTCACAAGGAGCCGAAACAGTCGAAGCGCCCTGAGCCTTCAACGCACGCGAGCGAGCCGCCTCTCTTAGCTTTAAACCAATAACTATAAAGATCCCCATCAGCAAAGCGGCAATCAAAACATACTCAACCAAAACCACTCCCCTGCTCTTGCCAACAAAAGACGATCTAAAAAAAATATCTCTTCCCCTAGCTCGCATCACACAACCTCAAATAACAACCACCTCCACCCAACCGAAAAAAACTCGTTCCCTAAATTTGAAATCAAAAAATATTATGAAGAAAGGTCAAATCACTCAAAAAAAATCGCCGCGCGATTGCGATAATTCCAGCATCCTCATCATTCAACAAACACGCCCAAAAATTCCTAAAGTGCGCCGCCTCCTCAACCAGTGTTGGCTCAGGATCGCCAGCCAGAGGCTCACCCGGACCATTACAAGCTGGCCCAAAACTCTTGTCATAAGGAGAAATATTCATTATCCGAACTCGCTCCGCTAACTCTGGCTCTTCCGGCAAAAAAGCCGCGTTCAAACTACCTAAATTAACACTCTCGGAACGCAAAAAAGGGAGATAAAAAATAAAAATTCTTCTGGCTGGAGAAGACAACAAAAGATCCCTCACTTTATTTCTGTGAGCCGCCATATCAACCTCTTCTGGCAACTGATGCAAAACTAAAACCAACGAAGCATCTAAATTAGCCACCGGACTATAAACACCACCACCAACCCCAATAAATGGATACTGCGGATTGCTATCAAAGACCGCCGGATCTGGCACCGGAAAAAACCCCGGACTTTCAATCCCCTGAAGCTCTCCTCTCAAATAACGCAAAAGCCCCATCGTGTCCCCACGAAGCTCAAAATTTCTCATACCATTATTACCACCCCCTCCACCGCCACCCACTGCGCTAGAAGTGGCGCCGCTTGGCACTAAAGTCAACGGACACGGGGCAATTTGTGAAAGTTGGCCATAGGTATTTGGATACATATTCGCAAGTTGAGAGGTTGTAGGAAAGATCGCTGGGTTATTTTCAAGACGGGGACAATTTTGCACCGCTCCAAGGGTCGCTAAAATTTCCGGCGCGCTAAGCGCCGGAGCCGCCTGCGCCACAGCTGGATCGCAAGCCGAATCAGCCGAATAACAGGCCTGATCCCACTCGCGCCGCGGTGGCGCCGTTACCGGATAATACTGAGTCGCCCTCAGAGAGCGCCAATGTCCCCCGTTATAAGGCGGAGAATGATAGTCAGCGAGCGGCTCAAAACCGGAGTTATCAAGAAAATCAAAACCATTAGCAAAGCGTTCAATCTCGGCAGTACCTCCACCCAACTGCTCAGAGCCGCCATAAAGATGAAAACAATAACGAAGCTGATTTGCAACCAGAGCGTGATGCCCACGCCAACTAGGAGCTGAATCACTCCATGTTTGTACTCCATTAACAAAAGTTTGACTAAACGGCCAGATCCAGCCGTTTTTCGCATAACCAGAGATGTTAAAAAACTGCGCCAATTGCTCGCTAGCAGGATTTGGATACTCGGCTCCAGTAAAACCAGAATTATAAAACACAAACGGTTGATAATAAGCGGTCCGCAAAAGATCAGAACCAAAGGGAGCAATAATAACTGGTGGATTCGAAATGTTATTTAAAGCTAAATTAGCAGCGCGGTGCTTAGTAGCCACCATCAAAACTTCTGTCATATTACGCAAACTGGCATCGCGCCCCGCTAACTCCGCCAAAGTCGCAAGCAAGGTGTTACGGACTAAAATCAAGGGATTCACGCACGACAGAAAGATACTCTCTCGATCAGTAAAAATTTTACTGTTCGGAGTAAAATTTAATGGATCTGGCTCTTGCTGACCATAACTCGGCACCCTCGTTAAGCCATCCAAAGCAGTAACATTCGAGATGATTGGCACCGTTGGAATATCACCAGCAACACCACTTTGCAAAGCAAATCTTTTCTGAGGTTGTATGCCGCCAAAAGCAACAAACGGATCAGGATCGCCCTCTTGAGGAGATTGAAAATTCCTAAAATAAGGATCGTAAAGCCTTCTAAAAGAATCGCCATAACGATAATCGGCATCAATCCCTTGATCATCAAAACTAAAACGATTGTCCCAAGGAATATGCCAAGCCGCCACCGGCAAATGGGGCGCGACTGCAATTACAAGCGCCGGCGAGGTTGCGATTGGATTTGCTGGATCGTAAACCGGCCTCTCGGCGCGAAGCCGTTTCTGATAAATAGTTTTAACTTTAAACTGGCGCTCTCCTAAAAATACTCCCGGTACTCTCAAGACAAGCTCACACCCGATCGCATTGCCGGCTGATAATAAATTGCTCCAAACACTGCTTGGATAACGCCACTCTGCCACCCCAGTTTTAATAGGTGTCAGATCTCCGTAAAAATAACAATCGCCACCTCCATAAAGCTCGCATCTGTTCTGCTCTCCTAAAAGCTCGGCAAAACTGCGCCCAGCGCCTGCCAAAACAGGGGGAAAACTCGCCGTGTCGTTCACTTCATCATCGGAACGAAATGGCATTCCGCCAGCGGGCGAAACATCAGCTGGCATCGTCGGCATAATGAGGTTAGCCCCAACAATCCTGCTATAGCGCAATCTTTTTGATTCAACAAAATAATTCATGGCGTTTTTGAAACTAAGCGCCGCTTGGCGGTGATTGGTAGGATCAACGGCTAGCATCTCGCAATAATGATCAAGCTCAGATTGCGCCTCAACCCGCGCGAGTTTAACGCGCGGCGCTTCAAAGCCAAGTGTAAAAATCAAAAACAACACCCCAAAAGCGATAGCCGCCACCAGCGGCAAAACTACCCCATGAGAATTATGCAATTGTCTTGCATTAAAAATCAGCCGCCCTTTAATATGGCAAATCATAAAAATTATAAGTTGATATGGTCAAAGTTTTATGTCCCGCCTCGGCGCCAGCAAGCAGTCTGATCATCGCCCGCAAGGGTCTTAGCAAAAAGTCGCTCAACTGATAACGGCAACCAAGCGCAACTCGCCTGTGAACCGCAACCTCAGATGGCACCCCACTTGCTTGTTCGGCGTAAAATCTCTCTAATTTAAAGGTAATCGGATTTACAGGAAAACAAAATAGACAACCAGAGCCACCACCTTGAGGATCGTCTGGATCGCAAGGATATTTAAGCCCCTCAGCTCCGGAACTTAGCCTCATCCCTTCAAGTGTATAAATCAAAGCGTAAATATGAGAAGCTGGAAGCTCTTCAAGCCGCGAAAAAGTCCCCTCATAAACGGTGGCAACCGCCTGATCATAAAAGGCGGCAACCTGCGCCGCCGGCGATGGAAAATGCGGCGAAACAATCAGCGAAAAAACCCTGCTGGCAGATCCGCCGCGCCGCCACTCGTCAACAAAATCAAGAGCGCCCACCTCAATTAATGGGTCTTCCGGATCGCCAGCTACAACTCTTTTGCCGAAATATTCCGGCACGCCGCGGGTAGCTCCAAGTCTGACGCCGGTCGCAAGCGAGGTGATTAAATTCACCCTCTCGGTGGTGGTTACTCCGTACCAGATAAAAAACAAGATCAATAAAAAAAGCGCCGGAAGTAAAATTGCAAACTCTATAGCCGAAGCTCCGCACGACTGCAAAAGAGAGTAATATCGAAAGGAGTGCCGCATTTGGCAATTTATAGCTTGAAATAATTGAGTTTAAAATAATTCTCTCAATATAATTTATAGTTTCTATTAAATTCCCTAATCCCCTTCAATACCACCCCCAACGGCAGTTCTTGTCTCAGTCGGAGTCGGAGTTAGTGTCGGCGTCGGTGTTGGCAAATCTGGAGGAAAGGTTGGATCTGGAGCAAAGCCAAGTGGTAAACCTTCTTTTAACGGCGGAAACGGTAAACAGTACCAAACATGATTCAGAAGAAAAAAAACAAGATATTTTGCCCCAGTACGGCTGAGTGGGCATTGATTAACAACTTGTTCTACAAAATGGGTGACTTCGCCTAAAGGTACAGCAACAGTAAGTTTACCTGTAATGCCGTCCTCCTCGAAAACTTGACTACTGACAACAAAAGCCTCAAAACCTACTCTGCGTAACCCCCCCTCAATATCTTCTTTTGTAGCAAGTAGTCCCAATTCTAGTTCCAATTGACTCAATAAAGATTTTATACCCTTTAGTTGTTGAAATGTTGTTGACTCATTTTTCCCCGCCAAATCAAAAACACCCGACTTTTGAGCCACTATTAGAACAATCGCGATCGCCACAACAACTAGAGCAACTTCAAGAAAGGCGATTCCGAGCATTCGCCGCCAGCTGACTAAACTCCGCGATAAATTTATTATCGAAATTTTATGGGCAACCTGACCGCTCGCCGAATTGTTATCGCGAGCAAGCGATTTGCTTCCGTTTTTTGGATTAATTTTTTTAAAAAAACTGATAAATTTCATCTGAACTTTTTATTGCGCTTTTTACCAAAGAACCTGCGGGAGCTTTAGGCGGCAACCTCCATTTTATCTTGATCAGAGAAGAGAGCCTCAACGAACTTTTCCCGATCAAACTCAATTAGATCTTCGGCGCGCTCGCCAATTCCGATAAATTTTATCGGCACTTTAAGCTCGTCTTTAATCGCCACCACCACTCCGCCTTTAGCGGTACCATCAAGTTTAGTAACGATCAAACCGCTTAGCGGAGTGGCGGCGTTAAACTCCCTTGCCTGCAAAATCGCGTTCTGCCCGGTTGTCCCGTCAACCACCAACAAAGTTTCATGCGGCGCCGAAGGAACCAGCTTTTTAATAACGTTTCTGACACCTTCAAGCTCCTGCATTAAATTCCCCTTGGTGTGCAAACGACCGGCGGTATCGATCAAGACCACATCATAATTCTCTTTGATGGCGCTTTGAACGCCGTCAAAAACCACCGCGCTCGGCTTTGCCCCCATATCGCCGGAAACTACTCTGATCTCCAGCTTCTCGCCCCAAGCGGTTAGTTGATCGATTGCCGCCGCACGAAATGTATCGGCGGCAATCATCTGAACTTTTAGCCCTTGTTGGGCAAAACGACCCGCCAATTTGGCAACGGTCGTCGTTTTCCCAACTCCATTTACTCCTACCACCAAGATTATCGTAGGACCATCATCCCTCCTGTTGGCGGAAATTTGCAGGTTTGCCGGCAAGTCCCCTCCTAGAATCTCTAAAGCCTCTCTCTTTAAGATGCTGACTATCTCCGATTCGATTATTTGACGTCCGGCGGCAACCTCGGAGCGAACCGCATCTAAAAGCCTGCTTGTTAAACGGGTGCCAATATCGCTGGAAATCAAAAGCTCTTCAAGATCCTCGATCATGTCAGCCGGCAAAGATGGCTTGCCGGCAAAAAGATTTTTAATCTTTTGAAATAAACTTGTTCGACTCTTTTTAAGACCCTCTCCTAAAGAAACAGCTCTGAAATCTTCGCGCTTAGAACTTTTTTTTTGAAGCTTGGCGCTCGGCGGCGATGACTTTAGATCTCGGGCAAGATCGACGCCGCCTAAAGCGTGTTCACCTTCAAGATCAATCGTTAGTTTGCGAGCTATCTCATCGTCTCTGCCATCAAGAGAAAAACTTGTATCATGGCTCAACAACTTATCTTCCTCAGATTCTGAGGAACTCTCGTTAGAATCATCAATCTTAAGATCGAGCGGGCCGATATCAAGGATCGACTCAAGTTGAGAACGAGTTTCGGGTGAAAGCGATGCTAACTTGCTAAGCTCCTTGATGGTTGAATCAAACTTGATTCGCTGAATTTCAAGAGCACGCATAATTTCAGTCCTAAGCTCGGCTGAGCTCCGCTCGATTTTTTCAAGACGACCCATCACCGAGCTGACCCGCTCAACAACAGCGGGAAGCTTTTGCCGCGAAATACGGCTTAAGGCAATCAGGGATACTAAAATTGCAACTACAGCAAGAACAAACGATGTTTCAAATTGATTGGCGATCGCTAGAAATTTGTTCAGATAGTTATAAATATCTTCGAATGACATCTTAATTACGACTTAATACACTATTAGCCTAGTTAAGTCTAATAAATAAAACATTCGAAGGAAAGTTATATTAGATCATAATAAAAAAGCAATAATTATATATACTTAAGGAAGCGAAGAACCAAAATTAACGACTAACAGAGCGTCAAATCAATTTTCAAAAACGCGCTACCATCGGACTTTAGTTGATTTTCAAACGATAGACAAAAATCAAAAGTTTGCTAACCAACTAGAAGAAACCTTTTTCCCACTTTCTGAGATGAATAATTTTGGAGAGTAAGCAAAGCCTAGAAAAAGATCGGCAAATTCCCTCTCCTCCTTCCCTTTAGTTCAACTCTCCGATCGAGAGCTAACCAAACATAGGAGCAATCAACAACGCCAAGATCGAAACGAGCTTAATTAAAATATTAAGGGCTGGTCCCGAGGTGTCTTTAAATGGATCGCCAACAGTATCACCAACAACCGCCGCTTTGTGAGCGTCGGTCCCCTTCTTTTCTCCTTCAATCATTCCCTGCTCAATAAATTTTTTAGCGTTATCCCAAGCGCCACCAGCGTTTGCCATAAAGATTCCGATTACAATACCAACAACCGTTGTGCCAAGAACAACTCCGGCTAACGCCTCCGGACCCAAAAGCCAAGCCGCCAAAATAGGTGTGCTAATCGCTAACACTCCGGGAAGACGCATCTCGCTGAGAGCCGCCCGAGTTGAAATAGCTATGCAAGTTGAAACATCAGGCTTAACGCCATCTTTACCTTCGAGCAAGCCTGCAATCTCGCGAAATTGTCTTCTAATCTCTTGAACCATCAAAGAAGCTGCGCGACCAACTGATTTCATCGTTAGTGCCGCCACCATAGCTGGCAAAATCGCTCCCAAAAACACCCCTATCACCAAGTTAGGGTTAGTAATAGCAAAATCAACTGTTTTGCGGTGGTTAGCAACAATTTGAGCATAAGCCGCGAACAGAGAAAGAGCCGTCAAACCGGAAGCGCCTATAGCAAATCCCTTGCCAATAGCGGCTGTCGTATTGCCAACCGCATCAAGCTTATCAGTAATCGAGCGAACCTCGGGACCAAAATGAGACATCTCGGATATGCCGCCAGCGTTGTCAGCAATCGGCCCATAAGCATCGATGGTCATCGTCATACCAACCGTTGCCAACATAGCGACGCCGGCTAACGCCGAACCGTACATTCCGCCAAAATAATGAGCAACCATAGTTGTCACAATGATCAAAAGAATTGGAACCGCTGTACTTTGGAGACCAACCGCTATGCCGCTAATGATGTTGGTAGCAGGACCGCTTTTTGCCGCCTCGACAATTTCGCGCACTGGACGGCTAGCAGTAAAATATTCGCTAACAAAACCAATCCCTAATCCACATAAAGCTCCGGCAACAGTTGCAACCCAGAGAGAAACATCAACCGGTGTAATTAAAAAATAACCTAAAGCCAACAACAAATAGGCTCCCGTCGCTACTAATGTACATGTTCGTAAAGCAAATGCAGGATCGCCGTCTTTGAGAAAATTAATTAACTTGATCCCTATGCCAGTAGCGATAAATCCAAGAACGCCGCTAAAAAGAGGGGTTAGCATCAACCAAATCTTATAGTGATTAGCATCACCGCCAGAGATCGGAGCAAAATCGGTAATGCGCGACAGATCACCTGCTCCAATAGTTGCGGCAAGCGCGACGCAACCTATAGTAATGCTGACAAAAGACTCGTAAATATCAGCTCCCATGCCGGCAATATCACCAACATTATCACCAACATTATCAGCTATAACTCCCGGATTACGTGGATCGTCCTCCGGAATACCAGCTTCCATCTTGCCAACTAAATCAGAACCAACATCGGCGGCTTTGGTATAAATGCCTCCACCAATTCTCGCAAAAAGCGCAACCGAAGAGGCTCCAAGAGCGAAACCAATTAGAGGCTCATGCGTTTCGGGCGTGCCATAAAACCAAAATAAACCGCCAAGTCCAAGAAGTCCTAAGCCGGCAACAGTCAGCCCCATAACCGCGCCGCCATCAAAAGCGATCTGCAAAGCATCACCAGCGCGCTTCTCAGTGGCGGCAAACGCCGTGCGCACATTTGTTTTTGTCGCAGCCTGCATTCCAAGGAAACCAGCCAACAAAGAGAGCGTCGCGCCGATCAGGTACGCTACGCCCGTATTTAACTCCAAAAATATCCAGATAAAAACAAAGACTACAGCCATAAAGGGGAGTATATGTTTTGCTTGCTCTCCCAAAAAAGCCATAGCGCCGGTGCGAATAGCGCCTGATACTTCCCTCATTCTCTCGTTGCCCTCTGGCAGTCTGCACAGATCCATATAGATCTTGTACGCCCATAAGAGAGCTAACATACCACTAACAATCACTAAAATTTGAAATATTGAAAGCATATAGTCTAGAGATAATCTAAGTTAAAAATTGGCAAACAAAACAATAAAAATCCATAAATATTTTACTTATAGAGCATAATACAGCGGCACAAATAGATAAGGAGTAGTTTTTATCAAAAACACCGCGAATGTCAATTGGGGGATTTGCTATTATCTAGTTAAAGTTATGATATAGCTAACAGCGCGCGGATAAAAAATAAATAAAAAAGAGCAAAATTTGGAATTGAAGAACTTTTGGCAGTCAGCGTTCAGAATAAACGCATTACCTTTAAACCCATCGTAAGTAATTCAAATTCAACTCAAAAGATCTGCTAATTTCAACCAAGAGAGCTTTTTGAAAAAATCAATCAATAATTGAACGATCTTAAGTGATATACAAAGATACCAAGGTTATAGATATTAATGACACAAACCCTTTTTTGCGGAATTGACTCCACTTTAAAAGGGTCTGCGTCTTAAAGATTGGTTATATTATCAAAACCTAATAGCGACGAAAGTCGTTAGAACCACCACGACCACCAAAATTGCGGTTAGGTCTGCGACCACCACGATCGCGGTCTCCGCTATCTTCACGCGGTACTGAAATCGCCACCTTCAAAGTGCGACCAGAACTTTCACTGCCATTTACAGCACCAACTGCGGCTTGAGCATTATCCTCAGAATCAAACTCGACGAAGCCATATCCTTTGCTCCGTCCAGATCGATTATCCATAATAACTTTAGCCGAAACAAATCCTGCTAGTTTATTAAACACCTCTGCTAAGTCCTGATCGCGAAATGAAAATGGTATATTTCCAACGTATAATTTATTGTTCATTAGTTAAAAAGTTAAAAGCAAAAATAAGCCACCTATCTCCAATCAAAGATTATACAACTCGTTAAGTTATAAATTTTTAAAAGAAGTTGGTGGTTTCAAATATAAAAGTCAGCAGAGGCGGCGGTGCCAAAACACCACTAAGGGCAGATTAGTTAGCTAACGCGCATGCGACAGTTTTAATAGTTAACATCGATACTCCGCAAGCTAACCATTAAAACCTTCCTATAGGATAGACTATTTAATAGTTTTGTCAAACAAAAAAGATAGCTCATAAGGTGAATACTTAAAAAATAAAGTTAAGCCAAAAACGACCAAGATTCCAAATTGCCAGCTTACCATGAGTTAAATCCAAATATGGTATCCGGACATAACCTCTATTTTAATGGTTTTTACTAAAGGATTTTCAATTACTTAGCAAAGTAATGGTATTCAAAAACCTTTTAAATACCCCTTAATATCGCATAATAAACTAACTAAAGGCAGTAAGATAAAAAGCCGTTAAATTATAGAGTAAGGTGCAAAATCGATTTTAGAAGAGGGGGAAAATCATATTGCCAATTTTGCCCAGTTTTGCCGGCTAACTATACAAGAATGTTTCACGAAAAATACTCGTTCAATCACCTTTGTTTAATCTTACCTTTTCAGATTATTGCTACCCTTATTTTAATTAGCGGCCGCCCAGCCGCGTTTGCCGAAAATTACGGGGAGCATTCCTTTCGTTTGCTTCACGCAGTTGGCGCCTACTCGCAACCAGCCGTTAGTGAACTTGACAGCAACCACGCCAATGGTCCGGAAGTAGTAATAGCTGGTGGTAACGGTACCGTTGCCGCTTATCGGCTGGACGGCTCCGTCGTTTGGAGTCGCGACCTGCCAAATCGCACTTGCCAAGCTCCAAATAACGACAAGTTATATTCGTCTCCAGTGGTCGCAAATCTCTTTGGCGATAGCAGAAAATTTATAATCGTCGGCTATGGGGGCTTTAGAGTCAAAGAGTGTGATGGCGGAGTGGTGGCGCTTAACGCCAATGATGGCACAATTTTTTGGATATTTTCGATCAAAAAATTCGCCAAAAAGAAAAAGTTTTTTGCTTTCCGTCATGCGGTTTTCGCTAAACCGGCGGTCGCCGACGTTGACGGCGACGGAAAAATGGAGATTGGCTTTGGCTCTTTTGATCGCAACATTTATCTACTGGGCGCTAATGGCAAACCACGTTGGTATTACAACGCGGCTGACACCGTTTGGTCTTCACCGACCTTTGCCGACATCAATGGCGACGGCAAATTAGAACTCATTATTGGCAGTGATATTTCGCAAAACTTACGAATGAAACCGCCAACCCATAATGGCGGTTATCTTTACGCCCTTAAAACTGACAACCTGAGAGGCAAATTAGTGCCGTTTCGTAGCCCTCGGCTCGTAATTTGGCAGAAAGCTTTCGAGCAAGTTATTCATAGCGCACCGGTTATCGCCGAACTGATTCCCAACAATCCGGGCAGTGAAATCGTGATCGGTTCCGGCTGTTTTTTCCCGCAAAACACCAACAACAAAATTGGCAAGTGGTATAAAGTAGTCAACCTTAAAAATGGCGAGACGTTGGCAACTCTGCCGATAGATGCTTGCACTCCGAGCGCGGCGGCGATCGCCGATATAAACGGAGATGGATTAAATGAGATAATCGGATTTTCAAACGGATCAAAAAAGCTTGGTGGCAGTGGGCGCTCGTATATCTTCGCTTGGGATCCGCGAGCCGCCGCCGAATTGTGGCGAATTAATGTGGACGATTTCACAAGCGGCGATCCTTTCTTAGGACACTTTAAAGGGCCGGCTCTCTTCGCGAATAGTTGTTCGCAAAACTTACTTTTAGCATCTCCAATTCACAACTGGCTGGCTTTAAGCGATCCAACAACCGACGAAATACTCGAAACTTATCGCACTCAAAGCGGGCGTATTTCGTCAACTCCAACAATCGCCGATCTAAACGGCGACGACAATCCAGATGTTATTTATGCCGCTGGAAATCGGCTTTATTACTTACTTGAGAGCTGTGATACGCCGCCGCCAATCGCCACGCCAACACCAACGCCTATGCCACCAATACCAACGCCAATTATGACTCCAATTGTTACGGCAATTATTAATTAGCAATAACTCAGAGAAAAACTCTATTTATAAATTAAAGCAAAAACAAAAGGTAGAGTTTATCGCGCAAGGATTATAAAAAATTTCTCTCAAAATCAAGGTTTTTCAATCGCCAGCTTCTCGCCTTCTATCATCCGCAGAAGAACTTTTTTACCACCTAACAATGTTTCTAAGACGACTTCGCGTTCCCAGAGCTTGTAAAGATGCCGCAATGTCGCCTCAGCATATTCTAATTGCAAATCTCTACCATCATGGTAATGTTTTAAATATAAAATATGTTGCCTCTTATAATCCGCATCTTCGATCTTAATGACTGGAATCCCTCCTGACCCGACATTTTTAATGAGTTGTTCTTTAACATCTCTCCAACCTTGCCGATCGGCAACCTGAGCCACGACTCGCTCTTTGCCGCGCCTTTCGTGGGTAAACAAATTTAGCTCTCGCACAGTAGCTTCATCCAAAAAACGCCGCAAAAAAGAGGTGTCGCGATCTGCTTCACGCACCTGAAAAATCATTTGCCTTCCGGGAGTGTCGATCTCGTATTTAACCTCTTCCGGATCCAAGCCGGCCTCTTTATTGGCGCGATCTTCAATTTGGTGCCATAAAATAAAACCAAGATGATACGGATTGATACTGCCGGGGATTGGCCGCAATACCTGATTATGCCGCACCATAAATTCGAGCCGCAAATCTTCGCTTAGATCAAGTTGATTCATTATCTTATGGTGCCAATAACTAGCCCAACCCTCGTTCATAATCTTTGTTTCCATCTGAGGAATAAAGTAACGGGTTTCACTCGCAACAATTCTAAGAAGATCTCTTTTCCATTCCGGCAGGTAAGGATTATGCGTGGCGACAAACTCCAGCAAATCCTCATCAGGTTCAATCGGTATTTTATTCAAATCGGGAGCGACAAATTCTTTTTTCTGATGAATATTGGCGAATGGATCTGGCTGAGGCTGAGATCTCGCCCACAACTCCTCTTTTTGCTCTTCCATGGAAACTTTTCTAATCGCTAGATTTTTTGAGCACTGAAAAGCTAAAGCATGAGCGTGATCTAAAGTATCTTCGACCGTTTCCAAACCAATCGAGGGGTCCTGCATATAGCGCTCCACGCGTGTAGCGTGCGCTTTAAACATTGGCAGTGTATATTGCGCGTCGATTCCCGATTTAAAAGTAAAATTATTGGCGAAAAAATCATTGTGCCCATAGACATGAGCAATCGTCAAAATTTGAAGCAATAAAGTGTTGTCACGCATCAAGTAAGCAACGCATGGATTAGAATTGATCACCATTTCGTATGGCAATCCCGCCACTCCATGTTGATATAACATTCTTTGGCGCTCAAAGCCTTTACCGAAAGACCAATGCGAATAACGCGACGGCATGCCAGCATAAGCCATGTAGCCGATCATTTCGTTGTGATCGCAGATATCAAACTCTTGCGGATAAATACGCAAGCGATAGCGCTCTACCACCTCTTTGATTTTATCATCCCATTGGATTAAATCTTCCAAACTAAAACTCATAGAGATACCTTTTTGAGAATAAAGCGCTTATAATTAATTTAAACTTCAGCCTTTTCTTTTTTAGCCTCTTTAGCTAGAAAACTCTTAAAAACCGGCCAAAGATCCTCTTTTTTTTCAATAGAAAGCATCTGAAAATTTTCCGCGTCGATTTGAGAGAAAACCTCTAACATCGTGCCGCTATAATAAGCCCCGCCAGCTGGTTTAATCTCTCCGTATCCGAAAAGATTGCACACTTTGCACAATTCCCTAGCGGCCGCCAGCGCCCGTTCATTATCAGAGTAAAAATTATCACCATCCGAGCAGTGGAAAGCGTAAATATTCCACAAAGAGGGGTGATAACGGGCATCGATAATTTCCAGAACTTTAAGGTAGCCAGAAGATATGTAAGTTCCGCCCGACTCTACTTTATGAAAAAATTCCTCTTCGGAAACCTCTTTAGCTTCAGTATGATGAGCCACGAAGACAATCTCCAAATTGTGATAGCGTTGCCGAATAAATTGATACAATAAAAAATAAAAGCTCCGTGCCAAATATTTTTTAACTGTGCCCATTGAGCCGGAAGTGTCCATCACGCAAAAAATAACGGCGTTGGAAGCCTCGCGAGTCGTTGGAGCAACGTGAAAATAACGCATATCATCGCGATGAAAGGGAAATCTTTTCTCTTCTTCAGTTTGATTAGAAAAATCTCCTTGCCTTTCCTCTTTAAAACGATTAGCGGCCAATTCGCGTTTGATCTTGTTTTTAACGGTTGATCGTTTATCGAGGCGAGGCCGAATACCGGCATGCCGTTTACCTTTGCGTTTAACAGCATTCTCGGAAACAATTTCTTTCAAAGCTTTACGCTCAAGATCGGGCAATTCCAAATCGTCAAACATCAGATCGATAAGTTCATCCATTGAGATCTCAGTTTCAATAGCGTCAACTCCGGGCTGATCTCCCCCTCCTTGGCCAACACCCTGCTCAGATTCAGCGGCAGATTCAATGACATCTCCCGGTTTTTGCTGGCCATCGCCTTGCGCCACTCCCGGCACGTTGTCTCCATACACAAAACGGTACTCCTTGATTGAGCGAATGGGAATCTTAATAATTTGATCTCCACTGCGACCGATAATTGATTCTTCCGAAATAATGTCGGCGATATTTTCGCGAATTGATTGTTTTACCTTAGCGCGATGGCGTAAACGATCGCGCGCACTTCGATCGGAACGTTGCGAAGAGCGGGTAAAGGGCCTAAAAATTGTTTTCTCAGACACTGCATTTGACATTAAAAATCAATCTTTCCAAAGATTATTAGCGGCATATTTTAAAATCGTGTCAATGCAACTTGGCGGATAACCATTGCGCATCAGAACTTCCACCATGCGATCAAACTTCTCCTTCTGCTCTTTGTCGCGAGCACGCGCAGTCGTAATAATTCTGGAAACATCCCGTACCGCCGACATTAGTTTGCCCTCTATTGCTTCTTTCAAAGGTTCGTAACTGTTGTATTGAATTTTTTCCCCTTTTCGAGTAACCGACCACAAGTAAGCGATTACCTCCTGTCTAAAGCCATCGCAAGCGGTGCCAACAACCCCGATCTGCTCTTCGATTGATCGCAGGAATGCTTCATCAGCCTCTAGCTCTTGGCCAGTATTGCGATCACGAAACTTTTTCTTGTTAACGTAAGCTTCGGCGTGATCAAGATAATTTTGAAATAACGACTCGGCTTGCTCTTGGTAAGAATAAACAAAAGCTTTTGTAATTTCCTTTTCTAAAATCTCCAAATATTCTTTGTGCAAAGTATCCTGTAAAAATTCAAGGTAACGCTTTCTGGTGTCTTCCGGCAAATCCGCCTCTTTAACCATATTGACCAAAGCTTCTCGAACGCTAATTGGATGAATGCAATTTTGCTGGATATTGTCGGAGAGCGCATTATCTAAAGCTTTCATTATGAAACGAGTGGAGATCCCGGACATTCCCTCGTTTTTAGCCTCTTCTCGAAGCTCGTTAACATCGATTTTTTTGGTGCGGCCTTTTTCAATAACTTCTTCGCCGTTATAAAGTTTCAATTTGGTCAGAAGATCGCATTTACTGGTTGACTCAAGCCTCGAGAGAATCGCAAACATCGAAGCAATTTCCAAGGTGTGTGGAGCAATGTCAGCTGTAAAATGAGATTGCCGCAAGATTTTTTTGTAAATCTTGACCTCCTCACTTAACCGCAAATTATAAGGAACTTTAACAGTAACAATTCGATCTAAAATAGCTTCATTAGTATGATCGCTCTTGAATTTTTTCCATTCGGCTTCGTTCGAATGGGCGATAATAGTGGTATCAACATAGATCATTCCATGGCGGCCGGGAGCGGGTATCGACTTTTCCTGTGTCGCCGTAATCATCGCGTGCAAATACTCAGTTTCATTTTTAAAAACCTCGATAAACTCGCAAATGCCACGATTGGCGACATTGAGAGCCCCCGTCAAATCGAGCACTCTTGGATCTCCTTCCGAATAAATATCAAGCTTGGAAATATCTTCACTGCCAATCAAAACGGAGGTATCTTGGTTATTAGGATCAACTGGCGGTACAACACCAACGCCGCGGCGCGCCCTGATACTAAACTCGTAAGTACGCACAGGATAATCTTCCCATTTCCCTTTACGCTCGTCTTTGACTCGATAACGACAAACCGGACAGAGATCACCCTCAATTTCCAAGCCAAGCATTTTGCTAAATTCACGGCGCAAATGCCTCGGAATCAAGTGCAATGGCTCTTCAAACATTGGACAACCTTCGATCGCGTAAAAAGGACCTCCATATTCCTCCAAACCCTGCTTTAATCTTTCAACCAAAGAGCTTTTCCCAGACCCAACTGGCCCAACTAAATATAAAACTTGTCGGCTCTCTTCCCCTTTAAGCGAAGCTGAATGAAAATAACGCACGATCTGGTTGATTGTCTTATCCATTCCAAAAAAAGAATCTGCGAAAAAATTATAAACTTTGTAGTTCTCCTCCTGATGAAGCCTTTTGAGTTTTTGATCATCATCAGTATTTAAGGCGCTAACTCCGCGGCTGATAATCACATCATAGACTCTTTTATGAGAGAGTTTAGCAACTGTTGGGTCTTTTTTGACAATTTCAAGATACTCGAGCATTGAGCCAGACCATGAGTGTTTCTGTTTAGTTTCTCTATCCTTTTCTATGATCTTCTTGAAGTCTTCTGTCATTGTTTTTTTAATCTATACTATATCTTTCAAAAGCGTTTTCTGTTTTTAAAGTTATAAATCATCTTTTCCTTAATATATTATAACTTCGGAATAATTTTGATAAACCTAACATCTTCTGAGATCTTTTAAATTATAATCTTTGCTATTGATAATTAACACAAAGATAATTCTCTCCTTCCTTTAACAACCCCTTGCTTAATTTGATTCTGCCGGTAATCCGAATATATCAGAAAATCAACTATTACCTTTTTAAAGGTCAAGTTTCGGCAATAAAACTAAGCTTAAATATTATGATGAAAAATAAAGAGATAAAGACTCAGTAAACAGATGATTTAAAGGGTAAAAAACAACTTCTCTTGTTAAACGTTGTTTTAAAATCTCTTCTTGCGGTTCCTAATAGATTACTCTGCGGCGATCGTAAAAATTTTCAAATTACCGTCCGCGCTTAGAGCTACGAATTTATCCAGATCGACTAAAGCTAAATCTTCATAAATACCCTCATGTTCTTTCAGTAAATTCAAAGAATATTCATTAAAAAGAGATCCACTGGCTTTTTTCTTTTCTATTTTAAAAGTAGCTATTTGGCGGTCTCGATTTAAAGTAATCACCTCTTTGCCAAAAGGTGTTATTAACATTTTTTTTATTCTTCCCCGACCTAACGGAGTTAGCAATAAATGCCTAAAACCTCTTAGATCAACCACCCCAAGTGCGCCTTCTCTATTGGCAAATACCAAAGTATTTCCATCATCAGAGATCTCAATGAGTGATATTTGAGGCGTCCCAACCGTGCCAAGCCGCGCCAGTAACCCTTTGCTCGAAAAAGCTCGCCCTTTAAAGATATTTTTCGCGTAGCGGCCGTCAAATCGATCACTTGTATAGGTGCGAAACGCGGTAATCTCGCCACTCCAATCCCCAAAAAAGAAGATATCGCCCGTAGGGTGAAATCGCGAAGCGCTAACTATCGAAGCAGCCGAGATATATCTTTCAAACAGCCGCTCTTGCTCGAGCGGATTCAGTTGCTCTTTCAAGTCCAAAAATCTGATTCGATACAATTTACCATCAGTTGCCGACATCAAAATAGATCTGCTATCAGGGGAAAATTCAAGGGTATTAATTTTGCCCGGCACTCGAGCCGTGCGCAAAACTAACGCTCCGCTGCGCAAGGAGAAAACTTGAAGTTCTCTGCCATTAGCAACAAAAGTTATCCAAGCCAAATCAGGAGAAACAGCAAAATTATCTATCGATTGTTCGGGAACAGATTGAAAAAGCTGAGAACTTCTGACTAATAGATTCGGGCTTTGCGCTCGAAGCAGGGAGATAGATAGCCGATAATCATCTGTAAGGCCCAAAATACAATAGTTAAAATTCGGGGCATTCTTTGAAAGAAGGTATGTTTTGCCGCAACTATAAATTTTCTGATATTTCTCCTGTTTTGGCAGAGGCTCGAGTTTGTTTTTTAACAAGGAGATCGATTCTAATACCTCTTTATTTGTTAAACCTATTATGTTATCGTTATTGATTATCAATTCAGCGGATTGTCTATCAGAAATCAACTGATTAACTTCAGAAAAGTTTGTCGCACTATCTGTTACTGTTAATGACGAACAACCCTGAATTAAGAATGGAGAAAACAAAAGCTGAATCAATAAAACGGCGATGAGTAAAAATCGTCGACGCGCGAATTGTCCGGACAAAAGTTGTCTGGAGAGAAACTCTCTGGCAAAGTCAGTTTTAATGGGTTCTAAGAACAACTCGCTTATCAATAATTGTAGTTGTGTTTTCGCAAAGATTGCTTCAGCAAAATACTTCAGATAAAAATTTATTTGCTTAAACACCTCTTGACTCATATTGATTATAATCGATTGTCTGGATATTTGCGGTGACAATAATTTAATTTTAAAAATTTAACTTTAAAGGTAATTGGCTGTAGTTTATTAATCCCCGTTGAAAAACAAATTATATTGATACCTTATAAAAAAATAAAATGGAACAGAAAGAAACTGCTATGAATAATTCAAAAACAAAACATCTTTATTTTGAGATTGGACGAGAGCTATTAGCAAAACCAAATGCGCTAACTGAATTAATATTAACCCGTTTAGGGCAAAAAATCTTAGTTTATTGCAATACTCCATCAGACGCTGATTTCGTTGAGGTAACTCTTAAGAAAGCTGGTCTACAAGCGATAAAGTTAATTGGGAATGTTCCTCAACCGAAACTCGATCAGGCGCTTGCAAGCCTAAGACAAGGTGAATTAGCAGCATTAGTTGTAACCGACGTCGCCGCCAGACTTCTCGACCTAAAAGAATTCTCTGTTGCAATCAATTATGGTCTCCCAAATGATCTTGATCTTTATGTTGAAAGAATAGGAGGAGAGTCTTTGGCGGATCATTTTCAAGAAGAACTAACTATTATTTCAGCTCATGATCTGCCGCAACTTTCTAACTTAAAAAAACAATTTGAAGGAGAGCTCGTTCAAGGCCAACTGCCAACAGCGGCTGATGTAGCAAGCGCAAAATTTAAACAGATCAAAGAGGTTCTTATAAATCTTTTTGAACAAACAAACGAACAAAGCAAGGCGCTAGCCGAAACAGTATCAAAAGATTCAGATCTGCAAAAAATTCTCTCCTCGCTTATACATTTTTATCTCAATGCAAATACAAGTAATAATCGCCAAGCTTCACCCCAAAATGATTTTTCAGATGAAAATCAATATGACAATAAGCGCTTCTCGTCTTCTGATTACAGACGCAACAATGAGCGTGGTGGCAACAATCGTTCGCTCCGAGGAAAAGACAGCTCAGGCAACGGCAGACAAAAAGATCAATACGACAGATCGAGATCGGCCTCGCGCTATAATTCCGATAACGATTCAGAACTAGCTGACGATCGTGATTGGCTAGATAACGAAAAAGAAAACCCCTCAAATACTAATATTAAAGTAAGGGAAGTTCGTTTTTATGCAAATATAGGATCAGCGGCTGGCTTAACTTCGGAATCTCTTTCTGAGACAATCAAACGCGAGCTAACCATTGATAGTGACGCCTTAGTACATAGCAGTCTCCGTCCAAATTACTCCTTTTTTGATCTAAACCTTGACAAGCTAAATGGCATCAATATCGATCAAAAGTTTTCTTGGAACATTGCTGGCAAACAAGTGGAAGTTTCAAAAGCAATTTTACTTTCGCGCACTGCTCAACAACAAACAAATAACCAGAATCAACAGCCCCAAGAAGAGCAGAGTGACACCCAAAGTGAATAAATTAATAGTTTTCAGCAAAATATAATTTAGTTTTCTAGTAAAGGCTCCTAAAAATAGGAGAATTAGTTATTCAATAGCTCGAATATACATTCTAGATTATAACCGCTAAAAATAAGGGTTTTAAATACTGTCAGCATTTTACTGGATTTTTCAAACCAGTTCGTATAGTTGTTAGGTAATATGGTCGTTCTCGGATATGGGGGATTCGGAACGCTTAAAAGGGGAATTGCTTTATCAATCTTCTGTTTTAATTTTGCTTCTTAGATTGCGAGTCTAATACTCCTTTTGCTTTTGTTTAAGCGCCATCCGAAATTTTTGGGAAACTTTAAAGGGGGATTTTCGCTTATGAACAGACCTAACAATTCGCTAGCAACTAAAGTTAAAGTCTTAAGAGGTTTAAAAAACAAATCTCAAAAGACTTATTTTAATGATACAAAAAATTATCAAGAGCTTCCAATATCAAGCTCTTGTTTAGTCAGTAAAAATTATTTTAATTCGGCAAAAGAAAGAGCAAAAAAACCGATTCTAACTATATCAACTTGGGATGGCCGCAAGGTTATGACCGTCGGTTAGTAGCACAAAAAGTCGGTCGATATCAGAAACGGACAAATATAATAACCAAGTAAAAAATAAAAAAGGGAGGGAGGTTAAAAATAAAACCTCCCTCCCTTTTTTAATTTACCAATCAAGCTTTATGCTTTCTTTTGCAACCAGCGATCAATGATCATTTTAAAGTGATCAAACGGATAAGCTCCTTTGACCGCTACACCATTAACAAAAAAGCCCGGAGTTCCTTGAATGCCAAGATTGCGCGCTAAAGTCTCATCTGTCTTTATCTGCTCTTCAATCTCAGTCGATGCCATATCTTTCTTAAATTTTTCGACATCTAAACCAAGAGCTTTTGCTTTTTCAACATACCAACTCTCTTGTAATGAGCCCTGATTATCAAAAAGGGCGTCATGCATCTCCCAAAATTTACCTTGTTTGCCAGCGGCTAAAGCGGCTCGAGCGGCTGGCCTTGCCTGATCATGAAAAGGGAGAGGCAGGTTTTTAAAGACCAAACGAACATCTTGCGGATAAGCTTTTAAAACCTCTTCCATAACATTTTTACCACGACTGCAATATGGGCATTGGAAATCGGAAAACTCAACGATAGTTATTTTGGCGTTGCTCGGACCTTTTGTAGGGCTTGAGCCAACATCAACTTTGACGGGATTTTTGAACTGACTTTCCAACTCAGCTTTGGCGCGAGCTTCGGCTTGTTTCTGAGCCGCTTCTCGTTGCTTCGTCTCATACTGTTGCAAAGCTTTGGTAAGAACGGCTTGTCCTTTATCAGATGTGACAAATTTCTCAAACATCTTCTCAAACTGCGCGTCAGTTATATCCGCGACAGCTTGATTAGCTAAAAAAACTACCGGCAAAAATACATTTGCCAATAGTAATAATAAAAATTTAAATTTCATAAGTCTTATATCCAAAAATTATTTTTATTTTAAATCAAGGTTTTAGGTAAGTAAAATATGTAAGATGTGATTGTTGATTAAATTAAATTTAAGCAACTCAAATTACAACAACTTGCATTCCCCCTTAATAACACGTCAAGAACTATTAGCGCAAGATAAGCCATTTTGCCAGAAATTTAGTTATAGCTTGAGAACTGTCAAAAGAGTGATAATATCAATGATGGAAAGGGGGAAAAGCTTAATTTGCTAATTTAAATTCAAGTAAAAGCTTTCAATGATGGCGAAAATCTTTCCCGGACCTCATAACATTATATTTAAATCTCTAAAGAAATTAGTTATTTTATAGATGAATCAATGTTTTTATCTGAAAACCTGAATAAACGTTATATGTATTGTATATAGCGCTAAGCACGGGGGATAAAAACAGATTTGATAATTTTAAAGTTAATAAGTTATTGAAAGGTTTAATATTTTAACATTTAGTAATATTTTTATGTCTTTAAAAAAATTTATCATCGCAGGATCGTTTTTTTTATTTTTTATGGGAACCAACTTAATGGCAGAAAACAATTTAAAAGCAAAGATTGAAACATCAAAAGGAAACATTGAACTGAATTTATACGCGGCGGAAGCTCCAGCAACCGTGGCTAATTTTGTTAATCTAGCACGCAAAGGTTTTTATAATGGTCTAAAGTTTCATAGAGTAATTGCTAACTTTATGATTCAAGGGGGAGATCCGCGCGGTGATGGCACTGGCGGGCCGGGTTATAAATTTGCCGATGAGTTTTCACCTAACTTAAAACATGATGGTCCAGGCATCCTTTCAATGGCAAACGCCGGTCCCGCAACTAACGGTAGCCAATTTTTTATAACCCACGTCGCGACTCCATGGCTTGATGGCAAACACACCGTTTTTGGAAAGGTGATTAAAGGCCAAGAGGTTGTTGACTCGATCGCTCAAGGAGATCAAATAATCAAAATTTCGATTGAAGGCGATCCAACTTGGTTGCTAAATGCCCAAAAGAGCAATATAGAGAAATGGAATGCGGCTTTAAAAAACCTCTTTCCAAAATTAGCTCACGGCTAAATATCTATAACTTTTCGAAAATTTTCAAATGGCGCTTGGTGATAATTTCTTAGAAAAGATCGAAAAGGAAGCAAAGCAGTTACAAGCTTTGACCGACGATCTTTTGCTGGAAAGCCGCCAAAAATGGCTCGGCAAAGATGGGATCATAAAATCTCTCTTTGCCGAGCTAAAAACAATCTCTCCTGAAAAAAAACCTCTCTTTGCCGCGAGGCTAAATAATTTAAAGGAGTTTTGCGAAGGATTGTTTGCCGCTAGCGATCAAAAACTTGAAGAGCTCAAAATTGCAAAATCACTGGCAAACGAGTTTATCGACCCTTCTGCCGGGTTACTCGCGGCTGGCATTGGCAGAATTTCACCTATTACTTATTTAGAGAGAAAAATAAATCAAATTTTAAAGCCATTCGGATTTGAAGTTATTAGCGGACCAGAGATAGAAAGCCAGTATTATTGCTTTGATTCTCTGAATATCCCCCCTCATCATCCCGCTAGAGACATGCAGGACACTTTTTATGTTGAAGGCGGCTACGTGCTAAGAACTCACACCACTTCCATTCAAGCTAGAATCTTTCACCAAGCCCAACAAAAAAAAGATCGTTCCCTACCGATCAAAATTGTTACTCCCGGCAAGGCTTACCGCAACGAAAAAGAAGACGCCAACCATCAAGCGATGTTTCATCAATATGAATTAGTTTGGCTTGATCACGACCTGACGCTCGCCGAACTTCATGGATTGATTGAACACATTTTGAAAAATCTTTTTGGCAAAGAACGAAAGGTGCGCTTTGTTCAGAAATTTTACCCTTACACTGAACCGAGTATTGGCGCGCAAATCAATTGTAACTTATGCTCAGGCACTGGTTGCATTTTTTGCGATAATTGCGGATGGGTTACGGTCGGCGGAGCCGGCATGATACATCCAAAAGTGCTGATTGAATTCGGTTTTGATCCGGAAAAAGTCTCGGGCATGGCTTTTGGGCTGGGCTCTTCTCGGTTGGCGGCGCAATTTGCCGGCATACAAAAACTTAAACCGCTTTACGAAGGGGATCTGAGAATATTAGGAGAAGTTTAAATCCCGTATGATTGTTCAGCTAAAATTACTGGAAGAGCTAATCGAGATTGCCGATATAGATCACCGCACATTGCGGGGGATTTTCGATATTTTAGGCTTAGAAGTTAAGTCAATCGAAACAACAGAGCAAAACATTCAATTTAAAATCGAACTTCTCGCTAATCGCGGCGATCATTTTTCACACTTAGGAATAGCTCGCGAGTTAGCAGCTTATTTAGGGCGTCAATTAAAGCCATTAAATTACGGCAAACTACCTGAAAAAAATAATAAACTTTCCATAAAAGTTGATCTCGAAAGCCGCCTATGTTTGAGAGTGAATTTGTTAGAGCTAGAATTAAATAATTTCAAACTACCAGATAAAATAGCGCGCTTTCTACCAGCTGATGAGATCGGCAAACGTCCTCCAATTGTTGATCTGTTAAATTATTTACAATTAGAAATTGGTCAGCCAATGCACGCTTTTGATATCGATAAGCTTCAAGGGTGTTTGCGTTTTGTCGAGCTTGAAAAAGCAACTGAAATAAAAGCTCTTGACGGCAAAACTTACGTCGTGCCTGCCGGCGCTCTTGTTCAAAGGGATCAAAAAGAGATTGTCGGCATTGCCGGAGTAATCGGCTGTGCCAACAGCGCTTGCGATCATAAAACAACCAGAGTATTGATCGAAGCGGCGCTTTTTGATCCAATTTCAATCCGCAAAACAGCGCGCGCGATGGGGATTTCAACTGACGCTTCTTTTCTCTTTGAAAGAGGCGGGGATTTCGAAAATCAACTGCTGGCGCTCGGCAGAGTTACTCATGAAATCGACATTCAATTAGGAAAAGCCGCGAAAGACACTCTGTCAAATAGAAAACTTTTTAGCTACGAGGACAAACCAACCGAAAAGCGCGAGGTAGCCATCTCGCCCGCTTACATCAAACACCAATTAAACTTACCATCGATTGACACGGCAGATTTAATCAAGCGTTTAACAGCAATTGGCTTTAAAATATCCGCCAAAGAGACCGCAAACACCGAGCAAGAGATTATTTTTGAAGTCCCTAGTTGGCGCCTCTGGGATATATCACGCAAACAAGATCTGCTTGAAGAATACACGCGAGTTTTGGGACTAGATAAAGTGCCCTCTAAATTACCTCCTTTAAGTTATAACTCCCCACCGCCTAATAAAACCTTAGAAATCCAAGAATCATTGGAAAATCTTTTGGTTAATAGGGGTTTTATTGAGGTTGTCACCAAATCATTTTATTCTTCTAACGAAGTTGATCTTCTAGCGAAACTGTCTGGCGACAGCAAAGGGCAACATATTCAAATCACTAATTCCATAGAATCTGCTTATTCGCATCTAAAAATAACCAATGCCCTGCATCTTGCCCATCTGGCGGCCCGCAATCGAAGAATGGGACTAACTAGCGTTAAAGCTTTTGAATTCTGCAAACTATTTAACCGCAAATTTAAGGATAGAGATCAGCAATTTGAAGAGGACTTTCTTTCAATAATATTTTGCGGAAGGTGGCATACTGGGTTATGGAAAAAGCCGCCCAGCAGAGAGGAGACACTCGGAGCGTTTGCCGGACTTTTAAAAGATATTAGAGCTTCTTTAAAAGCAAAGGACTTTAAATTGAGCCAAGCTGAGTACCCGCTTTTGCATCCGGGAATTCAAGCAGGCATTGATTTTGGCGGAGGCATTTCTGGTTATTTTGGCTTATTACACCCTAAAATCAACTCCTTTGTTGGAATCAATGAAGATCTTTTTTATTTTGAAGGCTCACTCAAAGCTCTTGTCAACTCTCCTAAAAAGGAGAAGAACTTAAAATCCTCTGATTTTCCCGCGATTTGGCGCGATTTAACTTTACGCCTTGATAAGCGTCAATTCGCCGAAAGCGCCATAAATATTATGCGAGAAGCTGCTGCCAGTCATTTACAAGAGATTCAAATTTTAGACGATTTCACCAAAGATGGTGAAGATTTTAGGCGAGTTTCGTACAGGTTGTTTTTTGAAAGTATGGAGCGAACTTTAGAAAATAGCGAAGTTGACGATCAAATTAGCAAAATCCTAAAAACATTGGAAAATAAAGCCAATCTGAAGCTTGCCTCCTAAAATATTTTGCGCTTATTTTCAATAAATGATTTAATAATATTAAGACACTCATAAAAAAATTATTGCTTCAAGTTAAGTATGATGACGATGAAAATAAAATTCAAAAAATCAACTTGTCTGTTGCCAAAATTATTGATGATTGGATTATTTCTCTCTCTTTCAATTGCCCAATCAGGTTGTGACTCTTCAAAAGCTAAAGAGACGATAGACGACGGCAACTCAGTCATTAATGATCCACCTCGTCGCGAATTATCATACGGGAAACTAGGGCTGAATGCTTTTGCAAATGACGGGCGCTTTGGCTCGATGTCAGATCAATTTAACGATGTTAAAAGAACTTTAAAATTAAAATTTATCAGAATTTTAATAGCTTGGGATAACAATGTTCAGCCAACTCCTTCTGACGCTCCAAATTTTAATTTCACAGACTCTATAGTCGCGGCTATACCAGACGGGCTTGAGGCTTTAGCGGTCGTCACGGGCGCTCCCAGCTGGATGTCAAGTTCTGCCAATTGGGTTGACGGCAATCCCCGTAAAACATTTATCGAGCGTTTTTTTAGGTTAGCGGTTAACAGATATGGCAATAACCCCCGTCTGCGAGCTTTTCAAATATGGAACGAGCCAAACATGATTGAAGATCCGGATAACGGCGTAATGAGTTTTGAAGATCCAACAAATTATCTGGAAATGGCGGCGCTTGGAGCAAACGTTGTGCGCGAACGTGCTCCGGGAAAATTAGCAGTCAGCGCGGCGACAACCGCTATTAATCAAAATTTTCCACAATCTCTTAATTACAACAAACAATTAGTCTCCGGCGGAATTTTAAGCTTGGTTGATATATTCGCCGTTCATTATTATGGTAAACAGCTGGAAAACGTCGTTCGCCCGGGAGGAGTAAGAGATTTTTTACGTTCAATCAGCAAACCGATCTGGGTTACTGAATCTGGCAGACAAGGTTATAATCAACAACTTGATTACGCCGAAAGGATTTGGCCTTATTTGTTTGAGCAGATTCCCGGTATTGCCAGACTTTATATTTATCAACACACTGATCACTCTCCAGCTGAAGTTAGTTACGGTTTGCGAAACCTGACCGCGGGCAAAGATAAATCGGATTTATACATAAAATTGCGGGATCGCTAAACAGGGAAGCGAGAACAAGCGTGTTTAGAATCAGCCGAACGAAGCATTAGAATAATGTCACGGATATTTTTCTCCGGCAACCCACGCATACTTTCAAGAGAACGGAGAGAGGTTTGAATTTCAAAATTTTCCCCGGCTTGACTCTCAACTTTAAATATTATCTGTCCTTCATCAAAGATAGAATTCAGAGAGCCGGGACGATCAAAATTATAAGGTCCTTGTTTGAGACGAGCCATTACGGCGGAAACTTTTTCATACAAAGTACGAGTTTGATCGCTGGTTAAATTAATAACATTGCTGTGGTGTTTATCATTAACAGCCCCACTCAGCGGACCGCACTCCATAATGATCAGATCGTTTCCAAAAAAATACTGCTCAAAATCAGCTCTACCAATGGAAGCGCGAGCCAAATATATATCTAATGAGCGAATGGTAAAATCTGAGTTGTGCTCTTTTTGCGAGTTTGCCGAAATCCTAGAACATGAGCAGATAATAATAAGAGAAAAAAACGCGGTAAAATATAGCACCACCAGAAACGCTGTCGATTTTCTGAAAAGAAAGTGAGTTTTAGCAAACATCAGCTCAATACCCTCAATTAACAAAATTGTTCAAAGCTACCGGAGAAGGGAATCGAACCCCCACTCTCTTGCGAGAACCGGATTTTGAATCCGGCGCGTCTGCCAGTTCCGCCACTCCGGCAAAAAAACAGAGAATATGCTTTAACTAGCTTTATAATATATAAAAAATTATCTCTTAATTGTCCAATCTGAAATCGCCATTTTTTTATGTGATTCAAATTTAAACGTCCTGCATCGATTCAGCATTTAGGGGCATCTTATAATTCTAGAATTATAGCAAATTTAAAAATTATTCTCCAAAAACCGCAAAAATTTCAATGGAGCACTTTTTTATGAAAAAAATAATAACGATTAAAATACTGCTAGCTTTATCGATCGCAACAAGTATAATTTTTAAAGCTGGGCAAGCCCAGGCTCAATCAGGCACCATTCTGATAGATGATTTTAGCTTAGATCAACAAGTTAAAGCGGCTACTCCCCTTCAGTTTGAACGAAACGTTACCGCTTCTCCCTCCACTTTTAGAGCTTCTAGGGTATTTGAAATTCGTTCGGCAACTTCGCCAGCAAGCGACAATTTAAGAGCCGCTCTCAAAAGGCGTCAAAATAGCGGCGGAATAATTCAAGCCGAAGCTCCTATCTCCGCTGGAAACAGCTTTATACTTTGGAGCGATCAAACAATCAATAATTTTAATTTATCTGATCCTAACAACTTGGGAACGGAACCATTCTTGGCAAACTCTTCCTTTAATGCCGCCTCTTGTCAGGGAGTGGAATTAAGTGGAATTAGCTTTGACGCTCCGGGCGGCGCTAACACAACCGAACCACAAGCGTTTTTTGAAATTACACTTTATGACAGATCAAACAGAGAGGGCTCCAAATTTAACAGGGCACAAGTCGGCTTAAATAGAAGGTTCAATAATGAAACAATCAGGGTGGCTTTGAGTGAATTTAACGCCAACGGACCAGCGGGAGAGGCAAATCTGGCAAATATCGGAGCGATCTCTTTGGGAATTTTAACTAACAATGCCGCTGTCGTAAAGGCAAAAGATATCTCAATAAGCGATATAAAATTTTACGGCTGTAGTAACTAATTCATAAAAAATAACGCTTCGCTTAAAAGCTCTACCAAACTAGATTAGTTATTTTTAAAGTCCTAGAGATGCTCAAGCTGAGCTTGTTAGCAACATTTGCTTTATAATTTTTTCAACTTCTAAACATTGATTAACGACATTTTGCGAGTCAACATCAATAGCTTTGCCGATTGTCAAAGTGATTAGTTCGCCAAACGGCAGAGGACATAAATTATACCTATTTAATCTCCAGCTTCCATTAATTGTGATAGGAAGTATTTTTGCTGTCGGCATATTTTTTAACAAAATTTCCAGTCCTCCAAGTTTAAAAGGTTTTATAACTCCATTTTTTGCCCGCGTACCTTCCGGAAAAATCACTGCGCACCCATTAGTGCGATTTATATCCGTTGCAAAATCAGCGATGGATTTTAGCGCGGAGAGCCGATCAGAGCGATCAATCAAAGCCGCCCGCATCTTGCGAAGAGCGATTGAAATTCCAGGAATGCCTTTGGCTAATTCAATTTTCGATATAAAACGCGGCTCAAGTTTGGCAAGTAAAACTATAATAAGCGGAATATCAAACATACTTTGGTGATTTGATACAACAATAATCGGACACTCTTTTTTGATGATCGCCTCCGAAAGCGAACCATTAACCACAAACCGCGAACCAACCAGTCTCAGCGAACACAAAACCAGATGATTCATAAAAAGGAGAGCTTGGCGATAAGCGGTGTAACCCCCTAGCCTATCAGCAAGCCAAATTAAAGGATGGCAAACAATAAAAGTGCTGGCAAAGAAGCACCAAAATAATGGCAATAAGGCGAAGCCAAGCGCAATCTTTAAAAACTCTTTCAAAAAATATCCCCCTTCTGAAAAAAATATTTTAGATTAATCAAGAAAATAATAAGTCACAAAAGAGAATTAATAGCTATCTTTTGTAATTTTTCAAACAAAATCAACTATTTATCGCATATTAAGCAACTGGCTTAAAAAAAAACTTCATAATATAATTATATGGGCTCCAGCGCTGATATGAAACTTTCTTTTTAAGAGAATAGAAAGGCATATTAAAATCTTTGCTTTTTGAAGATCGATGTTTAAATACGCCCTTAATAAGTGCTATATAGCTATGTTTATTGCGCTTACACTCTCTTTGAGTGTACAGATTGCCCATCCTGAGAGTGTCGATCCATCCACTATAAAAATTATAACCCCTATCTATAAACCAAATTCAGAGAGCTTTAATCCAGCTATTGGAGAGTACACTTACGAGATTTCATGGCAAGGAATTCCAGCGGCAGAGGCTCGCGCCAGAGTCACTTTGGAAGGCGATTCTTATAAAATTATGACTGACGTCAAAACTCTTGGTATGGTTAGTGTTTTTTATAAACTCCGATACGCCGCCGAAGGCTTGCTTACGGCAGATAACTTTCTTCCAATCTGGTCTAACTTTAACATCAACGAAAACAAAAGAAATAGAGTTATAAAGATGCATTTTGAGGAGCCGGGTAAAATTACCGCTATCCGTCAAGATTTTGAGAAAGCCGAAGTTAAAAAGATTAAATTAAATTCTGCAAATTTCACTTTAGATCCATTTTCGGCGGCGTTTTTAGCTCGCGCCGTTGATTGGCAAGTAGGTGTCACAAGAGAATTTGACGTTTTTAACGGAAAAACCAGATATCTAGTCACTTTAGCCGCAAAAGAGGAGAAGCAGTTGAAAATTAATGGTCAATGGCGTGATGTCATGGTTATCGTGCCAACGGTTAAAAATCTGACAGATCCTCAGGCTAATCAAAAGCTAAGATCAGCCAAGATTTACCTAACTAAAGACAACTCACGCGAAATATTGGAGATTGTAAGCTCGGTATTTGTAGGGGCGGTAAAAACTAAAATCAAAAAGTTTGTGCCCTTTAACCAAACAACCACCCTAGCCGCCGCAAACGAAGTAAACTACCGATTTTAATCAGCTTTTTAATAGCCACAAATCAGGGCTATCACCAGCTTCTTGATTTTTAAAAACCCCTTGTATCTGGATAGTTCCAGTAAAAGTTAGCATCTTAATATAATAGCTTAGAACGGTATTTGATGTTATCATTAACTAAATAAATTAGGCAGTAAAAGTCTAAAAGCTAAAATCAATTCATTCTGACTTACATTAATTATGTTGAAAAAATCTTATTATTTAACATTTGGCGTATTTTTTCTTTTATTATCAACTGTCCGCGGGATTGAAGCCCAGCAAACTTTTGATATTTTAATTGATGACTTCAAAGTGACTCAGCAGGTTCGCGCTCAGAGTCCGGATCAATTTCAACGATCAATTAATATCGTTCCTAATTTTCGCAAATACCGCATATTTGATATTCGTTCGGCAACCAACCCTCCCTCAAATAATGTTCGCGGCGAATTAAAATCTTCTCAAGCAATGTTTAATAACAATGGCGGACATACTCACGCTGAAGCCGCCGCTTCAGCCGCTAATTCACGTGCCATTTGGACTGATCAAGAAAACATCAATCCTTCTGATCCGACAAATCTTGGAGATAATCCGTTTTTAGCGTTAAATTCCGTTGATGTTAGCCGTTGCGCTAGCGTAACTTTAACTAACTTTAGTTTTGACGCCCCCGGGGGAGCCAATACCGCGCAAGCGCAAGCTTTTATTGATCTTATCTTTTATGACCAAAGCGATCCGAGCGGCTCAAAAAGCTCGCGGGCACGGGTAGAGTTAAAAAGACCTTATAACCGCGAAAATTTATCGGTGCCACTAACCACCTTTAACCAGCACGGATTAGGAGGAGCCGCCAATCTAAGCAAAGTTGGAGCATTTGAGATCGGTTATAAAACAAATCCAGACTTTCTAGTGCTATCAAAAGACATTGAAGTTGACGATATTAAAGTGACAGATTGTCAATTCCCTCCTACTCCAACTCCAACTGCCACCCCAGAAAAAGAATGCTTGGCGCAAATTGGAACACAGGTAAAAGTCTTTTGCTCATTTTCTGGTTTCTATATAAACAGAAACAACATTACAACAAACAGATTTCAGCCGTTGCCGCCATCAACCTGTCTTGACACTGAAAATCACCCTGTAGTGAACTCTCTACTAGGAGCGCCCCCAAGTTGCCTAATGAGTCAATTAAGTGCTTGTGGTGTTGGCACAAATACTCTTATCAACCGCCAAAATTTCTGCGCCTCACAATGCGCCGCGATGAGCGCATATCTACCAATTGCAAATAATAATATAAATTTACCTAACTATTTTAGCTCTACAGGTAGTGGTGTGTTTGCGCCTCCAACCGCAACTGGTCAGAACTTTAGCGACGCGCTGTACACATTATCAAGATCATGCCCAATGAAAGGATATCTTGGAAAAACCTCCGATAGAATGATCTTAACAACCGCAATGTTGCTCGGCTCGACATCCGCTAGTAGTTATCGATTATTAGATCTACATAATCCATTTGGCACCTTATATTATAAACAGGATAGCAGTAGCGTTTGCTCATTCGTTGATTACACAAAACTGCCAGCAAGCGAGCAAGCTCGCTATCAGATCTGCTCTAAAACAATGGTTACAACAGCTGCCAATAACATAATTTTAACCCCTATTGTACTTGAATGGTCCCCGGGCGAAGCTGAAAAGATAAATACCTCTCTCTTTTCAGATTTTAAGCTCGATCCTGAAGCACGCGAAAAAAGATATTATAAATGGCCTGCTGGTTCTGAGATTGGATTTCTTGGCTGGGATCGTAACGATGATGGAATTATAAATGATGGCAGTGAGCTTTTTGGTAACGCGCTTAAGCTTGGCGAAGATTGGGGCGAGCGACGTTTTGCCAACGGCTACGAAGCGCTAGCGCTCTTTGACTCAAACAGCGATGGCAAAATCACTACCGATGAGTTCCCTGCAAAACTTGTTGTTGGTTTTGATAGAAACAAAGATGGCCGTTTTGAGCCAAAAGAAGTTATCTCCGCCAAAAAGAGCGGTTTGAAAGTCCTTTATTACAATCCTGACATAATAGAGCCAACTTTTGGCACTTTGTTAACAAGCGGGATCGGGTTTGAAAGAGTTGAAAACGGCAAAAAAATAGATGGGCGCACCGCCGACTTTTTTACTCCCCGTCTTCTTCGCAATCCTGACGAAAAGATTGATGATCCAAAGAGCCTTCAAGAGCTTGCCGGATTCTGGAAATGGACATCTAGTATCTTAGTTGAAGACCAAAACGGCCAGCCAAAAGAGTCGCCAGCGCACGGAGTTTTGGTATTTGATCTGATCGGCAGAAATATTGTTGGCAATTCTATGGTTGAACTTCCAATAATCGGCAACGGCTTTATCGACGCCAACAAGATGGTATTAAATTATCCCATATTTGACGGCGAGATTGTTGAGATCAAACCAAACGGCGCTCTCAAAATCGCTTTCAAAGTCGGTGACAACAACGGCAATTTAAGCGAAACCGTCGGCGAACTTTCCGAGGACCGCAAAGAGATTAGAGCAGTAACCTCGGTTATTAACCCCGAAGGTCAGAAATTTATGGAGTACGCTTGGCGCGCCGAGAAAGCTTAGTTGCTAGAAAGAGAACGGTTTAGCCATTGGGAGCCTGTCTTTTCTTTTTCGGAAAAATCAGGCTGAGCGTCGTAAAAAGACCTAACATCAAAACCACGAAGCTTAGTGAATATTCGATCGGCATTTTGCCGCCGTAAAGGTGATCTAATGCCACCATCTTCAGTCCTATAAATATCAAAATAATTGAAAGACCATATTTAAGAAGGTGCAAAAGATGGAGCGCTCCAGCCAGCACGAAATAAAGGGCTCTAAGCCCTAAAATGGCAAAGATGTTTGAAGAGAAAACAACAAACGGCTCTTTAGTGATTGCAAATATTGCTGGCACCGAGTCGAAAGCAAAAATTAGATCCGTTACCTCAAGCGCGACCAAAGCAACCAACATCGGAGTCGCATGCAACACTCCATTTAAGCGAACAAAAAAATAATCCTTGTGATAATGTGGATCAATCCTTACAAATCGCCTAAGCCATTTGATGGCTAAATTTTTCTCCGGATTTATTTTTTCGTAAGAAGAAAAACAAAGTTTAGCGCCGGTCAGAATCAAAAGCGCTCCAAACAAAATCATCACCACATGATATTTCATTACCACCGAGCCAAGCGCTATAAATATGCCGCGAAAAACGATCGCTCCTAGTATGCCATAGAGCAAAACGCGGTGTTGATAAACTGGTGGTACCGCAAAATAATTTAAAATAACAACAAAAACAAAAACATTATCAACAGATAGGGATTCTTCGATGATATAGCCAGTCAGATATTCAAGAGCCACGCGGCGCGCCGCTTCGATTGGAGTTAGGCCAAGTTCCGTAGCCAAATGCGGCGCCGCAGTAAAACGCCAGAGAGCTAAATAATACAAAATAACGTTAAAAATTAGCGCTAAGCTTACCCAACCAACTGTATAAATTAAGGCATTTTTTAAATTTGGCCGCGCTCCGCGCCGCAAATAATATAGATCGACCGCGATCAATCCAAGGATCGCTGTGATAAAAATCAGATAGAGCCACCAAAATTCGATTATGGGAAAGATCGTCTGGCTTTGACCGACAAAATTGAATTGCTGATCAGTGCTATTCACGCAAAAACAAATTAGCCGTTAATCAGATGTAATCTCGTCCGCTCTTTCTTCGAGCGAGCTCGCCCGCTCAGAACCAAGCTGTTTAATGTTTTTCGCCTTTTCAACGGCTTGCCCATAGCCAGTAGTCGCTTTAAGCGGTTTGCCGGTATTGCTATCAGTTTTCTCTCCTTTGCCGCCAACAAAATCATCACAAGCGGCAAAAGCTGTCATTAATAGCAAAAAAACAAAAAATCTTTTAATCATGCTTGGTGTTTTAAGAGGAAAGATTAAATCAGAAGTTTAGTATAATTGTTTTTGGTAATTCAAAAAAGTAATGTTTTAATTAAGAAACAACTAGGGTAAACCCAAGTGATTTTAGGTTTTTAGCCAAGCTCTTAGCTTTAAACAATCGAGGAGAAGCAAAATCAAACTTATGCGCCGGGAGGGGATCGAACCCTCGACCCGCTGATTAAGAGTCAGCTGCTCTACCGACTGAGCTACCAGCGCTCAAAAGAAGATTGTTATAGTTAGCGAGAGGCTTATTAAAGCAAAGATTAAAAGGATAAGCAATTCAAAAGAGAGCTATAAAAATTAAGATTAAAGGGCGAAAGAGAGTACGATTTTTCTTGACTAACAGAGCGCTTCTGTTATTGTAAAAAGATTATCTATTTTTAGCTCAATCGTGCCTGTAGCAGTAATTCATCCAGTCGCAATTAATAATATAGTCACATATGAGAATCATCTACCACCGTTAAACACACTGCCTCAACCACCATCCATTGAAAAAAAGATAGATCAAGAAGCCCCGTGCTTTGACAATCTTTTTATCAACGACAAGAACCATGAGAGATCATTAGCAATTCTTAAGCAAGTAACTACAATTCTAGATGAGCTCGCGCGCGGCATTAACGCTCCAAAAGACCATTCAGCTAAAAGTTCAGCTAAGGGAACAATAAATACTTTTCCGCTCCAACAACAGAGATGCCTTATCTCACTTGCACCACAAGCATTAAAATTTTTAAGACAAAACCTAGAAGATCTCAATAAGTTACTCTCTTTAGAAAACACCGATCTGCCAAAGGAACTGCTTCGGAGAGTTCATAATCAAACTTCGCAAAAAGTGTATCCATTAAAATTTTTTCAAAACCTTTTTGAAAAATTAGTAAACAATCAAATTAACGAAAACACACTCTCCCTTCTAACCCAATTACAAATTAACGCTGACGATCTGAAAAAAAGAATCGAAGCTAATCTTCCTTTATTATTGCCAAAAAGTATCTATGTTATTCTTAAAACTGCTGCGGCTCGGTTTGGCATAAGGGAAAAATTACAAAGACAATTAGAGCCTGAGGAGTATCAAAAAACAGAAACAAAAGCCAAAAGTTGTACAGCCGCTTTGCACGGATTAGTATGTTGGTTTTGCATCGTGTATCCAGAACAAAATTTAGAAGTAGAACTTCAAAAAATAGCTAAGCAGAGTAACTTTCAAGAGATCTCAAGTATTGATGATTTACTAAAAAATTTTATTCCGCACAGTAAAAATTTTATCCATAAATTAAAGGAAGATTGTGCGGCGTTAAATATCAATTATCAAACGGTTGTTAACTGGGTAAAAAATAATCCGGAAAAATTCCGCTTTGGCGGTAGCTTTGAACCGATAAACACAATATATGGTATTTTTCTTACTACGGATACTCGAACAGATAGCTATCTACTAAAAGAGATTTTAGAAAAAGATCCTTCTTTCCTTTTCTCAACGAACAAACAAGGAGAAACTAAAACAATAGAAGACATTTGGTCTTTAGAAAAAAGTTGCCAAGATCGCATCAATCAATATGAAGAAATTCAAGAAACAATCGTTGAAAAGCTAGATCAAATAAGATTTTACCAGGCTCTTGAAAAAAGCTTCGAGACTTACAAAGAAAACTGCGCTTTGGAAGTCAAAATGATTAAACCGTCAAACAGAAAGGAGTTATTAAAATGGTTGGGAAAAGGTTTGTTGGAAATTGATAGAGACAATCCACAACAAGAGTATCGTAATATGTCAGCAAACGTAATGGTAAACTATAAATGGTCTTTAATAGAAAATGGGGCAGAAAATGGGGCAATATCCTTAATTTGCCAGCAAACAAGTCACAGATCGCTATTTAGCAATTATTCTATGCTGCAAGGATATCTTAGAGGCAAACTAAATAAGCAAAAAGAGGAATACTACAAGCTTTTGGAATTAGTAAAAACCATGCTTAGTACCTTATGTCAGAATTTGCCGCAATCAATCTTGAAAAAACAAGATATGCCTGAAATATTAACTTGTTTAACAGAATGGCTAGAGAATGTTAAAAACAGCCAAGATCTCTGGAGCAACTTATTAAAACTGCCGCTTTTAAAATTCAAGACCGAGCAAGCTAAGTAAAAATACGGCCGTTTGCTTGTTAGTAAATTTTAGCTTAAAATTGCTTGGCAGCGCCTATCACATCTAAATTATCATTACAAAATGAATGATTCATTAGAGTTTTTAAAGGAAAATAATTTTTTTTCTGAAAATCGAGAACCAGCAAACCAAACCGGAGAAAACCGCGTAAGGCCTTACGAAATAGCAAACCTTTTGGCGGAGCTGATAGTAAAGCCTGCTGGCGGCGAGCAAGCCGCAAAACAATGTACTCCGTTATCTTTTATTTTTGAACTTAGCGACAAAAAAATTATTTTAGGAATAGCTAACCCTTCGGGCAAGTTAAATAGCGAGTTAATTTTAAGGCCGCATTTTACGGATCTAGTGACTCCAATTGAAAATTTGATCTGTAAAATTGTGGCTGAACAAGGGGAATGGTTGCCGGATCGAGAGATGTGGTTGATCAACGAAGAATCTTTAATCAATCTTTTATTGACGCTAATCTCAACTCAAGCAAAAGTTTTAAATACTTCCGCTGAACAGTTAACATTTTCCGAGAAACCAGCTGATCTGAAAATTAAAGTTGAATGGATGCCGCAAGGCGCTCTGTTCGAAATGAATTGGATCTTAGATGGTCAATCAAATAACACAGAAAAAGAGCTGGTTGGGCAAGTATTTGGCAGTTCGCCTTTATGGCTCAAAGCGGGCAGAACAATTTGGCGGCTTTCGGAAACAGCTTCAAAGATCTACAAGATATTTCGCTTTGAACGTTCTTTTTATTTAAATCGAATTGATTTAGGCAGCGTGATAGAGCAGATCGAATCTTTATCCAAAGAAAACTCGAATTTTTTCCAAGTTGTCAATCCTAGCCAACAGCCAAAAACCGAGAAAGCTTCTCCAACCCCGGAATTCGAGATTGAGATTGAAGATAGCGATGATATTTACAGAACAGAAAACGATCTCTCGGCACGAGGTTTTTTACGATTTAATTATCCAACACCTAAAGAGAAAAACAGTATTATCTTGCCAAATCAGGCGGAGGAAAAAAAATTTGTTGAAAAACTAATCGCACTTGGTTGTTCGCAAATCGGCGGTCATCAAAACGAATATTATATTGGAGGAGAAGCCCTGCTTGAGATGCTTCATAATTATGAAAAACAATTTCCGCCACCTTGGAAATTGAAAGGATTTGAAGATGTTAAAAAGAAGGTGCGAGTTGTTGATCTTGGGCTTTCAATTTCAATTAACGCCGAAAAATCACAGTCAAAAAAGACAGCTACGTCTCAAAAGATTGATTGGTTTGAATGCGATGTTAAATTGCTGAGGGGAGGCGCGACCGTGCCGATTAGTTCTCTTTTTAAAAATTCTCGCTCTGGTCAGAACGAGCCGAAAGCTTGGATTAGGCTTGACAATGGCAGTTATGCACGAGTTCCGGGGGGAAATCTTGAACAGTTAAAGCGGATTTTAGGAATGGTTGATGTTAATTTTCGCGCTTCTAACACCATTAAAAGCAGAATCAATTCAATCCAAGCTTTAAGTTTGAGCAGATCTGATTTAAGTTCTGTCACTCTAAACATCGACCTGCATCTTAAGGAGCTCAATCGCAAACTCGCCACCTTTGGCGGAATCGAAAAAACTGAACCGCCAAAGTATTTTCATGGCGAGTTGCGTCCTTACCAACATGATGGTTTAAATTGGTTGTGTTTTTTAAACCAATTTGAACTAGGTGGTATTTTGGCTGATGAAATGGGTTTAGGTAAAACTATTCAAGCGTTAGCGTTATTGCAAAAGCTAAAGGAAGAGCGTTCGGCAAAAGCCAAATTTAAACCAAATTTGGTTATTGCGCCAACTTCGGTGGTGATGAATTGGCTTTATGAGGCAAAAAAGTTTACCCCTAAACTTAATGCCTTATTATTGCATGGACCAACTCGAAAAAAATTATTTTCTACGATCCCTCAGTATGATTTGATCATCACTTCTTACGCTTTATTAAGAAATGACAAAAGTGAGCTTGAGCGTTTTGAATTTGAATATTGCATCCTTGATGAGGCGCAAAATATCAAAAACTTTAATACCTCGACAGCAAAGTGTGCCAAATCGATCCGCGCGACTCACCGTTTGGCGCTAACTGGGACTCCAACAGAGAATCGTCCATTAGAACTGTGGTCAATTATGGATTTTTTGCTTCCGGGATTTTTAGGAAGCGCAGAATTTTTCAAGAATTTCATAGAGAAACCTATTCTTGAAGGGAATAATCCTGAGCAGATAATGCTCTCCCTTAATAACAAAACAAAACCTTTTATTTTGCGCCGCAAAAAAGCTGAGGTAGAAAAAGAGTTACCGGAAAAAATTGAAACTACTATTCACGTGGAGATGACCCCGTCGCAGGCGCAACTATATGGTGATATTTTGGAAGAAGTCAGGCCAAAAATCTTTAGTGAAGTAAAGAAAAAAGGGGTTGTAGGGGCAAGTATTTCGATTTTGGCCGCTCTGCTTCGCTTAAGACAAGTTTGCAATCATCCTAATTCAATCCGCGGTCTTGAAACCGTTTCGGGTTTTGATTCTGGAAAATTTAACGCTTTCAAAGAACTGCTAGAGTCAGCTCTTGACGAAGGTCGTAAGGTGTTAGTATTTAGCCAGTTTTTAGAAATGTTAAACATAATGAAGAGACACCTTGATGAAAGCGGCCGAAAATATCTTTATTTTGACGGTTCAACTAAGGAGCGTCAGCCGATTATTGACGCTTTTAATAATCGGGAAGAGGAGCGACTGCTTTTACTCAGCTTAAAGGCCGGAGGTTTTGGTTTGAATTTAACCGCGGCTGACACGGTGATTATTTATGATCCTTGGTGGAATCCAGCTGTTGAGAATCAAGCTGTAGATCGAGCGCACCGTATCGGGCAGACGAAAACTGTTTCGGTATACAGACTGCAAACAGAGAATTCGATCGAGCATAAAATTATGGATCTTAAGCGCAAAAAAGCGAAAATTGCCGATGCCTTGATAAATGAGGGTGGTCTTAGTAGTCTTAAACTTACCAAAGACGATCTTGAACTTTTATTTAGCCCACTTAAAGGAGAAAATATATGAAATATCAAAAAAATATTTGTAAGCTGTTTTTCTCTCTGTTGTTAGGAGCTGTTGCATTGTCAGTGGCAGTTTGTGGACTGGTTGAACAAGCGTTTGCTTTGCCATGGCGTTTAGATAGGCAAGTGCGTGCTGAGCTTGACAAGCTGACAGATCTTGGAAGGCATAAGATTTTAATCGATCTTAAACCAACAACTTTGACTCTTTCAGGATATGTTAGCTCTGAAAAAGATCTAAAGGAAGTTTTAGCAGCCACCAGCAAAGTTGTTGGAAATCAACGTGAAATTGTCAACGCATTGCAGGTAAAAAACAGAATTACAAATGGAGCCTCTGAAGCAAATAGCGTTATGTCGAATGATGAGTGGCAAGTTGCTCAAGGCTTAAGAGAACGCATTAGATCGCTCCCGCTGACTGGCGCGTATAAAGTTGATCTTAGTTTTTCTAAAAGTGGTGAAGTTAATATAGCTGGAAACGTAGCTTCCAATAGGGATAAAGAGCTTATTGAAAAGGCTTTATGGTCTGATCCCAAGGTAAAGAGTGTAAATTCTTTATTGCAGATTCAGCTTGTTCCCGATCAGGAGTTAACTCGAGCTTTAGTGAGAGCTTTTGAAGCGGATAATATTAAGCTTGGGAATGTTAAATTTGAGGTGCGAGATGGTGTGGCGCATTTTAGTGGTCGAGTAAATAATCATCGTGAAATTGATCGTATTTTAGCTACTACTATTATGGTTAAGGGGTTAAGAGACATTAGAAGCACTGTTCATGTCCCAGAGCAGTTTGGTAAGCGGCAAGGATAGCTTGTGAGAGAAAGAGCATACTTCGAGTTAGTATGCTCTTTTCTTAAAGAGGTGTGTTAACTAACTTTAATAGTAATGGTTCTGGTGGTTCAATTAAAAGGGCTTGTTAGTTTTTGATTTGCAAAGTCTTTGAACTGGCTGTATATTAGTTTATCTAATGGTGTATGAATTATATTGGCAATTTATAAAAACTATTTGACCTTTGGAAAAGTAATTAAGCAACTGGATAAGGGCGACCTATGTATTAGGTATTAAAAAATTCAAATGTTAATGGCAAAAACTCAAATTGAAGCTAGTAGATATCGTTTAATTAGTGCGCCCCCCCCCGACTGCCTACTAACTCGCAACCGCGTACAGATAGGGCAATACAATCTAAGGAAGAAGCGGAACGTGAGTTCAATAGGCACGAGTTAGGTTACTTAACTGATGAACATATTATGGGTCAGCGGGGTGGTTATTCGTTTGTCCCTGCTTTGCTTCCGAGGCATCTTATTCCAAACAATCAGATGGTTGCTGATTACTGCACAATTTGGGATGAAAGCAAGTTTCTTGTTCCTAGAGAGCCGATTGAAATTGGAACTGTCGGTAAAGATTTTTCTGCCGTAACTTCTGGTATTTCTTGTCACAGTATGCCTATTAAAATGCCCGGAACAGATTTTCGCATACCTCTAGAGCTGGAGCAGTTTCTCCCTGCGATTGAAATGTGCGCAAATTTTGAAGGGGCGGTTGATCCTCAGATGATGGAGAAGAGTTTTGCCTATCTAGGCATAGATCAATCTTATGTTGAGGTTGGCAAAAGGCAAAGGAGCGCGGAAAAACATACGGATGGAATTCAGGGACCCAGAATTCAACCCAAGATAGAGATCGAACATACATATCTATGTGTTGATAGAGATCCTCCAAAGGTTTATGTGCAGGAATTTTTTCTTGGCAATGCCAAAGCAGATACACATTTTTTAACCCCGTATTTTGAAAAACAGGCAGATGAATCAAAAGCCTTACAATTGCGACCGTATGTTATATCTTTGTTAGACGCTTATACAGTACATGGCTCAGTTGTTGCTGAAGAAAGCGGGATACGAACTTTGATGAAGTTATCGTTTTCAACCCGACTTTTTGATAGAAAAGGGAATTCTCATAATTTACTTTTTGACTACAATTGGGAAATGCATCCTCGTCCGATTCCAACTAATCTAATTGGATATGAACCACGCAAGGAATAATTGCCGTGGAATTGGTTAGAGAATATCAACTAAATAAAATGAGTAATAGAAAATCACTTTATATCATGCCAGATATACACGCTGACATATTAGCTTTACGGAGAATCTTGAGACGTATCCCTAAAAATGCCAACGTTGTATTTATTGGTGATATAGTTAACAAGGGGGCAAGTTCGTTGGGTGCTATTTCTCTATTAAGAAAGCATTATCAATCAAAAAAATGGAAGTTGCTTTGGGGCAACCATGATTTACTTTTTGTGCGCGCGATGTTGGGTTCGCGGGAAGCGCAAATCAAGCTTTTTTCTCAGAGAGATGGTGGTCTTATTTTTGGTGAGTTAGGAAAACCGCATTTAGTCAAACGGGTAGAAAGTATTTTTAGATCTTTTTATGATTTGCTATCGAGGCCTAGGTTGCTTGCTACTGCTATGGAAGAGAATAAAGTTTTATTGCAGGAGGTTGATGCGACTTTGCAAGCACATAAGCGCTTGCGGGAGTCTGTGGAGTGGATGGCGCAACATTTTCAGCTTTTCTATTTAGCCCCTAACAATGTTTTGTATTTGCATGCTGGGATTCCGGTTACTGACAAGGGGTCTCCTAAATTAGGTCTTAAGCAATTGGGGGTTATGAATAGAGATGTTTCGAGCAAGCTTGCTTTGGGGAGGTTAGATTCTAAGGTGTTTTCGAGGTTAGACAGATCGGAGCATTCTCCGCTACGTGTGATTAAGTGGATTGATAAAATTTGTAATCCATCTGATTTTTGTGAGAGGTTTGGGGTATGTGCGATAGTGGTTGGTCATGCTGAAGTTGTGCTTGATGAGGTTGTCAGTGGCAAGTTTCCTATTGTGCGGCATGATTTTGGTGCCGCCAAGTGCAAAGGTGATCGACCTTCGTTGTTAGAGGTAACGGGTAGTTTATGTTTTATAAGTCATTTATATCTCAATGGGCGTTGGCAATCTATTTTCCGCGGCAAGATTTGATTGGTGCCAAGATTTGATTGGTGCCACCCTGTTTGAGCCCTCTTTTTCTTTTTTTCTTTTGATTGGTTGATTGGGATTGGTTGATTGGTGCCACCCTGTTTTTTGAATCTTTTTCCTACCCAACCTAAAATGGTGACCTCCTTTGGTCTCCTTTGTGGGGGATCTTTATATTGTTTGCAGCCACTCTCTTATTATGCTGTTTAGGTAGGATCTTTTGGGGGGGGAATCTTTTGGTTTTGGTGCCATCCTGTTTTGTTTAGGTTATGTAGGATTTGGTGGTGTGGGTTGTTTTAACTTACGATTAAGAGAAG